>CABJAN010000004.1 GCA_902363515.1 Bacillota bacterium | reverse complement strand
GGCCTTTCATGAACTTACGTTGAAAGCAGCATAAAAATACCGCCAGCCGGTTAATAGGCTGACGGAGAAAAATTTATTATTTTTCATTGTCCTCTTGACGGGTAGCACACCATCCAGCGGGTGGTTTGCTCTAGGGCTATAAGCCCTTGTTACTAGGCCAGCGTCTCAAGGCGCTGACTTTCTCTTGACTCGTCGCAACCCCTTAAGGGGTATTGTTACTACTTGACATTAACCCTTAAAAGGGTCTTCATATTCTTTTACACTTAATTTATCCATTGCAATATCATGCTTTTCCTGTTCCTGGATATATTTTTTTATTGTTGCCTCATTTAATCCGACTGTACTAACATATGAATATGGTCTGGCATCAGATGTCCTTCAATTATTTCAACACCTTTATAACTACACAATTGTTTTATAATATCTCTGATGTCTGCCTTGTATTGCTTATAAATTACTTTTCGTCTATACTTTGGTGTGAAGACGATATGATATTTACACATCCATTTTGTATGTGCGAGCGAATATTCTTTCTTCGCCATAAATTACCTTTCCGTGTACAAGATAGCCTGAACAACTTTATTGTACACGGAAAGGTAATTTTTTTTGTATAACAGACTTAAAGTCCATAATAGTACTTGTGTTGTAACGACAAAAGCGTTACAATATAAGAAACAAGGAGGTGTAATCATGGAAAAAACAGCAACATTGAACTTAAGAGTAAACCCAACTGTCAAAGAGCGGGCAGAAAAAGTATTGTCTCAATTAGGTGTTCCTATGTCAACAGCGATTGATATGTATTTGAATCAAATTTCTCTTACAGGTGGAATTCCATTTTCTGTTTCTTTACCAAAAGTACCCGTATCGATTCATACAGATGCCATGACAACAGAAGAAATCCATCAGAAACTGGAAACAGGCTACAATGATATAGCGGCAGGAAAAGTACAAAATGCAGCGGAAGCCTTTGCAAAATTCAGGGAGAATCATTGATATGAGACACTATACGGTTGAGATTACAAATGAAGCATTGGCTGATATGGAACAGTTATATAATCACATCGCTTATGTTCTCCAGGCACCGGAAAATGCTATGGATCAATACAACCGGATTGCAGACGCTATTTTGACATTGAATACTATGGCTGAGAGAATCCGTATTATGGAATCAGAGCCGGAACGAAGCAATGAAATGAGAAGATTGTTAGTAGACAATTACTCTGTCTTTTTTGTAATCCAGGGAGATAAAGTGATTGTAACAGATGTATTATATAGTGCATCAGATATTGAAAGCCGACTAAAAGGTTAAATGATAAAACAAAAAAAGTATGAAGCATCTGATAAAAATTGATTCAAAGTAATGCAGTTTCCAAGTTTTCCCTTTTTACAGATGGCAAGAACTGGGAAGTGAAATTTCATCATCTTTTCTTTATAAAATCTTCAAAATTATGATTTATCCTTTTTTATAATCAAGAATAAGAAAGGATATGACAAAATATGAAGTGCAGAAGAGTGAGGTTGCTGCTGCTTGCGGCTATGGCATGTTTCTCTTTTTCAGGATGCTCCTTGCAGGAGAAAATAAATGACTATGCCAGTGACAAAGAAGAATGTTATTTGAATGAGGAGAATGTGACTCAGTTTTCTTATAAAGAAAACAACTACACAATTTTAGAAGATACAGTTTCTAATGATGAGCTGGGAGAGTGGATTGGTTATATCCGACAGCTTACGGCTGTGGATGAAGAAGGGAAACTATTACTTCAAGAAAATATAGAGCCTGCTGCTTTCCTGAACCTGGCAGATTTAGGAGATAAAGCTCCGGATGCTGCTTATATCATTCCGTTTTTAAATGTGTATGCAGCGCCAAATGCTGACAATTATCTCATTGTAGAGGTAAATGGAGAATATCACAAAGCGGTTTCAAATGCAAATGTCAAAGGTACAGATTCTGTTTTTGATTTTAAGAATACAGAAGAAGCTATGAGTGGCAAGTTTAAAATCAATCCGCAAAATGCAACTCAGCTTCTCTGTAATAGTACCGTTTATCAGGTAACGTCTGAAACCGTCTCCAATAGTGAACTGGGAAACTATATTGATATTCTGGCAGAAACTATTATATTTGATGCAGAAACGAAGATTCCTTTGTCAAAGGAGGAACTCCGTAAACTTGACTGGCAGGGAGAAAGCGCCAAGCAGCAGCGGGAACAATGGATTTATAAAGACATTTATGAAATTCAAGGTACTGATAAGACCGAAGCTGTTGCGGTACAGATAAATGACCACTATTATATGGCAGAAAAGCGGCAATAATTGCTTTTCTGCCATTATAGATTATGCTATACTGAAACATATTAGGAGGCGATACAATGGCAACAATCCTTATGGTTGATGATGAGCCATGGATTTTAGAGCTTGTGAAAAATGGATTGCAAAAGGATGGACATCTGGTTACGGTTTATACCTCTGCTGCACAGGTTCCTGTTGAGAAATTAAATCAGTATGACTTAATTATACTGGACATTATGATGCCGGATATAGATGGTTTTTCTTATTGTGATAAAATCCGCTCTCTGGTGGACTGTCCGATTCTCTTTCTGACTGCCAAGACCATGGAGAATGACATTACCTTGGGACTTGGATTAGGCGCAGATGACTATTTGACAAAGCCCTTCCGCATTGCAGAATTACGGGCAAGAGTTAATGCCCATTTACGCCGCGAACATCGGGAAAGACACACAGTTCTTATTTTTGACCGGATAAAAATTGATTTATCTGCAAAGGAACTGCTGGTTGATTCTGCACCAGTTCCTTTAACCAAAAGTGAATATCTAATCTGTGAATACCTTGCCAGACATAAAGGACAGGTGTTTTCAAAGGAACAGATTTATGAGGCAGTTTTCAGTTTTGATGGCAATAGTGATAATTCCACCATTTCCACCCATATCAAAAATATCCGGGCAAAGTTAAGCAAACAAAATATTCAGCCAATAGCAACCGTATGGGGGATTGGATATAAATGGGAATGAAAAAAAGAACATCCTTAAAAGCATCCTTTTGGAAATTTTTGTGTATGCTGCTTGTTGGGTTAATTACTTCGGCTGTCATTCCATTTATTTTTCTTTATATTGGAGTCAGTACAAATTTTATTACCTATGCGGATTATTCGGAACGCAGTACCAAAAATCTTGTTTCAGTAATTGCGGCAACACCGGATTTGACAGAGGTACAGCTTCCGATGGGATGTAAGTATTTGGTGTTAAGTAAAAATTATGAAATATTGGAAACGTCTTTGGAAGGAGAAGAGTTAGAACAGGCTATGGAGTATGCTGTTTCCGGAAAACCAAATGCAGCGGTTCAGAAACAGTATTTACTTGTTACCAGGGAAAAGGAATATGTGGTGCTTCAATATTATATTGGCTCACAGTTTACAAATGAGTGGTTGAATGAGCATGTTCCCTCACCGGAAATTCTATTGTATATTTTTATAGGCGCAAATGGTATTGCAGTCAGCGTAATCCTGACAACAAAATTTTCCAGGAATCTAAGGGCGCAGCTTGCTCCTCTTTTTGATGCAACAGAACAGGTTGCGCAGCAAAATCTTGATTTTGAAGTAGGACATTCCAATATCCGGGAATTTGAAGAGGTACTCCATTCTTTTTCCAATATGAAGGAAAATCTGAAATCATCCTTAGAAAAGCAATGGAGTGCAGAGCAATTACAAAGGGAGCAGATTGCTGCACTTGCTCATGACCTGAAAACACCATTGACTGTGATTCAGGGAAATGTTGATTTAATAAGTGAAACAAAGCTGGACGAAGAACAACAGTTATATGCAGGCTACATTACCGAAAGTTCTGAACAAATGGGTGTATACATTAAAACACTGATTAATATCTCCAGAACTGTCGCAGGGTATCAGCTTCAGTTTGAAAAAGTTCCTATGGCTGATTACATGAAGCAGATGGAAACGCAGATAAACTCTTTATGCCTTACAAAAGGAATTAATTTATCCGCAGAAATCGATACTAGCCTTGGAACCTGCAATATAGATAAACTCTTATTGGAACGGGCCGTTATGAATGTGGTGAATAATGCCATAGACTATTCTCCCTCCCATGGAACTCTTTACATAAAAGCCAGCAACAGGGGAGAGTTTCTTGAAATTACTATCACAGATGAGGGCAGCGGATTTTCCACAGAAGCCTTACTTCACGCACAGGAACAATTTTTTATGGGGAATAAAAGCCGGACTTCTAGGATGCACTTTGGAATGGGACTTTATATTACAAGTAATATTATAAAGCAGCATAAGGGGCAGATTTTATTGGGAAATTCTGATAAAACAAAAGGCGCAGAGGTTCTTCTGAAAATACCATATTAACATTTTTTGTAAGGAGCGCGAAATGTATACCCTAATCAGAAAAGAAGAAAAGAAAACTAATAAATATAAGTATACCTTTTATGTAAAAGAAAATCCCTTACTAACCGGTTATACTAATTATCAATATAATACAGAGAAGTTTGAATGGAAAGTCGTTGATAAACATGTGTGGGAATGGAAGCAGGTAAACCGGAACTATAGAATCATCGATTATATTCCTGTTGTAAATACAATAAAATCATTTATTTTAAAGCTGAAATATGACATCTATAAAGACGGAGAGGAAATCGGGGAGGCATATTTTTATGGCTTGGGGAAAAATCAGGATGAGAGAGATTTTTTTATAGTAAATGGTGAAACCTACTTTTGCTGTCAAGGTAATACCAATGTAATTCGCCCATTTAAAAAGTATGAATGGACGATTGAAGACAAGAGACATGAAGTTGTTGCCAGAATCAAAAAAGATGCTGCAACTCCTGTTTATACCATTGAAAAGTTAAAACCGGAAATGGAACTTGCACTGCTTCTGTTCCCGGTTATGCACATGGATATGGCAGTGTTTTCCCCGGAGGGTCAAACTCCTGCATTGTAATATTTCCGTCTATCATGGGAGAAAGGATAAGGAGAAATGACAAAACAAACAAAAAATTTTTTATTATATGGAATAGAAGCGCATATTAAGCCAAAAGAGATTTATAAATTAGATGTCGCTATGCTGTTTTTTATATTCGGTCTTTTCTTTCTGGCTGAGGCTTCCCCTGCACCTGTTTTTTCAAAAATTTTTCTGGTGCTTGTTTATCTTGGAATGGTTATTTTGAGTTTTTCCAGAACAGAGGTTACAGGAAAGAAGGTTTTTTGGATTTATGGAATACAAAGCCTTGGATTTTCCCTTCTGTTTTGCAGGGCAGGAACAATCCTTATGCTGACAACTCTGGAAGAAAAATTCTATCCAGGTTATCTGGCCGCGCTTGTTCTCCTTTACATACTGGTTATCGCATTGTATATTCTTCTCACCCTGGCTCTGATAAAAAAAGATGTATACAATCCCTCCACCTCAAAAAAAATGGCTGGTGGCTGGTGCGTAACGGTTTTTGTAATACTTGGAATCAGTGCTGCGAAAATCCTCAGCGCCCAGGCTGGCTATACAGCCACCATACGGTTTGCAAGTCTTAGCTCTTATTTTATTTCCCTGCTTTGCATCCTGGGTGCATTTCATCTGGTGAAGTATTTTATGATAAAAAAATGGGAAAAGACAGATCACAATAAAAGAAAGGATATACGTGTATGAAAAAAGGCTTACTGTTCTTTATGGGAGTTGCTCTATTTGGTTTAACAGGATGTTCTGCCAGGTATTTCGATACGTGGTTTCGTTCTGAGCAAGAAGAGGCAGATCAAATGTGTCAGAACATTATAGATGCGTATACACAACAGGATTCAGAAAAACTTAAAAATGTGTTTTCTGAAGAAAGCAGAGGGGGCTGCCGGGGAATAGATAGTTCCAAACAGGGGCAGATTTGACTCATGCGAGTCAAATCTGCCCCTAAAATTTTTCCATAAAAAGAGAAAAAGATGGCTAACGACAACCATCTCCTCTCCGTTCCATGTTATAATGAAACTATGCAAAAACAAGATTATTATAACGAATTTTTTGAACTAGGGCAACAGAAAATCAACTTCAGTTTCTTCGAATTGAGTTTACCTGATGACGATCCAGTCTATACCCTGAAAAAAGTGATGGAGGATTTAGATTTTTCTGGCTTGTTAGCCAATTGTTCAGATAAGAAATGTTTGTGTATGATCCGCTGTTTTCAGATAAGCCTCACGAACTTTCCGGAGTCTCCAGTAATAACTTGCTTTTGCTAACACCATTCATCGATTTTCATTCCTTGCGGACGGTTTTGGCAGTCCCTGACCATGTCAGTCCATTCACTCAGACGGGTTTGCTGTGCAACTAAACTTGTATGAGATTTCATAACTCACCTCCTGTAGCAAAGTCAAAAAAGTTGAGTACTAAACTATTTGGACTTTGTAGTGATGAGTCTATTATCTCACATCGGATGATTTTGAACAGGTACTCGCTATTTTGCGTTTACTCTATCCTATCTATTATTACTTGTTCTGGTTTTTCCATTCCCGCGGAGAAACACCATAAATATTTTTAAAAGCACGGGAAAAATGAAGCTGATTTTCGTATCCGACAGCAGAGCCGACATCTGCAATGGATAAGGAAGTCAGCTTTAATAATTCCGTAGCCTTTACCATGCGGTAGTTCATAAGAAATTCCTGTGGGGAACGGCCGATCGAGTTGCGGAATATTTTTCCGAAATAACTCCGGTTGATGCCGCATACCGCAGCGATATCTTCAATCGAAATATTATTCTGAAAATTCTGTTCAATATAATTGATCGCTTCTTTTATGTAATAATCACTCATGCGTCCGCTGGAGACCAGCTTTGTCGATTTTGCTGACTGCAGCAGATAGTCTAAAAACAGATACAGATGCCCGATGAGATGGAAGGAAGATTCCTGTGGATGATTGACAATATAAAGCATTTCATCGGCAAGTTTTTCCTGCAATTCTTTGGAGTGGGAATGATAAACGGGCGCGTCTTTGCACAAATCTGTGACACTTAAAGCCTCTTTTACACGTAATCCGTCAAATTCAATCCACATATATTTCCACGGAAGCTGTTCATCGGCAATGTAAGTGTTGATCTGGCCGGGAAAAATCATAAACCCCTGTCCGCTTTTTACAGAATAGGTCCGTGTTTCTCCTTTGGAATTGTTTGCCATGAGTGTTCCGGTTCCGGAAAGAATGTAGTGAAACAGGTAGTGGTTGCGTGTTGCAGGCCCGAATGAATGGCCGGGATCACACTGTTCGTATCCAAACTGATACATGCACAGATCGATAAAATTTTCATTTGGAAAAATATTAAAAAATGTATTGCTCATAAAATACTCCTTATATACCAAAATGCGACATCAATATCTATTATAGCATAAAATATTGCATTTCGGTATAAAAATGAAAAAATGTAGATATTTAAGGATGCATAAAGGTATGTTATAATCAGATTATCAAAAAAGTAAACGGATATATTGCAAAAAAGGAGAGAGGAATATGGCAAAAAGAAATATTTTCTGCAGTGTTGCGGCGGTGCTTGCACTTGGCATGTGTATGACGGGGCTTGCTGGATGCGGAAGTGAAAAAAGGGCAGACGGGAAAACAGAAATCGAAGTGGTTTCCTACAAACCGGAAGCAGTTAAGGCATTTGAAAAGATTGAAAAGCGGTTCAATGAAACACATGATGACATCCATCTGACGATTTCATCTCCAAACGAAGCAATGACCATTTTAAAGACACGTTTTATCCGGGAGGATTATCCGGATATCATCGCAATCGGAGGAGACATCAACTATTCCAACTTTTTAGATGCAGATCTGTTTGATGATATTTCCGATCTGGATGAAGTCCAGACCGTAAAACAGGCATATCTGGATATGGATAAGGAACTGGAGTTTATTCCAAAGGATGGCACGTATGCACTTCCATATGTGGCAAACGCGGCAGGAATTTTATATAACAAAGATCTGTTTGAGGAAAATGCCTGGAAAGTTCCGACCACCTGGCAGGAATTTACCACACTGTGTGATGAAATAAAACAGAGCGGAACACTTCCGCTGTATCTGGGCTTTAAAGATACCTGGACCTGTCTGGCTCCGTGGAATGCGCTGGCAGTCGGACTTACCGATTCGGATACCTGCAATCAGGTAAATATGGGAAATACCACATTTTCCGATACGTATGGACCGGTAGCAGAAAAGATGCGTGCGCTTTTGGATTACGCCGAAAAAAATCCGTATGCATATGGTTATAACGATGCCTGTACAGCATTTGCCCGCGGGGAATCTGCCATGTATCCGATCGGAAGCTATGCGATCCCACAGATCAAATCGGTCAATCCGGATATGAATATCGGCTCTTTTACATTTCCTGCAAATGATGAGGAATCAGACAATGTATTAAATTCAGGAATTGATTTACAGTTTTCTGTGATGAAAGCATGCAAAAACAAAGAAGCAGCATATGAAGTTTTAAAATATCTGTATGAAGATGAAACCATTCAGATTTATCTGGATGATCAGGGCGGAATTGCCTGCAAGGATGGGGATTTCGCAATTCCGGAAACACTTGAGGATATGCGTTCTTATATTGAAAACAACCGCATGGCAGATTATCAGGATCACCATTATCCGAGTGAGATGAGTGTGGATGCCATGATCCAGACGTTCCTGCTGGATACAAGCGACAATGCACAGGAAAAGTTTTTGAAAAAATTTGATTCCGACTGGAAGCGCTACAACCGGGATCTGATTCGGAAAGTACAGGATTATCAGAAAGAACAGGGGGATGCACAATGAAAAAGAAAATGTCAAACAGGGACAAAACATTCTGGGCGGTTATCATACCGGTTGTAATCCTATTTTTTGTATTCAATACACTTCCAATGATCAAAGGTGTGATTTACAGTTTTACCAATTATAAAGGATACGGAACTTACGATTATGTCGGGTTCCGGAACTATGCAGATCTGTTTACGGATTCCCGCGTGGGAAAAAGCTATTTGTTTACGTTTAAATATGCACTGGCAGGAACGATACTGGTAAATGTGCTAAGTCTGATCATGGCAGTTGGATTAAACAGTGCAATCCGTTTTAAAAGTGCACTGCGCGGTATTTATTTTGTACCGAATATTTTAGGAGGACTTGTCATCGGCTATATTTTCAGTTTTATTTTTACTTACATTCTTCCAACTGTGGGAAATGTGTTCCATATTGGATTTTTACAGAACAGTATTCTTGCAAGTGAAAAATACGCATGGATTGGTGTGCTGATTGTTGGTGTATGGCAGGCAGTTGCCATGAATACCATCATCTATATTTCCGGTCTGCAGACTGTACCGGAGGAAGTCTACGAGGCGGGCATGCTTGACGGAGCCAGTAAATGGAAGCAGTTCTGGAAAGTAACATTTCCACTGGTAATGCCGTTTGTGACGATTAATCTGGTACTGAGCACAAAGAATTTCCTCATGGTATTCGACCAGATCATGTCATTGACCAAGGGAGGTCCGGCACAGAGCACCGAATCCATCTCTTATCTGATTTATAAAAATGGTATGGATGGCGGACAGTTTGGATTCCAGAGTGCAAATGCAGTCATTTTCTTTATTGTGATCGTGGCGATTTCACTTTTCCAGATGACAGTCATGAATAGGAAGGAGGAGCAACTATGATGAAAGAAAAAAAGAAAACAAACTGGGTACTTACGATTGTTCTGATTTTGGGGACGGTTACGGTATTTTTTCCGCTGTATATGGCAGTGATTATTGCGTTTAAGAAACCGAGTGAGATGACAAACGATGTGGCGGGTGCACTTTCTTTCCCGAAACAGTGGAGTTTTGAAAATTTCCGCCAGGCAATGGAAGTGACCGATTTCTGGCACTCTCTTGGAAACAGTTTACTGATCACACTGGTAACAATCGTACTGGCAATCCTGATCCACTCAATTGCAGGCTACGTGATCGGACGCGGCATGGCAAGAAGAAAAAGTTTCCGATTTATCTATCTGTATATTGTCAGCGGAATGTTTGTTCCGTTTTCCATCTTAATGATGCCTCTGGTAAAGCAGACGGCGCATATGGGACTTGGAAACCGCGCGGGTGTCATTCTGTTGTATCTGGTATTTTATATGCCAATGAACGTCCTTCTTTACAGTGGGTACTTAAAAAATATTCCGATAGCGCTGGAAGAGGCGGCAGATATTGACGGAGCAAGCACATGGACTACTTACTGGAAAGTGGTCTTTCCAATGATGATGCCAATGCATGCAACAGTTGCAATCCTGACAGCTCTTGGAACCTGGAATGATGTTATGACACCGCTTGTGATTATGTCTGGAACCGGACAGAATACGTTGCCGCTTGCACAGCTTAATTTCCAGACACAGTTTGGAACCAATTACAATCTGGCATTTGCTTCCTATATTATGGCACTGATTCCAATCCTTATTTTCTATGTGATTTGTCAGAAACAGATTTTAAACGGTGTGGCAAACGGTGCAGTCAAAGGATAAAAATAAAACGAGGTGACTTCTATGGCAATTATATACAATCCAAATAAAAGAATATTTAACCTGCATACGGTGCATACAACTTATCAGATGCAGGTCGATCCACTGGGATATCTGCTGCATCTGTACTATGGAGCTAAAACAAATAGCCCCATGGATTATGTTTTAACCTATGCAGACCGTGGATTTTCCGGAAATCCTTATGCAGCCGGCATGGACCGCACCTATTCTCTGGATGCGCTGCCACAGGAGTATCCGTCCCTTGGCACCGGAGATTACCGCAATATCGCGCTGAATATCAAAAATGAAAAAGGGGTGGAAAGTGCGGATCTGCTTTTTAAAAGCTATGAGATCCGAAACGGTAAATACCGGTTGCAGGGACTTCCGGCTGTCTGGGCAGACGAAGAGGAAGCACAGACACTGGAAATTGTCCTCGCAGACGAAAACGCACAGGTTGAAGTGCATCTGCTGTATGGTGTTCTGGAAGAAACCGATGTCATTACAAGAAGTGTCCGGATTAAAAATACGGGAACCGGGCCGATTACGATCGAAAAGGCAGCGGCAGCCTGTCTGGATTTTGTACAGGGAGATTTTGATGTCCTGCGGTTTTATGGAAAGCATGCCATGGAGCGCAATCTGGAGCGCACCCCGCTGGGACATGGAACGATTGCGTTTGGCAGCCGCAGGGGAACATCCAGCCATCAGTATAATCCGGCAGTGATTCTGGCAGAAAAAGGGACAACCGAGACCGCAGGCAGCTGCTATGGCATGCTGTTTGTATACAGCGGAAATTTCTCCTGTGAGGCAGAAAAAGACCAGTTCAACCAGACGCGTCTGCTTCTTGGATTAAATGAAGAACTGTTTTCCTATCCGCTTGCGTCGGGAGAAACCTTTACGGTGCCGGAAGTCATTTTATCCTATTCGGCAGAGGGATTGTCGGCATTGTCGCAGCAGTATCATAACTGCATCCGCAACCATGTGTGCCGAAGCAAATATGTCCATATGCAGCGCCCGGTGCTGATCAACAGCTGGGAGGCAGCCTATTTCGATTTTACGGGAGATACGATTGTGGATCTGGCAAAAGAAGCAGCTTCCCTTGGAATTGATATGGTAGTGATGGATGACGGCTGGTTCGGGAAAAGAAACGATGACAATTCTTCCCTTGGGGACTGGCAGGTCAACGAAAAGAAACTGGGGGGCAGCCTGGCAGAGCTTATTACCCGTGTGCATGAGCAGGGTGTGAAATTTGGCATCTGGATTGAGCCGGAGATGGTCAATGAAGACAGTGATCTGTACCGGGCGCACCCGGACTGGGCGATCCGGATTCCAGGGAAAAAGCCGGTACGCTCGAGAAACCAGTTACTGCTTGATTTTTCCAGAAAAGAAGTGCGCGACTGTGTCTTTGACCAGATCTGTGCCGTGCTCGATCAGGGGAAAATTGACTATGTCAAGTGGGATATGAATCGCAGCATGGCAGATGTTTATGCCGGAAATCTTTCCCATGATTATGTCCTTGGTGTTTATGATTTTCTGGAACGCCTGTGCAGCCGGTATCCGGATCTTCTGCTGGAGGGATGCAGCGGTGGCGGCGGCAGGTTTGACGCGGGAATGCTTTATTATTCCCCACAGATCTGGTGCAGCGATAATACCGATGCGATCAACCGCACAAGAATCCAGTACGGAACTTCGTTTTTCTATCCGGTTTCCGCGATGGGGGCACATGTTTCGGCGGTGCCAAATCACCAGACCGGACGGGTGACAAGTTTCCACACCCGCGGGGTGACGGCAATGGCGGGAACTTTCGGTTACGAATTAAACCCAGCGCTTTTATCCGATGAGGAAAAACAGCAGATCCGGGAGCAGATCAAAACGTACAAGAAGTATGAAACGCTCATTAACGAGGGAACCTACTGGCGGCTGTCAGATCCGTTTACAGATGAAATTGCGGCATGGATGTCGGTATCAGAGGAACAGGATCATGCACTGGTAAGTGTGGTGCGTCTTATGGCAGAGGCAAATCAGGCGACCGTTTATGTCCGCCTGCGTGGGTTAAAACAGGATGCCGTGTATCTGGAAGAACAAAGCGGCAGGCAGTATTCCGGTGCAGCACTGATGCATGCGGGAATTCCGCTTCCCCCATTTACCAAAGAATATGAGGCATATCAGTTTGCTTTTACAGAACTGAAAGAGGCTGGAACTTTATATGAAAAAGTGCAGAAATGGTGTGACAGGAATGCCAAAAATCGAGTGGTCATCAGCCTTTACGGTGGTTCTGGTTCCGGAAAAACAACACTTGCAACGGCATTGCAGCAGTACTTTTTAAATGATGGCAGGGGCTGCTATCTGCTCTCGGGCGATGATTATCCACACCGGATTCCAAAACGCAACGATGAAGAACGGATGCGTGTGTATAAAGAGACCGGGGAAGACGGACTGCGTGGATATCTCGGAACAAAGAAAGAAATTGATTTCGACCGGATCAATGAAGTGCTTGCGGCATTTCATGAGGGAAAAGATACGATCACCTTGCGTCATATGGGACGGGAAGATGGCGAGATCTCATCGGAAGAAACCGATTTTTCCGGAATATCCGTATTACTTCTGGAGTGGACACACGGAGGCAGTGACGATTTACATGGTGTGGATCTATCCGTCTTTCTGGAAAGTTCCCCGGAGGAGACAAAGGAGCGGCGCATCCGCAGAAACCGCGACGAGAATGCCGCAAGCCCGTTTATCTGTCGTGTGGTGGAACTGGAACAGGAAAAACTTGAAGAGCAGCGAAAAAATGCAGGATTAATCGTGGGAAAGGACGGAAGAGTTTATGAACCATAAACCGATGCTCAATGCATATCCCGACAGCCTTGGAGGAAATCTGGGGGATATTGTAACATTGCTGAAAACGGAGGATTTGCAGGATGTATTTTCTTCTTTTTACATTCTGCCGAGCCTGTACCATTCCGATCTCGACCGGGGATTTTCCGTGATCGACTATGACCTGAATGAGCAGCTTGCCGACCGGGAAGACCTTGACCAGTTAAAGAAAATGGGAATCGATCTGAAACTCGATTTTATTTTAAACCATGCTTCCGCACAGTCCCCGCAGTTTCGGGATCTTGTGGAAAAAGGGGAGGCTTCTGTGTACCGCGATTTTTTCATCGATTGGAACCATTTCTGGAAAGGGCATGGAACCATGACGGAGGAAGGCTATATCCAGCCGGATGAAAGCTGCCTGAAGCAGATGTTTTTCCGCAAACCCGGGCTGCCGATCCTGATGGTGGAATTTCCGAATGGAAAAAAAGTGCCGTACTGGAATACCTTTTATCAGGAAGTGCATGGAAGACAGTATCTCGGACAGATGGATGTAAACATCCAGTCACCAAAAGTGTGGGAGTTTTATCGTGAAACCCTGGAAAAAATAGCCTCTTACGGCGCGGCGATTGTGCGGCTGGATGCCTTTGCCTATGCGCCGAAAGCACCGGGAAAGAAAAACTTTCTCAATGATCCGGAAACGTGGGAATTTTTACAGAAGATCCATGCGCTGGCAGAACCTTTGGGACTTACGCTTTTGCCGGAGATACACGCAGCGTATGATGAAAAAATATATGAGACACTTGCAGAAAAAGGCTATGCAACCTATGACTTTTTCCTGCCGGGACTGGTCATTGATGCGATCGAGAACCGGCGGGGAACGTACCTTGCGGCATGGGCGAAGGAGATTGTGGAAAAGAAGATCTCCACGGTCAACATGCTCGGCTGTCATGATGGCATCCCGCTTCTGGACTTAAAGGGGCTGCTTCCGGAAGAGGAAATCCAGTCGTTAATTGAACGGATCGTATCCCGCGGAGGCATGGTCAAAAATTTACATGGCCAAAAGAATCTGTATTATCAGGTAAATGCCACATATTACAGTGCATTGGGGGCGTCGGACGAAAAAATGCTTCTGGCGCGTGCTATACAGATGTTTATGCCGGGCAAACCGCAGGTCTGGTATCTAGATTTGTTTGCCGGAAAAAATGACCATGAAGCGGTGCGGCGCGCGGGAGAATCCGGACATAAGGAAATCAACCGGACAAATCTTTCCACTGATCAGATCACGGAAGGGTTGAAAAAAGATGTGGTTCAAAAACAGCTTGCGTTAATCCGCATGCGAAATACCCATAAGGCATTTTCGGAAGGCGCAGAAGTAACAATCTCCGGAGGGGAGAGGTCTCTGGAAATCCGCTGGGAATATAATAGTGCATTTGTAACATTATATGTAAATTTTGAATCAGGAACATATACAATAGTAGAAAGCAGATAGTTAAGTTGGGCTGTCGATTGTACATGAAACCTAAACTTTATAATGGAAATAATCATAGATGAAACAAGCCACATAGGGATAATGCTCGGTGGCTTGTTTTGAATATGGATAATTTGAATCTTATAACTTCGGATTTCGGCTTCTCAGGAAATTTTGACGGATATCTTCCTCAGAAAGTCGGCGTATCTGCTCCGGTTCTGAAAAGAAACGGTCCTGTGGGGACAGTCCACGGAGGGAAGAATGGGGGGATTGGTTGTATTGCTGGACAAAAGCGTACAGACTTCTCCTCAGCTCTTCCAGTGAATGGAAATCCCGCATATCAAGGGCGGACATACTTTGCTATGGCTGCTCTCATAACGGACATCAGATTGATAAAGTTATCATTGTAGAGCACATCGATCCCGGTAATGAACCGGCTGTCATCATCGATCAGGGCAATGATATAGCCCCGGTGTTTTTTCCATCCGAATCTGTAAGGCGGGGACCGGCACTGCTGTCTCCACACCAGACTTCGTTGATATGAGGGCGTTCATATCGGCGCATATCCTTGTTCGGTGTCTGCCGCAGTTCCAACTGAAAATAGACAATTCTGAATAAAATCGGTTCAAGAATAGATACAGAAGAAATATCAGGATATGTAGACAAGGTTATACCGTTTGTATGATGAGATTGAAGGCGTGGAAAAGAAAGAATTTCTTAACAGTTTTACTAACAGGAGCAGCCAGATGGCAAATTCCTGAAGCACATAAAGTTCCATTTTCCGGTGTATTTTGGAGACAGGGAAACACAGGAACTTTGTTGGGTCAATGAAAGTACCGTTGACCAGGTACAAAGGCATGTATAAAGAAGGTGGTTTCCGTGGCTTATACCGTGCTTCGGATGGTACCATTATTAACAGTGACTTAAATGGCTCCGCAAATATTTTACGGAAAGCATTCCAGGATGCATTCAAATATTGCCAGCCGGATTTTACCAATGTAGAAATCATCCGCAGTGTTGAATTGTATGATATTTTAAGGAACCAGGACATACAGTGCAAAAGCAGCACTTGTATCAGTAAATCAAGAGCCAGACGCATAAAAAAAGTACTCCCACTGGGATAGGGCTTTGTGAATAGCCATAAGCCTTTCGTCTTTTACAGGAACCCCCGCCTGATGGCAGGGAACCTGACTTTAGACGGGGTAATTCATTATATGGAAAGGAGCAGTAGTAATGGAAGAACAAACTAAGAAACTGGTTGAGTTTGCAAGAAAATATGGTTATCCAGCCGGAGATTTGCTGAAACAAGCTGAATGTATGGAACATTATGGAGTTGTCATGCACCAGAACCTTTGCATTTATCCGACAGAGGTTCTGCGTAAAGCAGCTAACCTGATGCGAGATACAAAAATGTAAATGTTTCTGTTCCTCCATATTTTTCGTAAAGAACGAAAACAGGAGGATGTAAACATATGGTTCTGAATGGAGAATGCGGAATGTTTAACCCAGTGTTAGTGAACTGCCTCAAAGCATGCTAAAGCCAGCTGGTTTGTGTTGGATAATGCTTGAAAAAAGATGCCTTTACGGTGTCTTTTTTTGTGCCAAAAAATAGTTTGTAAATTTTCTTTTGCTACCATATTACCAGAAATAATGATTTCAAAACAGGAGGAAATGAAGATGGCAGGTATTATGGGTATTAATTTAAAAGCAATTGTTAGAAAAACACAAAAACGCATTCGGAGAAATTTTAGAAGAAGTAACTGCCGACAGCGGTTATTGTAGTGAAAGGAATCTCCTGTACTTAAAAGAACATAAAATTTCCAGTTACATCAAACTGCAGGATCACGAAAAACGGAAAACACGTGCGTATACAGAAGAGATTGGAAAGTATTACAACATGAAAACGCAGGTGTTTGAAGATGAGTTGTATTATATTTGCCATGATGGAAGAGAACTGCATCATATCCGAACAGAGACCAAAGACCAGACTGGTTATATACAAACCTTTGAGGTATACGGATGTGCGGACTGTAGCGGCTGTGAACACAAAGCAAAATGTCTGTATAAATATGATGCTGAAAAAGATACAGAGAAAAATAAAATCATGAAGATCAATGAACAATGGGAAGCTTTGAAAGAGGAATCCCATGCAAACATACAGAGTGAGAAGGGGATTTTGAATCGACAGATCCTTTCCATTCAGACAGAAGGACATTTTGGAGATATCAAAGAAAATGATGGCTTTCGTCGTTTCAATTATCGAACAGCAGAAAAAGTATATAAAGAATTCATGCTATATGCGATTGGAAGAAATATAAATAAATATCATCGTTTTCTTCATGATAAAATCAAGAAATTTGAAGGAAAAACCGAAGAAAATGCTGCTTAGGAAAAGAGTGCTTTCAAAAAATGCAGTTGAGGGGATTTTGCGCCCTAAAATACATACAGAAAAGAAAAAATAGGAATCTCCCGAAGAAGTTCCAGTATTAAAAATACTGATTTCTACGGGAGATTCCTATTTTAAGATTTAGAGCCCAAAAAATCGATATTAACCGACAGTCCCCTTTTCTTGACTATATAAAGGGCAATGTGAAAAGCTTTGAAGGAGATTGTGCATCCTCCAGCGAAAGTGATTACGGTAAAAAGAAAACCGAATTAACTGGTATGTACCTTATATCTACAGATGAAGAAGAATATTGTATGAATTTTTATATGTATAGCAAAGATGATGAAAATCCACAAAATATTGGATTATACAAACTTGAAATTGCCACAGAAGAAGAGGTAAACAAGGAAAATTTTGTGTGGGATCATGCAGAGATGGGCATCTTTGTGGAAGAAGAGAAGGAGACTGTGCCTTGATGAAATAGCGCAACAGTCTCTTTTTTATGCTCAAATATAACACTGAAAATCTCTTGACACTCCTGAACTTATCGTATATACTGTATATATCATACAAGTACAGTATATACAAAAAAAGGAGGAGACTATGTGGAAATTTTATTAAGCAACAGCAGTGATGAACCGATTTATGAACAAATCACGTCCCAAATCAAAGCCATGATTATGAAAGGGAGTTTAAAAAGCGGAGATACCTTACCATCCATGAGGAAACTGGCAAAGGAGCTCCATGTCAGTGTGATTACTGCTCAAAGGGCTTATGAGGAACTACAAAGGGATGGTTTTATTGACACCGTAGCCGGAAAAGGAACCTTTGTGGCAGCTCAAAACCGGGAATTTATCCGGGAAGAAAATCTGAGAATCATTGAACAAAATCTGGAAAAAACAGTGAAACTTGCCAGGGAAAATGATTTAGCCCTGGAAGAATTAATCAAACTGGTGACGCTTTTTTATGAAGAGTAAAATAACAACTAGAGGAGGAATCTCTATGGAATTTATTATAGAACTGGACAATGTGACGAAACGTTACAAGGATTTTACTTTGGATCATATTAGTTTCCGTCTTCCCAGAGGAATGATTTATGGCATGATTGGAGAAAATGGTGCCGGAAAGTCTACCTGTATTCATGCAATTACGGATTTAATTTCCATTGATGAGGGAAACATCCGTCTTTTTGGCGAAAATTATCATCAGCATGCGGAAGAAATCAAGCAGAAGATAGGTGTTGTTCTGGATGGAGTAAATCAAAACCCTTATTTAAAATGCAAAGATATGGACTGCATTATGAAAAAAATATACAAGAACTGGGATAGCCGAAAGTTTTTCCAATACCTGAAAACCTTTCAAATTAGTCAGGAGAAAAAGGTAAAAGACCTATCCAAAGGCATGCAAGTGAAATTGAATTTTGCTGTAGCCCTTTCTTACAACCCGGAGCTGCTTATTTTGGATGAGGCAACCTCTGGTCTGGACCCGGTTATGAGAGAAGATATTCTGGAACTGCTCCAGGAATTCGTACTGGAAGAAAATCATAGCATCCTGATTTCTTCCCATATTACCAGTGACTTGGATAAAATCGCAGATTATATTCTTTTTCTTCATGAGGGAAAGGTTTTATTTGTAAAATCCAGGGAAGAAATTGAGCAGTATGGGATTTTGCACTGTGGTCAGGATTTCTTTGAAGCTCTTTCTCCAGAAGATTATGAGGCTTATATAAAAAATGAATTTTCTTACCGGCTTCTGGTTCCAAACCGCTACGAACTAAAAAAACATTTTTCTGATTTGATCATAGACAAAGCCAGCATTGAAGATGTGATGCTGTTTCAGATTAAGGGGGTAAAATCAAAATGAAAGGACTTATTTGCAGAGATTTGCTTATTTGTTACCGCAGGACATCAAAAAGTAATTACGTGACGGATATTCTGTTTTTTCTGTTCTTTCTCTTAGTTCTGAGAAACCGATATAGCTGTATTACTTATCTTTTATGTGTCATGCCTTTAAATATGAGTAGTATGCCAATGATACTAAAGGAAATGGATGTAAATCAAAAGGGGCTGTGGATTGCCAGTTTATATCCGGTTTCTTCTAAAAACCTGGTGCTGTCCCGGTATGTGGCTGTTTTCATCCAGCAACTGCATTATGTGGCAATGATGCTGCTGTATATTCTTTTGCACGCCATGCTATATCAGGATTATTCTATTGGCGGATATTTGCAGATGTTTTTCCTTGCCTGGATCATGGGAATTTTGTTTGCATCGTTAAACCTGATTACCTGTTTTACTGCCAGTTTAAATGTAGCGGCTACACTTTATGCAGGAATGGTTGTTCTGGTAGTAATTGCTTATTTATTGTGCAGCATCCTGTTTGACATCGATTTCACCTTCCTGTTCCAAATGAACACCGTCTTTCTTCTTGGCGGTGCAGGACTAGCGGTAGCACTGATTGTGGCAGTCACCTATCTGGTTTCTCTCCACTTCTTCCTGAGACAGCGAGCAAAAATCTAAGTGGAATGTATCTCTATAGCCCAAAAGAGATTACATAAATAAGTATAAAAAATATGAGTGTCATTTCAGTCAGTCTGAACTGGAATGGCATTCATATTTTTAACATGCAATAACTCTTTTAATTGCTTTGCATCCTTTTAATAACTTTCAAACGTGTAAATTCTTCCCTTTCTTTTTCCTCCAGCGCATTGGAAATACTCTTTGTCAGAGCTTCATACTTTGGAATGGTAATGTTTTTTAACGCATTGGCGCGTTTCTGTGTCTTTTTGATATTCACTGCCAGACGATAGGCTGAGTTTTCCACCATGGACAGGCGGATGGTCAGTTCCTTTACTTTTTCAAAGGCTGCTCTTGCCTCATCCAGAGATGCCTTTGTTCCATAATAAGCATAAGTAGGATCTCCGGAAGAAGGCTGGGAGCGAACCAGAGGAATCTCAGTTCCCATAACGCTTCTGGTCTTGATTTCAATGGAATCTTCTACTGGAACAGTCCTGGAAATTTCCTGCACATGGCTGATACCGATTTCCATATTTGCTTTCTGAAGCGCAGTATAAGCACTGCGGAAGGTCGTATCAATCTGGGACTGAATATCTTTCGCCTGGTCAATCAGGTCCATGAGTTCACGAATGAGGATATTCCGTTTCTTATCCATCAGGTCAAACCCCTGCCTGGAAAGGGCCAGGGAATTTTTTGCCAGTATGAGATTTCCCTTAGTGGGAAAGGTATTCGGATCCGTAATATCACCCCTTTTCCATGTGTTTTTTTATTGTTCTTCTGCTGGATGATAATATTTATCCAGAATCTTGGTATCAATACGATCCAGTTCTTCTCTTGGAATCATACTTAACAGTTTCCAGCCTTTATCCAGGGTTTCCGTAATGGTTCTGTTTTCATCGGAACGCTGTCCCACAAATTCTTCCTCAAAGGCAGTACCAAATTCCAGATATTTTTTATCCAGAGGAGAGAGTTCATCCTCACCAATAACCGATGCAAGAGCCCTGGCATCCCCTACTTTTGCATAGCAGGAGAAAAGCTGATTTGCTACGTCCTGGTGGTCTTCTCTGGTAAAGCCTTCTCCAATGCCATCCTTCATCAGACGGGAGAGAGAGGGCAGTACATTAATTGGGGGATACACTGCCTGGCCATGAAGCTGGCGGTCCAGAACAATCTGTCCTTCTGTAATGTATCCCGTAAGGTCAGGGATGGGGTGGGTAATATCATCATTTGGCATGGTGAGAATCGGTATCTGTGTCACAGAACCAGTTCCGCCTCTTACAATACCTGCCCGTTCATACAGGGTAGCAAGCTCACTGTACAAATATCCCGGATAACCCTTTCTGGAAGGAATTTCTCCCTTGGAAGAAGAGACCTCACGCATAGCTTCACAAAAAGAAGTAATATCAGTCAAAATAACTAAAATGTGCATTCCTTTTTCAAAAGCCAGATACTCCGCAGCAGTAAGCGCTACTTTTGGAGTAATCAAACGTTCCACCACCGGGTCATTAGCCAGATTCAGGTACATCACTACATGGTCAGAAACACCGCTTTCTTCAAAGGTTCTACGGAAAAATTCTGCCACATCGTATTTTACACCCATGGCAGCAAATACAATGGCAAATTTCTCATCACTGTCTGCCCCAAGAGATGCCTGCTGCACAATCTGGGCTGCCAACTGGTCATGGGGAAGTCCATTTCCGGAGAAAATCGGCAGCTTCTGTCCACGAATCAGGGTTGTCAGTCCGTCAATGGCTGAGATACCGGTCTGAATAAAGTTACGTGGATATTCTCTGGTAACAGGATTCAGCGGCAAACCGTTGATATTAAGTTTTTTCTCTGGAATCACCGGTCCTAAACGGTCAATGGGGCGTCCGATTCCGTCAAAGGTTCTTCCTAAAATTTCAGGAGAAAGTTCAATCTCCATAGGATGTCCGCTAAGTCTTGTATGGGTATTCTGAAGGGACATGTTTTCTGTTCCCTCAAACACCTGGATAACCGCTTTTTCTTCATAAATTTCTACGATTCTTCCAAGCTTTCTGCTTCCATCATCCACACGGAACTCTACAATTTCATCAAAAGAGGCATTCTTTACCCCTTCCAGAACTACCAGAGGGCCATTGATTTCACTTAAGCCCAAATATTCAATTGCCATAAATCAGTCCCTCCTTACGCATTCTTTTCCAAAACAGTGTTATAGAAATCATCCACTGCTTTTTTGTAATCATCCATCATTTCTAAATGGTCATTTGACACATCATATTTAATGGAAATCACTTTTTCAAAAATGTTTTCCTGTTTTAAAATGGAAACAGGCATGCCCATGCCCACTAAAACCTTGCATTTCTTGTATAAATACAGAATAATTTCCATCATTTTAAACTGCTTTTCCAGAGAAACACAGGTATCATCCGGATGGAAAGCATTCTGCTGAAGAAAGCCCAGACGAACCACTCTGGCAATTTCCAGCGTCAGTTTCTGGTCATCGGGCAGCACATCACTACCGATTAATTTTACAATTTCCATGAGACTGCTTTCTGAGTTTAAAATCGCCATAAGACGGTTTCTGTAATCCACAAATTTCGGAGATACGTTTTCACTGTACCAATAAGACAAATCACCTAAGTATTCACTATAGCTGGTCAGCCAGTGAATGGCAGGGAAGTGTCTTGCATAGGCAAGAGATTTATCCAGACCCCAGAAGCAGCGGACAAAACGTTTGGTATTCTGGGTGACCGGTTCGGAAAAGTCGCCGCCCTGAGGGGAAACTGCCCCGATAATAGACACAGAACCCTCGGTTCCGTTTAAGTTCTGCATCATTCCCGCGCGCTCATAAAAAGCGGACAAACGTGAAGCCAGATAAGCCGGGAATCCTTCTTCCGCAGGCATTTCTTCCAGACGTCCGGACAATTCCCTAAGTGCCTCTGCCCAGCGGGAGGTGGAGTCTGCCATAATTGCCACGTCATAGCCCATATCCCGGTAATATTCTGCCATGGTAATTCCTGTATAAATGGAAGCCTCTCTGGCTGCCACCGGCATATTGGAGGTGTTAGCAATAAGTGAGGTACGTGCCATAAGGGCATTACCTGTTTTTGGGTCATGGAGTTTTGAGAAATCTTCCAAAACCTGGGTCATTTCATTTCCACGTTCTCCACATCCAATGTAGATAATAATATCCGCATCGGACCATTTTGCTATCTGGTGCTGGGTCATGGTTTTTCCTGTACCAAATCCTCCCGGAACTGCTGCAGTTCCGCCTTTTGCAATAGGAAAGAGGGTGTCCAGAATACGCTGTCCTGTAACCAATGGTTTGGAAGCAGGGAAGCGCTTGCTTGTGGGACGTGGAATCCGGATGGGCCATTTTTGCGCCAGTTTTAAAGGATATTCCTCTCCATTATCCAGAGTCAGAATTGCCAGAGTCTCTGTAATATTATACTTACCGTCCGGCACCACGCTTTTTACCACCCCATGAAGGTTTGGCGGAACCATGGATTTGTGGACAATAGATGCTGTTTCCGGAACTTCAGCAATAATAGTACCTCCATAAATTTCCATACCCGGAGTAATGGTCATATGCACATCCCACAGCTTTTCTGTATCCAGAGAATCCACCTGCATACCTCTGGAAATATACTTTCCTGACTGCTCTGCAATCACAGAAAGAGGTCTTTGAATTCCATCGAAAATATTATCCAGAATTCCAGGCCCCAGAGTAACAGAAATGGCATCTCCTGTAGCTGTTACGGTTTCTCCAGGACGAAGACCACTGGTTTCCTCAAACACCTGAACCGTAGTGGCATCTTTTTTCAGAGAAATGACTTCACCTACCAGATGTTCCTGTCCCACATAAACCATCTCGGACATTTTAAAACCTGTATTGCCCTTCAGATAGATAACCGGGCCATTGATTCCATAAATCACACCTGTTTTACTCATGTGTCAGCCCTCCATCGAAATTAAAACTTTCTTTTTCATTCAGGAAAGAAGTCAAAAGGGTATAGTCAATTAAAATATTTTTTTTAGGAATTACAGCCCGGATGCCTCCCAGAAAAGAGGTTTCCGAAAGGAGAGGAGTAATCCCTGTATGTTGCGAAATGGTGGGCAAGAGTGCCGCATCCTCCAGGGACAGGCTGATTTCAACCTCATCCTCCCCGGCAATTTTCAGGGCTTTTTTTATCCGGTCTTCCAGCCATCCTGGATATTCTTCTGATTTTGTAAATGCAATTAGCTGTTCCTTGATTTCCAGAAATAATTGCTCCCTGAGTTCCTGCTGTTTTCTGGAGAGCTTTCTCTTAATATGGAGATGCTCTGCAGAAAGAGCTTTGTTGATTTCTCTGGCGGCATTTTCAGCTTCTGCTTTTAACTGCTGTTTTGATGCTGCCTGTTTTTCTTTTTTATGCTGCTCCAAATCTGCATCCAGGGCAGACCTGAATTCTGTAATGGCTTTTTCAGCCTCTTCTCTGGCTGTTTCCATAGAAACCTCTGAGAAGTGCTGCAGCTTTTCTTCTGTTGTCATATGCATCACCCTCCTGTCATAATTTTAATCCAATGGCTTCATTTACATAAGAAGTAATGAAGTCAGGGGCACGGCCTGTACCATGACGGTCAGGAATTTCAATGAGAAGTGGCAGACGGTGGTTTAAGCGGATGTCATCAATAATATCTGGAAATTCCTTGCCGAATTTTTCTGTGAGAAGGATAATTCCATATTCCTTATGTTCCACTGCTTCCTCAAGGGCTCTTCTAAGTTCTTCCCGCTCATGCACCACCACTCCCTCTACACCTGCAAGGCGCATACCAGTATAGGTGTCAATGTTATCACTGATTAAAAACATTTTCATGAACTATCATCCTTTTCTGTTATCAGCCCAGTTTACCCAGAATCATAAAGGAAATAATCAGACCATACAGGGCAATACCTTCTGCCATGGCTACGAAAATCATAGATTTACCAAACAGGGAGCCATCTTCGCTGATAGCGCCAAGGGCAGCGCTTGCAGAGCTTGCTACTGCAATACCGGAGCCAATTCCGGAAAGACCGGTTACCAGAGCCGCACCCAGGTATCCAAGACCAGTTGCAAGACCTGCAGTATCAGCAGAAGTGGCAGCCTGAGCGCTTACAGTACCGCCGAACATAACAATCGTACCAATCAAAAGACTTCCAAAGAAAAAGAAACAGTTGCATGCAAGGGAACGTTTATAACGTTTTTTATTTTTTTCTCCCAGGAAAAATGCGCCAAAAGGAACAAGAATACTTAAAATTAATGCTGCTGCAAGTGTAATCTGAATCATAAGTGTCATAATAAAATCCTCCTAATTTTGAGATTGTTTTTTTACGGTTGTATTTTGAAAAAACGGACGGAATTCCCTTCCGCTTCCCTTATAGAAACGGCTGAACATTTCATAGTATTCCAGACGCAGTACCTGGATTCCTACAATCAGACCTTCCATAGCGCAGACAAACAGGTTTCCCAACACAATAATAAACCAGTTAATGTTTCCTCCGCTTTCTGCGCCTGCCAGCATCAGTACAACCCCCATCATGGCAGCGTGGCTTACTGCAAACGCTCCGATACGCACAAAGGAAAGGGTGTTGGACAAAAAGCTTAACATGATTTCAAACAGTTCAAAAAAGCTCTGCACCAGGAACATAGGCTTGCTTCCCTCTATAACTGGTCCCTGTTTTGTCAAAAATCTGGTGATTGGCTCCTTAAACATAATCAAAAGCAGGGGCACACCAAACATAACTCCAAGAACCACTGCAGCGGGAAGGGCATGACCGGTTAAAAACAAAAGGGCAGAAACCGTAAGCATGCCATAGAACACCAGACCGCACACCGCATTCTGGTCAAACCAGGTATTTTCTAAATCTCTGCTTCTGACTGCATTAATAATGTGGAAAATCATAGTTACCAGAATCAAAAACATACCAAACACAATGGCAACCACGAAAACCGTATTCATATTTCCAAGTCCCGGTACCAGGGTCATGGCTTCTGTCGGATGCAGCCATATGGGTTCTATAATATTCTCGAATCCAAAGATACTTCCAAACATAAATCCGAAAAAGGTAGAAAAAATTCCGGCTGTACCAATGATTGCTGCCAGGTTCATGTGTTTTATCCTGTATAACAAAAATCCACCAATAGCCAGAAGTAATCCCTGTCCAACATCTCCAAACATAGCACCGAAAATAAAGGAATAGGTCAGCGCCACGAAAATAGTCGGGTCTATTTCATGATAATCCGGCAGCCCGTACATTTTCACATACATTTCAAAAGGCTTGAAGATCTTGGGGTTTTTCAGCTTTGTAGGCGGCGTTCCGCTGATTTTATTGTTGTCATCTTCAATAATACAGAATAGCTTTGTATCATTTTCAATTTCTTTCATAAATGCCGAAGCATCCTTTTCACTCATCCAGCCGCAGAGAATGTAAAAGGTTTCCTGGTGTTCTTTCACACAGGCAGCTACCTTACGCACATCAAAGTTTCTGGATAAGGCGTTTAGAGCTGCCTGTGCAGAAAGAATCATTGCACCGTCTCCTTCTAAAAGCTTCTGCATTTTGTTCTCACACCGGGCATATTCCCGGTTTACATTTTCCAGGCGCGCTTCCAGTTCTGCATAAATCTGCTGTGGAGTACCATGATAGTAGTCCTTCTTCAAATACATTCTCTCAAAATGCATGGAAGAGAATACAGCATCCACCTGTTCCATTTTTGTCCACAGGACAAAATAAATCCCCCACACATAATCATCCTGGTGGCAGGGATAGAACATGGTATCCAGGTTATCATACACATATTCTTTGAATTTTTCGTAATATTCCAGCGGTATCCGTCCGAAACGGGCCTGGACAAAACGATAATGAATCAATTTGTCCACATCTTCCGGGAGAGTAAGAAAGGGTTTGATTTTCTTTAAATCTTCCTGGAGAGAGAGGCGCTGCTCACTTAGTTCCTCACAGCGTTTATTGATTTTTGAGAGCTTCTCGTCCAGAGACTGAACAAGAGGCTGAATGTTCTCCAGAGAAATATCCTGCAAGGGAATTTCCCCTGGATTCTTCAGTAAACCGGCAAACTCATTTACTTTAGCCAACAGTTCCTTATAGGGATTAATCTGGATATAAGGAGACAAATGCTGTACTTTGCTTAGCTGAGTCATGGCATTTTCCAGGTGGATTTCATACTTGGATAAGTATTCATTTACCACACGGTCAATGTCCGATTTCGGGCCGGTGATACTTAAGAATTTCATTTTCTCAATCATGTAATCACCTCCGGTTGTTAAGTTTTGTGAATATACTCCAGAATCTGAGCCGGCGCAAGTCCATAGCGGACACATTCTACGGCTGTAGTCAGACGATTCACCTCATGCTCCTTGTGATAAAAATAGGAATAAATCATAATCACAGAGTGAGGATACTTTCTGGATTCTGTTTCCAGAATAGTTTTCAGATTCAGATTATAAAGCTCTTCCAGTTTTTCCGGAGATAATTCCGGAAAGCGTTTTTTGTAATAGGTGGTATCCAGAATCCTTCGGAATTCTTCTTCATCCACAGCTTCCACCAGAGCAGATATTTCTTTTTTTGACAGCCGGTAATGTACCGGAATCAGCAGAGCATAGGTATCTGCTGGTGCCATATGGTAATATTTTTTGGAACGGTAAATCCACTGAAGATTCAGCATATCAAATTTATTCCCATAGGCTCTGGTAATTTCCTCTAAATCACGTTTCTGAAACAGTTTTTCTTTTACAGACCAGATATTTGCAAAATAATACTGGTCTAAAGCCATACCATAATCAAAGATACGCGGCTGACAGTCATTGCCCAGTTTTCGCAGTGGCTCATAATATTCTGACCCCTGCAGGTGATTCACAAGTTCTTCAATGGTAGAAGAGCTGCTGATTTTTTCCAGATCCAGCTTGGAATGGCGGTCAAAAAACTCCTGAAACAAGGATAAATCCAGCTCCGCCTTTCCCTGGTCGAAAACTTTTCTAAGGCAATCTTTTAAAACAGAAATCTCATATCTTTTAAAATACAACGCCATAAAGGTACGTTGTCTCGGATTGGCAAACCGATACAATTTGGTAAAATTCTGATGTATGGTATGGACAAGCAGTTTTTCTACATCACCTCTGTGGAGACTGTTTTCATCCAGGTCTGCCCATAATTTAGCAAAACCCGGCTGTTTCTTCAAATAAGCTACGATTTGAACCACAGAATCCATTTGTGCGATTTCCTGGTACTGCTTTTCACCAATTAATTTGCTCTGCATGGCCCGTATTTTGGTAGACAGGCCACTGTAAGAAAGCAGACTTCCCATTTTCCATCACATCCTTAATATTCTATCATAAACTTGCTTTGCCAATTCTGCATGACGTTCTTTATAATAGGTTTCCATTTGACACAAAACACGGTCTGCATCAAATCTTTGTTTTTCCAGCTTTGCTTTCATATCTATTTCCAGCTCGTCCCGTATTTCCCTGTTCTTAGCCATAATTTCATCATCTACAGCCTGGTCGAAATCACGCATGGCCTGGTCATATTGCTGTGCCAGTTCTTTTTTTTGCTCAGACACATCTTCCATGATATGAGATGCAGCAGCTTCGATTTCTGCAAGTTTACTGATAATGTCTTCCATAGGCTTTCCTCCTTCATTTTTTATATACATTGTTTATCATACACCTTTTTCATAAAAAATCCATAGGAAATTGTGCAAATTTTAACGCAAAAAGCCAAACTGTTCTTCCGGCACAGCATTTTTACCGATTTTTTCCTCTTTCTATTCCTTAGATTCCCAATAAAATGACCAGAAATACAAATTTTTCGCAATAACAAACAGTATATAACAGCACAAAACAGTTGACATCTGTTATATACTGTTATATACTGTTTGCAAGAGGAGGATAGAAATGAAGATTATAATCAACCACTCATCTATGGTACCAATTTACGAACAGCTTATTGAGCAGATTAAAGCAATGATTTTAAATGAAGAATTAAAGGCAGATGACAGCCTTCCCTCTGTACGGACCCTTGCAAAGGAGCTGAAAATCAGCGCTTTAACAGTTAAAAAAGCCTATGACAACCTGGAGGAAGAAGGGTTTACCGTTACGGTTCATGGCAAGGGAACCTATGTGGCAGCAGCCAACCAGGAGGCAAAGCTGGAGCAGCAGAAGAGGGAGATTGAAAGCGAATTAGAAGCTGTTATTCAAAAAGCCCAACGCCTGGGTATGAAAAATGCAGAAATTGAAGCCTTGTTTTCTTTAATTATGGAGGATGAAACATGTTAGAAATAAAAGATTTAAAAAAATCCTATGGTTCCTTTCAGTTACATTGTTCCCTGAAAGTAGAAGAGGGATGTATTACCGGACTGATTGGTTCCAATGGCGCAGGAAAAAGCACTACTTTTAAATCCATTCTGGGATTAATCCGAAAAGACAGCGGAATGATCACGTTGTTTGGCAAGGATGTTGACAGCCTTACCAGACAGGAAAAGGAACATATTGGTGTTGTTTTATCAGACAGCGGTTTCAGCACGTATCTGACCCTTACAGACATTGCCGCTGTGCTGGAAGCCATGTATACAAATGTGAAAAAAACAGAATTTTTAAAAGCCTGCGACCATTATCAGCTTCCTGTCAACAAAAAAATCAAGGACTTTTCCACTGGTATGAAGGCAAAAGTAAAAATCCTGGCAGCTATTTCCCACAAACCCAGTTTTTTACTTCTGGATGAGCCAACTGCCGGTCTGGATGTGCTGGCAAGAGAAGACTTGCTGAACATGCTCCGGGACTATATGGAGGAAGATGATACCCGCTCCATTCTCATTAGTTCTCACATTTCTACAGACCTGGAAGGTTTGTGCGATGATTTATATATGATTGATAAAGGGCGTATTGTCCTTCATGAAGATATGGATACCCTGTTAGGCCAATATGGACTTTTAAAAATGACCAGGGAGCAATATGAAACTGTTGACAAACAGTATTTTCTGCGAAAACGGAAAGAATCTTACGGATATAGCATACTCACCAATGAAAAACAGTTCTATCTGGAGAATTATCCCCAGATTACTATGGAAAATGGAAACATTGATGATGTCATTGCCATGATGGTGAAAGGAGAAGCAGTATGAAAGGATTGTTTATAAAAGATTTAAGACTGATAAAAAACCAGCGTAATTTTCTCATTACCCTGGCGCTTATGTTTCTGGTTCTGATTGTTACAGGTGTGGATGCCAGCTTTTTTATGGGATATGTGCCTTTCTTACTTCTGATTGTTACCATGTCTACCATCACTTATGATGAACAGGATAACAGTATGGGATTTCTCATGGCGCTGCCTGTATCCAGGCAGACCTATGTATTGGAAAAATATCTTCTGAGCGCTTCCTTTGGCGTAGGCGGATTTGCTGTAACCTTTGTTATTTTTCTCATCACAGAAAAGGCAGAAGGAAGTTCTATGACGCCTGGGGATTATCTGCTGGTTTTCATGGGATTTCTGGTTTTTGTGATTTTGTTTTTAAGCCTCATGATTCCCATTCAGTTAAAATTTGGAAGCGAAAAAGGCAGAATGGTTCTCTTTGCTATTTTCTTCGGCATTATCGGACTGGTCTATCTGGTAAATAAAGTATTAACTGTAGATTTCACTCAGACAGCCTTTTATCAGACGATCACGCAGCTTCCTATGGGAATCCTTATGGCAATGGCACTTGTTTTATTTGTCATTTTTGTATTCATTTCCGCCAAAATCAGTCTGGGCGTTATGAAAAAGAAAGAGTTTTAGGCGGAAAATGGTTCTTAGAAAGAGTTGGATTAGTGGTTGTGGTATGGTACAATGATGATACAGTGTGCAATCTTAATTTCGGGAAGGATGTGAGGAAAATTATGCTTGAAAATAAATTGGGTATTACAGATGCTACAGAATTAGCTCGAACACAGGAAAGCATCAGCAAGCAAAAAGCATTGGAAATGTTTGAGAGCGGATTTCTGGAAAAATTAGAGCCAGGAACTTATAAAAGTCTTGCCATGATTCATAAATATCTTTTTGATGAAATTTATGATTTTGCCGGTAAGTTGCGAAAAGTCAATCTTTCAAAAGGAAATTTTCGCTTTGCACCACTGATGTATTTGGAAGCGGCGCTTCAAAGTATTGATAAAATGCCGCAGTCAACTTTTGATGAAATCATCGAAAAATATGTGGAAATGAATGTAGCGCATCCTTTTAGAGAAGGGAACGGAAGAAGTACAAGAATATGGCTTGACTTAATGCTCAAGAAAGAAATTGGCTATGTCATTGACTGGAGCAAGGTAGATAAAGAGGATTATCTGCTTGCCATGGAGAGAAGCCCTATTAAAGATATTGAAATTAAGTATCTTTTGAAAAACGCGCTGACCAGCCATATTTTTGACAGAGAAATTTACATGAAAGGAATTGACCACAGCTATTATTACGAAGGTTATTATGTATTTAAGACAGAAGAACTATCATTATTCCAGGACAATGGACAATTTAAAGGATAGGTTTAAAGGAAAATTTGCGCGAAACCATTGTAATAACAGCAAAAAAGGACTATAATAATGCGGAACAAAATTATGAGGTGGAATAACCGTCTCGGATAGGAGCATTATGAATTACGCAGAAGCAAGAGTATATTTGGATGAAATTTCCAAATACGGAAGTGTACTTGGTTTGGAGAATATGAAAGAGCTGCTTTGCAGACTTGGTAATCCCCAGGATGATTTGTCTTTCATCCACATTTCCGGAACCAATGGAAAAGGATCTGTACTGGCATATCTTTCTACGATATTGTCCAATGCGGGATACCGGACAGGACGATACATATCGCCAACTCTGTTTTCTTATCGCGAACGGATTCAAGTAGATGAAGAAAAAATTGAAAAAGAATCCCTTGCCAGACATGTAACTGCCATAGCCCAGGCCATAGAAGAAATGAAGGCAGAACATGCAGGAAATCCAACCGCCTTTGAGGTGGAGACTGCGCTGTCTTTTCTTTATTTTAAGGAAAAGCAATGTGATATCGTAGTATTGGAAACCGGCCTTGGAGGCGCTTTGGATGCTACCAATGTGATTAAAACAACGGTAATGGAAGTAATTACCTCTATTAGCATGGATCATATGGAATTTTTAGGAGATACTCTGGAAAAAATTGCAGAACAAAAAGCTGGTATTATCAAGCCTCATACAACAGTGGTTTCTGCCTGTCAGGAACCGGAAGCTGCAAGGGTCATTTCCAGAGTTTGTAAAGAGAAGGAATGTATTCTGAAAACCGTAAATCCAGAGGAAATCACAGAGGTTGTTTATGATATTCAAAAACAGCAGTTTTCCTACAAAACCTGGAAACAGGCTGTGATTGCTTTAGCAGGAAGCTACCAGATTGCAAATGCGGCCCTGGCGCTGGAAGCTGTGGATGCCCTTCGCAGACTGGGATTTACCCTTACCGACAGGCAGGTCTATGAGGGACTTGCAAAGGCGGTCTGGAAGGGACGTTTTACTCTGCTTGCCACCAATCCTGCTGTCATTTTAGATGGCGCCCACAATCCAGGGGCAGCAAAAGAGCTGCAGCGTTCTTTGAATTTGTATTTTAAAGGGAAAAAGTTATATTATATTTTCGGAGTTTTTCAGGATAAAGACTATAAGGAAGTCATCCGTCTTACCGCGCCTTTGGCAGAACACATTATTACCGTTCAAACACCGAATAATCCAAGAGCCCTGCCTGCTGACCGGTTAAAAGAAGCTGTATCAGGGATTAATCCTTCTGTGGAAGCAGCAGACAGCATCCAGGAGGCTGTTCATATAGCCAGAAATCTTGCACAAAAAGATGATGCCATTATTATATTTGGTTCCCTCTCTTTTTTGGGAGAGGCAGAAAAAGCATTAGAAAAAGAGGAGAAATACCATGGATAAAGAAAAGATAAAAGAAGGCGTAAGATTAATTTTAGATGGAATCGGAGAAGACATTCAAAGAGAAGGTCTTTTGGAGACCCCGGACAGAATTGCCAGAATGTACGAAGAACTGGCAGCAGGCTATACGGACAGTGCTGCAAAGCATTTACAGAAACGATTTCATGTAGATAATAATGATATGGTGCTGGAAAAGGATATTCATTTTTATTCCTTCTGCGAACACCATATGCTTCCTTTTTACGGAAACGCAGCCGTTGCCTATATTCCAAACGGAGAAGTAGTGGGACTTAGTAAAATTGCAAGAACTGTAGAAGTCTTTGCAAAACGTTTTCAGCTTCAGGAGCGTCTTACAGCCCAGATTGCAGATGTGTTTATGGAAGAATTAAAACCACATGGAGTCATGGTGCTCATTGAAGCAGAACATATGTGCATGACTATGCGTGGAATAAAAAAACCCGGAACAAAAACCGTAACCGTTGTGACCAGAGGTGTTTTTGACCAGGATGAAAAATTGCAGAATCAGTTCTACCGCATGCTGGAAAGGAGAAGCTAGGATGGAACGAATCCATGCAATCTGCAATCACCCAGGCTGGAAAGAAAGCGTAGAGAAAATCCAGGCTCTGGAACAGGACAGGATTTTCTGTAAGCATGATCCACAGCATTTTTTAGATGTGGCAAGACTGGCCTGGATTGAAAATCTGGAAAAGAACCTTGGCATTGAAAAAGAACTGATTTATGCAGCAGCGCTGCTCCATGACATAGGACGCCACCTTCAGTATGAGAAAGGGATTCCTCATGATAAAGGAAGCGCCATGCTTGCAGAAAAAATAATGGACGATTGCGGCTTTAACAAAAAAGAGCAGGAAGAAGTATTATCCGCTATTTTGCAGCACCGCATAAAGGAAACCCGCAGCCTGGATTCTTTTTCAGGGCTGATTTACCGGGCAGATAAGGCTTCCCGTGCCTGTCTGTTCTGTTCTGCAAGAAATGCCTGCAACTGGAATGAAGAAAAGAAGAATCTGAAACTTACCGTATAGGAGGAAAATACAATGATGAAAATCGGAAACCGCATGTTTGACGTAGAGCATGACTGCTATATTATGGGAATTTTAAATGTAACACCGGATTCCTTCTCTGATGGTGGAAAATGGAATAGTATGGAAAAGGCAAGACAGCATGTGGCAGATATGATTGACCAGGGCACTTCCATCATTGATGTGGGCGGCGAATCTACCAGACCTGGCCATGTACAGATTTCCATTGAAGAAGAAATCCAGCGTGTTGTTCCGGTGATTGAAATGATTAAAAAAGAATTTGATATTCCGGTATCCATTGACAGCTATAAAGGAGAGGTTGTAGAGGCTGCGCTAAAGGCAGGCGCTGATTTCGTCAACGATATCTGGGGACTGAAATATGACTATAAAGTGGCAGAACTGATTGCCAGATATCAGGTTCCCTGCTGTCTGATGCATAATCGGGAAAAAGCAGAATATAACAACTTTCTGGATGATTTCTGTGCAGACATGAGGGAATCTCTTGCCATTGCCAAAAAAGCGGGAATTAAAGACGAACAAATCATCTTAGACCCAGGCGTAGGATTCGGGAAAACTTATGAACACAACCTGATTATCATCCATCATCTGGAACGCCTGGCAGAACTGGGATATCCGGTTCTTCTGGCAACCTCCAGAAAATCAGTCATTGGAACTGCATTAGATTTGCCTTCTGACCAGCGTGTAGAGGGAACTGTGGTAACTACTGTTCTTGGTGTAGAAAAGAAAGCTGCTTTTGTCCGTGTTCACGATGTCAAGGAAAATCTGCGTGCTATCCGCATGACACAGGCTATTTTAAGAGAGGGTAATGTATGATGAAACAGTATGATGAAATCCGTATTCAGAATCTGGAAGTCTTTGCCAACCACGGAGTTTTTCAGGAAGAAACCAATCTGGGGCAAAAGTTCCTGTTTTCTCTTACCATGTATACGGATACCAGAAAAGCAGGGAAAAGTGATTGTCTGGAAGAATCCATTCATTATGGAGAAGTTAGCCAGTTTATAACAGAGTATACCAAAACACATACCCGCAAGCTCATTGAAGCTGCTGCAGAGGATTTGGCAACTGCCTTGCTCCTTCATTATCCCCTTTTAAAAGGTGTCACCCTAGAGCTTGAAAAGCCCTGGGCGCCTGTTGGACTGCCTTTGGAAACCGTATCAGTAAAGATTTCCCGTTTTTGGCACAGGTCCTATATTGCCCTTGGCTCCAATCTTGGTGATAAGAAGGCGTATTTAGACCAGGCGGTAAAGGCTCTTCATGAACATCCTCAATGCCGGGTGCAGAAGGTGTCTTCTTATCTGGTAACAGAACCTTATGGGGGAGTAGAGCAGGACGATTTTTTAAACGCCTGTCTTGCTCTTGATACTCTGCTGTCTCCACAAGAGCTGTTAGACCTGCTGCACGAAATCGAACAGGCTGCTCACAGGGAACGTCTGATTCACTGGGGACCCAGAACTTTGGATCTGGACATTCTTCTGTATGACAATGAGGTTCTGGAAACAGAGGATTTAATTATCCCGCATATAGAAATGCACAAGAGAAACTTTGTGCTGAAACCTTTGGCGGAAATTGCCTCTTATAAGCGTCATCCGATTCTTGGAAAAACAGTGGGAGAGCTGCTGGCTGCTCTGCCAGAGTAACGATTTGGTGAAGAATTATGAAGGAACAGATATTAATTGTAGATGATGAAAAGGAAATTGCGGATCTGGTAACGCTCTATCTGGAAAATGAGGGATTTTCTGTTTTTAAATATTATTCCTCTACGGAAGCCCTGGAGTGTATTCATACCCAGTCCATTGATCTGGCAATTTTAGATATTATGATGCCGGAAATTGATGGGTTAAAGCTGTGCCAGATAATTCGGGAACAGTATAATTATCCCATTATCATGCTTACTGCCAAAAGTACAGAACTGGACAAAATCAATGGTTTGATGCTTGGAGCAGATGATTATCTTACAAAGCCTTTTCTTCCACTGGAGCTGGTGGCAAGAGTAAAGGCGCAGCTTCGCCGGTATACCCGCTACAATGTGGGAGCAGAGCAAAACCAGGATATTTTTATTCATCATGGTCTGGTGTTAAACCGGAAAACCCACGAATGTACGCTAAACGAAAAACCCTTATCCCTGACTCCCACAGAATTTGAAATTCTGGCAATTTTGTGCGAAAAAAAGGGCAGTGTGGTCAGCTCTGAAGAATTGTTCCATCAAATCTGGAAAGACGAATACTACAGCAAAAATAACAACACCATTACGGTTCACATCCGGCATTTAAGAGAAAAAATGCAGGATTCCTTTGAAAAACCGAAATACATTAAAACAGTATGGGGGTGTGGTTATAAAATTGAAAACTAAGCATCACTTGCTGCGGATTTTTTTGATTGTCCTTGGAATCACCGGCGTACTTGCCTATCTGTTTTATCTTTTTATGGACTATGGAGTAAATGGCTTCTTCCGGGACTGGTTTGCAGAAACCTTTATCATGACCCAGGAGGTTTATGACGACTCCAGACAGGCAACTGTATTTTATGATCAGGTTGACTGGTATGCTTTAAAAAGTTTTTTGCTTTTCTTTCTTATTGTTGCTGTGATTTTTGTTGTTTTTCTGGTTTTGATTTTCATGTATGTATACGGAAGGATAAAGGAAGCGAAAACCATTTCCTCCCTGAACGATATGATTCAGAATTACCGGAAGCATGATTTAGAGATGGAAATAGCATTTCCGAAAAATTGCCGGGAAATCGGCGCACAGATGCTCCAGATGAAAACCGATATGCAAAGGCAGGAACAGATTTTAAAAGAAGAATCGCAAAGAAAAAGTGATTTAATTACCTACCTGGCACATGATTTAAAAACTCCCCTTACTTCCGTCATGGGATATTTAAGTCTTTTGGATGAGGCGCCGGATATGCCGGAAGCGCAAAAGGAAAAGTACATCCATATAGCGCTTACCAAAGCAGAACGCCTGGAAAATTTAATTGCTCAATTTTTTGAAATTACCCAGTTCAATCTGCACCATATGGTCTTAGAAAAGGAGCACCTGGATCTGGCTTATATGCTTATGCAGATGGCGGAAGAGTTTTATCCCGTCTTATCGGCCCATGGAAATACCGTTGATCTTCAGGTAGACGAAACCCTGGCAGTATACGGAGACGGAGATAAACTGGCAAGAGTCTTTAATAATATTTTGAAAAATGCAGTGGCATACAGCTACGAAAGCAGCGTCATTGTCATCCATGGCTATTTTGAACAGGGCATGGCTGTGATTTCTTTTGAAAACCATGGAAAAACCATTCCAAAGCAGAAGCTGGATTTGATTTTTGAAAAGTTTTTCCGGCTGGATGAAGCCAGAAGAAGTAATACCGGAGGCGCAGGCCTTGGGCTTGCCATTGCCAGGGAAATTGTAGAATTACATAAAGGCAGCATTTCTGCCAAAAGTCAGGAAGAGAAAACCACCTTCCAGGTAAGACTTCCTGTAGAAGCTCCATAAAACCTTAATAAATTCTTAGGAATTTCACAATGAAACCTTAAACACCATTCTTTTTTCTTTTGCTATAGTAAGAGCCAGAACAGCAAAAAGAAAAGGATGGTGTTTTATTTTGAGAAACGCAAGACGAAGAAGAAGGAAAAGAAGAATCTCTCTTTTAGTTGGTATGATTTTATTTTTCACAGCAGTATACGGTATCTTTCTGCTTGTTACCCTGTTCAGCAGCAGTGTAACCTCCTGCCAGACAAATGCCAAAAAGGCAAAGGCTTCCAAGCTTCTAAAGGAAACCGATACCTATCCCCAGGAGCTTTTAGATATGCTTTCCAGAAATCCGGATATGCTGGATTTTGTAGAAGGGTATCCAGAGAAAAAGGGACAGGTCTTTGCAGATTCTATTGGAGATGTGAAGAAAGGAGAGTATCCCCTGCTGCTTCAGTGGGATGAGCGCTGGGGATATGGAGACTACGGAACAAGCTGTGTGGCAGTAAGCGGATGCGCTCCTACTGTCATTTCCATGGCAGTTGCCGGACTGACCGGTGAGGATTCCATTACCCCTTACACGGTTGCCTCTTATGCTCAGGAAAATGGCTACTATGTTCCAGGTTCAGGGACCAGTTGGTCACTAATCAGTGAGGGCATCCAGCATTTCGGACTGTTCAGCCAGGAGCTTCCACTGTCCAGAGATTCTGTTTTTCAGGCTTTGGAGTCTGGCATGCCTATTATCTGCAGTATGAGACCCGGTGATTTTACCACGACCGGACATTTTATTTTGCTGGTGGGAACAGAAGATGGCAAAATTCAGGTACGTGACCCAAACAGCACAAAACGCAGTGAACAACTGTGGGATTATGAAACACTGGAATATCAAATTAATAACTTATGGGCTGTCAGCCAGTAAAAAGTGTGGTATGATAAAAAGAAAAACAAGTAGAGGATTCTAGTATGAATGTATATGATTCCATTCTCTCTTTCCATGGAACCTGGCGCACCTATCAGGCACGGGTTCTGGAATCTGCCCAAAGGTATCTGGACGATAAAAAAATACACATTGTGGCTGCCCCAGGCGCCGGAAAAACCACCCTTGGGATTGAGCTCATCCGGCGCAGCGGACTTCCCTGTCTGATTTTATCTCCAAGAATTGTCATACGCCAGCAATGGTTAGAGCGAATTCAGACAGCCTTTTTAGAAGATGGCCTTTCGCCGGAAACGTATTTATCCAATGATATCTGCCACCCAAAACTGATTACTTCCATTACGTATCAGACCCTTTTTTGCGGCATGACCAAGTATCAGGGTACAGAGGAAGAAGAAGATACTCTGGAAACAGAGGAAGTGGACTTTTCTTCTTTTGATTTGTTAGAAACCGTAAAAAAAGCCGGAATCCAGGTGATTTGTCTGGATGAATGTCACCATCTGAAAAATCAGTGGTGGAAGGCCCTGGAAACTTTTCTGAAAGAAATGGGAGATGTTCTGGTTATTTCTCTTACTGCAACGCCCCCTTATGATGCAACCCCTGCCCAGTGGGAACGCTATTGCAAGGTGTGCGGTCCTGTGGATGAAGAAATTTCCGTTCCGGAACTGGTAAAAGAAGGAAGTCTGTGCCCTCATCAGGATTATGTTTATTTTAATTACCCTTCCAGGGAAGAAGAACAGCAGCTAAATGCATTTCTCAAAAAAAGCCGGGATATAATGCTCTGGCTCATGGAAGATCCTGAGCTTATCAAAATGGCAGCTTCCCATCCGGCACTTTGGGATTATAAAAACTGGTTTGACAAAATGCTGGAAAACCCTGGCTATTTGTCCGGGCTTTTGATTTACTGCCAGGCAGAGGGCATTTCCTTTTCCCCGGAGTGGATGAATGTTTTAGGTATCACCCAGCTTCCAGACATGAGTGAGAAATGGATGGAATATTTTCTCCAGGGATTTTTATACGAAGATGCCCAAAGCTATACCTGTGACAATACATACAGAGAACAGCTTATGAAACGTTTGAAGTCCTATGGCTTACTGGAACGGAAACAGGTACATTTTCTTCTGAACGATAAAATAGAGAAAACTCTTATTAACAGCACCGGAAAGCTGCAAAGTATCCGGGAAATTGCCTGCCAGGAATATCATTCCATGGGAAAAGAACTGCGTATGCTGGTTCTTACAGATTATATCCGAAAGGAACAAAGAAGTATACTGGGAAATCCGGAAAAGCCTGTAGATTCCATTGGCGTCCTTCCCATTTTTGAACTTTTGCGAAGAGAAGCAGAAGTCTGGAAACTAGGTGTTCTCTGCGGCAGTCTGCTTCTGCTTCCGGATTCTACCATAGAGTCTTTCAAACATGCTCTTGGGGATTCCAATATGAAAGAGCTGTTAAAGGCAAAGCCCCTGTATGACATTGCAGGAAATTCTCTTGGTTATAGTGAAATCCCTGTTCAGGGAAATATCCAGAACTATATGAAAATCATGACTGAGCTTTTTGAACGGGGCGAAATTGAGATTCTCATTGGAACCAAATCTTTGCTTGGAGAAGGCTGGGATTCTCCCTGCATCAATGCTCTGATTCTGGCCAGCTTTGTGGGTTCTTATGTGTTAAGCAATCAGATGCGTGGCAGAGCCATCCGCACCATACAGGGAAATCCTCATAAAACCAGTAATATCTGGCATCTGGTCTGCCTTGCCGGGACAAAACCTCTGGAACTTTCTCAGGATTTCCAGGTACTGAAGCGACGCATGGAAGGCTTTTGTGGCGTAAGCTATGACGGTGCTTCCATAGAAAACGGTATGGAACGGTTAAACCTTATCCGTGAACCCTTTAACCGAAAGAATATTCAGGAAATCAATGAGGCTATGATACAGAAATCCAGGGAGCGTGACAAGCTATGGGAACAGTGGCAAAAGGCAGTATGCTTATCCGAAAAAATGGAAAACACAGAAACCTGTACCATGGAGAAATCCCCGTTAAAAACCGCCTCTTATTTTTTCTATGCTATGGGATATGTGGCATTTCTGATGGTTGCACAAATGGGAAATATTCTCATGCGGACCAGATGGCAGTTAAGCAGTTCTGCGCAGAACCTGCTGTTTACCGGTATCAGTCTTTTCATCGGAATGGCGGTACTCTGTCTTGGGGGAAAGATGATTGCCAGAATCAGTCCCTTAAAACGCCTGCACAGTATGGGAAGAGGCATTTTAAAGGCTTTAGCAGAAAAAGGTATCGTCACCTCCACCTGTCAGGTTCGTACAGCAGAAGATACCGGAATTTTCTACAGTGTTGATCTGTCAGGCGGGACTGCAAGGGAAAAACATGCCTTTGCAGACTGTATCGAAGAGCTGCTGATGCCGGTAGAAAATCAGCGCTATCTTTTATGTGCCAAAAAAGGACATTTGCACATGAAGGAGTATTATTGTGTTCCGGCTCTGTTTTCCGCTAAAAAAGAGGATGCCATTTTATTCCAGAAGGCAATGTCTTCTGCCCTTGGAGCTTATAACCTGGTATATACCAGAACTCCAGAGGGCCGGAGAATCCTTTTAAAAGCCAGAGCCAGGGCATTTGCCAACCGAAACGACAGGATCATAAACCGTAAGAAAAAGGTAAAGGGAGTATTAGAATAAACATGACAAACATTTTATTATTGGAAGATGATGAAACTATTTCTTTTGGTATTGGGGCAGCGCTGAAAAAGAAGGGTTATGAGGTGTTAAACTGCCCCAGTATCGCAAAAGGAAAGCTTGCCTTTTCTCAGGAAATTTCCCTGGTTCTTCTGGATCTGAATCTGCCGGATGGAACCGGATATGAATTTTGTAAATGGGTGAAAGAGCAGAGGGACATACCCATTATTTTTCTTACAGTGCGGGATGGGGCAAAGGACATCATCAAAGGACTGGATATGGGCGGGGACGATTACATTACAAAGCCTTTTCACCTTTCTGTTCTGGAATCCCGCATTAAAGCTGTTTTAAGGAGGGCTTCCAAAAAAGCAGTCCATTCCCCGGAGCTTTCCTGTGGAACCATACGCATCAATCTGGATAAGATGGAGGTTCAGATACAGGGAAATGCTATCCCTCTTACAGCTGCAGAATACCGCTTACTTCTGGTTCTTATGGAAAATAAAGGAAAAACACTTCCAAGGACTCTGCTGCTGGAAAAGTTATGGGATGCCGAAGGAAATTTTGTCAATGACAATACATTAACGGTAACCATGAAACGCCTGCGGGAAAAGCTGGGACAGCCAGGGGAAATCAAAACCGTGCGGGGCATTGGTTATCGTATGGAGGATACTAATGAGTAAAGGACAAAAAGCATGGAAAACGTTTTTCTTCTGGCTTCTTCCCGGCAGTATTGCTGGAATCCTTCTGGCTGCTTTTCTCAGTGTACAGCAGTTTCAGGTTATGGAAAAACTGGCTGGAAATGTGTTACAGGAAAACTCCCTGGAACGGGGATTGAAACAGGCCATGGGATCAAATACCAGACAGGTAAAAGAGCAGGGGCAGGCTTTTCTTTCTGAATATGGCTATCGTGTCCTGTCTTCTTTTGGGACATATCTGCCCTTTACCGCAAGCGTAAGTATATTGTTTTTTCAGGTATTGGGATGGATACAGTATGGCTTCTGGTTAAAAGAGGAAAATACACGAACAGAACGGATTCAGTCCCTTACCAGATATCTGAAAGGGGTGAATGCCGGACAAGGAGGCAGTCTTACCAGAAAAGAAGATGCCTTTTCTTTTCTGGAAGATGAAATCTACAAAACCACAACTGCCTTAAAAGGAGCAAAAGAAATCGCAGTAAAAAATCATGAAGTGTTAGAAGCGCGGATCGCGGATATTGCCCATCAGTTAAAAACACCGCTGACTTCCATGTCCCTTATGACTGATTTGTTAGAAGAATACCAGACACAGGAAACCCGGGAATATTACAATCGGCTGACCACCCAGATTACGCGGCTGCAAAATCTGGTGTCCGGACTTCTGGCACTGGCAAAATTTGATTCTCATGGAATCGTGCTGGAGAAAAAGCAGTTCCGTATGCAGGAATTAGTAGAAATCTCTGTGGAAACCGTAAGACAGATGTTTACGCAAAAAAACGTTTATCTTCAGATTGGCAGTGAACCGGAACAGGATGCCTGGATTTCAGGGGATTTGGAATGGAACTCTGAGGCAGTGATTAATGTGTTGAAAAACTGCTGGGAGCATACGCCAAAGGATGGCACCATTTTTGTTTCCTGGAGCCACAATCCCCTGTATGTCCAGCTTATCATTGAGGACAGCGGAACCGGGTTTGCAAAAGAAGATCTGCCTCATCTGTTTGAGCGGTTTTATCGGGGCGCCAACGCTGCCAAAGACAGCGTCGGCATTGGTCTGGCTCTTGCAAAGCTCATTATGGAACAGCAAAACGGACACATCCTTGCAGAAAATTCTCCCCAGGGACATGCCCGATTTATCTTTAAATGGTATCATCCTTTATTGCTTCCATAATAGGCTCCTTCAAAAGCCGCCGTCCGCCCAGGACATAGGCTCCTAAAATTGCCAGAACCACCAAAGCGGTATATCCTCCTATGACACCAACAGGGAAGTAGGGCAGGTATTCAAAAAAGCTCACTTCACTGCTATACAGGAAAAATCCAATCCATACTATCTGAAACGGAATGGTGTACAAAAGAGGTTTCAGTCCAAGGGTTACCGCTTCCAGACAAATCATGTTCCAAAGTTGTCCGGGAGTCAGCCCTATGGATTTTAACATGGCAAATTCTCTTCTTCGCTGTCTTAAATTTCCGGAAATCGTTGCCCAGATATTGGACAGCCCTACAACAGCCAGAAATCCGGAAAGGAAGGTAAAGATAAGCGTCATGGCATAACGGGTATCTGCTGCCATCTTTTCCCGGTCTGCCAGATTGGAAATGCTGTAATCCCCACTGCCATAATATTGGTTTAATACCTTTTCTACTTTGTCAGAAGCCTTCTCAATCTCCGAAAGAGAGGCGTCCCCATCCAGATTGTAATAAACCCGCAAATTTTTCACCTTGCTTTGTTTCTCTTCACCGCAGGATGCGCCAAGAGCAGAAACATGTTCCATAGGCATCACGGCAATCAGCGTAAAATTAGAGTAGTCTGATGGATTTCCAAGTTCTTCTGGAAGGACATCTACAAGGTCACCTGCCCGAAGTTCAAATTGAAAATCTCCTTCCACATCATCCTGATTTTTTTCCGTAAACTTTAAGTTTTCCCCTTCCTTGAGTTTTAAAAATTCTCTCTGCACCGTTGTTCTCCTGGTGCTTGCCTTAGGATCACTTGTTTTATTATAAATCAGCGCTTTGGAAGCATTGTCATAATAAGACCTGGCATCCAGCCCCAGTTCCTGACAATAGCGTTCAAAACTATCTCTGTCCAGGCCAAGAAGCAACGTCTGGATACGGTATTGTCCGTTTTTCTCTATAAGAGAATATTTCCCCTCTTCCACAATACCCGCAAATCCTCCCAGATGTGTTTCAAGCTCCTCAGATGCCTGTTCCGGTTTGACCCAGAGGGCGCAGGTAAGCTTGTTGACAAACGTAGGCGCAGGTAAACCGGAAACCTGTTTCAGCCCTTTTATAGCTTCCTCATCCGGCCATCGTCCATCACTGATACTGATATCAATATCATTTTCCTGTTCGTTCTTTGCTGCAAATACTTCTTTTCTGGCATCCTGAATGGTAATTAAATATTGAAAACTGGTAAGAAGCAGAAAGGAGAGGCACAGGGATATGGTGGCTGTACGGTATGCTTTTCTTCGGAAATACACTGCATTTTGGGCCAGTTCTCTTAAAATCCCAGGATTCTGCCTTCGGTTGTGCTGTTTCATTTTCTGAATCTGCTTATTTCCTTCTTGCCTCTGAATCTCCACGGGCAGCAGTTTTGCGGCTTTTACAGCAGGGATTCTGGCAGACAGCCAGACTGTCGTAAAGGTAAGAAGCACCGCAGGAATAACAGATGGAAGTCCAAAGGTTGCAACAATATCCGGACCGTCACGTCCTACATCATTAGTGGCGTTAATCAGAACAAACAACTGCCGGTTTAAAAACCATCCTGCTGCAATACCTGGAATCATAGGAAACAGAGACAGGAACAGAGCCTCTGAAATCATCATTTTTTTAATCTGTTTTGGTGAAGCCCCAATACCTGCCAGGGTTCCAACCTGAGACAGTTTTTCTGTGACAGAAACCGCAAAGGCATTGTGAATCACCAGAACAAAAACACCAATGATCAGCAAAGCAAAGGCTGCGAACATAAGCGGTACGGTGAAAAGATTGATAAGGTTTACGCCTTCAAAAGAACCAGGAGGGAAAACACCGAATACAGACAGAAGATTGCTGTTATATTTCAGGCTATAATTTCCGTATTCATCCTTTTCATAGCCAATGGCTTCTGCAAGGGCCGGTAATTCCCTGTAGGTATTTCTCATAGGGTCAAAACGCAAATAAACCGTAATACTGTCTTGCGGCTTGAGGGTTTCCACATCTAAATAAGTCATTCCCGTATAAGCAGGCACAGAAGAGGAGGTCACTACATCCAGTTCTCCTACAATGGTGTAGGTTTTTGTTCCTGTCTGCTGAAACTCTTCCTGCTCATGAAAATTTTCGGTGGGCTCACAGGGTACGCCCTGATACATTCGGTTTCCTACAGGAAGAGTAAGGGTATCCCCAATTTTTGCCTCTGGATGTTCTTCAAAATATTGCTTGGAAAGTACCAGTTCATTTTCTGCCCTTGGAATCCGTCCTCTGGTAATAAAATACTTTTCTGTCATGGAGTCCCAGTACTCCTTATTGGCACCTCTGGTGATCAGATAGTTTCTACGTCCCTGATCTTCCAGTTTTGCCACCTCCCAGGGTCCTTTTACCAGAGTTGCCTCTACGGAAGCATAATTCTCAATTTTCGGAAGGTCTTTTCCATAAGTATCATCAAACAATTCCCCGTGCCAGTCTCCATTATGCCATTTTTCCCGCTCAATGGAATCTGTCCACATGGTGTATACCATGCCGCAAAAGCAGGACATCATAGAAGTCATCAGAAACAGGGCAATGATAATGGCAACACTAGAGCGTTTGTTCTGACGGATATTGTCCAACATGCATTCTCGTAAAATCTTCATCAGGACACCACCTCATCCCTTATGATTTTCCCATCTTCCAGGGTGAGAATCCGATCTGCCATAAGAGCAATTTTCTCATCATGGGTAATGAGCAAAATGGTCTGCTGGTACTGCTGATTGGAAAATTTTAAAAGCTCCATGGTTTCCTGAGAATTTTTTCGATCCAGATTCCCGGTAGGCTCATCTGCCAGCAAAATAGCAGGCTGATAAATCAGACTTCTGGCAATGGCAACTCTTTGCTGCTGTCCACCGGAAAGCTCCATGGGAAGATGGGTGAGGCGGTCCGTAAGCCCAAGGGCAGAAGTGATTTTCAAAAACCGGTCCTCATCTGGTTTCTGTCCATCCAAAAGAATCGGCAGCAAAATATTTTTTCTCACGTTTAAGGTAGGAATCAGGTTGTAGAACTGGTACACTAGCCCTACCTTCCGTCTGCGAAACACTGCCAGTTGTTCTAAAGAAAGCGTAGAGATGTCTGTATCCTCAATATAGATATTTCCTTTTGTGGGACGATCCACACCTCCAAGCATATGTAAAAGCGTGGACTTCCCTGAACCGGATGCGCCCACAACCGCTGTAAAACTGCCTTTTTCCAAAGCCAGATTCACACCGTCTAAGGCAACTACCTTGTTTGAACCGCTGCCATAGGTCTTTGTCAGATTTTTACACTCTAAAATATTCATAGGTAATATACTCCTTTCCTGTTTTCCAGAGCCATTATAACAAGTGTAAGTGACAAAGCGGTGACAGTAAAGAGGATTTTCAAACTTCCCACACCGTTCGGTGTGTTGCGCTTTGAAAATTTTACCAGTCAGACCATAAATAGGCTGAATTTTGTATTCTCCCCTTGCCAACCTACTTTTTTGTGGCTCAAATAGGTGAGATTGCATGTTTTTCTCATAGAGGCCTAATTTTTTCTGACCCCTATAGGCTAAATTCCAAGATTTCATCTTTTCAAGTTATTTTTAAGCACAAAAATATAGGCTAAATTTAGAAAATCTTGCTTAACAACCTATTAGGTTCCAAAATAAGTAGGTATAATTTCAGAATTCAGATGAGGACAGTCAGATAAAAGCTGATTGTCCTTGTCGAATAGGGATAGATAACGCAGGCGAGAAATGGTAGAATGAGAGTAACAAATTGCATTTTCGGAGGTGATTGTATGAGAAAAATTCTAGTAATTCTTTTGACATCTGTATTGATTTTTTCCTTTTCAGCTTGTTCAGAGCAACCTCTAACTTATATTGGCAATATGGGTTATGATTTAAGTAAGGTTGACTATGAGAGCGTTGAGTTTCATGTTTATCATTCGAATACGGAAAATCATAAATGGGAACACTTGAGAACGTTTTCATGTTCACCAGAGCAAAATCATTTCGTTGATGTGAGAGTAGAAGGTGCAAAAAATCATATAACGATTACTTCGGAAGATAATCATGTGAAAAAAACAGAGAATACAGAATCTTATTATACTGAGAATATAGATACATATACATTTACAGTTGATGGATTTGATGGGCAGATTAATTCGTTTCAAACCTTTGAAGTAAAAAATATTGATGAGGAACAATTTTATCGATTATATCCGATTAGTAATGATTCCGGGATAATCTTTCAGGACTTAAAAATGGATATGCCCTATGATGAGGGCGAAGAAAATCTTGATAATATTTTGATTACTATTAAGTTTCAGTAAAATTTGATAGAGAAATATAGAAAAGTTATTGACTCTCACGTTCCGTCATAGTATATACTTCGTTTTGTGAGGTGATGAAATTGAAAATGCAGATTAAAGAATTTGCCGAATTTACGGGTGTGAGTGTGCGCACACTGCATTATTATGATGAAATAGGATTGTTGCCGCCAGCCTTTATTGATAAGTCTACAGGCTATCGTTTTTATGATGAAACTTCCCTTCTTCGTATGCAAGAGATTCTTTTTTTTCGTGAACTTGACTTTTCCTTAAAAAGCATCGGAGAAATTTTGTCATTCCCCAATTATGATAAAAACAAGGCGTTGCAAGAGCAAAAATACCTCCTCATACTCAAAAAAGAACGATTGGAGAGGTTGATTTCTGCCATTGATAATGCCGCGAAAGGAGAAAATGTTATGAGAGCATTTGATAATAGCGAATTTGAAAAACACAAAATGGAAGCGAAAGAAAAATGGGACTATACTGACGCTTACAAGGAGCATGAAGAAAAAACAAAGAATTATTCAAAGGATACGTGGAATAATCTTTCTGAGGAAATGAATGATATTTTCGCAGAATTTGCTGTGTGTATGAAAAAAGGGGAAGAGCCTAATTCTGATAAAACACAGAATCTTGTGAAAAGGTTACAGGAGCATATCACCGAGAATTACTATCATTGCACCAATGAGTTTGTTAACGAAGCAATTGAAGTCTATTACCGCAAATAAATTTCTAATGGCTTCTTTATACATTCACATTAGTCAGGGAAAACAATGTGAAACTTTTTAATCATAGGAAACGATTGCGGAAAGTTTTTTTGACCATCAGCAAAAGCCATGTTATACTAAACCATAGCAGATTTAAAGCAGAGGACAGACAAATGGAAATTTTAGATATTGTAGATGAACATGGAATTCCAACAGGAAAAACCGTAGAACGAACCTTTGCCCATGAACAAGGCATTTTACATAGAACTGCTCATGTATGGATTGTAAGGGAAAACAAAGGAAGGATTCAGGTTCTGCTTCAAAAAAGAAGTGAAGAAAAGGATTCCTACCCTGGCTGTTACGATATTTCCAGCGCCGGACATATTCCGGCAGGTGTGGATTTTCTTCCTTCCGCGGTTCGTGAGTTAAAAGAAGAACTTGGCGTATCGGTTATGCAAAAGGCCCTTGTGTATTGTGGACAGCGGAGATTTGAGTTTCAACAAATGTTTCATGGAAAACCCTTTCATGACAATCAAGTAAGCAATATTTACCTTCTATGGCTTGATAAAGAGCCGGAAGCATTCATTCTCCAAAAAGAAGAGGTTTCTGAAGTATGTTGGTTCGATTTTCAGGACTGCATGCAGCAAGTGGAGAAAAACACCATTCCCCACTGTATTTTTATGGAGGAATTAAATATGTTGGCCAAAGCAATAGAAGAGAAATATTCATAGCATTTAGAGGAAAGGAACATAAAAAATGGATAAAAAAGACTTGCAAAAACTGCTGGAACAGGTTGCCTGCGGAGGCATAAAGCCCGAAGAGGCTATGCTTCAGATAAAAACAGAACCTTATAAAGATATGGGCTTTGCCAAACTGGACACCCACAGAGGTGTCCGACAAGGCATGTCCGAAGTCATCTACGGTGCCGGAAAAACAAAGGAACAGATTTTAAAAATTGCACAGCTTATGGTAGAAGAACAGGAAAAAACTGTATTGATTACCCGCATGAGCCAGGAGGCAGCCGAATATGTAACTCAGTTTCTTCCTCTTCATTATGATGAAATTTCAAGAACCGGTATCATTGGAGACATGCCAAAACCGGATGGTGTTGGAAAAATCCTCATTGCTACCGGCGGTACCAGTGATATGCCGGTGGCAGAAGAGGCCGCTCTTACTGCGGAAATTTACGGCAATGAAGTCGTCCGGCTCTATGATGTCGGGGTAGCCGGAATGCACCGGCTTATGAACCATGTGGATGACATTATGACCGCACGGGTGATTGTAGCCATTGCAGGTATGGAAGGCGCTCTTGCCAGTGTAATTGGAGGCATGGCTGATTGTCCTGTAATTGCAGTGCCTACCAGTGTAGGATACGGAGCAAACTTTGGCGGCCTGTCTGCACTTTTATCCATGTTGAACTCCTGTGCCAGTGGAATCAGCGTGGTAAACATTGACAATGGCTTTGGAGCCGGCTATCTGGCAAGTATGATTAATCATCTGGAGGGCAAAAGAACATGAAAACTTTATATTTAGAGTGTCATATGGGAGCAGCAGGAGATATGCTTATGGGCGCGCTTTTGGAACTGCTGCCAGATCCTGACGCTTTTTTAGAAACCATAAATTCTATCGGACTTCCCGGCGTAGAAATTCAGGCAGAACCATCTGTGAAATGCGGTATTACAGGAACCCACATTTCTGTAAAAATCCATGGGGAAGAAGAACACAGTGAAGACCATCATCATCCTGACACTCATACACATGAGCACAGTCACCAGGGTACGCCTGTTCATAGTCACTCTCATACTCATGAGCACCATCATCATTGTCACAGAGGAATGGCAGAGATTCTGGAGATTCTGGAGCATCTGAATGTTGCCGAAGATGTGAAACAGGATGTGAAACAAATATACCAGCTTATTGCAAAGGCAGAAGGCCAGGTCCATGGAAAAGAAGTATCCGAAATTCATTTTCATGAAGTGGGAACGTTAGATGCCATTGCAGATATTACCGGATGTGTGATGCTGCTTCACCAGTTAGGGGCAGAACAAATCGTAGTCTCTCCGGTAAGTACTGGATTCGGACAGGTGCATTGTGCCCATGGAATTCTTCCGGTTCCTGCTCCTGCCACAGCGCTTTTGCTCACTGGCATCCCCTGCAAAGCAGGCTCTGTAGAAGGTGAACTCTGTACCCCAACCGGTGCAGCCCTTTTAAAATATTTCGCCACCTCTTACGGGCAAATGCCGGAAATGGTCATGGAAAAAATCGGATATGGAATGGGAGCCAAGGATTTCCAGGCTGCAAACTGTGTTCGGGCGATTTTAGGCGAAGCATAAAAAAATAGAAGGTGCGGCTACCTTCCTTCTTGGAAATGCAAGCCGCACCTTCTATTTTTTATGCTTTATTGATGATAATAACTCAGGAAGTCTCCCAGCTTCTCCATGGATTCTTTTAGCACTTCAATTCTTGGAAGATATACAATTCGGAAATGGTCTGGTTCTTTCCAGTTAAATCCACCTCCATGCACTACCAAAATCTTTTTATCCCGGAGTAAATCCAGTGCAAACCGTTCATCATCCACCAAATTGAACTTTTTCTTATCCAGTTTCGGGAAAATATAGAAAGCAGCCTTAGGTTTCACCACACTAATCCCCGGAATGTCCTTCAGGGCATTGTAAATATATTCCCGTTGTTCATAAATACGTCCGCCTGGCACAATGTAATCATTTACGCTTTGATGTCCCCCAAGGGCTGTCTGCACAATAGACTGAGCCGGAACATTGGAGCAAAGACGCATATTGGAAAGCATTTTCAGGCCTTCAATATAATCCTGGGCAATTCGCTTATTGCCGCTTAAAATCATCCAGCCAATGCGGAAGCCAGCAATCATATGGGACTTGGACAATCCACTAAAGGTAACACAGAAAACATCCGGAGCCAGGGATGCAATAGACACATGCTGTTCTCCATCCATAACCAGACGGTCATAAATTTCATCTGAGAAAATAATCAGTTGATGCTCCCTTGCAATATCTACAATCTGCTGCAACACTTCTTTGGGATATAAAGCCCCTGTAGGATTGTTGGGATTAATAATAACAATAGCTTTGGTACGGTCATTGATTTTCTTTCTGATATCGTCCATATCCGGATACCAGTCAGATTGCTCATCACAAATATAATGAATCGCCTTTCCTCCTGCCAAAGTCGCGCAGGCAGTCCACAAAGGATAGTCTGGTGAAGGAATTAAAATTTCATCGCCATCATCTAAAAGCGCAGACATACACAGATTAATCAGCTCACTGACACCATTACCCGTATAAATATCTTCAATGGAAACATTTGGAATCTTCCGAAGCTGGGCATACTGCATAATTGCTTTTCTGGCTGAGAACAACCCCTTGGCAGGAGAGTAGCCCTGACATTCCGTAAGCTGCTGGCGCATATCATAAATTACCTCATCTGGTGTACGAAATCCAAAAGGCGCCGGATTTCCAATGTTCAATTTCAATACCTGAGTGCCGGCTGCTGCCATACGTTCTGCCTCATCCACCACAGGTCCCCTCACATCATATAAAACATTATCCAGCTTAGAAGATTTCTTAAATGTACGCATTTCTTTTCCTCCTGCATTCTCATTTTCTATAGGAGATGATTCCTCTCCTGACAGCCATGCATCCTCCACCTCCAGGGTTTGTGCCAGAAAGTGCAAAATATCTGTCCTTGGAACGGTTTTGCCGCTTACATACTGACTCATGTGGCTTTTTCCAAGCTTCACACCCTGTTTTGCGGCAATCCGGATGATATCTATCTGTTTGAAGCCCTTGTTCTCCATGGACTGTTTCAGACGATCCGCAAACAGCTCCTTCGCCATATGGCATACCTCCAGTTCAATCTAAGTTTTCTAAAGTATAACACAGTCCTTAGATAAGTTCAATATACATTTTTACAAATATAAAAAGTTCAATTTATAGAAGTTTGTTTTGTGTAGAGAGCGTTGAACTCCAGCTTTCCATGTGAAAGAAATAACAAATTTAAAAAACTTTCCTATTATTAAAAAAACTGTAACTGATAAAACTGTTTCTACAAAAGATGACAATCTGGTAGCAGATATGGTATGATATCCAATAAACAATGGTTACCCAAAATAAGAAAAATGGAGATAAAAACATGGAAACAAAAGAAAAATTAGCCCTGGAAATCATAGAACGTCTGAAAAAAGAATATCCGGATGCCGGATGCACGCTGGATTATGACCATGCATGGAAGCTTCTGGTGAGTGTGCGTCTGGCAGCACAATGTACGGACGCCAGGGTAAATGTGGTAGTAGAGGACTTATATGCCAAATATCCAACGGTCAATGCTCTGGCAGACGCCACGCCGGAAGAAATTGAGGAAATTGTCCGTCCCTGTGGTCTTGGAAAAAGCAAAGCCAGAGATATCAGCGCCTGTATGAAGATTTTAAGAGATGAATATAATGGCAAAGTGCCGGACAATTTCAACGCCCTTTTAAAACTTCCAGGAGTAGGAAGAAAAAGCGCAAACCTCATTATGGGAGATGTCTTTGGAAAACCTGCCATTGTCACAGATACCCATTGTATCCGTCTTGTAAACCGCATGGGACTGGTAGACCACATCAAAGAACCGAAAAAAGTAGAAATGGCTCTCTGGAAAATCATTCCACCGGAAGAGGGAAGTGATTTCTGCCATCGCCTGGTTTACCATGGACGTGATATCTGCACAGCCCGTACAAAACCATTTTGTGATAAATGCTGTCTTCAGGATATCTGCGCCAAAAACATAGACTAACAAAGAGGTGACCTTATGTCTGTTTGTAAAGCTTATGAAAAAGAACTGCTTCGTCTGCGCCACTGGCTGCATCAGCATCCGGAATTGAGTATGGAAGAGCGTCTTACCACGCAGTTTATTTATGATTATCTAAATGCCCTGGAAATTCCATGCTATAAAACCGGAGACACCGGGGTGATTGCTACCCTTATGTTAAATCCGGCATACAAGACCATTGCCATAAGAAGTGAAATTGATGGTCTGCCCATACAGGAAGCCACAGGACTTCCCTTTTCCTCCCTCTATCCGGGGAAAATGCATGCCTGCGGCCATGATGCCATTACAGCGGTAACTCTTTGTCTTGCAAAGGTACTGGCAGAGCATAAAGAGGTACTGGCCTGTAATGTGCGTTTTCTCTTTGAACCGGGGGAAGAAACCGGACAGGGCGCAAAACACCTGATTGCCCATGGAGCCCTGGAAAACCCAAAAGTGGATGCTATTCTTGTTTTTCATTTTGGAAATCAGGAAACCCGGCACATGGAAATTCAAAAAAGCATTACCACAGCAGCAGTGGGCGGCATCACCCTTCATGTAACAGGCAAATCCAGTCACTGGTTTCAGCCCCAGGATGGCATTGACGCTTTATATGCAGCTTCCAGACTGGCAGTGGAAATCCACCGGCTCAATGACACCTTGAAAACCCAGCATCCCTTTGTTCTTGGCTTTGGAACCATGGAAGCGGGGACTGCTGGAAATATTGTGGCAGATACTGCACAGCTCTATGGTTCCCTTCGGGCTTTTACCATGGAGGATTTTCACTATGTCTGGAATCAGCTGGAGCAAGTGATGAGGCAGGTAGAACAGGAAACAGGAGCCTCCATATGCCTGGAACCAGGGCGCATGATTCCCCCTATGATAAACGATGCTTCTCTGGTAAAACAGGGAAGTAGGATTGGAAAGGAACTGATGCAGGACCACTTTTCTCTTGGAGAAGAGCCTTTTTTAGTGGGGGATAATGCAGCCTTTTATCTGGAGCATGTCCCAGGTATGCGAACCGTATTTCTGGGCGGAAAAAAACAGGGTTCTAATGAACCTGTACACAATCCGGCTTTTAACCTTGATGAACAGATTCTTTTAGATGCCCTGGAATTTTTCTACCAGATGGTTACGGATAAATCCCTTTGCTGATGTGCGATAAAGAAGTAACGTTAGACAGTAGGAAATCTTCTTGTAGCATAGCTAAAATACGTTCTGATAGAATATTGGTTTCTGAACTGTCTAAATGCTTATAAAGTGGATTTTCTTTAGGTCTCCATTTTTCACGCATTGCTGCCAGTGTAGATTTGAGTGCTGCTAAACATTCTTTTTTGTCTTTCTTAATAACAGACAATGACACTTTTGCATGATACGGTATCCATGGGGTTACATAAAACAATTTTGATGCTTGCTCATAAACATCAGCATAAAAATCTGCATCTTCTATTCGTTCTTCCTTTACTGCAATATCTAACATATTCATTAGCGCAGTCTGAATTTCAGTAATGCTATCTAATATTCTGTGTTCCCATATTTTAAGTGCATCTAAAAACTTGCCTTGCTCTGTATAAAGAACAGCAATGCGTTCTTCTTTGTCTATTGATGATGAAGGCAGCGTATTGATAAGTTCCTCTGCTTTAGAGAAATCTTTTCTATTTATGCTATATGATATTAGCATACTAATAGCTGTTTCTTTTATTTCTGTATTCTGACTGCGTGATAGCTGTTCATAAAACGCTTCAAGCACTTTCTCATACCGTTCTGGCTCTGATATGTTATTCTTGCGTCAATAATAATTCTTTTCGTTTTTCTCGGATAATGTGATTAATTTTCATAGCCAGCCTCCTTTGTAATTCCATAATACCAGAGGGAATTTTAAGGCACAATGGAGTGATTATTAAATTTCTTGTTTATTAAATTAACCATAGATTAAAACGGAATAGTAAGTTGGCTGTCTATCAGGTTCTTGTGTGTTATTTAATCGCACATGAGCATTTCAGCCTATCGTGTGGCAGCCTTTGCCCGTTCTGCTATTAACTGTCCGGCAATGCTGACAGCAATTTCCTCCGGAGTTTCAGCCAGAATATCCAGACCAATGGGTGTGGTAATCCGGCTGATATCCTCCGGGAAAAAACCATCTGCCAGCAGTTTCTGCCGAATCACTTCTTTTTTCTTCCGGCTTCCCATAACCCCAATATAATACGCAGGAGTGGTAAGGATTTGTTTCTGAATCAGATAATCGTATTGATGTCCCCGGCTCATAATACATACATAGTCCTGAGGCTGAATGGAAAGGTAGTCTGAAATCCTGTTAAAATCCCCCAAAATGCATTGTTCTGCCTCTGGAAATACCTGTGGATTGCTAAAAGCCTCTCTATCATCAAATACCACACAGCGAAATTCCAGACGGGCCAGCACAGGAACCAGTGCCTGCGCCACATGTCCACCACCGAAAATATAAACTCTGCCTTTTTGTACCAATGGTTCACAATAGTATTTCCGACCATCCAAAACCTTCTGCACGGCCTTGGTCTGCAAAAGAGGAGACGGGTCAGAAATCCCAAGTCCTGTAAGACCTTCCTGCTCCTCATAAAGTCCTGCCTTCCAAACCGTTTCCTCCGTAATATCAAAAATCAGCCAGGTATTCTCATTTTTATCCCAGCTCTTTAAAATTCTGGTACAGAGGTCATAAAAGTCCTGATTTTCCCAGGAAATGTATTGAAAGAAAATCACCACATCCCCACCGCAGATCATACCTAAATCTGCTACCTGATCTGGATGAAGAGCAAATCCTCTGGTACAGGATTGTTTTTGTTTCAGAACCTCTCTGGCATGTTGAATGGAAACATATTCTACATTTCCGCCTCCAATGGTTCCATAGGATGTTCCGTTTTCCAGAACCAGCATTTTTGAACCGGCTCCTCTTGGAGAAGAGCCGGAGCTGGAAATAGTAGTTACAAATACCAAATCCTGTTTTTTCTCCATGGATTTTCTGGCTGTTTCAAACAATTCTTTCATGGTTTTCATTTTAGATTCTCCTTTTCTTGTTTCATTCTTACCGCAAATGCGATTTTAATACAAAGCATGGTATCCTTTCGTTCTCCCCAGATTTGTCCTCCCATACGTTCTACCAGCTCTCTTGCAATGGAAAGCCCAAGTCCGGCATGTGTGCCCTGGCGGGACATATCGGTTCTGTAAAAACGCTGGAAAAGCCATTCTGGATGCAGCTTCTCTGGTTCTGGCACCTGATTTTGAAAGACCAGAGAAGCGCCCTTTTGTTCAATATACAAAGTCCCCGTTCCATGTGCCAGAGCATTGGAAATCAGATTTTGAAAAACCCGGCGAAGCTGCTGCTTATCGCCCAAAACCTCTATGGTTTCATCTTCAAAGGAGAGCAGTGGCTCCCGTTCCTGCTCCTGAAACGATAAGGAAAACTCATTCAAAACCTCACAAAGCAATGGGAGCAGCCGGACTTTGGAAATCTCCATAGGGAACGCATCTCCGGTAAGCCTGGTATACAGAAACAGTTCATCCAAAAGCTGCTCCAAATCCATTAATTTCTGTCGGACGATAGTACCATATTTCTTTTGTTTCTTTTCGTCTGAAGTTTTTTCAAATAACTGTATATAACCAAAGGCCCCGGTCAGGGGAGTTCGGATATCGTGAGAAACACAGGCAATGGTGTATTTTAATTCCCTTTCTGCCTCCTGGGATTTCAGAACTGCTTTTTGCTGCGCATCAATATAATTGTTCATTTCCAGGCAAAGGGCTTTCGTCGCTTTATCTCTTACAAAGCAGGTCAGTCTTTGATTGCTTTGGGGAGAAAGTTCCTGAAGCTGGCGGGTCCATTCCCGCATTTGTTTTCCATATAAATATAATCGGAATCCTGCAAAGAGAAGCAAAATACCAAAGAAACAGATCAAAATCAGCATATGGTTTTCCTACCTTCAACAAATATCTTTTTTATTTAATACAAAAGCAGCCAGAAAGACATACAGAATTGTCCAAAAAACAGCGGCAAAAACAGCAAGTATGGGGCTGGTTCCCAGGAACAGATTCTGTTCCTTTAGAAAAAGAGCAATTCCGGAATTTATGTCATTTGTCAAAGTGCCGCTTAACACAGGCAGTATCATCAAATTATATGATGGGAAAAAGCTTCCCACATGAATACCAAAAAAGCCGGAGAAAAATTCTAAAACTCCTGAAACAACTCCAAGTCCGCAGAGAATGGAAAGGATGCTGCTTAACACAACCTTACGCGTCAGCATACAAAAAAGAAGATTTTGCGCGCACAGACTCATTAAACTCAGCCATCCGATAACCAACATCAACATCATGCTATTCAAATTTCCCATAGCATTTTCAAACCCCATAAGGCGAAAAGACAGGAAGGTAAGCAGGGTAAAAACAATCAGGAAAAACCCGCTGACAATGGCTAAAGTCATTAATTTGCTTATAATATACCAGCTTCTTTTGGGATAATAGGAAAAAATATTTTTCCCGAATCCGGTTGTAAAATCATCGCAGACAAAGATGGCGCTTACAATTGCCATAAGGCAGACCATAAGTCCGCCGGAAAACAATAAGCTCCCAAGAAAATCTACCTGCGTACTGTTTTGGAATGCCTGTGCGTCCTGAAGATCCTCGGCTGTAATATCCATTCCTGACTCCATAGCCGAATGAAGTAAATCCGGACTGGTAATCACCTTCATGGTAGCCAGGGCGATAAATATCACCCCCAGTATGGCTGCAGCAGTAATATAAATAGATTTCTCCCGAAAAATCTTATATACCTCCATACGAAAAAGATTAAGCATGGTGTTTCCCTCCTTTCTCAGATAAAGAATCTTGCGTATCCTGTCCCATGAGTTCCATGAAATAGCCTTCCAGGTCCTGCTGATGAGGATAAACGGCGTAGACAGAAATCCCCACTTCCGACAAAACACTGGTAATCTGTGCAGGATTTAAGGTCTGAAAAATCCGGATTTCCCCATCTGGATGTACTTCATAATCACACAGTCCCAGCTTTTGCTCTAAGATAACCGCAGCCATTTTGGAATCCTGTACTTTCAGATAGAGATAATCTTTGCACTGAGAAATTAAATCTTCTCTGGAAATTTCTTTTACCAGACATCCGTCTTTTAAAATGCCATAGTGGGTTGCCATCTTTTCCAGTTCCCCCAGAATATGAGAGCTGATTAAAATGGTAATTCCTTTCTTTTGATTCAAGTCAACTAAGAGCTTCCGAATCTGATTCATACCTTCCGGGTCCAGACCATTAATGGGTTCATCCAAAATCAATAAATCCGGTCTGCCAAGTAATGCCATAGCAATTCCAAGACGCTGCTTCATCCCCATGGAAAACTGCTTCACTTTCTTCCTGTCCCTGTATTCCAGTCCCACCAGTGTTAAAAGCTCCTGAATCTGCTTTCTGGGTTCCACAGCCCCCATAAACATGGCTTTATACAGCATATTTTCATAGGCAGTAGCGCCTGGCTCCAATCCTGCGGTTTCAATCAGGACACCGATTCTGCGGTACACAGACTCCTGTAACTGTGTTTCTCCAAATAGCCGGATGCTCCCTTCTGTGGGATGGGCTAAACCGCAGAGCATTTTCAGAGTTGTAGATTTTCCAGAACCATTTCTGCCAATAAATCCATAAATTTCTCCCGGGCGCACATGCATGTTTAAGGATGTTACCGCCGCCTTTTTGTGATAGGATTTACATAAATTTTTTGTCTCAATGATATACTCCATAAATTCCTCCTTCTTTGCTGTCGTATTTTTGAAACTCTGTACCAGCTTTCTTCTTTATGATAAAATACAGAGTTTCAAAAAGCGCAAAGAAATGTTAAAGAAAGTATAAAGATTTCTCTTTATTCACCTAATTTAAAACCAATCCCCCATACTGTCTGGATGTAGTGGTCTGTCCCGGTTTTCTTGAGTTTTGCCCGGATATTACTGATATGGACATGAATGGTCTTATCCTCTATAAAATACTCCTGCTGCCATACCACTTCAAAGATTTCCTGTTTGGTAAATACCTTTTTGGGATGTTTTATCAGAAGTTCCAGAATGCCCATTTCATGAGAAGTCAGTTCAACAGGCAATTTGTTTGCTATAAAACTCCGTTCCTGGAGATTTAACGTCCAGTCCTTGTATTTGAGAACCGATTTGCCGGATGGACGTATACCCTGTGTGCGGCGAAGCTGTACCTGAATCCGCGCCCATAGTTCTTCCAGTTCAAAAGGCTTTGTCAGATAATCGTCTGCCCCCATTCCCAGCAATTCCACTTTATCTTCAAGGGCTGTTCGTGCGGAAAGCACAATGACCGGGGTCTGTAAGCCAGCGCGGATATATTCCAGCAAATCCTGGCCGCTCATGCCTGGAATCATCAAGTCTAATAAAATCAGTTCAAACTTTTCCATATCCACCAGCAGTCTGCCTTCTGTACCGGAATAAGCCGGAGTGCAGCAGCAGCCTTTGTCCTGAAGAAATTCCTGTATGAGCTCATTAATGGTAGCGTCATCCTCTATAAGTAAAATTTTTGTCATAACTCTTTTCTGTGTTCCTTTCTCAAATATACGTTGAATCTCTTTCCAAAATATACTATCATTATATCGGAAGAAATTGAAATGTAAAGACGAAAGGAATGAAACCATGGATAATATTACACGAAGAGATTCAGAACTTCCCTATATCTCAGATGAAGCAGTGATGGAAGAGCAGAAAGTTGCCAGAAGGCTTTTACGTGAGTTTAATACCACAGACCCTTCTGATTTTCAGACACTTGGTCAGCTCTTGGTAAAATCGTGAAAGGTTCACATAAGAATATTATGGTCGTCCCTCCTTTTTATTGTGATTATGGTTCTCATATTGAAGTAGGGGAAAACTTTTTTGCCAACTATAATTGTACCATTCTGGACGTAGCGCCTGTTAAAATTGGAGACAATGTGTTGTTTGGGCCAAATGTATCCCTCTATACAGCAGGACATCCCCTTCATCCCGTTTCCAGAAATTCTGCTTATGAATACGGAATTTCCATTACCATTGGAGATAATGTATGGCTTGGGGGAAATGTAGTGGTAACCCCTGGGGTACACATTGGAAATAACGTTGTCATTGGAGCTGGAAGTGTGGTGACAAAGGATATTCCAGACAATATGGTGGCAGCAGGAAATCCCTGCCGTATTATTCGGGAAATCACAGAGGAAGACAAGAAATATTATTATAAAGACCGGGAATTTGATGAAGAAGCCTGGGCGAATATTGAAGCCGGCCAAAAATAAATTTCCGAAAACTGTCCATACTAAATACAGCAAAAAGAATAAGAAAGTTTCCAAACAACTTATTCAATTCTGATTGTATGGAGGGAAACAAATGCATTCATTGTGGTGGGAAACCTGTAAGATACAGGAAAGACAGACCTTAGAAAAAGATTTAGAAACACAAGTCCTGGTAATCGGCGGAGGTATGGCAGGTATTCTGACAGCTTACCAGCTTCAGAAATCCGGCAAAAAAGTTCTTGTTTTAGAGGCAAACCGCATAGGCAGCGGTCAGACCGGGAACACGACTGCCAAGATTACCTCCCAGCATGGTCTCTGCTATCATGGCTTTCTGAAAAAAATAGGAGCGGAAAAAGCCAGGCTTTATGCCAGGGGCAACCAGGCTGCTATCCAGGAATATGAAAACATTATAAAAACAGAACAGATTTCCTGTGATTTTAAAAAGCAGTCCTCCTTTGTCTATGGGAAAAGCAGAGCAGACCTTGAGGCGGAAGCACAGGCAGCCGCATTTCTCGTACTTCCGGCTTCTCTGGTGCGCGAAAACCTGACCTTGCCCTTTCCTGTGTGGGGAGCTGTTAAATTTCAAAATCAGGCACAGTTTCATCCTTTAAAATTTCTCCATGCCTTGTCTGAACATCTGGTTATCTATGAACACAGTCCTGTTTACAAAGTAGAAGAGAATACCGCCTATACAAAATACGGAACGGTAAAAGCAGAACAGATTATTTTTACCTGTCATATCCCGTTTCTCAACTTTCCCGGGGCTTATTTTGCCCGTATTCATCAGGAACGTTCGTATGTACTTGCTTTAGAGCATGGCATGAAAACCAACGGGATGTATATTGGAAGCGGGGAACACGGCTTTTCTTTCCGTAATTATGGCCCTTATTTGCTATTAGGTGGCATGGGACACAGAACAGGAGAAGACGCTTCCTTGCCAAAGTATCAGCAGCTTCGTAACCTTGCGGCAAAATGGTTTCCCAAAAGTAAAGAACTATGCTGTTGGTCTGCGCAGGATGGAATCACCTCTGACGGCATTCCTTACATTGGCCCTTATGCCAAAAGTAAACAAAACTGGTATGTTGCTGCAGGATTTCAGAAATGGGGGATGAGTACCTCCATGGTTGCAGCCATGCTTTTACGTGATTTCATTTTAGAAAGAGAAAACCCATGGGAAGCTGTGTTCTCACCAAAACGCTTTTCCACAGCAGATCTTTCTTTTTTATGCAAGGAAGGAGGACATTCTGTCAAAGGTCTTACACGCCAATTACTGGCAGACTTTCAAAAAACAGGGAAACCTCCCGTCTGTCCCCATCTTGGGTGTCAGTTAACATGGAATCCAGAGGAAGAGAGCTGGGATTGCCCTTGCCATGGCTCCAGATTTGATAAGCATGGAAACCTTTTAAACGGTCCTGCCCAGACCTCACTTTCTCCATCCTGTTCTCTGAAAAAATGAAGTAATTAATCAAGGAGATAAAAATTATGTTACCTACAAAAGAAGAAGCCTTTGCCTTACTGAAGGAATCTTATACTATGAATCCAGGTCCCTGGAAGGATCACTCCGTTGTCACTGCCCAATGTGCCTATAAAATCGCAGCCTATTGCCCTGATTTAGATGAAGCAAAAGCCTACATTCTGGGACTGCTCCATGACATTGGCAGACGTTTTGGATTTTCCTACATCCGCCATGTCTTAGATGGCTATTTGTACCTTATGTCTCTTGGCTATGAAGAAGCTGCTAAAATCAGCATTACCCATTCCTTTCCGGTAAAAAGCCTGGAAATGTATGTAGGAGAGTGGGATGTAAGCAAACAGGAGCTGGCGCAGATTCAAAGCCTTTTAGACTTCTATGAGTACGATGACTATGACCGCCTGATTCAAGTCTGTGATTCCATTGCCATGCCAAATGGTCCGGTGGATATGATAACACGCATGGAAGATGTAAAACACCGCTATGGCAGCTATCCTCAAAAAAAATGGAACAAAAATCTTGCTCTAAAAGATTATTTTGAGGATAAAATCAGGATGCCCCTTCGGGAAGTCTTATTTTTCTCTTAGCGTAACCGCTTTGGAAGCAGCCCTGCGCCTGGAATCACTTAATTTTGCATAGTGCTTTTTCGTAGTATTTACGTCTGCATGCCCCAAGACATCTGCCACCAGGTAGATGTCCCCGGTTTCCCGGTAAAGGGCAGTTCCATAGGTGCTTCGCAATTTGTGTGGGGTAATGGTTTTTACCGAAACAGCAGAAGCGTACTTCTTTACCATTTTTTCTACTGCATCTACGCTGATACGTTTCCTCTGACCGGACAAAAACAGCGCGTCCTCATGACCGGCTACCGGCGTAATGGCTTCTCTGGAAATTTCCAGATAATCTTTCAGCGCCTGTTCCACCTCTTTGCCAAAGTAAACAATCATTTCATTTCCACCTTTTCGCAAAATCCGGATTCCATTGTTTTTAAAATCCACATCTGCAATGTTTAATCCCACCAGTTCTGATACACGAACACCCGTTCCTAATAGAAGAGTAACAATGGCAATATCGCGGTACTTTTGTTTGTTATAGTGGTAAAGTTGAACACCGGTGAGATTTTTTCCATAATTTTCTATATAATCCAGCAAACTGGCAACTTCATCCGGATCTAGCTGAATAATGGCTTTTTCCTTAATTTTCGGCATATCCACCAAACGCACAGGATTGGAAGGCAAAAGCTGGCGTTTGCACAGATAATCATAAAAACTGCGCAAACAGGACATTTTTCTGGCAATTCCTGTACGGGAATTGGTTTCCAGTTTTTGTTCCGGGGATTTATAAGCCTTTAAATATTCCTGAAATTCCTCAAAATCCACAGGCTGTAAAAGAGCCAAATCAGCAATAGAAATATCAGCCATGGATTTTTCCTGTAAAGAAGGATTTGTTTCCTGTAAAAACCGGAAAAACACACGTAAATCATAGGCGTATGACAGACGGGTTTTGTCTGACGTGGTTGGTTCTTTGGCGCGGAAATAATCCTTCACATAAGGGGGAAGCTCCATGAGAAATTCACGGAGCTTTACTGTATTTTCTAATTTTTCTTGTTCGCGGTATGTAATTGGCTTTGCCATGGGAAACCTCCAAAATCTTGATTTTGAGAGTAGTTTACCACAAATCTTTGGAAAAAGCTATAGTTTTTCGGTTAAATCTGTATTTGTCCGCTAAACTATTCAAGAACTCTCTTGCGGTATCCCAGATATGTTGCCAGAAAATAAATAAAATAAACCAGAAAAAACAAACCAATACTAATTGCGATTGCCATACAAAAGGCTTTTACGGTAATTAAATCTGCCAGCAAAACCTGATTTATCTGTGATGCCAGAAAAATACTGACCGGGATTGGAATTGCCACAGGAATAAAAAAATAAAAAATCATTTGTTTCAGAACCAATCCTTGCATCTTGCCTTCATCTGCACCTAAATAAGACAAAATTTCATACTTGTGTTTATACGAAACTCCATCACTTAACTGCTGTACCGCCAAAATAGCTGCTGCACAACAGGCAAAAATCAGTCCCACATAAAACAAAGAAAATGCAAAGGTCACAAATACGGAATTTTGTGATGCCCTGGTATCTGATGCCACCATAAACTCATCTACCGCATTTTTCCTGTAATCACCACTTACATCATAAGCTCCGTTATCGGATAACCACTGGGACAACTCCATACCCTCATTGGCCGGTATTTCTTTCTTAGTCTCAAAGACATAGCAAGTGTGATAAACAGGAAACGTTTCTGCAGCCTCATCTGGAAGCACCACCAGAAATCCGGTTCCATGTAATCCGCTTCCGGTACTAAAAGGCCTGGAAGAAAGTTCTTTTAATTGATAAGTTTCTCCCTGAATTTCAAGAGCAGGAACTTCTTCTCTTCTGCTTCTCTCCTGTATCTTTTCAGAGGTAAGCAACAAATATTCCTGTTTTCCAAGAGAGAGTTCTTCATACCCAAGGGCTTTCCACAAAAGCTGAAAATCTCCATAAGCCATTACAGGAGTAAATTCCAAATAGCCGTCAAAACCCGTATAGGTGTATAACGTATCGTCCGGATTCTGATAAATAGGATAGGAATGACCGAAGGTAATCCCATATTGCTTCTGCAATCTTTGCTCCAGCTTTTCTTCTAACTGCTGCTCTTCTATTTTTTCCTGGTTTCCAGACATGGCAACATCAAAGCTGATAATATTGTCTGCCTGAGCCTGAAAAAACTTTTCAAACAAGACTCCCATCTGCATGGCTGTCAGGGTAATAGTAAGAAGAAGAGCCAAAATTCCAAGGGTTTTTCCTATGGTATTTAACTTTGCTGTCAGCCCACGCAAAAGAAAGAGGCGGTCTTTCCCATATTTAAAATCACCTTTGGAAAGCACGGTTCTTGTAAGAAAATATGTCATATGGGTATAAATTTTATAAATGCACAACAAAATGACTGCCATGGAGCCTAGGAAATACCATCCGCTATACTCTCCGCTGTAGGGAACCTCTCCTTCCAGGTACACAGAATATACAAATACAAAGCAGCCGCAAATCCCCAGAAATAAGTAAAAGAAAAACGCCAGCAAAGAGCCTTTCCTCTCCTGACGTACCTCTTCTTCGCCTTCCCGGTCCAGGTACAGCAGTTCGTGAATCTCTGCCTTTTTCAAATATCTTCTCAAACGTAAAATAGCGCTTCCATACATACAAACCGTATAGAGCAAGGTAAGACCAAAGGCCTCCCAGAAAAAAGCCAGCTTCAGATGATAAGACGCACCAAAAAAGTAAATAACCATCATAGCTAAAACCTGATATAAAAGGCTTCCTATGACAAGGGAGAGTAAAAAACCCACACTTCCAATTAAAGCCTGCTCTCCTGCAAACAAAGAGGCAATGGTTTTATTGGGAACACCCAGTAGCATATAGGTACCAAATTCCCGGCTGCGCTTCTTCATCATAAACTTTGCCATGTAATGAATCAGCCATCCCAGAACCCATACAATGACAAAAGAAAGAAAAATAATCACGCCGGTTAGAACATTCATTCCATTGCTTAGTCTCTGAATATCCTCCGAAAATACCAGAAGATTAAAGGAATAAATCAGGGAAATGGAAAACACAATAGTAAGTAAATAAATGGCATAATCCTTTGCCCAGTATCTGGCATTTTTTAAAATTATCTTATTTTGCATTGGAGACGTCACCTCCCATTAAGGTTACCACATCCAGGATTTCCTGAAAAAATGCCTTTCTGCTCTTTTCTCCTCTTCGGATTTCATTAAAAATCCTTCCATCTTTTAAAAATAAAATCCTGGAGCAATAGCTTGCAGAAAACACGTCATGGGTAACCATAAGTATGGTAGCTCCAAGTTCTTCATTTAAGCTGGTAAAACTTTCCAAAAGCATCTGGGCTGCATGAGAGTCCAAGGCCCCTGTTGGCTCATCTGCCAGCAAAATTTTAGGGTGATTAATAATAGCTCTGGCACAGGCACAGCGTTGTTTTTGACCTCCGGAAACCTGCGCCGGCATCTTTTCCAGTTCTCCTTCAATCCCAAGCTGTCTGGCTGCCTGTTTCACCAGTTTTCTCACCTGTTCTTTTGGTGTTCCCCGTAAAGTCAGAGCAAGGCCGATATTCTCTTCCAGGGTAAAATGATCCAGAAGATTAAAATCCTGAAACACAAACCCCAGATTCTCTTTTCTGAAGTCTGCTAGTTCCTGATTCTTCAATGCAGTAATATCCCTTCCTTCCAGATAAATATGTCCGGCAGTTGCCCTGCAAATGGTTGCAAGACAATTTAAAAGTGTTGTTTTTCCAGATCCACTGGAACCCATAATCCCTAAAAACTCACCTTTTTCCACCCGAAAAGAAACGTGGTTCAAAGCTTTTGTGATATTGTGTTTGTTTCCATAATATTTATCCAGCTTTTCAATCTGAAGCAAGATACTCATAAGCAATTCATCCTTTCTGTTTCTTGATTTGTTATCCCGATTGTATCATGCTTCCAGGAAAGAAAATACTTACAGAGTTGTTAGAGTGACTCCGGGCGGTGGAGCTTTCCTACAGGAAATCCTATGAATACAGTAATTCCCTGCCCATCCTTGGACTCCAGCTTCACTTCTAAGCCAAGGCGGTCACAAAGCCTTTTTGCCAGGTAAAGTCCCATGCCAGTGGCAGCCTTTCGTTCCCTGTGTTCCCCGGTAAAACCCTTCTCAAAGACTCTTGGAAGGTCTGCCTTTGAAATGCCTGGGCCATTGTCCCGGATACGAAGCCACAGGCTGTTTTCCTGCTGCATAGCGTCCATGGAAATGTAGCCAGCAGAAACAGGGGCATATTTCACAGCATTGGACAGCAACTGCTTTACAATATAGGCCAGCCACTTGGGATCTGTATAAACCCTTACCTCTATATCATGGATATCCAAATGTAACTGTTTTTGCAAAATCAGTGTGCGAAATTCAGAGAGAACCTGAGCAATGACTTCCTCCAGACAACATTCCTGGATAAAATAATCTTTTTCCGTATAGCCGCTTCTGGCATAATAAAGAGTTTGCTCCACCAGATCATCAAGCTTTTGGATTTCTTTTTGTAATTCTTCTGTCTCTTTTGTAGGATGATTGTTACAAAAAAGCTTCATGGCTGTCACCGGATTCTTAATCTCATGAACCCAGCCTTCCATATATTCCTTATACTCTCTGCTGCCGGCAGAAATTTCCTCAATTTTCTCCAGCATAGCCTTATTAGATTCTCTGGAACAGGAAAAATATAATTGTTCCAACAAAGTATTGGGTTTGGGAAGTACCTCTGTAAACAAATATTTTTCTTCCAGCAAATCAAAGGCCGATTCCACCTCTGCATAACGCTGTTTTAAGGCCAGATATTTCCGTCCATGAGACAGCAGTGTTACGAAAAACCAGACACCCTCCACACACAGTACCACAGGAATCTCCGTACCGGTCACCCATAAAAAACCGCCAAGAGCCAGCATTCCAAACACCCAAAGCAACAGAGTCTCTGCCTGTTCATAAAGGTAATCTCTAAGCCTCATTTTGGTTTCCTCCAATTTGATAGCCTGTTCTTGGAATGGTTTTCACAAAATTCTCCAGTACGGTTCCCTCCAGGCGCTTCCGAATCCTGGACAAATTGACGTTTAGAATATTCTCATCCACAAAAAGCTTATTCTCCCACAAATATTCAATCATTTCATCCCTTCCAACGATTCTGGGATAGTTTCGGAACAAATAATACAAAATCTGCAATTCTTTTTTAGACAATTCAAAACACTGGTCCTCATAACATAATTGTCCAAAAACCAAATCCAGAACCACACCTTCCACGCAAAGCTGATCCTGTTCGCTTCTTGCCCTTTTCAGCAAATTCTGTATTCGTATCAGCAGCACACAGAAATCAAAGGGTTTTCGGATATAATCATCTCCTCCTGCCTGAAGTCCCTGCACTTCCATTTGGGTTGTATTTTCCCCTGTGACAAACATAATAGGAACCTGGGTATCTTTACGCAGTCTCTTGCAAAGCTGGATACCATCCTGGCTGCCAAGTCCAATATCCAGCAAAATCAAATCCGGCTGCTGCTCATTCTCCCACTGTTCAAAGCAATCCGGCTGTTTGGGCGCTATTACTTCATATTCCTGATTTTCCAGAAATTCTTTTATCTGATTTCGGATAAATGCTTCATCTTCCAAAACTAAAATTCTCTGTTTCTTGTTCATTTTATATATCCCTCATACAGGCCATCCGAACTGCTGCTGCCATCCCTCCGTCTCCATAGGTCGGATGCTTTAAAAACTCCCTGGATGTTTCACTTAACTCCTGATTTATTTCCATGGAATGTACTATTTCGTTCTCCCACCCATAGAGCCTGGAATTTGAAATTTCCTCAATTCCAAGCAGGGCATCTTCAAGATGTTTTTCATAGCTCTTTCTGTGTTTCTGAATGAGATACCTCATCAAATCAAGACGTTTCTTCATACTTCGGACATTTGCTGACGCAGGCGCTGTGCGATACTGAATAAGCGGCGCTTCCACAATCCCAATTTCTGCCTCTGGTGCCGTTTCCAAAAGACTTAAAAAGAATTCCCAGTCCTCAAATCCAGAACGCATGGTTTCATCATAACCACCGCATTGTTCAAAGGCTTCCCTTCTAAAAATATGAGTGGCAGGACAGCAATTACGCGCCAAAAAAGGCTGGATTTTCCCTCCAGTGGGGCATACCACAGCATCCAAAACACCAAATGTATGAAGCCAGGAAGACGCTGCAATCATGGACGGATGAGAAAACAGTAAATCACTTACCTGCTCAATATAACTTGGCTTTAGCCTGTCATCCCCATCCAACACAAGCACCATGGGCTCCTGAACTTTTCTAATACCAGTATTTCTGGCGCAGGATACCCCACCGTTTTCCTGATAAATCACTTGTACAGGAACCGGAAGACCTTCCTGTTTTTCCAGATTTTTCAAAACAGCAAGAGATGCCTCATCAGTAGAACCATCATCCACAACCAAGATTCTTTCGGGCAAAAACGTCTGTCTGCACAAGGACTGCACAGCTTCCAGAATCATGGTTCCCTGATTAAAGCTGGTTATTACAGCCTCCACCCGGGCTTCAAAGAATGTTTTATCCGTTTTCATATTATCCCTCCATTTCTATCTTCAACACTGCGTCCATGCAAAGTTCCAATGCATATTCCACAGAATCTCTTCCCCAGTTCCGCTCATCATATGCTCCTATATTTGCCAGACTATCTGCTGTATACAATAATTCTCCCCAAACCGCACCCCTCATTTCGGCACAGGCAGCAAGAGCCGCGCACTCCATTTCCACCACAGAGCAGCCTTCTGCTTTTCGGTATGTGACCTTTTCTTTTGTCTCCCGATAGAATCCATCTGTGGACCAGGTCATAACTTCTATGTATTTCAAATGATGCTCACATAATGTTTTCTCTATGGCTTTTCGTGCCTGTGGATGGACGTCAGCATAACGGGATGGCGCCATATAGTGATAAGACGTGCCTTCATCTCTCAAAGCACGATAGGGAACCAGAAATTCATTCTCCTTAAAATTTTCCAATGCCCCGCAGGAACCTCCGCTAATAATTTCCCTGACGCCATACGAAATCAGCCAGTCCAAAATCTGAGCCGCCGCCGGCGCACCCATTGGCGCCTGAACAAGACAAAGTTCCTGGCCTTTATAGGAGATTTTGTAAATTGGATATGTTTTAGTGATAGATTCAAACCATCCCACAATTTCTCCCCCATGGTTTCTGGCATATTTGTCAACCGCATCCCCAAGAAAGGCAAATACTGCCTTTCGGGGCAATTCCAAATCGAAGTTTTCATGATTTGGCATAATCACCGCCTGTTTCGCTGAATCATATTCCAAAATGGGAATCTCATTTTTTATAATACTCATTTTTTCCTCACTTCCCGTATCTTTATGATAAAAATGTCGGATGAATACTGTATTTTATTCTCACCCGACATTCTATCTCATCCATTCTATTTGATTTGTTTCACATTATTGAAACGTATTTTCATCCAGCATAATGGTAAAAGGTCCTTCATTCGTAAGGGACACCTTCATCATTGCTCCAAACGTCCCTGTCTGCACTACCGGAACACTTTCTTTCACTTTTTCTACCATATATTCATATAAAGCTTCCGCCTTATCTGGTTCTCCTGCATCAAAAAAACTTGGACGGTTGCCCTTTTTACAGTTGGCATACAGGGTAAACTGAGATACCAGAAGCACTTCTCCGTTAACATCTGCCAGAGAAAGATTGATTTTTCCATTCTCATCTGCGAAAATCCGCAGATTTACCATTTTCTTAATATACTGGTCAACCGTTTCTCTTGTATCTTCCTTCCCGATTCCTACCAGAACCAGGAAGCCTTTTTTGATTTTTCCTACGCAGTTTCCTTCCACTTCTACGGAAGCGCTGCTTACTTTTTGAATCACTAATTTCATTTGTCTTCTTCCTCTTTTTTATTTTCTGTATCCATACCACTTTCATCCACTGTAAAATCCACAGGGAGTCTGGTTTCCGGATTCATATATTCCATATGGGTATACACTTTTTCCTCCATGGGCATGGCTTTTTTTCTTAGATTATAAGACCGGAAGGTTTTCAGTCCCGCAAGAATCACCGCCACAATGGGCACACCAATAATCATGCCAAAAATTCCCATAAGACCTCCGAATAACAGAATGGCCACAATAACCATAAAGCTGGAAAGTCCTGTGGAGTTTCCTAAAATTTTCGGTCCCAGAATATTTCCGTCGAACTGCTGCAGCGCCAGAATAAAAATCAGGAAATACAAACACTGCATAGGGTTCACCATAAGAATAATAAATGCTGAAGGAATTGCTCCCAGATAAGGACCAAAAAACGGAATCACATTGGTCACCCCTACCACAACACTGACCAGCAATGCGTAAGGAGTTCCAATAACAGAAGTTCCGATATAACATAAAATACCAATAATCACAGAATCAATGATTTTCCCAATAATAAACCCTATAAAGGTCTTATGAATAAAACGTACCCCTTTTACTACGTTATTGGCATGCTCTGTGCTGAAAAAAGCATAAATAAACATTTTAGACTGTGTGACAAGCTCTTCTTTCCCTGCCATAAGATAGACGGAGATAATCAGGCCAATTAACAGATTTTTCAGAAATACCAAAGTGCCAAACACTCCGGTACTTAAATGCTGAAGAATTGCTTTTAACTGGGGCAGAATCTGATCATTCAGAAAATTCTCAATTCTGGGGGAGTATTGTTCCATATAGGAAAACACTGCGGTTTTCCACTCCGGATTATCCTTTAGAAGAGATTCCAGCCAGTGACGGATATTCTGAACATATCTGGGTGAATCATTAATAATACTGATGATGCTCTCAATAATACTGGGCATAATCATAGCCAACAGGGAATAAATGATAAAAAATGCAAAAATCAGGGCAAATCCAATCCCTGCATAACGAATAACTTTCCTCTGTGTCTTACTTGGCGTAATATGCTTTTTCTTTATGAGAAATTTGTAAAAATGCCGTTCCTGGAAATTAACAATGGGAATCAGCAGATATGCAATAATCGCACCGCAGATAACGGGCATTAAAATGGATATCAGCTTCTTCAGCCCACCAAATACCACCTCCATGCGAAACAGCAGAAAGTAAAATAGCATACTGGCACTGACCACTGCAAACGCAGTAAGCCCCCAATATAAATACTTATTTTTCCAATGAATTTTCATGTGACATGACGCTCCTATTCTTTTCCAAATGACTTTTGCATTCATTGTAACATGAATCCCGTGTTTTGTGTAAGAATTCAAGAAATTTCTTTCTTTTTTTTTCGTTCTATGCTATGATGCAAAAGGTTCCTAAATTCACAGATTGAAAGGATGAAAAAATGAAATTACAGAAATTGTTAAGCCTTACCAGAAAGGCGGTAGATGAATTTCAGTTAATAGATTCCGGAGACAAAATTGCAGTAGGTGTTTCTGGAGGAAAAGACAGTCTTACTATGCTTTATGCCCTCCATGGTCTTATGCGGTTTTACCCAAACCCTTTTACTTTGGAAGCAATTACCGTAGACCTGGGACATCCGGGATTCCAGGCAGACAAAATACAGGCTTTATGCGAAAGCCTTGGAATTCCCTTTACTCTGGTGAAAACGGATATTGGTCCCATTATCTTTGAAGAACGAAAAGAAAGCAATCCCTGCTCCTTATGTGCAAAAATGAGAAAAGGCGCTTTAAACACTGCTGCCAAAGAGCTTGGGTGCAACAAAATTGCTTATGCTCATCACAAAGATGATGTTGTGGAAACCATGCTGCTTTCGCTGATTTATGAAGGCCGCTTCCATACCTTTTCTCCCAGGACTTACCTGGACCGTATGGATTTAACCGTAATACGTCCTCTTATTTTCGTAGATGAAGCAGATGTCATTGGTTTTAAGAATAAATATCAACTGGAGATTGAAAAGAGCCCATGTCCCATTGACGGTTACACCAAACGTCAGTATGCCAAGGAACTTCTTCGTGATATTTCCAGAGAAAATCCTGGAACCAAAGAGCGGATGTTTACTGCCATCTGCAATGGAAATATCCAGGGCTGGCATCCCATTCAGGGAAAACATTCCTAATCAACAAAAAATATGGATGCAATTTCAGCGAATCTGCAAGTCCCCTTTGAGACTATAGGCTCAAAAGGTGCACAGGCCAAGCTGGAATTGCATCCATATTTATTTCTTACCAGGCTTTCATTTTTTTCTTCAGTTCAATAGCTGCCTTTATCATTTCTACACAGCCCTCCACACCCAGGATTCCACTGTCCAGACAGAGGTTGTAGCTGGCGCTGTCTCCCCACTTTTTGCTGGTATAATAGTTATAGTAGCTGGAGCGTTTTTTATCGCTTTTGATAATCTGTTCCTTTGCCGCTGATTCTGTAAGATTGTAAACTTTTGCCAGTCTGTGAATCCGTTTATCCAAATCTGCATGGATAAAGACACTGATTGCTCCCGGATACTCTGCCAGGGCATAATCAGCACAACGTCCTACCATAACACAGGATTCCTCCCGGGCAATTTTTTTGATGGTATCAAATTGTGCCAGAAATACCTTGTGGTTAATAGGCATATCTGCAAAGGCTGCTGAAGAATAGCCAAAAGAATAGGTGTCCATAACTAAAGAATATAAAAAACTGTTGGTGGGTTTTTCATCATGATGTTCAAACAGTTCATGACAGATTCCACTGTCTTTGGCTGCACGGTCCAGCAGCTCTTTGTCATAACATTTGATTCCCAATTCTTTGGCAAGAAGTTTTCCTACGTCACGTCCCCCGCTTCCTGTCTGACGACCTATGGTAATAACTGTATTTGCTGCCATACTCATACACTCCTTTCTAACATTCTTTCTTACATTTATTATAATTCATTTTACTCCAAATGTATATATTATTTAAAATTTTAGCAGAAGTTTTTGAAAATATTCCGGCAGCGGCGCAGTAAATTCCATATATTCCCCGGAAAGCGGATGCTGGAAACCAAGAACCATGGCATGAAGTGTTTGTCCGTGAAGCCCGGCAATCGGACATTTTTTTGGTCCGTATACCTCATCACCAAGCAGTGGATGTCCAATACTGCTCATATGTACACGGATTTGATGGGTTCTTCCTGTTTCCAGTTGGCATTCCACATAGGTATAATTCCCAAAACGCTGCAATACCTGATAATGGGTAACAGCCGGCTTCCCGTTTCTTACGTGTACCGCCATTTTCTTCCGGTCTGTTGGATGCCTTCCAATATCCCCTTCAATGGTTCCAGAATCCACTGTAAGATTTCCATGAACAATGGCCCTGTATTTTCTGGTAATACTGTGTACCTTCAACTGTTCAGCCAGACTCTGGTGTGCAATATCTGTTTTGCATACCACCAGGGCTCCTGTGGTATCCATATCTATCCGGTGGACAATACCTGGTCTCAAAACCCCGTTAATACCTGATAGCTGGTCTTTACAATGGTACATCAGTGCATTTACCAGAGTTCCTGTATAATGTCCGGGACTTGGATGCACCACCATCCCCTTGGGCTTATTGACTACCAAAAGCTGGTCATCCTCATAAAGAATATCCAAAGGTATATTTTCTGCCTGAATATCCGGTTCCAGATTATCCGGAATCAGCACTGCAATTTCATCTTCTTCTGCCACCTTATAGCTTGCCTTTTCCCTTTTGCCATTTACCGTAACGTTTCCGTCTTTTAACTGCTTCTGTAAAAAAGAGCGGGAGTAATCAGACATCACTTCCGCTAAATATTTATCAATCCGTACACCTGCATAAGAGGCATCTGCCTGTAAACATAGCTGTTTCATTCTGCTCACTCCTGCTCTTTGTTTTGTTTCCATTTTAAAAATTCAAAATCCTCTTCTTTGTAATAAAACATCACCAGCACAAAGAGAAGAATCATACTCACAGTCACATAAATGTCTGCCACATTGAAAATCGGGAAATCAATAGGAGAAAAATAAATAAAATCCACTACATAATTCAATCGCATCCGGTCAATCATGTTACCAAGACCTCCGGAAACAATAAAGAAGCAAAGGATTTTCAAAAGCAGGAACTTCTTTTCAGCAGGCAGTTTCCAAAGTACATAAAGAACGCCCAGAATGACCAGTCCTGTCAATCCCAAAAGAAGCCATTTCTGTCCCTGGAAAATGCCAAAAGCAGCTCCCCGGTTTTCCAGATATTGAAAATACAGCACATTGGGAATCAGGGCAATCTCTGCCTGATCCTTTAAATGTTTCACTGCCAGAAATTTCGTATATTGATCAAGCCCTACCAAAAGAAGTATTGCTGCCAGAAGCTCCAGAAAATTTTTTATGCTGTGCTTTTTTGTTTTCATGCCTCTTCCTCCGCTAAAATACTCTGGATTCCCTCTAACAATTCCTCATCCGTAAGGGTTGTGTCAATGACTGCATTTCCCCAGTCTTTTAACAGAATAAAACGAATCTGCCCTCCTGCCATTTTTTTATCTGACCTGGTTGTTTGCAAAATCTCTTCTTTCTTAAGCCCCTGAGTCCTCACAGGAAGTCCAAATGCCTGAAGCTGGTCTTTGATCTCTTCGTATTCTGTCTGGGAAATCCAGCCTTTTTTCCAGGAGAGAAATGCCGAAGCAGCGCATCCAATGGCCACACATTGTCCATGAAGCAGGGAAAAATTTTTCAGCTTTTCTACTGCATGCCCTATGGTATGTCCCATATTTAAAAGCGCCCGTTCTCCCTTTTCAGTAGGATCCTGTTCCACCACTGTTTTTTTAATGACACAGCTTCGGTAAATCATTTCCCCACAGGCTTGCGTCTCTCTGTCCAAAAGCTCCTTACTGTGCGCGCTAATCCACCGGCTATATTCTTTATCACGAATCAGTCCGTGCTTTAGCACTTCTCCCATGCCACTGGAAAATTCTTCTTCCGGCAGGGTTTTCAGGGTAGAAACATTCATGTACACCAGTAAAGGCTGATGAAAGGCTCCCACCATGTTTTTGTATTGTTTAAAATCAACTCCGGTTTTCCCTCCTATACTGCTGTCCACCTGGGAAAGCAGGGTTGTAGGAATCTGAATAAAATCAATCCCTCTTAAATAGGTAGCAGCCGCAAATCCGGTCATATCCCCTGTAACTCCACCACCTAAAGCAGCCAGCAAATCCTTTCGGTCAAAGTGGTTTTGAATCAAATGCTCATAAATCCCCTGAATCTGTTCCAGATTTTTATTGGCTTCCCCTGCCGGCAGCACATAAGAACTTACGGTCATACCGGTTTTGGATAACGCCTCTTTTACCTGGTCCAGATACAAAGGCGCTACGTGGCTATCTGTTACAATACAAATCCTGGCGCTGTCCTTTTTTAAATCCAGCACTTCCTGTGTCAGCTTTTCAAAAGTTTGTTGAAATACAATGGGATAGTGAAAATCCTCCTGTCTTTTCACCAGTAACCGTTCTGGAATCATGGCCTTCCCTCCTTTGTTTAACAATATTTATACAACACTACATGAAAACGGTTTTTCTTTGTCTTGCAGGTTACAGAACCAAATTGGAACTTGCCTTTTCCCCGCACGGAAATAATGTCCCCTTCTTTCAGATTATATCCATTAGAAACCACGGACTTTCCATTAACAAATACTTTTCCTCCTTCAATAAAAGGAATCATACTGCTTCTGGAAGTATGGAAAGCCAGGGCAATAATACTGTCAAGCCTTGGGGATGCCACTGTACCAGAAAGCTCCTCCCGCCTGGGCTTTGGCATAGCTTCCTTTTCAAAAATTTCTTTTGCCATGACAGATGTATGTTTAATCCGGCTGATTTCTTCGGTAAGAAACTGACACACCGAAGAGTGGCAAAACACATAAGCACAATGTTCTTCCAGAAGAATATCTCCGATTTTGCTTCTGTCCAGCCCCAGATTCAAAATGCTTCCCAGATAGTCTCTATGGGTAAGGACATCCGCAAACTTTGCCTGCAAAGGAGCAATCTGAATACAAGAAATAGGATATGCACCTTCTGTCTCAAAATCCTCCTCATAACAAAAAGCATCAGGGACGAATGCCGCCATCTGACGCTCCGCAGTTTCATAGCCTCCAAACATCCGGACCCGGACTCCGGTATTCTCCAGACCTGGCAAAAGGCTGTGCAGAATATTTTGTTGATTTAAGTCTAAAAAGTCAGAGAAAGTAAGAATCCCTCTAAAAAAGGCTTTCTTACTTAACTCTAACATCCGTTTTTGAAAAAATTCTTCTTTTTCCATAGAACTTCTAGTAGATAGAACCTACTACATCATTTAAAAAGTCCTGGGAGTCACCGGTAATATCCACGCCTTCTGGAGTTAAAATAAAGATATAGGCAGACACTCTTCGGATGCTTCCGTCTAAGGAATAGCTGGCTCCTGATGTAAAGTCAATGATGTGCTGTGCCAGCTCCATATCCAGACCTTCCAGGTTCAGGATGACCGTACAGTTATCCAGCAGTGCATCCACTACCTCTGTAGCCTCATCAAAACGTTTTGGCTTCATGACACAAACTTCACCAGAAGCTCCGGTTTTCTTTTTACTTACATTGTACATAGGCGTCACCTTACCTGCGGAAGCCTTGGAAGAAGCAGCAGAAGAAGAGGTTGTTGTTCTGGATGCTTTCGGCGCCTTGGCAGCAGCGGACTGCTTCTCTGCATTTTTATAGCTTTTTGCCGGAGGAAGATCATCAAATTCCTCATCAAAATCATCATCCAGCTTTTTAAAGAAACGCTTTTTAGGCTTCTCATCTTCAAAATCGTCATCTACATCATCTAAAAAATCATCATCATCATATTCCTCATTTACTTTTACTGCATCTAAAAATTTATCCCATATGTTCATGATTCAATCTCCAATCATTCTATTTTAAAGAATAGTTCCGTTCTCCGAAAATGCCTGTCCCTACCCGGACGTGTGTAGCGCCCTCTTCAATGGCAACCTGGTAGTCTCCGGTCATCCCCATGCTCAGAACATCCATAGTAACATTATCAATACTTTTCCCTTGAATGTCAACACTTAAATTTCTTAAATTTCTGAAAATGAGACGATTTTCTTCCGGATTCTCCACATAAGGAGCAATCGTCATCAATCCGCGAATGGAAATCCATGGAAGTACAGCAATTTGACGAATCAGTTTTTCCGCATCTTCCATGGGTACGCCGAATTTGCTCTCTTCCTCTGCTACATTCACTTCAATCAAAACAGGAATGCGGATGCCCTTTTTCCCTGCTTCCTTATTGATTTCTTCTGCCAGACGCAAAGAATCCACAGAATGAATCATACAGGCTTTATCTACCAGATATTTTACTTTGTTTCTCTGAAGATGTCCAATCATATGCCAGCGCACCTGCGGCTTTACCACTTCTTTTTGTACCAGAGTTTCCGCCTTTTGAGTAAGCTCCTGTACTTTATTTTCTCCAAAGTCCCGGACGCCAAGAGGCAGCAATTCTTCTATCATGGACAAAGGTTTTGTTTTGCTTACCGCAATGAGGGTGACCTCCTCCCTTGCACGCCCTGCTCTTTTGCAGGCCTCTGTTACTTTCTTTTCTACGTCCTGATAATTTTCACAAACACTCATTGCAAACATCCTTTCTGTTATCTACTAATACAAAATTTCTTCTTCTTTTACACTTTTTCCATCCAGCACAATATAATCAAACGCCTGAAGTCCGTAAGAAGTTCCCTGGGAAACAATACAGTATTCCTCATTTTGATCCAGGATATTAATCTGGCGAAATACCGCATAGCCTTTGTTCATTCCGTAAACCCCCTGAAGTTCTTCCGTTTTTCCAACGGTATAGGTTTCCGAGGAGTCCTGCTTTTTCAGCACATCACCTTCCTGAAAGGCAGATGTATCTACATAGCAGTAACCACTGGTATCATTCTCATCTCCCCAGCCAATTTCTTTGCCTTTCCCATTCACTTCTTTATAAATAACAGGTTCTACAAACTCCGTCACAGAGGATTTGTTCTTGCTGTCCACTTCCCGTATAAAACCTTTTCCTTCTCCGTTATTTCCCTGAGCCAGAAAGTCTCTTGGAATCACATAGAATTCCTTTTCCACTACAGAACTTAGCGGGATTTTCAAACCGCTTTGTGTATTAATCACCAGTTCCACTTCCAGGAAACGGTCAGAAGCATAACGCGGCATTCCGTTTTGCAGCTGAATTTTCGCTACCTTCTGATTTCCCACCTGCACAATAGCCAGTGAACCATTCTGACTTTCTCCATCTTTGGTAAACTTTACTTTTATACTCTCTCTTCCTGAAAGAGCGGCAGCCAGCTTGTCCGTAAGAGGCACCATCAGAGTCCAGTTCTCACTGGTAATGACTTTATACACCGGATCCCCGGCAGCCAGTTCTTTGCTGGTAAGTAAATCTGTTTTTTTATAGGATTTTTCGTTAAAAGCATCCTCTGTAATATTTTCCTCCGTAATTCCTTCGTATCCATCTGTGGAATATACCACTACTCCAGCTTCCGGAGCCGTATAAACCGTTTGCTTTCCAAGGGAAACAGTATTTCCCACCTCTTCTCCTATAAGGGCATTGGAATCCGTATGTTCCTCTTTCTTTTCCGTTTCTGTTTTCTGTTCCATAATACCGGCGGCCTGGAGAATGCTTCCCTGCAGTTCATACTTAAAACTATATGCATCATAAAAATCGCTGCCGGAAAATCCATAAGAAAAATTCGCCATATTGGAACGCATTTTTTCCAGCTGCTCCTCCGACAGCTCCACACTTTTGGGTTCTTTTTTGTTATTCGTCAGTGCATATACGGAACCATCCTTGCGCACCTGCATACCTTCTCTTGCATAATACTCCACATACCCGGAAGCTCCTGCCGGAACAATCTGTTCCTTACGAAGAGCCAGACCTGTACAAACGGGATTCTTGGTCAGCGGCCCCACTGTAACCTGATAAGAGGTTACATGAGACGATGTGGCATACAAAACAACGGTAATAATCATGTACAGCAGCAGCGCGCCGAACATAATGGTTGCTATGTTATACGTCAGCAGACGTTTTAATCCTGTAAAAATTCTTTTAATTCTTTGAAAAAAATGATTTCTTTCAGACAAAATAAATCTCCTTTGCAATGCGTATACTTTCTGCACTATCTTATATTTTACCATTTTCAGCCTGGCATCACAAGTATAAAAATAAGTCCCTTTTTTGCAATCCCTGTATAAAAAAGAAGGTTCTGGAAATCCTATAAAAGAAAAAGGAGGTTTTCATGTATGAACAGTAAATTTTTAGACTATACAGCTCTGGTACTGACCATTGTGGGAGCTGTAAACTGGGGGCTCATTGGGTTCTTCCGTTTTAATCTTGTTACCTTTTTATTTGGAGATATGACCTGGCTTTCCCGCATCATCTATGCACTGGTAGGCATCAGTGGTTTATATCTTCTCAGCCTTTTCGGAAGAATTACATCATTTTCAGACAGCCGCCTTTAAACCGGAAAAGCCGCCACACAGGGAACTGTATGACGGCCTTTCCTCTTTTGTTTCATTTTTTATGCTAAAACTTTATCTTTCATATGCTCTGGTAAATCGGCTTCATCTATGGAGATGCTGACTATAAAGGAAACCTGATACTTTTCTCCCATAGCCTCCAAACGGTCTAAAACAGAACCAATTTCATCTTCTTCTGCCCGTGAAATTTTCAGGAAGCTATCCAGGTACATTTTCTCCAGGTCATTGTCCTGAGACACAATACCGGAAAGAAAACCTACAAACTCGCTGCTGTTCTGAATATCATATTCAGACATATCAATCAAACGTACTTTGTTATTTAACTCAAACATATGTTTTCTGCTTTTATCCAGATAAACTAATGTTCCGTTTGCCTGTTTTACTTCTGCATTTACCTTGTCTAAAAGTACCTTTGTTTTTCCTTCACCTTTTTTTCCTACAATTAACTGAACCATCGCAATTTCCTCCTTAGCCGCACGTAATATGTATATTTACTAAAAACGTGGTTATCGTTGAATTAATTATAGTGCATAACGTTCAAAAATACAACAGGAATTTGAAATTTTATAGTAATTTTTAAGAATTTACTTTTTCCATCATTTCCCAGATTCTGGTATTCATGGTTTCCTCACTGTCTGCACGAAAAACAATCAGGACAAATGCGTCTCCGTAGTTGTTCTGAACCAGAAGGGCGGTTGCATACTGTTCCTTTGCAGACATAAATTTGCCTCCCAGAACGGTAACTCCTTTTGGCACGGACAAACTGCCTGTCATGTACGGGTTATCCGTATCCAGAAGATGCTGTTTTAAATCTCCGTTTGCCTTTGTACTGTTCATTGTATAGCTGGTAAGCCCCATAGCATGAATCAAATCCGGGTATTCCAGTAATTGGTGAAACAACAGATACAGATCATACACCGTTGTATATTGATTCTCATCTTCTGCCCCTGTTACATTAGCAAAAACCGTATTGGTCATACCAAGCTCCTGGGCTTTCTGATTCATCTGTTCCACAAAAGCTTCTCTGTCTCCTGCCGCAGCCCTTGCCAGAGCATAGCAGGCATCATCTGCAGAATAGACCAGAACAGCATTCAGAAGCTGCTGAACCGTCACCACATTCCCGGCAGCCAGACCACAGGAGGTTCCCTGCCTTCTTCCTACCACATCATCCGGTTCTATGGTTACAGAATCTTCCGGATTCAACGCTTCATACGCAGTCAGCGCTGCCATAAGCTGATTCACATTTCCAGGAGAAATTTTTTCATGAAGGTTCTGGGAAAATAAAATTTCTTTGTCCTGCAGGTCAAAGAGACCGGCAGCTTCTCCCTCACGGCTTTCAATCCCATCCATTGGGGTATTGCTCTCTCCCACGCAAAGATTTCTGGCAATCCCTTCTTCCAAAAGAGCGCCTTCTTTTGCCACTGTTCCTGACATTCTGAGACTCCGGTTATATGCCATGGGTTCTCTCAGGGTTCCCATACGGGAAAACAAAAGCAATGCTAAAGTTCCCAAAAGAAGAGCAATGAGAAAAAACAGGATTAAAAACACGGTTTTCCGAATTTTCCTGATACGCAGTTCCTTCTGCTTTGTGCTTAACTTTTTATTTGTACATTTCACGCCAATCCAGCTCTCCTCTTCCCAAAGAACGAATCATCATCTCGGCAGTTGCCAGATTGGTGGCCATAGGAATATTATGGGTATCGCACAGCATAAAAATACGTTTAACATCCGGGTCATGTTTCTGCGGCGCCAGAGGTTCTCTTAAGTAGATCACCAGATCCATTTCATTTTGTTCAATCATGGCTCCAAGCTGCTGTTCTCCTCCCAGATGTCCTGCCAGAAACTTATGCACTGTCAGATTGGAAGCCTCCTCAATGAGTCTTCCTGTAGTTCCCGTGGCATATAAGGTATTCTGAGACAAAATGTTACGATAGGCAATGCAGAAATTCTGCATTAATTTTTTCTTTGAGTTGTGTGCGATTAAACCAATGTTCATGATGGTTCTACCTCCCTGTATGTTCTATATTTTTGTAATCCCACATTCAGCACCAGACCCATTCCAATATACAGACTGACCATGGAGGTCAGACCATAGCTGACAAAGGGCAGAGGTGTTCCTGTATTTGGCAGGATTTTCGTTACAACAGCAATATTAATAAAACTCTGTACTCCAATGACCGCCGCTACTCCGCAGCAAATCAGCCGTCCTGACAGGTCTTTTGCCCGTATACCGGTTCGGATGCATTCAAAGGTAATGAAAAGTAAAAGTAAAATAATTGCTGTGCAGCCAATAAATCCCAGCTCTTCTCCTGCTACAGAGAAAATAAAGTCTGTCTGGTTCTCAGAAACAAAGTTTCCCTTGTTTGCAGAAGCTACTTCATTGTTATTCAGTCCTTTCCCTGTAAGCTGGCCGGAACCAATCGCCATAACAGAGTTTTTCTGTTGAAGAACGTCATCCGAATATTCATCATCTTCAGAATTTAAAAACGCCATAATACGGTCTCTCTGATAAGGCTTAATCAGCTTTTGATCCGGCTGAACTACAATAAAGAGAAAAATAACTGCCAGAGGCACTGCAATGAGCAATGTGCCACCAATTACTTTATAACTTAATCCTGCAACATAAATCAAGATACAAAAAAGTATAGCAATTGTAATGGTATTTTTCAAGTCCGGCTGGCTCAAAATCAGAACCAGGGGAATGGCAATCAGGATGACAGATTTCACCAGTGTATGGAGTGTATTCAAATCCTCCTCATGGTCCATAAAAAATTTAGCAAAAAACAGGATAATAATGATTTTTGCAAGTTCTGTAGGCTGAAACTGAATACCAGCAATATTCAGCCACCTGGTTGCACCATTTGCATCTGTACCAAACAGAATAACCAGAAGCAATAGCACCAGATTTCCCGCATACATAATCCAGTTAAAATTCAAAATCCAGCTAAAATCCATAAGAGAGACCACAAGCATTACTGCAAGTCCTAAAATCATACCTGCAAGCTGTCGGTTTTGAAGCGCCGGTTCTGCACTTCCCACCAGCAGCACCCCTATGGAAGTCAGCGCAATCAATGCAATGACTAATCTAAAATTATAATCCCGTAATCTATACTGTCTAATCATGAAAACACCTTTTTTCTTATGGTTATAAACAATTTCTGTTGTTATCTTAAAAGGCTTATCCCAGGAGCCGATTTTTCGATGCCTGTCTGCAGCGGTATCTTGGCAGTAAAGGTAGCGGTATCTTTCCGGTAACGCAGTTCCACACTACGCTCCCGCACAGCAAAATACTTATTTACTGCCCGTATCACATCATTCTGCAGCATGGTCATCATTTGTGGAGTACAGTCCAGCCGCTCGGAAGTAAGAAGCAGCTTCAGACGGTCTTTTGCAATATTTCCGGATCGTCTGCCAGAAAATCTCATAAAGCCTGTAACCTCCTTCTCTATTTTCGGAACATGCCCGTAAATCGTTTCCATACACCTTTCTTTGTGTGAAAGTCCAAAAGAGGAACTTCCTCACCCACAATTCTGCGGCAAATATTTTCCAGAGCCTTTCCAGACAGGGAATCCTTTCCGCACAGAGGTTCTCCCTGGTTTGTGGCAATCACCACTGCTTCATCATCTGGTACAGCCCCCAGAAGATCTACTGCTAAAATTTCTGTTACGTCCTCTACAGACATCATTTCTCCCCGCTTCACCATATCTGTGCGAAGCCGGTTAATAATCAATTCAATTCTTGGCATTTCGTTTGCCTGCAAAAGCCCGATAATACGGTCTGCATCACGGATAGCGGAAACCTCCGGCGTGGTCACTACAATGGCTCTGTGAGCTCCTGCAATGGCATTTTTAAAGCCCTGTTCAATTCCGGCCGGACAATCCAGGATAATATAATCAAACTCTTCTGCCAGATCCTGGGTAAGCTTTACCATCTGCTCCGGCGTAATGGCTGTTTTATCCTTTGTCTGGGCAGAGGGAAGCAAATACAGGGTATCGCACTGCTTGTCCCGGATAAGCGCCTGCTTCATTCTGCAGCTTCCCTCAATCACATCAATGAGGTTGTACACAATCCGGTTTTCCAGTCCCAGAACCACATCCAGATTACGAAGCCCGATATCCGTATCCACCACAACCACTTTCTTGTTCAGCTTTGCCAGACCAAGACCAATATTGGCTGTCACGGTGGTTTTCCCTACACCGCCCTTTCCTGATGTTACCACAATAATTTCACTCATACCTGATCCTCCAATCTCTTTTTTCCTACTCCTGTGTACTTTTTAATCAGTACGGGTACTGGACAGGCTAGTCATCGTAGCTGTGCCAGTAACGATTTCTGATTCATCTGCAAGATTGTACTTATAGCGGAGGATATCTTTTGCTACTTCTACTGCATTGGCAGAGGCATAGCCATTTCCAATGCGGACTGCCACACCGATTTCCGGATTTTCATAAGGTGCGAATCCTACAAAAAGGGCATGGGAGGGCCGGCTCATATCTTCCTGAGCTGTACCGGTCTTACCTGCAACAGAAACACCTAAATGACTAAGATATACGTTGTTCTTTGCAACACCTAACATACCCTGGTGTACCAGGTCCCAGGTGTGGTCAGAAACATCCATATCTCCATTTACTGCCGGAGTATAATCTTCTATGATTTCTCCGTCGGAATCTGTTACTTTATCAAAAAGGGACAGCTGATAATTAGTTCCCCGGCTCGCAATAGCAGTGACATATCTGGCAAGCTGTGAAGTTGTCATATTATGCGTACCCTGCCCAAAGGCACTTCGGATAGCATCTTCATCTGAAAACTCCGGCGCTTCCTCTGACAGTTCTAATCCTGATTTTTCTGTCAATCCAAACATAGTTGCATACTTTTCCAGTTTCTGAAGTCCAAGGTTATTCGAAAACTTTCCTTCATCATCCGTACCCAAATCATAGGCCACCTGTCCCATAAATACGTTACAGGAATTTGTAATACCAGATACCACATTCATACGTCCATGACCGGAACGCAGCCAGCAGTTTGGTCCATCTGCTATTTTGTCAAACTTACCGGTACATAGAACGGAATATCCGTCTGTCACAATCCCCTCTTCCATCCCTGCCACTGCGGTCACTACTTTAAAAGTAGAACCAGGCGCAGTAAGCTGCTGTGTAGCTTTATTATAAAATGGTCTGGACAGATCCTGATTCAGCTTTGCAAAATACTCGGTATCCATATTATTAGCCAAACGGTTATTATCATAACCCGGATAAGTAACACATGCAAGGGTCTCTCCTGTATTCACATCTGTAATCACCACAGAGCCGGAACAAGGGTCCAGGGCAAGCTGCGCCGGCGTAATCTCCAGAGAAGTAATTTTCTGAATCATAAAGTCATAGGCGCGTTTGGTTCCTGATTCCAGAGCCTCGTAGGTGGCTGCATCTGGTTCCAGAACTCCCTGATCATATAACAAAAGACAAAGCTGCGTTCCTGATATAATATCTGAATGAAGCATATATTTATACAGCAGCTTGGAAAAACCATTATCATCTTTTAAAGCCTCTGTAAGATAATCGGAAAGAGCACCATAAACTTCTGCGGTATCCAGATAATCTCCTTTTGCAGAAAATTTTGAAATATCAATCCAGTTTTTTCCTGCCGCATAGGTAAGGAAATCCTTCAGGCTGATGCTTTCTTCCTTGCTCCATGCCACATAAACAGGATCCGTAGAATCAATTTTATCTGAGGAAAGAATCCCGGTTTTCGAAATCAGGAAATCGTTGACCAGGTAACTCTGGTATTCCTGCATCTCTTTTGGCAAATCTTTGTATACTGCCGGATTTTCTTTGGTGAGTTCCTCTTTTATCTGCGCAAAAACCTCTTTTTGCTTTTCCTGAAACAGACTATACACTTTTTTCTCTAACTCTGTGGCATCTTCTGCCTTAAAATGCTCAATATCCAGCACATTATTTTCAATCAGGGCATTATACACATCATAAATAGGCGTCCTGACATTTGCAGTATCTGCTGTTCCGTTTTCCAGTCCTTCCAGCTTAAAGTCCTTTGCATTGATAATGGTCGCTGCCAGAATTCCGGCAATTTTCTGCTCCAAAACATGATAGGCAACGCGCTGCAAATCAGAATCAATGGTGAGATATACATCATTTCCGGAAGATGGTTCTTTTCTGGAATCTTCATTAATATCCAGAACCTTTCCCATGGTATCTACATAAACCGTTTCTGAACCGTTTTTACCCTGGAGCTGGGTCTCCATGGTTTTCTCTACCCCGGATTTTCCAATCACCGCATCCAGAGAATAATCCTTGTATCCCTGCTCTTTCAAATCTTCCAGTTCCTTGGCATCTGCTTTTCCGGTGTAGCCGATAATGGGCGCCATGCTCTCTGCTTCATTATACACACGAATAGAATCTTCCGTAATATCCACGCCCTGCAGCTCATCTTTACGCTCCATGACTTCTGCCACAGTCTCTTCACTGACATTGGTTGCCACGGTTACCGGAACATATTTTTTAAAACTGTTGGTTGACAAAATATAACGGATTTTTGCAATTTCCAGGGTCTCTTCCGGTGTAAAAGTTTCCGGAAGTCCATGGCTTTTCAGTTCTTCTTTTGTATACGGCTTTTCCTTATTCACCAGTGCAAACCGTTCTTCACTGCACATGTATTCCATAAGTTCTTCTGCTGAAGCGTTTAGCTGTTCTTCTTTTAGCTTATCAATATATGCTTCACCATAAATATCTGCTATAAAACGGTTTCTTGTAAATCCTTCTGCATCATACGCATAGGTTCCGTCTTCCTGCAAAACAACGTGAAAGGTAATATCCGTTGTTTCATTATTTCTTTTCAAAATATGAAAAAGCTCGTAAGCTACATGATTCAAAGTAAGATTTTTTTCCCTGGTAGTATCATAAGTTCCATTGTCTTCCAGGATAATGGAATAGGAAAGCTGATTATAAGCCATAGGTTTCCCATTCCGGTCTAAAATGTTTCCTCTGGTGCCTTTCAGGGTACGCTCTTTGGTAATGCTCAGATTGAAATTGTCTGCATATTCCTCTCCGTGAAGAATCTGAAGAGAAAAAAGCCGCTGAATCAATATCACAAACATAACCCCAAACACCAAAACAAGTACGGTTGTTCTTTTTAATCTGATTTTTTTTAAAATTCTTTTTATTTTCTTAACCAAGTGGAATCTCTCTCTTTCATTTCCAGTTCTGTCAGTTTCTTATTTAGCAAAAACAGCAGCTTATAAACCACCACAGTAACCAGCACGGTATAAATCATTTCCGGAATCATGATTCTGCCAAGATAATAGAAAAAATCAATTCTGCCCCGCATAAGGTACTGAATTCCATAAACCATAACACCATAGAGCAAATCACCACCTGCCACAATCAGCAAAGGTACTCGGATTTCCTCTCCGTAAAAGATTTTACAGCAGCATCCTGCCACATAGCCGGTACACAGGTAAATCAGCCCATAAAATCCCAGCAGATATCCATAAAAAATGTCCATTAAAATCCCGCTGAAAAATCCAATCCATAACCCCGTCTTTTTTCCTCTCATAAATCCAAAGGAAACCGTAAGAATCAGCAACAGATTCGGGACAATGGATCCTATGGCAAAAGCCTGAAACACCGTGCTTTGTAAAATAAAACAGGCCAGAATCATAGCAGCTATGGCAGCTCTGTATTTTAACTTCATTTAAGAATCCCCTTTCTGCTGCTTCAGTTCCTTGATAACCAGAACTTCACTTAAATGCTCAAAATCCACTGCCGGAGTCAGTGTTCCTGTTTTTGTCAGATTATTAGGGTCTTCTTTGATTTCACTGACGTATCCAATGAGAATACCCGGAAGGAATTTTTCACTCACATCTGAAGTAACGATTTTTTCGCCTTCCTGTATCTTATCATCTTTGTCCTTTAAATGAATAAACTGAAGTTTTCCTTCGTCTATCAAACGTAAATCCCCTGCCACAATGCAGCGGTCTGAAGTACTCATGGTCATGGCACTGACATTGCTGGTATCATCAATAATGGAACGGACGGTTGCCCAGTTGCTTCCCGCCTCTGTAACAATTCCTACCAGACCACTTCCTGCAATCACATTGCAATCCTTCTGTACCCCGTCTTTGGTACCCTTATTAATGGTAAAGTTTGCAAACCAGTTTCCCGTATCCATGGAAATCACATTGGCTGCAACTTTATCATACTGGCTGTAATCCTGATCCAGCTGATAAAGCTCCTGCAGGCGTTCCAGTTCACTGATGCTCTGTGTCAGACGGCTATTTTCCGCGGTCAGTTCATCTACCTTTTCCTGAAGTTTTTTCTTTTCTTTTACTAATTTTTGTTTATCCTGAAGACCTGCTGTTGCTCCGTCCAGGGCAGTTCCCACCGCATTAATACCTTTCTGAAACGGAACAATGATATAGCCTGCTGCTGTTCTTACTGCATCCACAGGAAATTTTACGGCTGCTGCAAAAATCATCAAACTAATACAAACTAAAATCATAGCAGCAAATACATGTTTGCTCTTAAACGTCCAATTATGCTTTTTTTTCATTGTTTAAACCTCAGCCTTTCTTTGTTTCCTCACTTTCCTGAAAACAGGTGGTCACTTCACCCATTTCTGCAGGGTCTTGTTCCCGATAATTTCTTTCAGACCACAAATGGTACACAATTCATAATAACTGGACAGCCGGACTCTCTGCCCGGTTGCCTGGCTGATAAACCAGTCCATATCCGGTATTCTGGTGGTTCCTCCTGCCAGGAAGATTCCCTGGTCGGTAATGTTGTGCATCATCTGCGGAGGCGTCCGTTCCAGGAAAAACTGGATTTCTTCGCAAATTCTTTGAATGACCGGCAAAATTGTAGCATAAATCATATCAGAAGGAATAATTCCTTCTCTTGGCAACCCGGAAAGACTGTCAATTCCCACAACCTTTCTGGCTTCCCTGATATCTTCCTTTAAATAAGCCAGAGAAAATTTCAGCCTTCTGGCTGTCCTGTTGCCAATATGAAGATTATATTGCTTACGGACTTCATTGACAATCGCTTCATTTAACTGTTTCCCTCCCAGTTCCACAATTTTACTCAAAACTACTTTTCCGCCTTCAATCACGGAAATTTCTGTACTTTGCGCTCCAATGTTGACAATCATGGAACCTTTGGTATGGGTTATGGGGATACCAAGAGCCACCGCATCTGCGATGGTCTTGTTCACCATATAAATTTTGTTTTTCCGGTTGGAATTTCCAATGGTATAATAGGCTCTCTGTTCAATTTCTGACAAATCAGAAGGAACTGCCAGATACAGCGTATTGCCGAATTTTCCTCCGGCGCTGCTCTTTTCCAGCAAAGCCTGTAAAACCATCTCTGTATGAGTGACATCTGCGATTTTGCCAAAGGCCATAGGCGAAATCACAGAAACATTGGATGGATTCTTTTCGTACATTCCATATGCTTCGTTTCCCACCGCCAGAACCTGATTCTGGTTGCGGATAGCAATCATATTTTTTTCTGTTATCATAGTATCCTGTTCCTGTGAATAAATTTTCACAGTACTGGTACCCAGGTCTATTCCAAAGGTCTTATGAAATGGCATGTGAATGCTCCCCTTATCTATCTTACTGCTTAACAGACAGACTTTCTATCTGCTAAAAAATCCCCTCCTGACGAAAACTCAGATATTTGCAGTCCCCGATAATAATATGATCCAAAAGAGGGATTCCAATAAGTTCCCCTGCGTCTTTTATCCGCTGGGTAAAATCCAAATCAGCCTCACTGGGAGAAGGATCTCCGCTTGGATGATTATGTATCAGAAGAATCCCTACAGCATGGTAAGAAACAGCCGACAGAAAAATCTCCCTTGGACTTACCAGGGAACTGTTTACCGTACCTTTAAAAATCATCTCCTCCCCAAGGAGGTGATTTTTCGTATCCAGCATCATACAAAAAAGCTGTTCCTGTTCTTCATGACGCAACTGCTCCATATAATAATCTGCAATGGTCTGAGGATGGTTGAGAGAAAGTCCCCTTTTGGCGCTTTTTCTGGCGATTCGTTTAGAAAGCTCACCAATACACTTTAGTTGTACTGCTTTTACCTTCCCGATTCCTTTTATGGATTGAAGCTGGGTCAGACTCAACTGATGCAGTCCCAGAAGTCCTTCCCTGTCTCTGGACAGATTCAATACCTCTTCTGCCATTTCCACAGAAGTGCTTCCTCTGGTACCGGTTCTTAATACTACTGCTAAAAGTTCCGGATCTGTAAGTGCCTGAGGTCCGAGACGGACACATTTTTCGTAAGGCCGGTCATGTTCCGGCAGTTCTTTCATGGTTTTAAATTCTGTCATGAAAACCTAATGCTCTCTTCAGCATTTTGCGGCGTTCGCAGGTTCATTGTAGCACAGATTAAAAACGATGTATATGCTTCAGAGGGAATTTATAAAATTTTTCGTTATTGCCTCTCCTACTCTTAGTCCATCCATGGCAGCAGAAGTGATTCCTCCCGCATAGCCTGCACCCTCTCCACATGGATAGATTCCGGCTGTCGAAGACTGAAACTGCTCATTTCTTACAATCCGTACAGGAGAAGAGGTTCTGCTTTCAATGCCACTTAACAGCATATCCGGCTGTGAAAATCCCGGAATCATGCGATTAAACGACTCAATCCCCTCTATCAATGTCTCATTCAGAGTCTCCGGCAGCAAGGTTCTTACATTTGCCATGGTATAGCCCCCCTTCATACAGGGCTTCACTGCGCCAAATTCTTTCGTCTCCTTGTTAAGACAGAAGTCCGCATATCGCTGTACCGGAATTTTCCCTTTTCCAAGTGCAAAAGCCACCTCTTCCAATTTTCGCTGAAATTCTACACCTGCCAGCACTCCATCCTCCGGAAAATCATCCGGAGTCACAGAAACAATCAAAGCGCTGTTGGCATTTTGGGAATCCCGTTTTTGATAACTCATACCATTAACAGCCAGTCGCCCAGGTTCAGAGGAGGCATTTACCACATAGCCACCCGGACACATACAAAAGCTGTATACACCCCGTCCGTTTTTTCCTCTATGAGTTACTTTATAAGCTGCCGCTCCCAAATCCTCTCGACATTCCTGCCCATATTGATACTGATTAATCAAAGTCTGGGGATGCTCTGCCCGAAGTCCTACTGCAAAAGATTTTGCCTCCATGGACAATCCTTTTTCCTTTAACATGGAAAAGGTATCTCTTGCGCTGTGTCCCACTGCAAGTACCACAGTATTGGTTTCAATCTTCTCAGAATCATTTACAATTACTGCAGTTAAAGCGTTATCCCGGATTTCCAGATCAGTCACCTTAGAGGAAAAGCGCACTTCCCCACCTGCTTCTTCAATAAAGCGGCGGATATTTTTTACCAGCCCAATCAGGGCATCTGTGCCAAGATGAGGCTTCTGCTGATACAAAATCTCTTCCGGCGCTCCTGCTTCCACAAAAATCTTTAAAACTTCCTGATTTCTTCCTACCGGATCTTTTACCAGGGTATTCAGCTTCCCATCTGAAAAGGTTCCTGCACCGCCCTCTCCAAACTGGACATTAGATTCTGGATTCAACTCTCCGGTTGACCAGAAACGTTCTACGGTTTTCAGACGGTCATCTACATCTTCGCCTCGTTCCAGCACCAGGGGCTTCATGCCTGCCTTTACCAGATAATAAGCGCAAAAAAGCCCTGCCGGTCCGCTTCCTACAATCACCGGACGCGGCGCGTTCAGATTCTGTTCCATATGCAAATAAGAAAATTTCTTTTCTGTAGTTGACATAATATTTTTACTGTGAACCCTTTTCATGACTTGCTTTTCTTGTTTCACAGAAACATCTACTGTGTATACAAAAAACAATTCTGGTTTTTTCCTGGCATCCAGGGATTGCCTGCGAATATTCCAGGATAACAATTCTTCTTTTGAAAGTTTTAGGGTTTTCCGAAGCTTTTTCTCCAGTTCCTCTCTGGTATGAGACACCGGAAGTTTCAGCTGTTGAACTCTAAGCATGACCGTTTCTCCTTTCCTCTGGCTGCATGGATACCCGCCAGGGCTCCTGTGGTCCAGGCCCATTGAAGATTATAGCCTCCGCAAATACCGTCTACATCCAGAATTTCTCCTGCAAGATATAGCCCCGGAAGGTCCGCACATTCCATGGTTTTCGGACGAATGTTTTTTAACAAAACACCGCCTGAGCATACCTGTGCGGCTTCCATAGCCTTACTCCCTTTTATTTTAACCGGAAATCTCTTGATTCTTCCAGCCAGGGTTTCCAGATCTGGTTTTCCTTCTGTCAGTACATCCACCAGCTTTTTGGGGAAAATCCCAAGTAACAGTTCCTTTTGATTTTTATAGGAACGCGCCTGTTGGCGGCCTTTTAAAAATTCCAGGAGCGCCTGTTCTTCAAAATCCGGCATAAAATCCAAAACAGCAGTAAGAGAAATTCCTTCTTCTAACAAACGGGCAGCCTGGCTGCTCACCTGAAAGACCGGAATGCCGGAAATACCATATTCTGTAAGCTGTAGCTCTCCTGCCGCCTCATCCACAAGACGTCCTGCTGCAAAAAGGGAAATTTTTCCTTCTGTCCTGATACCTGCCCATTTGGAAAAATAAGTTCCTTTTCCCTTCAAAGGTACCAGTGCCGGAAGGGGTTTTCGCATAGAAAGTCCCAGCTTTTTTGCCAGGTCATAGCCGCTGCCATCCGCCCCTTCCACCAAAGACGCCCTGGAACCACAGGCCAGAATCACAGCGTCAGCTTCGTAAGTCCAGGTTTCCGTCACAACCTGGAACCCAGGAAAATCCTCTTTCAAAGATGGAATAATTTCTTTCACATGTTCCTTACACTTTATTTTTATCTTTTCCTGTCTGGCTTCCAGTTCCAGCACATCCCGCACACTTTGGGCCTGCATACTAAAGGGATAAATTCCACCGTTTTTATTTCTAGTATAAAGTCCCAAACCTGAGAAAAAACGGATGGTCTGCTGCACATCAAACTGCTGTAAAATTTCCCATGCCCTGTCCTGCTCACTGCTGTGATAGCAAGAAGGATCCTGATACAAATTTGTGAGATTACAGCGGCCATTTCCTGTTGCCAGAATCTTTTTTCCAACTTTATCATTATGCTCCAGAATTGTAACAGCCGCTCCTTCTTTTGCGGCAAATAAAGCGGCTATCATTCCGGAAGCGCCGCCGCCAATGATGCACACATTTCTTTTTTTCATACATTATTCCTTTGGCAAAACAATCAGATTTTTTTCTACTAACTTCTGCAGGGACATTAAAATTCCCAACTTTGCATGATACCAGGTAAGTCCTCCTTGGAAATACACAGTATAAGGTGGCTTAATAGGACCATCTGCAGATAATTCAATGGAAGACCCCTGCACAAAGGCTCCCGCCGCCATAATCACATCACTGTCATAACCTGGCATAGCCCATGGCTCTGGCTCCACATAACTGTCCACTGGGGCTGCCGCCTGAATCCCCTTACAAAATTCAATGACACCCTCTGGGTTCCCAAAAGTAACTGCCTGGATAATATCATGACGACTCTCTGTACTGTTTGGAGTTACAGAAAAACCTAAGGTTTCATAGATATTAGCCGCAAAAATAGCTCCTTTTAAAGCCCCTGCGGTTACGGTTGGTGCCAGAAAAAAGCCCTGATAAAAAGCAGGATTTACTCCAAGAGTCGCACCTACTTCTTTCCCAAGTCCCGGACAGGTAAGACGATAGGCTGCATTGTCCACATATTCCTGTTTTCCTGCAATATAACCGCCAATAGGCGCAAGACCGCCTCCCGGATTTTTAATGAGGGAGCCCACAATCAAATCCGCTCCAACATCACTAGGTTCTAATTTTTCTACAAATTCCCCGTAGCAGTTGTCCACCATACAAATAATGTCAGGCTTAATTCCTTTAATAAAGGCAATCAACTCCCCAATCTGCTCCACAGAAAAGGTGGGGCGGGTAAGATACCCTTTGGAACGCTGTATTTCCACCATTTTGGTATTTTCGTGAATGGCAGCCCGGATACCATCATAATCAAAACTGCCGTCTTCCAGTAATTCTACCTGTCGGTAAGTCACGCCATACTCTGCCAGTGAGCCTTTGGACGGACGGATACCAATAACTTCTTCCAGAGTATCATAAGGTTTTCCCACAGGGGAAAGCAGTTCATCCCCTGGACGGAGATTTCCTGCCAGGGCAACAGCCAGAGCGTGGGTTCCGCAGGCCAGCAGAGGGCGCACCAGAGCCGCTTCGGTATGGAAGGTGCTGGCATACACTTCTTCCAGCGTATCTCTGCCGATATCATTGTAGCCATATCCAGTAGAAGAATACAGACAGGCTTCGCTTACTTTATTTTTCTGCATAGCATGAAGCACTTTGAGCTGATTGTATTCTGCTGTTTCATCAATCGCCTCAAACCGCTGTTTCAGACTCTTTTCTATTTTATTTCCAAAAGCCAGTACCTCCTGGTCAATTCCCAGCTTTTGGTACATATTCATCATTTCTTCCATGTATGATTCCTCTTTTCTCACAGTTTTCTAACATATAGTTCAGGATTTTTTCATCCTCATATCCAAACTCTGGCTTGTTTACCCAAATCACATCCGGCTCCCGTTTAAACCAGGTAATCTGCCGTTTGGCAAAGTGTCTGGTATCTCTTTTCAAAATATAAACCGCTTCTTCCAGGGAACACTCCCCTTCCAGATATGCCAGAATTTCCTTATATCCTAATCCCTGCATGGACACCATATTTCTGGTATAGCCCATCCGGGAAAGTTTCTCTACCTCCTGTACCAGACCTTCCTTTAACATTTCATCCACTCTGGCATCAATGCGCTGATACAGCTTTTCCCGCAAATCATTAAGTACAAAATAAGCATAGCAATAAGGGGATTCTTTGGCAGCTTCCCGCTCATTATGAAGAGAAATTTTCTCTCCTGTCAGTTCATAGTATTCCAAAGCCCGAATGACCCGCTTCACATTATTGGCATGAATCTTTTGGGCTGAATCCGGATCTACTTCTAATAGTTTCTGGTGAAGATATTCGCTGCCCTTGTCCTTTGCCAGTTGTTCCAGGCGGCTTCTGACCTCTGATTTTTCTGTATTCTCCGAAAAATCAATGTCTTTTACCACTGCCTGAATGTAAAAGCCTGTGCCTCCTGTTAAAATGGGAATCTTCCCCTTTGCATAGATTTCCTCCATGGCCTGTTTTGCCATTTCCTGAAACCGCACCACATGAAATTCTTCCTCTGGTTTCAACACATCAATGAGGTAATGAGGCACACCTTGCATTTCTTCTTTTTTTATTTTTGCAGAGCCGATATCCATGTACTGATATACCTGCATGGAATCTGCTGAAATAATTTCTCCGTTTACTGCCTTTGCCAAGGCAATGGACAGTTTTGTCTTGCCTACGGCAGTAGGACCGGTGAGTATAATCAAAGGTTTTTTCAATTTGTTCACCTACACAATTCGTTTAAACTTCTTTTCCAATTCATATTTCGTCATGGAGACAATGGTAGGCCTTCCATGAGGACAATGATAAGGATTATCCAGACCCAAAAGCTGATCAATGAGCTGGTCTGCTTCTTTTAGGGATAGGGTATTGTTTCCCTTTACTGCAGCCTTGCAGGCAGCTGTTGCAAGTTTCCCTGTAATCAACTCCAAAGGCTGTTTTGCATGTTCATTTTCCAAGCTATCCAGAATCTCCACAAAAAACTCCTGTACAGAGCTTCCGTATAAATCCACAGGAACTGCATGGATGCTGTACTCTCTGCCACCAAACTCTGAAATTTCAAACCCAAACTCCCGAAATACTTCCATATTTGCCTTCATAATAGCATCTTCCTGTAAGTTCAGAGAAATCACCTGAGCTGGTGAAATCATCTGGGATAACACATCCTTGTTTGCATATTCTTTTAACAGCTTCTCATACAGCACCTTTTCATGAGCTGCATGTTGGTCAATGATATAAAATTTATCATCATATTCTACTAGCCAATAAGTATCAAACAACTGTCCAATAATCCGATGACGCAGCCTTGCCTTGGGAGAAAGAAGGGCATCTTCAAAAAGTTCCATTTGTTTTGGTGTCTGTTTTGGTGCTGTATCTGGTCCCTTTTTTTCCTGTAAAGGTGCTTCTTTTATCACAGGTACTGTCGGCAGATTTTCCTGAGTCCTTGGCTTTGTTACTTGCGATATAGTGAAACTTCCTGTAGCAGGTTTTAATCCTACTGATTTCGGCGCATACAGCTGCGGATCTTCTCTCACATAGGAAACGCTTTTCTCTATATTCTGTTGTTGCTTATATACAGTCTCAAAAGGTTCCGGTGCAGTTATCTTCTGCTTTTTGATACCCCTCTCTTTTTTCTCTAATTCCACCTCTGGAATCAGTTCTTTCCCTCCCAGCGCCTCGCTGATAGCATCATAAGTTGCATTGTACACAGCACTTTGATTCTGAAACCGCACCTCCATTTTAGTAGGATGCACATTTACATCAATGGATTCCCCTTCTATGGTATAATGTAGGCACACAAACGGATATTTGTGTTGCATCATATAGGGCTTATAAGCTTCCTCTATGGCCTTCATAAGAAGCTTACTCTTCACATATCTGCCATTAATATAATAATTCTCAAAATTTCGATTTCCTCTGGCAATCACTGGTTTTCCAATAAAACCGGAAATAGCAATACCAGTACATTGAAACTGAATAGGCAGCAGTTCCCTGGTAATATCCCTGCCATAAATTCCATAAATCACATCTTTTAAATTAGAGTTCCCGGAAGTATGCAGCCTGGTTTGACCATTTACCATATATTTAAAGGAAATATCCTGGTGGGAAAGAGCAAGCTGCTCCATATAGCTGCTGACATATCCTGCCTCTGTCATGGCTGTTTTTAAAAATTTTCCTCTGGCAGGGGTATTAAAAAATAAATTCCGTACCAGCATAGTGGTTCCACAGGGCGCACCGATTTCCTCCAGGGATTTCTCCCTTCCTCCCTCGATAATATAGCGCACCCCGGTAAGGGCCTCCTGGGTTTTGGTAATGACCTCCATCTGGGAAACCGCGGAAATGCTGGATAAAGCCTCCCCGCGAAAACCAAGGGAAGAAATCTGCAGTAAATCCTCCACCCGCTCAATTTTACTGGTGGCATGTCTCAGAAAGGCAAGGGGTACCTGTTCTTTTGGAATCCCTCCGCCATTATCTGTGACCCGGATAAAAGAAATTCCTCCATCCTTAATCTCCACCGTAATGGCTGTAGAACCCGCATCCACTGCATTTTCCACCAGTTCTTTTACTACGGAAGCCGGACGTTCCACTACTTCTCCTGCAGCAATTTTATCAATTGTATTCTGATCTAAAACAGCAATTTTTCTCACTTTTCATCACCATCTGTTTTTCAGCTTATTTTGAAGCTGATATAATAAATTCAATGCATCCACAGGTCTTAGTTCATCTAACTGAACTGTTTTTAATTCTTCCAGTACATCATCATCCTTCACCGTATCAAACAAAGACATCTGCTTCATATCTACTTCGTCATAATGAGGCACCGGCTTTGGCTTGGCTGATTTGTTCTCTGAAGCAATATTTTTAACCGTCGTTGTAATATCTGCGCTTACCAGTTCTTCCACCAGTTCTTTCGCCCGCTCAATGACAGAATCCGGGACTCCTGCCAGTTTTGCCACCTGGATTCCATAGCTCTTATCCGCGCCGCCTTTTACGATTTTTCTGAGAAAGACAATGTCGTCTCCCCGTTCCTTTACAGCAATGCAGTAATTATTTACCCCTGCCAGTTTTCCTTCCAGCTCCGTCAGTTCATGATAGTGAGTTGCAAATAAGGTTTTTGCCCCCAGAAGCCTTGGGTTACTGATATGTTCAATCACTGCCCAGGCAATGGAAAGTCCGTCAAAGGTACTGGTTCCTCTTCCGATTTCATCCAGAATCAAAAGACTTTTAGATGTGGCATTTCTAAGGATATTAGCCACCTCTGTCATTTCCACCATAAAGGTACTCTGACCGCTAGCCAGGTCATCCGAAGCTCCCACTCTGGTAAAAATCCGATCCACAATGCCAATATTTGCCTTTTCCGCCGGAACAAAGGAACCAATCTGCGCCATGAGAACAATCAGGGCAGACTGTCGCATATAGGTGGATTTTCCCGCCATATTTGGTCCCGTAATAACGGAAATCCGGTTCTTTCCATTGTCCAGATACGTGTCATTGGGAATAAACATGTCATTGGGAATCATGTTCTCTACCACCGGATGGCGTCCGTTTTTAATGTCAATGACACCTCTGGTATTGATTTTCGGACGCACATAATGGTTTCTGGATGCCACCAGAGCCATGGACACATAAGCATCCAGCTTGGCAATGGCCTTAGCTGTCCGCTGAATCCGTTCCACCTGGTCTGCTACCAGAGTACGGACTTTTACAAACTCATCATATTCCAGAGCATAAAGCTTATCCTCTGCTCCCAGAATCATATCTTCCAGTTCTTTTAGTCTTGGGGTAATATACCGCTCCGCATTGGTTAAAGTCTGCTTCCTGGTATAATAATCCGGCACCATATCCTTAAAGGAATTGGTCACTTCCAGATAATAGCCAAAAACTTTATTGTATTTTATCTTCAAGGTACGAATACCTGTTTTTTCTTTTTCAGAGGCTTCCAGCTCTGCCAGCCACACCTTTCCCTTGGTCTTGGCTTCCCTGAATTCATCAATCTGAGCATCATAGCCTTCTTTGATAATTCCGCCTTCCTTCATGGCAAGAGGCGGTTCTTCTACAATAGAAGCCTCCAGCACTTCATGAAGGTCTTTTAATTCATCCATCTCCTCATAAATCTGCTGCAGCTCTTCGCACTGAAATTGCGCCAGAAGTCTGCGGATAGGGGGAATCATCCCAATGGACGTCTTAAAAGCAATCATGTCTCTGGGATTGGCAGACTGATAGCTCACACGGCTGATTAAACGCTCCATGTCATATACAGGGCTTAAATACTCTCTTAATTCCTCCCGGTCTACCTCGTGAGCATTGAGTTCTTCCAGGGCATCCAATCGACCATTAATTGCCTCCTGGTCAATGAGAGGCTGCTCTAAAAAGGTGCGAAGCATTCTGGCTCCCATGGCAGTCATGGTTTTATCCAGCACCCACAAAAGAGAACCACGTTTTCCTTTATCCCGCATGGTTTCAGTAAGTTCCAGATTCCTTCTGGTAGAACTGTCAATGAGCATATACCGGTCTGTCACATAAGGGGTAATAGCCCGCATATGATCCAGAGAAGTTTTCTGCGTTTCCAGAAGGTAAGTAAACAAAGCCCCTGCTGCAATTACAGCACAGGCATAATCTTTTAATCCCAGTCCTTCCAGAGAGCTTACATGAAAATGCTCTTTCAATGTACGGCTGCACAAATCATCATCAAAATACCAGGCATCCAGAGGGGACAGTGTAAGATTCAAGCGGTGTCTCAATTCTTCCAGGTCAATGCCGCTCATACAAAGGGCTTCATTGCACACCAGCTCCGCAGGGGAAAATTTATAGATTTCATCCAGAAGTTTTCTGGAATTTTCCACCTCTGTCACCATAAAATCTCCGGTGGTCACATCTCCAATGGCAATACCAAAACGATTGGAAAGATAAACCACAGACATAATGTAATTGTTTTTGGTTTCATCTAACGCCTGGGTATTCAACGTAGTTCCAGGTGTCACTACCCGGATTACTTCTCTTCTTACAATGCCTTTTGCCTGCTTTGGGTCCTCCATCTGCTCACAGATAGCCACTTTATAACCCTTGCTGATTAATCGGTTAATATAGGTTTCCGCTGCGTGAAAGGGGACGCCGCACATGGGCGCCCTCTCTGCCATTCCGCAGTCTTTTCCTGTGAGGGTCAGCTCTAGTTCTCTGGATACCGTTTCTGCATCCTCAAAGAACATTTCATAAAAATCCCCCAGACGGTAAAATAAAATGCTGTCCTTATATTCTTCTTTTGTTTTTACATAATGCTGCATCATCGGGGATAATGCACCAACATCTATATCTTTAATTGTTAAACCCATTGTTTTTCCTTTGTTTCAAGCATTTTTGGACGTTTTATTTTTGGCTTACTACACCCTTTTTACACCCTTTTTCATATGAAGGTATTTACTGGGTTTTAAGCGTATGAATAATATTCATTCCGGTTGAATAATTATTCATTGCTGTTTTCCTATCAAATCCTCATATTTTTCAAACTCATGATGCATAAATTCTTTTTCTGGATGCGTATAATGGTCTGTCATTTTCCAACTCCGATGTCCAACGATATCAAGCAGTATTCTCGGATTTATGTTTTGTTGATAACAGTTTGTTACAAAAGGCAGGAACATATACAGATATTCTTCCATATGTAATGCACATAATTCCCCAGCACAAAGCCCTGTATGCAAAATAAGTTCCTGACCTGAATTTTTTTCGCAACATGAAAGAGCAATTCTAAATGCTCTTTCTCGATATACTTCAGATCTATTAGAAAAAAATTTTTTGTTCTTCATGAATTCCAGACGTTTCTTCTTCAATCTTAAATTATTTAAATTGGAATCACAACGTCCTTTTTATATAATCCTTTGCTTGATAAAGGCCATCTTTGTGTTGACAGATACTAGATCCTATGCTTTTTCCTTTTAAATTTTTTCTATACCATAACCTCCTTATTTCTGTATATAACTTTAAGAAACAAGGATACTTATCATATTCGGTTAATATCTTATCAAAATTGTGAACATTATTCAAGATAAAACCGATTTTAGTTTCCTCTGTCCGTCCACAGAACTCCTAATCAGCCTTGCTGATTATGTACAATTTTCAAAAATGTCCAACATATAAGTTTAGCAATAATGAAAGAAAGACTAATAAGCAGTGGTTTCTATGGTTTAACCACTGCCTATTAGTCTGCACACACCAACCATTGAAAATACGTGTACTAAACGATGGGATTCAGTCACTCCCTCCTACTTGGTAACTATTATCCCCCTCACCTTGTTTAGTGCAGTCCATTTTCTGACTGCCCCATTTAAGGAATAAATCCTCTCTGAATAATCGCAATTTTTTAAAAGCAATTGTGATTCACGTTTCAAGATATTCAGATTACGACTGTAAAAAATAGAATTATGTACCAGTATCATTTTTTCTTCTCAACTATGTTACTCCCCCCTCTAAAAAATACGATATTTGTCGCAAGTGATACCTGCTCATTAATTACAATAACTGCCAGCAATGTTTTGATCATCAAAGTATAAACACCATCAGTACTCTCTATCTAGCCCAATATAAATTCCACTTTTTCTTCGCCTTCTACAGCAAAAGGCCCCGGAACCACATTGTCTGTGGCACTTACTTTGCCAAAGAAATCCTCATCAAATCGATAGTTTGTTCCATCTGGTTGTTCAAATGCCATTTCTGCGTGATAGGACTTACCCAACTGTTCGCTTGTTACTACTGTAGCATCTGTACTCTGTAAAATCTGCGGATTTTCAATGCAGATTTTTACCTTGCCTTTCTCCACAAATACCTGTACATCAATACCTTTTTCCAAATAAACTTTAGCTTCCGCCTCATGGGAAGTTGGCACTGCATTGTTAAGATATAAATTATTCTTCATAGATACAGGAATCTTCCACTTAGGGTTGGAGGAATATTCCCATGCAGCCTCGTCCTGCTTATCCGCGTATTCATCATAACATCGCAGTCCTACCGGATGCAAATAACAAATAGAATTATCTGGCACACCGTCCATCACAGACTTTCCGTCATCACTAACACTGTCTCTAGGTGCCAGCGGCAGATGTTCGAAGAATGTCATGGGTACTGCATCATTATTCCCATCTTCATCCCTGATAAAGATGTTATTGTAGTATCGGTCATCACCACCAGCGATGTTGGTATATCCGGCCACTGCTGTTTCATGTGGTATATGGTAAGGCGTATATCTGGTCAGTTCAGAACGCAGTACAAATTTACCTGCAAACAAGTTATGTACAAACGCACCTCCTTCTGACATATTTCGGAAGTTCATTTTAGAAAGAAACAAATTATGATCCACCACGTAAGGGCCGTGACATACTTCTACGAAAAAGTCTTCCGACAGATTATCAAAAAAGACATTGCGGCCGATACGAGTCCCCTGTGCCTGCCAATCCAACCACACTGCACGATAACAACCATAAATCAGGTTGTCAGTCACATGCGTATCTAAAGATGCATGCAGTTTAATACCTGCTACCTCTGCACCATGAAAAATCCGTTTATGATGGATATTGTAAATGCGGTTTTTATAAATCTGACTGAACGCACAGCCCAAGTGTCCTACTACACCGGCCTGTTCACAGTCATGAATCACATTGTTTCGCACGATATGACTACCGATATGTTTTTTATTCCAGTTACTCTGTAGCGCCCGGAAAATAACTTCCTGCTCACGCTGTGTACCGCCCTTATATTTCTGATTTGACCATTCATTGTTCCCTGTGCTGATTTCCTTACCTAGACTGATACCGGCACATTTTGACTCAAACACCAAGTTATCCTCTATAATCCATCCCTTACTCCAGTGCGGGCCAATCAAACCTTCCTGCAGAGCAGTAGGAGGTGCCCACTGAGGAGATGCCTGACATAGTGTAAAACCCTTCACCGTGATATAATTACACCCTGTCTTTTCTGGCCAGAAACAATAAGGTCGCACATTAATTTCTACATTCTCACAACGTGGATCTTTTCCACCAAAGTTCGCCCAGATTTTCGTTTTTGTTTCTCCAACTTCCGCATACCACTGAAGCATGGAATCCTGCGGATATTTTGCCTGCTGCCACACTTCCGGATGATACAATTTTTCTACAACATCCGTCTCATATAAAGATTTACCATCCATATATACTTCTCCCAGATGCGGAACAAACGCGCCCTCAAATACCCAATCCCCATATAACTCTTCTTTGAATGGATTTCGGATAGTAAAGATTGTATTGTCCACCTCTGTACTCCAGACATTGTCTCCCTCCTCTCTCCAGTCTTTCACCTGCTCTGCACCAGAAATTATAACCTCTCCATCTCCCGCAGATCGATAAACAATTCTTTTTTCTTCTGTACCTCCATTTGCCGGGCTAACCCACTCTCTGTATGTACCAGCATGTACGGTTATTGTATCACCAGGCATTGCCATTGCTGCTGCTCGGGAAATTGTCAGAAACGGCTGTCTATCTGTTCCTACATACTGGTCATTTCCTTGTTTTGAAACATGATATTCCATCTATTTATCCTTCTTTCTTCCTGTTATAAGTCTGGTTTTTACTTTTTTCAAATCCGGACACAAATCCCGTCTGACCGACATATCAAATACGGGCTGTCCGTGAATGTCAAAATGTACCCGGCGGATACCATCGCACCGCAGTGTGGACTCTAAGTCTGTTTCTGCATGATACGCGATCATCAGATTCCCTTGTGCATCTGTAAAAAAGGAATTGTGTCCAGGTCCGTATTCCCCTTCTACAGAATAAAAGGAAAGTACCGGCACATTGCTTTTTTTCCAATTCATCGGATCAAGTAAATCATCCTCCATCTTTGCCGTAAACAAGCCTAACACATATGTATAGGAATTGGCAGCGCCGCCAGAATAGGTCAGATATATAGTATCCTCTTTTACAAATGTGTAGGGTCCTTCATTGTTAATTGTACCGTTGACATTTTCCCATCCAAAAAGTGGGCGAGAAAGCAACACCGGCTCACTGGTAAGTCGACTGGGATCTTCTTCATTCACTGTTGCAATATAGAGCATAGAACCAGTATCTCCGATACTCATGGTATGTCTGCGATAGGACCAGATCATGTAGGAGCGCATACCAGCTTTCAGGTAGGTCATATCCAATGTGATTCCAACTTCTGTTAGCCAGCTTCCATCTGCTTTCCTGATTCTGATTGGACAACTCCAGTCTGCCGGATTCAGAATATCACCGTTTTTTTTCAATTTCATTAAATGGCACTGTGGTCCCCAGTTCGTATCGCTAACCGCAAACAGAATATACAGTTCACCGCCAATGACATGAAATTCCGGCGCCCAGAAGGTCTGCCAGAATTTCCCTTCCTCATCTCTCCCCAAAATCAAATGTTCCATCACACCTTCTGCAAAAAGTCCGTCCACATCTTCTGACACTCTCACATATAAGCCAATATCGTCCAGATTGTCATTCGTCGCTATAAAATAATATTTCCCTTCCCAAGGAAAAATTACCGGATCGCCGTAACCTTTCGCTAATGGAAATTCATATTGAATATTTTGCACCGTTCCACTAATTTCATGGATTCCTTCTGTCTGAAAATCAATTCCCTCTGTCTCCCATTTCACCTGTTTTAAAGAAGTGGAACCATCAGAATAAATTGCGGTCGCCCAAACTTTTGTAAGTTCCTCTTCTGATGCCGCCCAAATACTCTCCGGTACACAAACTTCCGTGTTGTGAATCCTGCTCCAGTGTAACACTATCCGGTCACACAAGCTCCTTCTAACCTCAATGACATTTCCTTCAACCGCACCTTTCGGCAAAACAGCTCCCTGCAATTGCGAAACATCTTGCCTAAAATCCAGTAAGTCTGCACTACACGGCACCAGACCAAATGACTGAAACTCTATAAAATCTTCTGTCTTCCAGAACAATACTTTGCTGTCACTTTCCCCATCAACGCTTCCATCCTCGTTGACACGTTCTGCGATGATTCCGTATCCGCCCTCTGGAAGCTCATATACCCATGGATTTTTCACGCACTTGGGACTAATTGTGTCATCTGCACAGATTGTCGCTTCCGCGAAAAGAATACCATAATTCTGATGTAGCGCTTCAAAATGGATTCCGTCTCTGCTGTATGCCATATGAATACTACGTGCCAGTCCGTCCGGATATTCCGTCGGAAGCACTTCTCTAGTATATAATAAAATGAAACTCCTATTTTCCTGATATTCCATTTTTCCCCTTTCCTAACGAAATTTTGCATTCCATATGCTCTTTTCATTCTGCTTTTTTTAATATATCTGCCTGTTTTTTGAAGTCCTCTGACAGATGATGAATGAAAAATTCACGCAAAGAATTTTTCGACTCCAATCCCGTTTTAGCGCCGCTTCCAGTAAACATCATCTCACACCGGTTTTCCTCAGTATAGCTGTCCCATTGTGGCAATGGCGTTCCATCGTTATCCTGTCCATTAGGATTTCCGGTCTTAATGAAATTACACCAGTAGTTGCACATCTGCCGTGCCAGGTCATAGTGTCTACCCACAAAAGGTCTCCAACACTTTGCTAGCGTTTCAAAAAAGAACCACAGATCCACAGAATGGAAAGTTCCTGGATTATCCCATCCCGGAATATCCGCTTCAAATCGATAATAATAACAGTCCTGTGCATCATGCCTTTTCTGCTCCTGCAAAAACAATGCTTTTGCCGTACACTCCAGACTGTTTACTCTCGCGTAGCCGTTTTCGTCCTTCTGCAGCACACCTGGCAACTTCAGAAATTCTTCTGTCTTCTCTCCAAAAATGGCTGCCGCTTTTTCTCTCATTTCATCTTCCGAAAAAGCTCGAAGGTAGCTAGGAAATTCATCTTCAGTATTTCCTGCCATCACCGGAACACAGGCATGTTTTCCCTGTGCATATAAGACCATCGGATTCCCGAAACAAAATCGATGATCCTCCACAGTCATCATCCAGGGGTGTTCTTCCCTGAATTTCGCATACTTGTCCCTAATATAGTATGCATCCAGTTTACGTGCCTCTTCAAGTGTATTCACACCGAGAAATTCAAAAAAATGCTGTCCGTTTTCCTCTGCTTTTGCAAGCGACTGCGGTGTACCAATACTAAAACCTGTGTAAGGATCCCGAATCATTGCACTCATGATGACCGCCTTCTGAAACAATCCAAAGTTATCCGGACAAGTCATCTGAGACAACACACTGCCGCCTCCTGCTGACTGTCCTGCAATCGTGATATTCTTTGGATTACCACCAAATTCTTTAATATTACGGATAATCCACTTTAATCCTGCCTGCTGATCCAGATTACCGAAATTGGTGGGGGCATCCGGTTGCTGTAGCGTGAGTTCCGGATGTGCTAGGAAACCAAATGAATTAATCCGATAATTAACCGTCACAACCACGACTCCTCTTCTTGCCAATCGTTCCCCTTCAAATTCCATTTCCGCAGGATATCCCCACTGTAACGCCCCGCCAAAAAACCAGAGCAGTACTGGTTGCTTTTCTTCTGTACTCTTTGCGCTTGTCCAGACATTTAAGTATAAACAATCCTCTTCCATAGCAATTTCAGGATCCACATGCCACTCTCTGCAATAAATATCTGTTCCACTCCCAGGCGTATCCTGCATAGAAATCGGTGCAAAACGATATGCATCCCGTATCCCTTCCCAATTTTCTGCAGGCTGCGGCGCACGCCAGCGGTTTTCCCCAACCGGAGGTGCCGCAAATGGAATTCCCTTAAATGCCGTAATTCTTGGATCTGCGCCTTCTAGCCCCCTCACCAATCCATTTTCCGTCTTTGCTATCCTAATCATAACCTTACCTCTTTTTCGAACTCAATTGATATTTTTTTCCTTCCAGAAGTTTCCCAAACACTCCTGGCACATAATTCTCACTCACCGTCATTGTATCGAAATAATCGATATCCAATCCAACTTCATTTTCCAGTGCAATGTGCTCTGTTAGTATTTCTTTTGATACCCTCTCTACCTGTTCTATGCTGCGCACAAATTGCCTTCTTGCAATCTCTTTTGGTATACCTGGAATTTCATCTTTTGCTGGCACGAACTGTAACGTATATTTTTCCTCGTCTATTTCTATGTCAAACCAAGCTTCCTGTCCATGCTGATCAAAATCGAAAAATTCTTTCCATGCCGGCAGGTGCAGGCAGTTTTCCGGTACCGGATACATCACCCTTAAGTAACCACCTGTCAGTTTCACATACAGATTGCCCTCGATATCGTTATCTTTCGTCGGCAGTTTTATCGCTGCTTCACCACAGTCATAAAAAAGGTTCCCTACAATATGTGCATCTCGGGAAGTGCCTCCACGCTCCATATCGCCCATACGAAAGGAAACTGGTTTTGCAAAGTATCCTGCACTGCGGCATTTTCCAATCAGATTACCTACAATACGCAGATGGTCTGTTCCTTCTGCATAAATGCCATATCCATTCACAATCGATGTCTCGATCACTTTATACCAACCAGATGAACCCGGTTCTGCCACAACCTGTGCCTCATCAAATCTACCTTCCACATTCCAGATAATATTATGGTCAATCAAATTGATACCATCTTTGGTGCACTCGACAAAAACTGCTTCGCGCTGCTGTATGCCATTGAGGAACAGGTTCTGCGTAATACGGTTATTTTCATTACCGCAATCTAGCCACAAATGATCTGCCCGCAGTGTGTTTTTAAATACATTCCGGCGAATGAGCCCATTTACACTGTTGTGCAGTTTTATGCCACCCGCTTCCCAAGATAGTTCCATTTTCTGCCAACCAGTACCTTCAATCAAGTTATCTTCAATCAGCATATTCTCCGCAAAAAGACCTGCTATTCCGCACACGCCAGCATCTTTTATGGTACATCCACGGATAATGCTGTTACCAATGATCTGCTCTTCCATCCGTTCATGATGCCAGCACTCATTTCCCACATCGATGCCCACTGCATTAGACCAATCGATGATGCAATCCTCAATAATCCAGTGATGTCCTCTGAAACAGGACATCGCTCCTCTCTGAGGAACTGGTGCACCGGTTGCAGCATGGGCACAGGTAATTCCCTTTACCTTGATATAGGATAAAAAGGGGATATCTGGTGCAAAACACTGTTCTCTGCTAGTCACTTCTATGTTATGGTTTGTAGGATTCTCATCATTCCACAGACGGAAATGAATGGTTTGTCCGTTTGCTTCCACCCAGTAAGTACCTTCTTCTTCCGCAAGCATATAGTACAGTGTAACCTGTTTTAACGGTTTTCCATCACAGAATACCATTCCTCTGCGATTCAGATAAGTAGTCATATCGGTTTTATCATATTCAATGAATAACCTGTCATGCAGGATATTGACCGCACAAAAAGGGTTGTAGCCCATAAAAAGTTCTGGCTGTAGGCGATACTGCCAGATTACGGGATTTTCTGTTTTCGATGCCATCTGAAATCCCTGGTTCAAACGCCAACCGATACTTTGTGTAAAGCCTGTAACTGCTTCCGATGCCTTAATGCACACTTCTCCATCCCCAAACGCTTCATAACTAATCATATGGACTGCATCTGTACCGCCATGAACCGGATGAACCCATTCCCGATATACTCCCCCATGAATCAGAACCCGGGTTCCTGCTTCCGCTACTTCAGCGGCCGCCTGAATTGTTCGAAACGGTCTTTCAGCACTACCATCATTGCTATCATTTGCAACCGGATTTTTACAATCCACATGGAGTTCACAACTGTACTTTTCTTCCTGTTCCCAAAATTCGAATTCTCTTCCGTCCGGAAGAGATGCTGTATTTAACATAGTTTTCCCCCATATGAGAAACCGCCATAAACCTCATGCGATTCTCCTTTTCTCATCTATCACTTTATCGTTTTTTTAAAACTAATACTGTTACAGATAACCGTGGAACTGTATGCGTAAAGGAACGTCCCGCACCGCAAAACTGATATTTCCAGTCCCGCACATGCTCAGGTTTTTCAAAACTGTTTTCTGCCAGTTTTTCGCCAGTCAGGACATATGCACAATATTCACTTTCCACCTCACAGTCCAGATTGATTGCTATATTCTCTTCTTCCTCTCCCATGTTCACAAGTTTCACAATTACTTCCTCTTCCGTATCCGTTACAACGGTATTCAATGCTGCAAAAGAAGGAAGCATCACTTCGTGAATTAGTTCACCATCAATATATAGCCAGAGTTTTTTCAAATCTGTCTTATAACTGAAATGATGGTACATTCTATCTGCTTTTATGCTACAAATTGCCTTTGCCAATACTGGTTTTCCCGGTGCAAGCTGATCAATCAGACAACTGCTGCCACTCTTGATTTTCCACAGAAAAGGTTGCACATTTTCCACATTCCATGCTTTGGGCGGGTGAGTTTCATCATTGACATACGCCATTGGCGGAATTCTGGAGGTAAAAATTCCAATCACGATCTCCCGTCCTTTTTCTGGAAGGATATCAATCTGGAAACACCCGGCTTCTGCCTTTTCTTCTCCGAAAACAACAAGCACTTCACCCAATTTCGCTCCATTATGCCGTCTGCTCGCTTCCAGTTGTTCCTCATCCGGCTCCGTAATCTCCATATTCTGCTCTGTTAGAATCACGTGTCCCATCACTTCCTGTGTCACAGTTGCCATGCTACCATTCCAGAGAGGATTTTTAAATTTTAACCCCGGTTTTCCAAGCAAGGAAGCCATTCCTTTTACCGACCTTGCTATCCGTCTTGTTTCCATCTGTGCATCCACAACAAAATCGCCACGATTACTACCAAACATTTTCCAAATATAATAGCTTGGAATACCAAAACTCGCAAAATTATCAAAACGAATCAGATTTGGAGACCACGCCTGATAGTGTACATTTTCAAGAAGCGGTGCATAGGAAGCCATGGTCACTACATCCTGATTACGCTCCACACCAGTAAAAAAAGCCGCTTCTCCTAGCGCTCCGTATAGCTGTCCCACATAACCTCTCACTACCGAAACTTCACCCAAAAAGATTTCTGGACCTTTTCTGCTCCGGTCATGAAATAAATCTGTGTTTTCTGCAAACCACTCCGCAGTTTCATAATAATGCTCATCGACAATATCTGCTGAAATCCCTTTTTTTTCCAGATGGGAATTGGCTACAAATTTGATATGCGGATATTTCTGACTGATTGTTTTATGAAAAATCTGATATCTCTCTTCGTATTCTAGTCCCCAGTTCTCATTTCCAATTTCAATGTAATTCATTTTAAACGGCGCCGGATGTCCCATCTTTGCTCTCAGTGCCCCCCATTTCGTATCTGGTGTTCCAATCGCATACTCAATGGCATCCAAAACATCCTGCAACATTTCATCCAACGCCTGCCCTGTCATGAACATTTCTTTTCTTGCCTGACAGGTTATACCACAGTTACAGACATATAAAGGCTCCATTCCAATATCCTCACAGAATTGTAAATACTCATGGAATCCCATACCATCAAAACTTCTATAATGCCACATTAGTAAATGTCCAGGTCTTTCCCATACAGGACCCACTGTATCTTTAAAACGCATTGCCGTAGAAGGTGTGAATCCTTCTACAATACAACCGCCAGGAAAACGTAAGAAGGATGGATGGATGTTTTCCAGCATTTCTGCTATATCCCTACGCAGTCCATGTCCGCGGAAGGTTTCCGCAGGCATCAGGGAAATAAAGCCGATATGTAGTTCTCCTCCCTCCGGACTCAGCAGATAAAATTTTCCATCTTTGCAGTTTTTCTTCGCCGTATAGGAAGCACGGTAACACTGATATTCTACACTATGAATTTCCAGTTCCGCACAGATGTCATTTTCATTTCCAACTATCAATTGTAACTTCATCGGTTTTTCGCTCTTGGCAAACATATAGAAATTGTAGGTTTCACCTACTTTCTGAGGAACACCGCAAAAACCGATATTTTCAATTCTACCACCCGCATCAAATCCAACTGCAAGAGAAACCTTACGCTGTACATTCAATGTGTCTGAATCGTCCAGTTTCATTTCCGCCTTGTGGCTATACCATGCAGGAATTGATGTTTTTACAATGTTGCTTTCCCGCACCCATTTGGTCAGACCCTCGCCGCCGTTAAACTCATCTCTCCAACCTGTACAGCTTTCAAAAGCATAACCGTCATCCACCAGTGTACAATCTACGGGAAGCAAAGAATCCTCAAAACTTCTATTACGCAGCAATTCCGGATAGAGTCCACCATCCACTGCACGGTTAATATCTTCCAGAAAGATGCCATACAAATTGTCTGCCACCTTCATTTTTTTATTTTTTGTACAAATCGTAAGCTTGCTCATTACACTTCTCCATTTCCTGCCGACTTAACCAAATCCGGCATTTACATTTAAATTTTCCTGTTCAGTTCACCGTGACTGTCATCACACAGAAATATTGAAATCTTATCAATATCCATTATATACCAGGAAATACCTGCAATTCCCAATATTTAGTTCTATACAAATCTGTTTTAAAAAATCTCACAGCTGCTGAGAGTATTTCCTGACCATCATAAAAATTTCGGCTTACATCTGCAAATAAATATTCCAAACCTTTGTAATCGATTCCATATAATACAGGTAGTTGTCATAATCATAGGCAGAAAACTTTGTTTTATTTCTCTACTACTCAAGTTCAAAAGATGCAAAACTTGCTCCGCCATTCCCCTTATACTCAAAGTACAGTGCATGTACGCCATCTGGAATCACAATATTTGCCGTATATTTCCTCCAGATATTAGAAAACTCTACGGGGATACTTCCCAACGAAGGACCATTCCAAGAGGTCTTCACATGGAACTCACCTTTACAATATCCACGCGTCCGAATAGAAATCTTCTCAATTCCTTTACAGTCAAAGTATTTGAATCCTGCACAGGCACCATCCCGCATATTGCCGATATAACCGGGTTCCTCATCACCATCTCCACCATCCTGAGTAATCTTCGGGAAACGATTATCCATCCAGAATCCCGCTTCTCCTGTATACATGGCCTCTATATTGCAAAACAGATTGCAAGCCAGGTAAGTTGGATATTCACCCATCCCGACCAACGGTCCATGATTTCCGCCACAGGAAGTCATCTCTACCTGCGGAATCATGCCATCCTCGGTAAAATAAATCTGCTCCATACACCCTTGTCTGCAGAAATTAATTCCTTCTGTATGACGATGATAGAAAATAAACCATTCTCCTTCGATTTCCACGATACTTCCATGGTTGTTCCCTCCATAGTACATAGGCTTATCAGCCGGTTTATAGGAATCAATGTGCATATCGTTATTGCTAATAATCACACCGCCATATGAAAATCCATTTCTTGGATTCTTACTTGTCGCATAGCACAATTCATGCATAACGATAGAAGAATAAATCAAGTAGTAAGTATCATCTCGCTTTCTAATGGACGGTGCCTCGAAAAATTCATGTCCCTCATATCCGCTTCCCTTGCTATAAGGTTCGCTAGGCATCATAATAATTGGATCTTCCTCAATTGTGAGCATATCCTCTTTCAAAACAGTTCCTATCATGCCGCTTCTTGACCTATCACCAATCGCACAAAAACCGGTATACAGATAAACTTTATCTCCCTCTGTCAAAACACCAGGGTCGAACTGTGGTTCATCTCCTTCTCTTTTTCCCAGAAGAGTTCCATCTTGATAATGTACATAACCATAAAATTCATAAGAACCTGCAGGAGTATCACACACTGCCACCGACACAACCGGAACCTTGTCCAGTACATAATACAAATAATATTTGCCATCCACTCCTACTGTCACATCCGGTGCATACAGACACATATGTCCATCGGTGTTCAACGGATCCTGCGTCTTTTTGTAGATAACCCCCTCATACTGCCAATTTCCAAGATCATCCACGGGTGCTGACCAGCATACATAATCATTCACGCAATAAGCGGGGCCTCGAAAACGATCGTGAGATCCATATACATAAACTCTTCCTTCAAATACATAAGGTTCCCCATCTGGAATATATTCCCAAGATGGGAGATAAGGATTAAAAACCTGTTTTTTCCCGTGCACCTTCGCATTCTCCTCCTTTTAGTAAAACGTTTTTTCTTTTATGTGTTCAATTTAATACACTTTTATATATATGTCAATTATAAAATGCTTTTATATTGCATTTTATCTATTTTTCACTATACTCATATCTATTTCTTGTTTATTTTGCACTTAAACTATATATAAAAAACGTTTTTATAAAAACAAAGGCATCTTTTAAAAATCAGAACATAATTTCTCTTTGCCTCTTTCCTCGTGATTATTTTAAGTCACAAGGCTGTCGATTAATCAACAACCGAAAAATATCGTTTTCTGATACCATACAGTATCTTCTTTCCATGAATGGGAATACCATCAATGCAATTCTGAGATGTTCAGCCGGAAATAACATCTGTCCCAGTCTTTTTTCAGTAGCGTCAAAAGATACTTCCTGTTTCGATGGACTTTCTGTTTCATAAACGCCAAATATTAATGTAGTCAGATACAAAAATTACTCCAACCCTTTGTGAGTTGGAGTAAGTCACTATAATTCACATATGATTTTTGATAGTTCGAAGTTTTTCGCTCCAAGGCGCAGCTCTACAAGCTGTTCATCGGTCATGTCTTTATCTGGCCAGTGCTCTAGCAGAAATTTAAGATATCCATAAACATTCAACCCATGTGTCTTTGTCATCTCAACCATTGTATCACTGCACTGGCATTCTCCTGTCAGTAAAGGGGAAGTCTATTGGCATACTTCTGATAAATGATTCCATACAACAGCGGATGCTAAGGCAGAACCCTCCTCAACCATAGACACCGAAATCTGAGGCTTTATGGTCAACAACAATTCAACATTTTACAGATTTTCTAATTACCAGCTCTGGTTGAATCCGCTCTACACTGGAAAGCTCACTCGATTCTCCATTTAACTCCTTTATCAACCTTTCTACTGCACGCTTGCCAACTTCTTTTAAATGCATATCCATTGTTGTCAGCTTTGGGCGAATATATTTTGCAATTTCAATATTATCATATCCGACAATCGAAATATCTTCCCCTACTTTCAACCCATTATCATACGCCCAATCATAGGCACCTCCTGCCATTTTATCATTCATACAAAAAATACAGGTTGCACCTGCCTCAACCAGCTTTGCCGTTTCATGAAAACCAGATTCCCTTTTCCAGTCACCAAACCTCACCATGTTAGGATTGTATAAAATTCCAGTCTCAAAAAGCGCTTTTTGATAGCCTACCAGTCTCTTCTGCGTGTGAATATTGTTCTCCCGCCCCGCAATCAAGGCTATTTCCCTTTGGCCGACAGAAATCAAGTATTTTGTCATTTCATATCCACCCTTTTCATCATCCAAAACAATAGACGGAAATTGAGGTAGTTCAGAAAATCCATAAGTTACAATACCTGGAACCGGAAAATTTTCCGGGAAACAACCGATATATCTACAGTGTCCCGCAACATAAATCACGCCATCCACCTTAATAGACAATAAACTGGCCAATGCCGGCTTCAACACTGATTCCTGCTTTTCTCTGTCTGTGTACCACGTATCACCCCACTTATCATAAAAGCGCATATTTTCCAAAATCGTTCTGTAACCATTATCCTCACAGTATGCCATAATCGCTTCCACCAAAGGTATCGTACTGAATTCATTCAAATCCTCTGTCACAATTCCAATGACATTCGTTTTCGTTTTTCGAATTACCTGCGCAAAATAATTGGGTTGATATCCCGTTTTTTCAACAGCTTCCAACACTTTCTTACGTGTCGCTTCCCCCACTTTTGGTTTATTATTAAGTACATTAGAGACTGTACTCGTTGTCACTCCACACATTTGTGCAATTTCTTTTAGCGTAACCATAGTTCACCTCATCTGCAATAACATTTCGTCCTTTTCTGCCAATAACCTTGATAACTTGAGTTTCCGCAGTTTTATCCACAACGAAATTAATATTCTTATACTGTTATAAACAACTTTCAAAAGTTGCCCAAAATATAAGGAATCTTCTTCCTTTTTGATGTATAATTTAATCACCACAAAAAAATCGTACTAAACAAAAAAGAGGAGGATTCCTTATGGTCAATTTTACATCAGAAACATACCAAATAAAATTTCCAAAAAGTTTCCCAAACCAGATAGAAAATTTATAGTTGGCACAAATTATGGTATGCTTGCTTCAACAGTTGCCTGCTTACAGACATTGTTGCCCCATTACATGAGTTGTCCAAAAAGCTTAACAGTGTTGACCATCTTTCTAGACATTTGTCGAAAAGCACACCCCGCCCCCCCAAAAAACGCTTTAAACTCCTAGTTAACCTACTTGAAGAAAAATGGTGCCCGGCTCATCCTATCATTCATATCGATGACAGTGACGTTGTAAAACCGGAGGAGTATAAATTTGAATCCCTCGGCTGGGTACGTGATGGTTCTGAAAGTACAGCTACAAAGAATGTTTATAAAAAAGAGTATCATATAACAAAAGCTACCAGTCTTGCTAACAGCAATCATCCGGTCAGTCTTTTTTCCGAGGTCCATTCTTCAACTGAAAAAAATTTCACTTTCATTAATGATATTACTTTTTCAGCTATGGAACGAGCAGCTGTACTCTTTGGAAAAGCGACCTTTGTCATAAATCGGGATTATGTCATCCGTCTGACTGCAAAGCGCAGGCTCCTGTACCATAATAAGTGAGTATTTTCCACCGGACTACGTAACTGCAGGAAAAGCAAAGTAAAACTACCTCTGTACTATAAAGAAAAAGCGCATTGGTGTATTGAGGAATATTTCCGGGTACGCAAGCTTAAAGCAATCAATACTTGGAATTTTTATATCACTTTATGCATGGCTTTTCTAGCTCATATTTCCATGAAACCGGAAACAAATGCCCTTAAAGCTGCTATTATAATGACAGCAAATCCACTAAAAGAAAAAATATCTTTCTGGCATTACCGGCATACTGTCCTATACAAAAGAAGGCACCAGGCCATGGTTTAGGGCAAAACGTCCTGCATACCATCAACTCTGCCTTAAGCTGGCTGTTTAAATAGATAAAAGAATAGGCCTCCCCAAAGCCCGATTCCGACAGGTCTTATTAAAGTACCTATAATCACAGAACTGCCATTCTGAAATTTTCAAAAGGTCGGCAGATTGGTACTTTGGGCAGACATGTTCATTTTTAAATTACAGTTTACGGAAACATTTGTGCCCATATAATAAAAGCCTCTGCATTCATCCAAGCGTACCTGGCAAATCTGTCCCAGAAGAGAAACATCTCCTGGAAAATGCACCAAAAGGTTATTGGATAAACGTCCTGTCATCAAATGTGTATCCTGACTGTTCTGTTCTTCTACCAGAACCTCTTGAATGGTTCCTGTATCCCTGGAAGACATTTCCCTGCCAATTTCCTGTACCTTAGCCAGGAGACGATCAAACCGGTCTTTTACCACTTCTTCTGGTATCTGGTTTTCCATGGCTGCTGCTGGAGTTCCTGTTCGTTTGGAATAAATAAACGTAAAAGCACTGTCATAGCGCACCTGTTCCACCACATCCATGGTTTCCAGAAAATCTTCTTCCGTCTCTCCTGGAAATCCTACAATAATATCCGTAGTAAGGGACATATCTGGGATAGCAGTTCTGATTTTCTTTACCAGATTCAAATACTGTTCTTTGGTATATTTTCGGTTCATAACCTTTAAAATCTCAGTACTTCCAGACTGCAAAGGCAGGTGGAGATGTCTGCAGATTTTTTTACTGTTTTTCATTACTTCAATAAGTTCATCTGATAAATCCTTTGGATGAGAGGTCATAAAACGAATCCGTTTCAATCCCTCAATTTTTTCAATTTCCTGCAAAAGCTGTGCAAAGGTCATGGGCTCTTCCAGATTTTTTCCGTAAGAATTTACATTCTGTCCAAGGAGCATCACCTCTACCACTCCATCTGCTACCAGATGCTCAATTTCTCGAATAATATCCTTGGGATTTCTGCTTCTCTCCCTACCTCGCACATAAGGCACAATACAATAGCTGCAGAAATTATTGCATCCAAACATAATATTAACTCCAGATTTAAATGGGAACTTTCTTTGACTTGGCAAATCCTCCACGATTTTATCTGTGTCTTTCCAAATATCAATGACCATACGATCTGAACTAAGAGCCGAAACCACAAGTTCTGCAAATTTATAAATGTTGTGAGTTCCAAAAATCAGATTTACAAAGGAATAGCTCTTTTTCAGCTTTTCCACTACCTGCGGCTCCTGCATCATACAGCCGCAAAGTCCAATCATCATGTGGGGGTTTTTCTTTTTCAGGCTGTGAAGATATCCTAAACGTCCGTAAACTCTTAAATTGGCATTTTCCCGGACTGTACAGGTATTATAAATAACAAAATCTGCCTGTTCCTCTTCTGCTTCCACATATCCAATCTGTTCCAGAATTCCGGTGAGTTTCTCAGAATCTCTGGCATTCATCTGGCAGCCAAATGTAGTAACACAAAAAGTCAGAGGTCTTCCAAGCATCCTACTTTTCTCTGCAATAAGTTTTTTCGCTTCTTCTATAAAATAATACTGGCGCTCCGGTTCCTGTACCGGCGCCTGCATGGTCAGTTCCATATCGTAATCCTGCATGTTTATGTACATCCTTTTCTATTCTTGAATCATTCGTCTACTGAATCACACGTTTTTCTGTAATTACCAAATCCGGGAACACATCTGTAGCTTCGGCAGGCACTTCCTTAACAATCTGAAATTCAAAAGCCACTGCAGCGGTTGGATGTTTTCTGTGAGAAGCCAGATACCGGTCATAAAAACCCTGTCCATATCCGGCCCTGTGGCGGTTTTCATCAAAAGCCACTCCAGGCACAATCAAAAAGGCGTCTTCTTCCTCCGCCTCCTTACCCCAGACCGGTTCCGGAATCTGAAAATATCCTGGCTTTAACTGTTCAAAGGATTCCAGATAATAATATTTCATAGTGCCCGGTCCTGTAACCTTTGGAACTGCCACCCGTTTTCCCATCTCCCAGGCTTTTTCTATGATTTCTCTGGTGCAGACTTCCTTATTATAATCCACATAAGCATATACACAGGCCGCTTTCTGAAACTGGGAAAGTGCAAACACTTTTTTACAAATTTCCCTGCTGTCCTGCTCTGCCTGTTCCTGGGTCAGCTCTTTTCGTTTCTCAAAAATCTGTTTTCTAATGTGCTTTTTTTCTGCCATATTTTTCTCCCAGATTTACAATGGTTCCATCTTCCTGCTGAATATCAATATTATCTAACTGTGCCTTCAGATTCATACGGACAGAAGCAATGTATTCCACCCTTAACATTCTCTGTTCCTCTTTTTCAGATGGGGTAAGTCCCTCCTGCTTGGATTTTCTGGCCAGTTCATTAATCCGCTGAATTTTCTTTGCATCCATGGTATTCCCTACTCCTTTTTCTATCTTTATAAATTCTCAAACATCTTCTGTAAAGCAGACTCGTCTCTTGTTCCTGCTAAAAATAACGTTCCATGATTTCTTCCCTGGATAATTTTATGTATCACATGGAAATCCGCACCGTTTGCAATCACCATATCTGCCCCTGCGCTTCCTGCAATCTTAGCAGCAGAGAGCTTGGTTGCCATGCCTCCTGTGCCCACCTTGCTTCCTGTAGTATCTTTTCCCATCTCCATCAAGTGTGTATCCAGATGTTCCACCAGATCAATAAACCGGGCATCCGGATTCATATGAGGGTCATCAGTGAAAAGCCCGTCTATGTCTGAAAGCAGCACCAACAGGTCTGCATCCGTTAAGGCTGCTACCAGAGCAGACAGAGTATCATTGTCTCCAAACTCGATTTCATCCGTGGAAACCGTATCGTTTTCATTTACCACTGGAATGGCTCCCATTTCCAGCAGACTTTCAAAGGTATTTTTCGCATTTTCCCTGCTCATATCATTCATCATGGTATATTTTGTCATCAAAACCTGGGCTGCAGTCTGTCCGTATTCTGCAAATAATTTCTGATAAATCATCATGAGTCTTGCCTGTCCAATGGCTGCGCAGGCCTGTTTTTCAGAAAGTTTGGAAGGCTTATGGGTAATTCCCGTGGCAGCCCGTCCCACTGCAATGGCGCCAGAGGAAACCAGAACCACATCTTTTCCCTGATTATGCAGGTCAGACAACTCCCGCACCAGAATTTCCAGCTTTGTCAGATCCAGTTTTCCAGTCTCTGCATGGGTCAGAGAAGAAGAGCCGATTTTAATTACTACTCTTTTTTTATCTTTCAGTCTTTCCCTTATTTTCATCTATGTGTACCTCTTTGGTTTCATTTTATATCTTTTTATATTACACTATTTTTTTCGGTTCGTCCAGAGACAGACCGCAAAAATCCCGCTAGCTGGAATAATTCTCTAAAAAACTATAAAGGGAATCCAGGTTCTCCACTGGTTTTCCAAGCAGAACTTCAGACTGCATCTGCAAAGGAAGGGCTTCCAGAGGAATATCCGTATATTCATATACCTGTTCCTTTCCTTCCTGGTACACTACCACATAGCCGTCCTCTACCTGCAAAATAAATCCCTTCTCTGATTCCTGATTTTCTTTTTCCTGCCTGAAAATCACATGATTTGTTCCATAGGCAGAAACCCGGTAAGACTCCCTTTTCCATTTTCCTTCCTCATAACGTTCAAAAATAAAATCCTGCTCTCTCATATTAGACAGGGCAGACACCTCCTGCTTTGCCTTGGCGGTATCCGTTTCCAGGATGTGTATACGCTCTTTCATCTCCGTCACCTGATAACTTAAAAAAAATCCGGAACAGAGAAACAGAACCACAAGAAAAAGACCGACACTATAAATAACTCGTTTCATGGAGTTTCTCCTTTCTCTGAATTACTTATAGTATCGGCGTATTTTTTTCCTTTATGCAGCGTTTATCTGGTAATTCCCAGATTTTCCAGAATTTTTTCCTGTTTCTCTTCCATTACTTTTGCTTCTTCTGGAGTCATATGGTCATATCCCATGAGATGAAGCATACTGTGAGCAATTAGAAATCCAAATTCCCGTACTTCCCTATGTCCATAGTTCACTGCCTGTTCCTGCATTCGCGGAATGCAAATCATAATATCCCCAAGCATCAGCTCCCCGGTGTCCGGGTTAAAACAGGAATCATCTTCTTCTGCATGAGAAAAATCTCCCGGCGTATCATATTCTACCATAGGAAAAGACAGCACGTCTGTCACCCGGTCCATATCCCGAAACTCCCTGTTTGCAGCCTGAATTTCGTCTTCCCCTGTAAGCACCAAATTGATTTCCGTCTCATAAGGACATGCTTCAAAATCAAGAGCTTCCTCTGCCACCTGGTTTGCCAAAGCTTCATAATCAAAATCCAGGGCTTTTTCATATTCCATTTCAATATTTAATGTCATGGTATTTTCCTCACCTTCTTCTGTCTTTCCGATTTTGCGGTTTGCTTTCTTTCCGGCCTAAACGCTCCTTTTTCTCTGGTTTGTCTGGTTTTTCTTTCTTCTCATACTCATCATAAGCCTGTACAATTTTCTGCACCAGTGGATGCCGCACCACGTCTTTATTGGTAAGCTGACAAAAGGCAATGTCCTCCACCTTCTTCAAAACATGGAGAGCCACATCCAGACCGGAACGGGTTCCCGAAGGCAAATCCTTTTGAGACAGGTCTCCTGTAATAATCACTTTAGAACCAAACCCGATTCTGGTAAGAAACATCTTCATCTGAGCCGGTGTAGTATTCTGGGCCTCATCCAGAATAATAAAGGCATTGTCCAGGGTCCGCCCCCTCATATAGGCCAGCGGCGCTACCTCAATAAGACCTTTCTCCATATTTTTGGCAAAACTGTCTGCCCCCATGATTTCATACAGCGCATCATAAAGAGGTCTTAAATACGGGTCTACCTTGCTCTGCAAATCTCCGGGAAGAAAACCCAGTTTCTCTCCCGCCTCAATAGCCGGACGGGTGAGGATAATACGCCCCACCTCATCATTTTTAAAGGCCGTAATTGCCATGGCCATAGCCAGATAAGTCTTTCCCGTTCCAGCTGGTCCGATGCCAAATACAATCATTTTCTTCCGGATTGCATCCACATATTCTTTCTGACCCAGGGTTTTGGGTTTAATGGGTCTTCCGTTTAAGGTATGGCAGATACAATCCCGGTCAATTTCTGTCATCACAGAGGTCTTCTCCTCCATGGTAAGGGACAGGGCGTAATTCACATTCTGCTGAGTGATGGTATTTCCTCTTTTAGACAGTTCCAGAAACTCCTTTAAAATCCTCACCGCCTGGTCACAGGCTGGTTTTGGTCCTAAAATCTTTAACTGTCCATCCCTGGAGATTAAGGTTACTCCAAGAGTTTTCTCTATCTTTTTTGCATGTTCGTCAAACTGGCCGAACACATTTCTCTCATGTTCTGCAGGCAATTCCATTTTTTCTTCACAAATATTACTCATCTACGTCTGCGTTCCTTTCTGCTGGCTCTTGGGGTATCTGCACCGGAACCTGCTGCCCTGCCTTTTCCACGACAGCCAGCGTTCCCTTTGCAGTGCAAACACCCTTCTGTATTCCTATTTTAACACGATTCCCCAGGATTTGAACCCCCTTTTCCTCTAAAGTTTTAAGAAGTGCTTTTTGCTTGTCAAGAGCCCTGGCCTTTGCCTCTTCCTCTGTATAGGTAAAAGTTTGTTTCTCATAGGCATAATCCACACTGGTCCCCCAGAAAACAGGCAGTTTAAAATTTTCAGTAAGCCGAAGCTGTGTAAGCCTGGTAACTGTATCAAACTCCTGCCACTTCCCCTTTGGTTTCAAGGTCAGATAATAGCTTCCCGCCTGGAAAACATAGCCTTTTTTCTTTTCTCCTGTATAAACCGGCTTTTCATAGGTCATGGGAAATGCATGATAATATTCCAAATCATGCTGCACATATACATCTGCATCTGCATGTGTGTACGCATAACCACTGATTTCCTTGTTGTCATTATACAAATCTAACTGTCCCCTTACTAAAACTTCCCCTTTTTTGCAAAGGTCTCCTGTTTTTTTCACAGGGGTTCCGCTTCTGGTAATCATGGACACAATGATGCCGCTTTTATCACTAATGAAATCCGAAGCACCCGGCTCTTCCTCTTTCTCATGTTGATATGTTTCATTTTCCTGAACCTCAAGAATCAGGCGGCTTCCGGAAATTTTTGCAGACACCCAGGTAAAATCCGGAAATTCTTCCCTTAGTTTTTCTGCCAGAAAAGCGCAGTCTACCTCATTTTTCAGGCATCCGTGGCGTACTTCCAGTTCTTCCAGGTATTTCAAAATACTCTGGGTACTGTTATGAACATTTCCCTCCACATGAATATTCCAAATATGTCTGGAAAGCAGACAAAGGAGAAGGAAACCAAGGAAAAAGCCGACAAAAAATGCCTTTCTTTTTTGGTTTCGGTAAAAAAAGAAAGGCAGTCCATATTTCCCCAGGATTTTAATTCTGCTGTGTGTTTTTCTGCATATGCCCTTCAGTCGGTAAAAACCGGCAATGGTCACATTCATCTCATAAGCCTGCTCCCGGTATACGAGATTCCACACCTGAATCTTGTGATAGCTGCACAAGTTCAAGAAACGCTCCGGGCTTGGGGCGCACACACGGATACGCACATACCCCTTGCTATAATACTTCCAGTCCTGCACCTACACAGCCTCCTTTAAAAAAATGAAATTTTGCAGATGGTTCCTGTGATCTTCATCTCCACATCCGTATAATAATCAATCATCAGCCCGGTCCCCTCAATCTGAATCCGATTTTGCGGTGATAACAAAAGAATACAGGTATCTTCATATTTCCGGATGCATTTATAATTTTCAATATACAACTCCCTGGAACCAGTAAGGGTCAGCACAGATTCCCCGTAAGATAAGTCTTTTGGAATCTGCAAAGAATCACCGATTTTCCCTGTAAAATTACGAAGTTTTCCATTCACAGGCGGCCTCCGGATTCTGCTTCTTGTCATAACCTATGCGCATTATTTCAAAAAAATGATTCCAAACCACAAAATCTGATTGGGGCTTAAGGTAAATTCCATATTATATTTTTCTGCCAGTTCACTGACAATGATGCCATGGCTTTCCACACAGGGGTGCATTTTCTCAGGAAACCTGCAGGGCGCATCCGGATAAGCACACTCTTCACACAAATCACAGGATTCTGTAGAAAGCGCCATGCACTTTGTTCCCTGACTGCGGATAAAAGTTTCTATGGCAGCCGTAATCTCCTCATGCTCTTTTCTGGTAGCAAGGGTCTCTTCAAAATTTATCACATCCGACACTTCTGCAATGGTGGAAAACAGAAAACATTCCTTATATTCCAGGCAGCGTTTCCTGCACTCTTCCACGCTCCCCACTGCCGGAGGGCAGGCCCAGGTACAATCATAGCGCTCACATTCCTGCTGGCAAATCCAGCGCACCCGGAAGGAAAATTCGATTTCCTCCGGCTTAAAAAAAGCATACTGGTATACCGGAAACTGACAAATAAATTCTTCTAAACATTCGTGAGATATCATGTGGTAGTTCCTTTCTTTTCATTTTCGCTCTTATTACTGCTTTTTAAACTTGTATCTTCCTTTTCCATAACCGGATACCGGCTGAATAATATCTGCCTGCACCAGATTGGAAATCAACTTGGATGCTCCCGAAGCTTTCAGTTCCAAAAGTTCCATAATTGTACTTCTGCCAAATACTTCCTCGTATCCATATTCTTTAAATAATCTGTGAATGTGAATCATTGTCTTAACAGAAAAATCCTTTGTTTTTTCAGAAAACATCCTCTCAATGTCCACTTTTTCTTCTTGAATATCCACTTTTCCAGTGTCAATATTCACTTCTTTAGGTTCAATGTCCACTTTTTCTTCATTCCAAAGTCCACTTATATGTAAACTTCTATTGTGGAGTTCATTTTTCTCATTCAAAAGTAAATTTCTAAGAAATACTTCAAGATATTCTGTTGTTTCGTGGATATTTTTTTGCAGGTTGGTATAATTCGCACGTACAAGTGCATTTCTAAAATACCACGCATGTTCTGCAAATATATCATTCGTAGCTGAAAAATTCCTTAAATGGGTCTCTTTCCATATCTGCTACCTCATTTCATAGTTTATATTCTTCTCTTCCTATTCCGCCTCTATCCTCAGTTTACTTCCGCCTTCTCCCATTTTTGCAGGCTCCACCAAAAGTTTCACCGGGATTCTGGACTTAATGTCTTCCACATGGGTAATCACCCCTACCATGCGCTTTTTCGTCCGGATATGTTCCAGAGCATCCATGACCACCTCCAGGCAGTTTTCATCCAGAGTTCCAAAGCCTTCATCCAGGAAGAACAGTTCCAGCGGGGCAGCGCCTTTCATCTGAATCTGGGAGGACAGGGCAAGGGCAAGCGCCAGAGAAGCCATAAAAGTTTCCCCTCCAGATAAGGTGGAAGCCGGACGCAAAACGCCTCCGTTTTTGTAATCCCGAATCAGGAATAAACCTGAACCATCTGTCTCCAGTCCATAGCTGCCTCCGGTCATCTGACGCAACTGCACATCTGCTTCTCTGGAAACATACTCCAGATAATACCTGGAAACATATTCCACAAAACGTTTTCCACGAAACAGCCCCTCAAGTTCAGAAAGCAAATCTAATTGATGATAAATCTCTTCCAGCTTTTCCACAAGCTTTTTCTTTTCTTCCCATGCCTTTCTGGTCTGATTCAGTTCTTGTTTTAAAGCTCCAAGTTCTTTATTTTTCTGAGTAATAACCTGGCTCAATATTTCCTCTTCCTGAACCAGGGCAGCAAGCTCTTCCTTTAAAATTCTTCTGTCTCCTAATTTATCCTGAATCTGAGATGCCTGGTTTTCCAGCTTTTTGCCCTGTTCTTCATACGCGGTCACCTGATGCTGAAATTCCTGCAACTGCTGCTCTTCTTCCCTGTGAGTTTCAATCCAGGCTTCTTCCGTTACGTTTGCTTCCTCCATGTGCTTTTGAAGGAGTTCCTGTTTTTCTTTTGCCTGTTCTTTTGCAGTCTCTGCCAGAATTTTTTGCTCTGCATACTGTTCTTTTGCAGTTCTTTCTTCCCCTTCCAGCTTCTCCCACTTCCTTTGCGCCTGTTCCTGTTCCACCTCCAGATTTTTTAAAGCAGCTTCCAGAGAATTCAGATATTCTACAAGGTTGTTGCTTCTGCCTGCTTTTTTTTGTATCTGTTCCTGGAGCTCCTGCATACGCTTCTGATTCTGTTCCAGCCAGATACGCAGTTCTGTTTGGGTGGTTTGCAGATTTTCTATAAGCTTCCGCCCTTTTTCACTGTTCGCCATTCTGGCTTCAATCTGAGCTTCCAGTTGATTTTGCTGGTTCTGTTTTTCTTCGGTTTCCCTTTGTTTTCTCTGTACTTCCTCATAAAATGCGCAAAAATTCTCCTGGTGAAATTCTTCTTTTAGCTTCCAGAGCTGTTGTCTTGGCAATTCTTCCTCATTTACAAGGCGAATAAAATCCTGATGGATTTCTTCTAAACCTTGAATCAGGCTTTCTTTTCTTGCTTCCTTCGCAGCAGACTGCTTCTGAGCATCTTGCAGAGCTTTTCCTGACATTTCCAGGGACGCTTCGATTTCTTCCAGCTCCAGCTTGGCAGTTTTCTGAAGCCGCTCTTTTTCTTTGCAGGTTGTTTCCAGATGTTTCAGTTCCTCACCGTTTTCCAGCTTTTGCAGTTCCTTCCACTGTGTTTGAAGAACACCTATATTTTCCCGGATATGCTCCAGAGAAGTTTCCAGACCAGATGTCAGTGTAAGACTTTTTTGAAATTCTTTCTCCGCTTTTTCCTTTTCCATAAGCCAGACAGAGGAGTTTTCTTCTGAAATCTCTATTTTATTGGGATGATGGATGCTGCCACACACAGGACATGGCTCTCCCTCACATAGTTCTGCTGCCAGAATTCCGGCTAAATGCTGGAAATACTGCTGTTCTCCTGCCTTCTTCTGTTCCAGGGCTTTCTCTTCTTTCTCTTTTGCTTTCTTCCATCTTGCTTCGGTTTCCTGACAAAGCTTTTCCTGTTCTTTTAATTGCTCTGCCAGCTGACATTCTTTTTCATATTCCTGTTTTAATTGAAAAAGCTGCTGTTTTTCTTCCTCTAACGTATCCAGGGCTTCTAACTGCTTTTTTAGAAAAGCCTTCTTCTCTTCCAGTTGTTTTACTCTCTCTTCTTCCTCTTTTGCCTTTTGCGCTGTTTCTTGTAATGCCTTCTCACAATGATGAAGTTCTTCTTTTTGTCTCTGTTCCTTTTTTTGTGCAAGTTCTTTTTGCTTTTCTGATTGCTCCAGCAGCAAAGTCAGACGATTTCCTTTTTCCGCGGCCTCTCTTATAGCGCTTGGTACTGCAGATATTTCTGCTTCCTGTTTCAGACGTTCCTTTTGTTTTTTACGGCTTTCAATATCCTGCAAAAGCCTTTCCATCTTCTCATTGGCCTCTGTCAGTTGTTTATCTGTTTCTTGCTTTTGCAAATACTTCTTTTCCAGTTCACAGGACAAATGTTTCCATTCCTGTTCCAGTTCCAAAGCCTGTTTCACCAGCTCCTGTTGAAGCTGCAAAGCCGGTTTTTCTTTTTGTATCCGGGTATCTGCTCTCTGCTTCTTTGCTTCTGCCTCTTTTAGTTCCTTCTGCTTTTCCTGCCAGGAAGCCAGGCTTTTCTCTTTGCCAGTCTCTGTTTCCTGCTGCTGTTTTCCTGCCTGCTGTGCCTGTGAAAACCAGACAAAAAGTCCATTGGCTGTTTCTGCCTGTTGTATTTTTGTCCGCAAATGCTCCATAGCCTCCGCTTCTTTTTTATGCCCTTGAAGCTGGTTTTCTATGGTTTCATACTCCTGCTGCAGGGCCGCTACGGTTTTCCCTTCCTCTAGCTGTTCTCTCATTTTTTTCTGTTGCTGCCCCTGGTTCTCAAGTTCCTGAATCAACGTTTTCTCTGCTTTTTCTAAACCCTGAATTTCCTCCTGGCTTATAGAAACATATCTGGACAGGGCGCCTTCTTTTTCCCGCTTTTCTCCTTCCCAGCGGGCTGCACGGTTTTTCACCAGAACTGCCAGTTGCTCTCCATACTGTTCCAGATGAAACAAACGCTCCAGCATTTTATTCCGTTCCATGCCTTCCAGCTTCAAAAATTCCGAAAACTTTCCCTGAGGAAGTACCACTGTCCGAAAGAAGTCCTCCTTCGATAATCCAAGCACTTCCCTGCACTTCTCATTAACAGTTCCCACCCGGTCTGCCAGAATCACCGGCTCCTCACCGGTTAAATCCAGAAATTTTGCACCGTCACTTCGTATGGTCCCTTCCTTTCCTCTGCGGAAACTTCTGGAAACCTGATAGGTTTTCACCTGTTTCTCTTTTACCGAAAAAATGTAGTCTACAGAAGCGCGGTCTGTACTTACATGAATAAAATTTGCGCTGTTTCTGGCTGTTGTACCATAAAGAGCCAGAGTCATACCATCCAAAATACTGCTCTTTCCACTTCCTGTGGGTCCAAAAATCCCAAACAGCCCCTGATTGCCAAGAAGTTCAAAATCCACCTCCTGGGCTTCCAAAAAACTGTTCAGCCCCTTAATCTTCATCCAAACCGGACGCATCTTCTCCCTCCTTTTCTAACAGCCCAAGAAGCAGTTCTACAACTTCCTGTTCTGGTTCTACACCTTTTTTCTCTTTGTAATAACTGGAAAATAACTCTTCAAAACTCTTCTCCAAAAAAGTTTCTCTCACATCCTCTGTTTCCTGTGAAGAAAACAGAGGAATCACTTCCAGAATATCTTCTTTATAGGTTTTCAGCTCCTTTAGCTGCTCCTCCCGGATATAGGTATCTGTATGAATCTGCAAATACACATAACAAGGCCTGTCCTGATGCTTCTTACAAAGTCTGAGGGCTTCCTCATAATCTTTGCACACCCATTTTTCTATGGGTTTTGGATTATCAAAATAATATTCCTGCACTTTGGGTTCTTCCTTGGGATGCAGTTCTACCAGAAAACACTGTTTGGCAATCACTGCTTCCTGAAGACGGTAAGGAAGCGGCGAACCACTATAACGGATTCTCCCCTGGCTTCCCACTGCTTTCTGCGGTCTGTGAACATGTCCAAGTGCCACATATTGGGCCTCCTTTGGGAACACCTCCAATGGCAGAAGATAGCTGTTTCCCAGCATCATTCCCTGTTCAGAGCCATCCTTTACACACCCAAGCGTAAACACATGGCTTACCAGAACATTTACCGAATCTTCCTCATACCAGACTGCCTTCTTCCGAAATAACGCTTTTACTTTTTCGCTATAGTCTGCTGCTTTTTTCTCTTCTGCATCTTCCTCCTGATACAACACTTCATTCAGGCTTTTCTCACTGGGATAAGGCACACAGACGAAAACCGCCTTTTCCCCATGAATCTCTACTGAGAACACCCCTTCTTCCAGAGACTGCACCGCAAATTTTCCGTACTTGCCGGAAGGCAGCTTTGTTTTCGGTGTTCCGTAAATCAAAATCCCATGCTCCTGTACCAAAGGACTAATGGCCTCCAGTCTGGAGGGCTGGTCATGATTTCCTGCAATTACCAGAACCAGACGTGTGCCATGGTTGCTTAATTTCTTTAATGTGTCATAAAACAGGCTTTCTGCTGCTGCAGAAGGATGCCCGTTATCAAAAATATCTCCTGCAATGCAAACCACATCTGCCTGAGCTTCCTTGGCAAAGGAAACAAACTGTCCAAGAACATGGCGCTGTTCCTCCAGCCTGCTTTTCCCTTCCAGCAGCTTTCCAAGATGCCAGTCTGCGGTATGTAATAACCTCATAAAAAATTCTCCTGATAATTCAAATTTTTATTACAGTTCTTTCATTTTAACACTTGCAGGTTCTGAAAAAAAGTCTATAATGCTTTTTTGTACAAAAGATGTTATAATGAGAAATACCCGACGGTATGAAAAAACACAAGAAAGCGAGTTGACATTATGAAGAATGATTTATTTTCCATTGGGCCTTTTACTATACACGGATATGGCCTTATGATTGCCCTTGGTATTCTGGCATGTATTGCCCTTGGTATGTATCGCGCCAGAAAAAGAAACATGAGTGACGAAGCGGTTCTGGATATTGCGATTTTTGGAGTCCTCTTTGGTTTTTTAGGCGCAAAAGCATTATATGTAATCGTAGAATTTCCTGACTTTTTAAAAGACCCCATGAGTGTTCTTGGCTCTGAAGGTTTCGTAGTATATGGAGGAATTATTACCGGTGTTCTGGCTGCTATGATTTATTGCCGGATAAAACATCTGAAATTTCTGGAATATTTTGACCTTCTGGCTCCCTCTGTTGCTTTGGCCCAGGGATTCGGACGGATTGGCTGTTTCCTGGCCGGATGCTGTTACGGAAGAGAAACCAATGCATTCTGGGGTATTACTTTTCCAGAGGGAAGCCTTGCCCCAGCAGGCGTTAAATTAATTCCTACCCAGTTATTGTCTTCTGCCGGAGATTTCCTTATTATGTTCCTTTTATTGGCATACAGCAAACACAACAAAAAAACCGGAAATGTTGGTTTTCTCTACATGCTTCTATACGGGGTAGGCAGATTCCTTCTGGAGTTTCTCCGTTCTGACGACAGAGGCGCTGTAGGAATTTTCTCCACCTCTCAGTTTATTTCCATTGGTATTGTTCTGCTGGCGCTGATTTTATTTTTCAAAGACAAACTGTTTTCTAAAAAAACAGATAATACGCCAGAAGCGTAGGAGGTATAATACATATGAAAAAAATTCCCTGGGGCTTGCTTATTCTGGTTTTCATCCTGGTTTATATCGGTGCCTTAACTATTCCTTATGTGGCACACAAAAAGGTTTCCTCCTCTTTCCAGGAAAGTTTTGCAAAACGTACTTTTAGCAATGATTCTGTTGGAACGGAACGTACAGCCTATATTGATGATAATGTAGAAGCTCTGCAATACCGCCTGCGTATGGTGGAAGAAGCGGAAGAGGAAATTATTCTTTCTACCTTTGATTTCAATGCCGACCAGGCCGGAAAGGATATGATGGCAGCTCTTTCAAGCGCTGCAAAAAGAGGGATAAAGGTCCGGGTCATTGTAGATGGTTTCAGTGGATTTCTGGACTTAAACGGGCTAAAAGGAAAACCCTGGTTTCAGGCTTTTGCTGCCCAGGAAAATGTCAGCATTAAGATTTATAACCCTGTGAATTTGTTAAAGCCCTGGAATCTTCAGGCAAGACTTCATGACAAATATTTCATTATTGATGAAAAAATGTATCTGCTTGGAGGACGAAACACCACGAATCTGTTTCTTGGAGACTATTCCTCTTCTAAAAACATTGACCGGGAACTGTTCGTCTATGAAACTGCCGCAGCAGAAGATTCTTCTCTCTTGCAGGTACGGGATTATTTTGAAGCTGTATGGAAAAGCCCTGACAGCAAGGCTTATACCTGTTCTAAGGTAACAGATAAAATCAGTGCCTGTGGGGTGGAATTAGAAAACCGTTATGAAAAACTGCAGGATTTATATCCTGAATCCTATACAACCTGGGATTGGGAATCCCTTACCATGGAAACCAACCGGATTTCCCTGCTTTCCAATCCAATTACCTCAAATAACAAAGAGCCATGGATGTGGTACGCCTTAACTCAGCTTATGAAACAGGGAAAACAGGTAACTGTATACACACCTTATATTATCTGTGGAAAAGAAATGTATCAGGATCTAACAGACCTTACTGCCAATGGCACAGACATTGAAATCATAACCAATGCCGTTTCCAGCGGGGCCAATCCATGGGGTTGTACGGATTATCTGAATCAGAAGAAAAACATTTGGAATACAGGGGTAAAAGTTCATGAGTTTATGGGAAAACACTCCTGTCACACAAAAGCACTGCTCATTGATGATCGTATGACAATCCTGGGTTCCTATAACATGGATATGCGAAGCACCTACCAGGATACAGAACTCATGCTGGCTGTGGATTCCAGAGAATTAAATGCAAAGATGGCCAAAGAAATGGAACATGACAAAACTTACAGCAGAACCATGGGGGACGACGGTACTTATGTCTATGGGGAATACTACAAAGAAAAAGAAATGAGTACAGGAAAAAAAGTGTTCTATGGACTTCTGCGGGTTCTTACCGTTCCTATCAGGCGTTTCCTGTAAATCCTGTTTCATTCGTCATTTTATGAAATAAATGCAGAGCGAATACCCTTGTATCAACGAAAGGATATTCGCTCCATCTTGTCTAATAGATATTTTATTCAGGAGAAAAACTTCCCAGCCTTTTCCAACCGTTCCTGAAACTGAGAATAAAAATCCTGGCTTTCATCATAAGGCATAAGATAAAAGGTTTTCAGCAAATACATGGTAATATTTTTCAAAGATGCTTCATCCTCAAAGTGTTTCAAAATTTCTTCTACCTTTTTCAAAAAATAATGCCAGTCGGTGACAAACGTTTCATATCGCCGGATATCCGGTATGCCAATCCATTTATTGATTTTCACTTTGCTTTTAGGTTCCATGGCACATTCATGAACCTGCAGAAAATATTGAAAGCTCTGGTTTTCGTAGATTCTTCCAAGGGGAAACATCCTGCAAAACCCAGGCCGGAAGCTGTGAATACCACATCTTCCCTGTTCATTTAAAAAGGCACAGGCATCTGTTTTGTCTGCCATTTTCAAATTTGGCAGAATAATCCCATCTACCACCTGAAGTTCTATGGCATAAGAAAGCAGGGATTCAAAACTTTCTCCCAGATTTTTACACAACATAAAACAGTCATAAGGATCCAGCACAATAGAGCTGCCCATACCTCTGCAGCAGTCTGAACAGCCTTTGCAGTCATTACAGCCCACTTTTGCCATATCGCTTTGTCTGTATAATCTGCCATCTGAAACAGCCTTTAAATCAATATCACGAAGCATACTTTTCTCCTCTTTCTCTAAATGTTCTCTGCTAAATATTTTCTATTTGTCTTCTGATTCCCAGCATAGTCCGATCCAGATATTCTACAATTTCCGCACATTTTTTTAATTCCTGGTCAATAGCAGCCGCATAGGTTCTGCTGTCCTCTTTTTTGTAGCGAAGCTGATGGTCCAGATTTGCCCAGTAATCCATGGCCGCAGTGCGAAGCTGAAGCTCTGCTTTCACCCACTGGGTCTCTCCCTGAAACACCAGGGGAATTTCCAAAATCATATGGAGGCTTTGGTATCCGGAGTCTTTTGGATTTTTGATATAATCTTTGATTTTCAGAATGTTCATATCCATCTGTTCCTCCAGCATCCGCTGTACCAGATAAATGTCATCCACATAGGAACAGACTGCCCGCACCCCAATTAAATCATGAATATTTTCCAAAGCAGTGGAGAAATTTTTCTCCAGCCCTTTTTTACTCAGTTTTTTGCAGGTGCTTCGGTATGTTTTTAATCTTCCTGTTTTCGTCTGAATCACATCCCGTTTTAATTTCACGGACAATTCCACGTTAATCATCTCCAGTTTTGTCATCAAAAGACGCATGACACACTGTCCTTTTGCAATAAAATCCTTCTGATTCAGATTCTCCTTTAATTTGTTTCCTGTTTTTTTCATATGGCACTTCAATTCTTTCTAAAATATTTGCAACACTGTATAACTATATGCTCCTATTTTAGAAAATATGCCTGTTTTTTTCCTATCATGGTAAGATTATTTCTCTGTAAAATTCAGGTGAAAACCCGCTGCTTACTCTATACTGGCAAAAAATAATTCATAAAAATCATCAGATCCTTCCAGCACAGGAGAATTTTCCCCGCCTCCGTTGGTGCTACGTTTCATTTCTGCATAAAAATTTTCCCCTGCATCCACCAGTTCCATCTCATAAAGCTCATAGCCCAATGCTCTTGCCTTCTGGCAAAAAGCCCTCAGAGGGTCTTTTTGCTCTCTGGTAAGCAACAGTTCTTTTCTGATTTTTTCGTCAGCCATAGCTTTTTTCTGAAGTTCATCTAATAACTCCAAGGTATTCATAGAAATTCCTCCTGTTAGTTTACGGTATACATATACAATTCGTGAAGTGCTCTGGTAGCACAGATGTATTCTGCCTGTTTTAAAAGAGGTGTTTTTTCTTCCCTGCACAGGGCAAACACCTGGTCAAATTCCAGACCCTTTGCCAGATAAAAGGTGGTCACTGTAAGGCCCTTTTGAAAGGTGCTGCTGTTCCTGTCCAAATAAGAAATCTCCGGCATTCTTTCTTTTAAATAAGCAAATGCTCTTCTGGCTTCTTCCTCGGTCATAGTAATCAAAGCCGCCGTCTCGTACCCCTCTTCATCCAGACGCAAATTTTCCAAAACCTGCTCTAAAGCCTCCTCAAGTTCTGAAAAGCTCTGCTCCTCCACTGGCTTCCCATGGCGCTCAAAGAGCCGCACATCCGTAATTCCGGTCAGCTGATTTGCATAAGAGGCAATCTCCACTGTGTTTCGGTAACTCTTGTCCATAATAATTTTCCGCATCTGTTTTCCCAGAATCTGAGGCAAAAAGGTAAGCACATCCTGGGTTTTTGCCTCCATGGTCTGCGCCCGGTCTCCCAGAATCGTCATCTTACAGGGGAACAATTCTTTTAAAATTTCATACTGCAAGTAAGAATAATCCTGCATCTCGTCAATAACCAGATGCTTGATGCCCTTTTGCTTTCCTCTTCCCCAAAGGCGATATTTCAGATACATCATAGGGTATACATCTTCATATGCCAGGATTCTTTTTTCATAAGACACTCTCGGTAAGACCGTATACCCGTTTTCCTCCAAAAATTCATTGTACAACACATACAAATCCCTGGTTCGGTACATTTTCCAAAATTTCTCTCTCAAAGCATCTGTATCTTCTTCCGGCAGGGTGCAGCTATGAAGGGTCTCATACTCATCCACAAAATGCTCCAGCAAAGCGTCCATTCTGGCTAGAAGAGGAATTTCCTGGAATTTAAAGTAAAATAAATCCACCAGCTCTGCCTCTGTTTTCGTCAAACCACGAAACTCCACATCCTGAAATTCCATAAGGCTGTCCTCCAGCCCCAATAAAAAGCCCTCTGCCTGGGACAAAAACTCCTGGGATTGCTTTCGCTCATATTCCTCCTGCTCTTTTGCGCCAAAACGTCCCTGCAGTTCCTTCTCAATCTGGTCATAGCGGTCTTCACAGTCAAAGACTGTATCTTTTAATTCTTTATAAGCAAATAAGTCAAAGCTCATTTCCTTGATATTTTCCTCACCAAGCTCCGGCAAAATATGAGAAATATAATCTGAAAATACACTGTTTGGAGATAAAATCAAAATGTTGGAAGATTTCATCTGTTTCCGGTCATGATACAAAAGATAAGCAATCCGATGCAATGCCACAGACGTTTTCCCGCTTCCTGCTGCGCCCTGAATCACCAGAATCCGGTCACTGGTATTGCGGATAATGGCATTCTGCTCCTTCTGAATAGTACGCACAATGTTTTTCAACTGTACATCCCCGTTGCTCCCAAGCTCTGCTTTTAAAATTTCATCATCAATCTTTACATCACTTTCAAACTCATACACCATTTTCCGGTTGCGGATTTTATACTGCCATTTGGAGGTCACTTCCCCCTCCATAAGTCCTCCCGGCGCCTCATAACTGGCAGGGCCTTTATCAAAGTCATAGAATAATCCACTGACCGGCGCTCTCCAGTCATAAATCAGAGGCACATGGCCTGCCTGTTCTCCAAAATTTCCAATGCCAATATAAAAATGCTCCGGCTCTTCTTCCCCGTCATAACAGAAATCCACCCTTCCAAAAAAAGGTGCATCCAACATGGTTTTCAACCTGTGTTTCAATGCCAGTTGCTCCTGATTCGCATTGACCTGGTGAAGCAAAGCCTGCTGGTTATCAAAATTTTCATAGCCATACTGGTCCATCTCTGTATAATTTTCCCAGTAATATTCATGCATTCCTTCAATTTCCTTCTGCCCTTCCTGGATGGAATGCTGAACCTCCTCCAGACGATTTTCAAGCTTCTCTATTACAAAGTTTAAATATTTCTTTCCGTCACTCATTGATAGTCTCCTTTTTGCAAAAGCAAGAATGTAGTTTATTATTGTACCACAAATGGAGAGACAAGTATATATCTTAAATATTTATCCAATCACATATTTTATTTTCAAACTGTTCAGTGTTGTCTGATTCGTCAAATAGCCATCATGCTGCAATCTTCCCACAACGATACCTGGTAACACATTTATTTTGGCCGCAAAACCTCTAATTGCTTCTGCTGTAAAATTTCTGTTACACATCATGACAAAATCATCATATTCTGCTTTTGGAATTAATGTATTCTGCGAAAAAGTATCTGCTTCTGCTTCAAGCCTTTGAATAAGTTCATCTGTTTCCAATCCTGCTTTTTTAATTTCACTGACTAACAAAACCTTTATTCTCTGTTGAAGTACATGCCCCAACTCATGGAATAGCGCAAACCAAAATGTATCTGCATATTTCCTTCTATCATTTAGTGCCAAAACAACTTTTTCCTTTCCCAGCCATTTTACAGCACCATTTACACCACAATTTTTAAGATTTGGAAGCAATACAAGTACCACACCACAATTCGCCAATAGTTCTTTTAATCTAGGATAAAAATCTTTAGGATTCTGCACAGTCATATCCCGAATTTCTGGAATAGCCTCTAAAAGTTTTTTCTTATTGAAAGGTTCTACATTTCTTTGTGTACCTAAATTAATAGCTGTTTGTACCCAGGCATTTGCATTAATTACATTTACGTCTGTCACCTCCGAAACACTGGTTCTATACTGAACAAGAAAATCTCTTTGGCTAAGTACACTAAGTGAAGATACTTTGAAGTATCTTTGAAGTTCCTGTACTTTTTCTGTTGTAGCCCTTGTTGCTTTCACTAATCCCAACTCAACCCAGAATTTATAATCAAGTTTCTTCGCAAGCTCACATTCTTGATCTATTCGAATTCGTTTCTCAATTTCTAATTTCTTTTCAATATATTTTTGATTTAAATTCAGCCACAATTTTGTTGATGTTCCAAATACAATAGAAAGTTTTAATACCATCTCGTCAGTCAAATTAATTCTGCCATTCACCAAATCACTGATATACTTTGGAGTCGTTTGAAGACGCTTTGCCAGTTCTTCCTGTGTAATGCCCTGCTCATCAATATAATCCTTCACATAATAGCCAGGATGGAATGCAATCAACTCTTGATATTCAATTTTATTCATAGTGATTAGACACCTCCCACGCAATAATTACCTCTGTTGATTTATAAACAATATTTACATTTTTTTCTTTCCATTCATTTCCATTGGCATCCAGTGGAATAATGACTAAGCGATATCCTGCTCTTCTTCCAGCTACATCTAAAGCATACTGACCTTCTCATTTGGCTTGCAAAGGATGTAAATGATATATCTGCAATTCATCTATATCTTTTAGATTATCTGCACTTTCAATTAAGTTGATAAGTGCATGAAGCTTTTCTGCGACATTAGCAGGCAAATCTTTCTTAGCCTTCTTTAAGTCTGTACAAAGTTTTTCAACTTTTTTATCTTTATATTGAATCTCTATATCATAGGCCTCCCTTGCTTTAAATTTAAATTACCAAAATAGTAATTTTTTCTTTATTATACACCCTGTTTCTGCTTTTATCAACTATTTCTCAATCTCAAAGCAGCAATCAGAAACACCACCAAATTCAAGACAAAACCTGGCGCTATCTCAATGATAGAAATCCCCGGAGAAAATTTCCATTGTAACATTCCCACTATCACAAAATTCATCAAAAAACCAATTCCGGACAAGAGCATAACGCTTTTGCATCCTTTGGGAGCAGCCTGTTTTCCATAAAGAAGTAGCAAATATGCCCCGATACATCCTAAACATAACCCAATTCCGGATATCCAATATCCAATCTCCCTTCCCCCAAAAGCATCTTTCACATATACAGAAGTCGGTTCATCCACGCCGCCAATCATAGAAATCTCCTCCTGGCCCAAAGAAGGAAAATGATTCATACCTCCTGCCACAGTACCTATTACCACAAGAACTGCCAACGTCAAAAACAAAAACCTCAACGGATGCTTTCTCAGGGTCTGCTCTTTCAATTCTGTGTTAAACCGCTGCGCCACCTCTTTCGGTGTCCCTATCTCTGCCATCACCTCATCTATGGTTTTCCCTGTTTCCAGGCGCAGATGAATCTCTGTTCCAATATCGCTGTTAATTCTGGCCTTCATCTCCAGAGGCACCTTTAAATGCCACTCAATGGCATTGACATATTTCTTAATTTTCTTCTGCTCTTCTGTCATAACGTTTCCCTCCCACACAATTTTTCTACACATGCCTGAAAGTCTTTCCAGATAGTTTCATATACCTGATACATCTGCTTCCCTTTTTCTGTAATTTGATAATACTTCTTAGGCGCTGTCCTGCCTTCACTCATTTTCCAGGAGGCCTGAATAAATCCGCTGTCCTCCAGGCGGTACAAGACGGGATAAAGAGTTCCTTCCTTAAGCTGAAAAAAACCTTCTCCCTGCTGCTCCAGTTCCTGCAAAAGCTCATATCCATAAGTCTGCTTTCTGGAAATCAATTTCAGAACAACCATGTCCAGCGCCCCTTTTTTTAACTGCTGTGCAAATTTTTCTTCCATATGTCATCCTCTTTTTATAATATTTAGTATTACTAAGTATTATTATATAGAAAAAGTAAAGAATGTCAAGAAAAAACACCTTGAGTCCCCATCACTCAAAGTGTTTTTTGCAAAATCCGTACTTCTACCACAGCCCCATAATGTTCTCCCATATTTTGCACAGACAGTTCTGCGTCTTGTCCATACAAAAGTTCCAGACGTCTTTTCACATTTTGCAATCCCACATGTTTCCTGCCTCCATAAATAATCGGCGTATCTTCGGACAATGCCTTTAAAATATCATCTGAAAAACCCTTTCCTGTATCAGACACGCAGATATAAAGCCAGTTTTTATCCTGATACCTTTCCATGGTCACATATAAAGAAATTTCTACCAAATGATCCAAAGTCACACCATGTACTACCGCATTCTCTACTAAAGTCTGCAAAACCAGAGATGGAACCTGGACTTCATCTCCTATCTCTTCGCAAATCACCTCAAAACAAAAAGCACTGTCCCCATATCGCAGCCTCTGGATTTCCATATATTTCTTTACATGTTCAATTTCTTCTACCAATTTCCTTTCTTTTCCAGACTCTCGATAATTATATCGGATGTATTCTGAAAGCACTTTTGTAATATAGGTAATATCCGTTTCTCCAGATTTATCCGCCATTCCATGAATCAAACTTAAACAGTTCAGGAAAAAATGAGGACGGATCTGCTCTTGCATATATTCCAGTTCAGCCCGCTTTTCCTGCAGCTCTTTCTCATAGATTGCAATTTTTAAAGACTGTATTTTCCTTAAAAGCAAACGAAACTTATCACTAACCGCTTCTAATTCCAGAATGTTATTTCTCCCATCTTCATGGAGAAACTGTTCCTCTTCCATGTTGGAAATCCCTTCTGTAAATACCTTCAGAGGAATCATAAGATGATAATAATACCTCACTGCAAGAAAAATACAAATACCAAACAAAACAGTAATCAGCACAACCAAAACCGTCTGCATTTCCAGAATAGTTTCCAGAATTCCTCCGTTTGGAAGCACATACACACACATCTTTCCAATCGTTCCCAGTTGATACTTGTAAAAGTTTCCGCCTTTTCTCTCTGCCTGACTCATTTCTTTTTTTCTTTCAGCAAAATCTTTCGGGTAAATCAGCGTCCCGTCTTCCTTCTCAAGAAACGGAATAACTTCATAACGCTGGGTCATTTCCTTTAGCAGTGAAAAGATTTTTTCCGTATTCATCAGGCATCCTATGACATTTCCCGCCTTTGTATACCACCCTACAATATAAGTCTCACCGTCTGTTTCCAGAAACTCCCAGGAAGTCACGCCATAACTCTGAGTTGCCGCTTTTCTGGCAAATCCTCTAAGGTCCTTCAAAAAACCTTCTACATAACTCTGTGAAAAAACAGTCCCTTCATCTCCTATGAGTACATCTGCTTTCTCTGCATACACAAAAAAGTTTTGTACTTCTTTGTAACGAATTTTTAACAATCTGTTTTGCTCTCTGATATCTCTTAAAAGGTCATAATATTTCTGTTCTGAAGCCTCCAGCGTATCCGGAATCTCCTGAATCCCACTTTTCCCCAGGACTTGTATCAGCTCATTGTTAATCTGAAAAATATCCCGGTTAATCTGCTCTACATATAAGCCAGCTGTATCCTCTGTATATTGTTCTGCAAGTTTTCTGGTTTCCCTCATCCCTACAAAAAGGCAGAGCAAAAGTCCCAAAAGCACCGCAAATACCGGAATCAGTACCTTTAATCCCAAGGTACGGAGTTTTTCTGCTTTTCTCTTCCGTTTTTTCTCTTTTTGCCGGTACATTTCTTTTCCTCCTGCTCTGCTAAAACTCGCCTATTTATTTTCTATCATAAAAAATTCAAGAAAAGTTGTCAAATATTTCCAAATATTCGCTTTCTTTTTTTGCAAACACCGGAATTTTTTCCAAAGGTGCTGACACGGTTATGGTTTCTCCTCCGTTCCTTTCTTCTCCTGTCCATACATCAATCCATACTTCTCCTTTTGGCAAATACACTTCTCTTTCCCTGGCTCCAGCTTCCAACACAGGCGCCACCAGGAAATCCGTTCCAAACAAATAGGAATCTTCTACCTCCCATGCCTTTTTATCTTCCGGGTAATCATAAAAATATGGACGCATCACTGGTGTTCCTTTTTCATGTACCAGACGCATTTGTTCTCTCATATATGGACGCATATGCTCCCGAAGCGCAATATATTTTTTACAGATTTGAAAAACTTCCTCTCCAAAACTCCAGATTTCATTGGGACTACCTGAACCAATAGCCTCCCCTTCAAAATCAAGCTGTGGATTTCGATTTCCGTGAAGACGCATAACAGGAGAAAAACATCCATAGGCAAACCAGCGTAAAAATAATTCACGAAATTCCGGATCATCTCCTCTTGCACCATGAAATCCTCCAATATCAGTTGTCCACCATGGAATTCCTGCAATAGCCATAGACAAACCTGCACGCACCTGGCGGTTAAAGCATTCAAAACTACTCACAATATCTCCAGACCATACCAGCGCCCCATATCTGGCGCTTCCTGCCCATGCAGATCGTACCAGATTCACCGGCTGCTGATCCCCTTCTTCTGTCATTCCTTCAAAAAAACCCTGTGTATAGAATTTCGGATAGCTGTTTCCCACTTCCAGATTCGTCCCCAGATAATACCGGTAATTGTCAAACTGATACGTGGTATATTCTGGTTCTGCCACATCCAGCCAGAACAATTTTGCTCCCTTTTCCCAATAATTCTTTTTAATCTTATCCCATACAAACCTTCTGGCTTCTGGATTGGTAGCATCAAAAAAGACTTCATTTCCTCCACATAACATGGAAATACGGACACCTTTCTCACACTGTATCAGATATCCCTTTTCTTTCATTTCAGCAAAGTTTTCAGAACGGTAATCTACGGTGGGCCATACAGAAACCATAAGCTTCATACCCATTTCTTCAAGTTCTTTGCACATAGCAGGTACGTCCGGCCAATACTTGGGATCAAATCGAAAATCCCCTTCCTGGGTCCAATGAAAGAAATCAGCAATGATAACATCTACCGGAATCTTTTCCTGATAATATCTTCTTGCCACCTGCAAAAGTTCTTCCTGAGTTCTATAACGCAATTTACACTGCCAAAAGCCCAGTCCATATTCCGGCATCAGAGGAGCTTTTCCTGTAAGTTCCATATAATTTTCTTCGATTTCAGCAGGTGTGTCTCCTGCAATTACCAGATAATCAATTTGCTTTGTGGACTCTGCTCTCCACTCTGTTCCATTCATACCAAAGAAGACGCTTCCAACGGCTGGATTATTCCATAAAAATCCATATCCCAGACTGGAAATATAAAATGGAACACTGACTTGGGAGTTCCTTTGTGCCAGTTCCAGCATACACCCTTTCATATTCATCTGTGTCTGCTGATATTGTCCCATACCATAAATTTTTTCCTGATCATTTGCTAAAAAACGTAAAGAAATTTTATAATTTTCTCCCTCCTGTGGAACGTATTCCCTGCCATAAATATTCAAAGGTGCACTGATTTCATCCTGTAAACGCCGCCAATTTTCTTTTAACAAAATCTCTCCACTTTCTTTATAAAAAGTCACAACGCCATTAGCATTGATACTAGCTTTCAGCCTTCCGTTTTGAATCTCTCCATATGATTTATCTTCACCCATATACATATTGGCATAGGCTGTACCATTTGCATCCTGATCCTCAAAAATCCGAACACAGGCTTCCTTCCCGTTTGGAATATCCAAAGCCCAGTCATGCTCTGTAAACCGCCGGTTTCTTGTTCCTCTGACCCGTAAAGCGTTGTCTCCCCAGGCTTCTATGCAAACCTGCTCTCCGTCACAAATATAATATAATTTTCCGTTTTTCTCTTGAAACATATCTCTGTCCTCCTATGGAAAAAGCTGCTGCAAAACCATTCTTTTTCCTCCTTGTTTCACAGCAGCTTTCTATCCTTTTGTCCTTTTATTTCATATTTTCCTGATAAGCTTCATATGCTGTTTCCTGAATTTTTACTAATTCTTCTACACCCATATCTTTTAACTGCTTCAGATAAGAATCCCATTCTTCTTCAATTCCGCCATCTACAACCCAATGTGCATACTGCGCTTCACAATATTTATAAATATCCGTTCCAAGTGTAGTAAGCTGTGCCAGTTCATCTTCCGTATACTGAACCATTGGAAATCCTACATTTTTATCTGTTGTTACATATTTCGCATTCAGCTCATCTTCTTTTAATTTAATGCCGTCTCCCTGATTTTCCGGTATATGAATTTTATCATAAAATTCCGGATTCATATATTTTGGTCCGAAGTCTCTTAAAGAATTTGACCAGGCAGAGGTATCTAAAGAACTACCGTCTTCTGGTTCATTGACATCATAAGTGCCATCCCCATTATCTGTAATGCAGCCATCTGAAATGGAACCATAGAAAGTCTGCATGGAAGTCAGATCATCATAGAAATCATCTGCCCACTGCAAAAGTTTTTCTGGCTCTTTACACTCTTTCGTAATCAGAAGTTCTCTGTCTGAAATATCCAGGAAATTGGATGCATTTTCAATATAATGATTTCCATCATATCCTTCCAGAGCTTCCAATGGCACAAACTGAGACGCATTGACGCCAGCTTCCGCATCTGCTGTCCAGCCATGAATCAAACCAACTTTAGAACCACCGTCAGCCTGTTTTTTAGAAGTAAACATGGAAGAATCCTGAGTGAAATATTCCGGATCCAGGATTCCCTTTTCCCATAATCCGTGCATCCACTTAACGGCTTCTTTGTAATTTTCCTCCATAGGCATAAACACTGGTTTTCCTTCTCCGTTTAAGCCCATATAGTTATTATCTCGACTTACCATAGTACCAAAAGGAGCCAGAATTGTTCTTAAATCTCCACTTAGCAAAGCAGTACTTGCGGAATTAGAAAAACCAATTTCATTGTTTGGATCTCCGTCCTTGTCCGCATCTTCTGTAATAAACTTTTCCAAAACAGTTTCCAGTTCTTTATAAGTCTTTGGTACGTCAAGACCTAAATTATCCAGCCATTCCTTATTAATATAAAGAGGATTTCCACAAACTTCCGGGCGAAGAGGAAGTTTCTTTGGCAAACTGTAAATCTTTCCATCGCGGTCTGTTGCAATCGCTTTCATTTCCGGGTCTTTCTCAAATACACTTACCAGATTTGGCATGGTTTCTTCATTGATATAATCAGTAAGCTCTAAAAAGCTGGATTTATTCTGTGCAACATCTGTGGCATTTAAAGAAATAGAGCCTAAAAATGCGTCCGGCAAATCTCCGGAAGCTAAAAGCAGGGATTTCTGTTCTGACCAGTCAGAATTGTAATAAATCTGCCATTCAATATTAATGCCATGCTTTTCTTCTAATTCTTTCATAACACCACTTTCTAAGAAATCCGTAGGCCAGGCATCTGTCCAACGTACTGTAGCAACCGTGTAAGTTGGAACATCATTTTTACCACCTTGTGCCTCTTTTTTTCCTTCTTCTTCCTGACCGCCGCATCCAGCCAGCATAGCTGCTGACATGGAGGCTACCAGTACCAGGCTCACACCCTTTCTAAAATTCTTCTTTCTCATGTTTAAAATCTCCTTTCGTGTTGTTTATTTTTTGCCTTGTTCTTATCCCTTCAAAGAACCAAGCATAACACCCTGATTAAAATGTTTCTGAACAAATGGATACAAGCACATAATAGGTGCAGATGACACAACAATCACTGCATATTTTATTAAATCTGCCATTTGTTTTGCTTCTGCTGCAGCCGCTCCTGTTGTCATAGAACTAATGGTTTGATTACTAATTAAAATATTCCTCAAAATAATCTGCAAAGGCTGAAGTTCCGGATCACGTAAATAAATCAATGCATTAAAATAGGAATTCCACTGTCCAACAGCTGCCCAAAGAGCAATGACTGCAATAACCGCCTTAGATAAAGGCAATACGATTCTGAAAAAGAATCCCATATACCCACATCCATCCAACTGAGCCGCTTCCCACAGTTCTTCTGGAATGCTGTTTGCAAAAAAAGTTCTACCTACAATAATATAATAAGTAACAACCGAAAACGGAAGAACCATGACCCAAAAAGTATCCAGTAAATGAAACTGCTGTACTGCCAGATAGGTAGGAATCAGACCACCAGTAAAAAACATGGGAATCAGATAAAAAATCGTCAGCGCTTTCCGTCCATACAGTTTTCTTCTTGACAGCGCATAGGCTGCCGGAATATTTACAACTAAAGTAAAAATAGTTCCAAAAATCACATACAAAATCGTGTTTTTATATCCTGTCCAAAGCTGAGAATAACTGGCAAGCTGTTCATAAGCTTTAAAGTTAATTCCTTTTGGCAAAAATAAAATTTCTCCGTTGGAAACCAGATTGGGATTGCTAATCGATGCAATCACAATAAAATACATGGGATAAAGGGCAACGACAATCAGTATGGCTGCAATCCCGTACAAAATAAAATCAAAAATTTTATCTTCCTTTGATTTTTTCACCTTATTGTTTCTCACGGCTGTTTTCATTTCCTTCCCCCCTCATCAAATCAAAGATGTATCGCTAAGTTTCTTAGATGTATAGTTTACCAGTAACAATAAAACCAGGTTAATCACATTATTAAATAAACCAATGGCAGAGGATAGGCTATATTGATTGCTTACCAGACCCATTTTATATACATAGGTGGAAATAATTTCACTGGTGCTGGAATTTAAGGTATTCTGCAGCAGATAAATTTTCTCAAATCCAACACTCATAACACTTCCCATTCTCAAAATAAACATAATAGTAGCAGTAGGCAGCAGTGCCGGAATATCAATGTGAATCATGCGTTTCCACTTACTTGCTCCATCCATAGTAGCTGCTTCGTAAAGTGTTGGATCTATGGCAGACAAGGTAGCTATGTATAAAATACTATCCCATCCCACATGCTGCCAGGCCTCCGTCCATACATAAATACTTGGAAAAGCTGACGCTGAACCCATAAGGTTTGGAAGTGTAAAACCAAAAATCCCTGCTAACTTTGCAATAATTCCGGTACTTGGTGATAAAAACAAAATAATCATTCCGCACATAACTACCGTAGAAATAAAATGTGGCAAATAGGTAGATACCTGAAAAAACTTTTTAAACCGTCTTGCCCGAATCTGATTGCACATCAGGGCCAGAAAAACAGGTAACGGAAAAGTAACCACAATCGTATACAAACTGATGACTATGGTATTTCTAATCGTTGGCCAGAATTGATAGGAATTAAAATATTGTATAAAATTTTTAAATCCTACCCATGGACTGCCAAGAATCCCCTGGGCTGGTGAAAAGTCTTTAAATGCAATAATAACCCCGTACATTGGGTAATACGTAAATAAAAGAAAAATAATGAATGATGGCAACAGCAACAGGTAAAGCGCCCGGCTGCTTTTGATCCCCTGTATAAAGCTCTGCTTTTGTTGTACTTTATTTTTTCTCATATTTTATCCCCTCTTTCCTTTCTTTTATATCTATATTATATAGTTTTCTCGGCTATTTTTCTTTTATTATTGTGCATTTTTATTATCAAAAAAGAGACATGTTTCCATGTCTCTTGCATTTTGTACAACACATTTTTGTTATTCCTTGTACGGTTTTTTGTTATTTCTATATTCATTTGGCGTAAAACCGGTAATATCACGAAATGTTTTGCTAAAATAAGAAAAATTGTGATATCCCACTTCCAAAGCAATCTGACTTATGGTAAGATTAGAATTTTCTAAATATTCCCTTGCTTTTTCCATTCGCTTTTCTGCGATATAAACAGTCAGACTCTTTCCTGTTTCCATCTTAAATGTTCTGGAAAGGTAGTCTTCCGACAAATAAACTTCCTTTGCAAGATTCCCTCTCGACAAATCTTTGTCCAGATTTTTACTAATAAACTCTTTTACACATTCTGTGGCATTTTCTCGATTTTGATTATAAAACTGATTTCTTTGAAGAGTTTCAAATACATAAGAAATAAATTCTATACAACCTTCTAAAAATACATAGGCCTCTTCTTCCTGTCGTTCAAACTCGCTATTTTCAAAAACTTGCCGAAATTCTAACCTTTGTTGTGCCAGATAAACATATAAAAATTGATGAAATTCCCGCATAAACTGCCGAAGTTTCTTTCCTGTCCATGCCTTTGTTTCCTGCACTGCTTTTAAAAACGCTTGTATCTTTTCAAATACAATACCTAAATTTTGAGAATCTTGCATCATTTTCTGCCAGCTTTCCCATGGTACTATTTCCTCTTCCCAAGAAGAGCATGACATTTCCAATACAACACCATTTCTTTCTGGTAAAGCAGTCTCCTCCATTGTTTTCAGCTGCTTCCATGTCTGAGAAATATCTTCCTCTTTACAAGATTCTTCACTTATATAAACACAAACATTACATTCAACACGGCAATGAATCAAATCCGCTAGTTCTCTAGCCTCTCTGATTCTCTCTTCTTTCCCTTTTTCTCTGTTCTTCCATACCAATGCCCACAAATTGTCATACACCGGTACAAGAGCTTCCGCTCCCCTGCCAGATAATAAAAATTTGCACATCGTCTGTTTTTTGTTCTTTTGAGAATCTTCTGCCTTGATAAAGACCTTCACTAATTCCAACTGAAACAGATCTTTTCCTTCACCTTCATAGCAAGACCTGCTATCTCCTAGCAGTATCTGCTGCCACATTTGCTCCTTTTGTCGAAAACTCTTTTCTCCCCCCCTTGAATTTTTTGTGATTTCCAACACAACTTTTTCAAGTGCCTGTTCCAGTTCATAATTAGAAATGGGTTTTAACAGATATTCTCTGGAAGCAAGCTGCAATGCTTTCTGTGCATAGGCAAAATTCGCATAGCTGCTTAAAAAAATACATTCTGTTTGTATTTCCTGATTTCGTAACCATTCCAACAGTTCCAGGCCACTGCCTTGTGGCATATCAATATCGCAAAGTAAGATTTGAATTGGAAATTCCTCTAAAATTTTCTGAGCCTGACGGATATTATTTGCTGTAAAAACCATAGAGATTCCAATTCTTTTCCAATCCACCGTTTCCTCCAGCTTCTCCACTAAAATCCGGTCATCATCTACCATTAAAATACTGATTTCCATTTTCTTTTGCCCTCGGTATTATTAAAGAAACGTCTTATAATCCTCATAATTCTTTGCCAACAATTCCGGTGTATTTAGCCCATACGGACATTTCTTCATGCAAGCATTGCAGTGGAGACATTCCTCAATTTTCGCCATTTTTTCCTGCCATTCCTTTGACAGCCAGTCAGCCTGTGGCGCTCTGCGAAGCATCAGGCTCATTCTGGCACAGTTATTGATTTCAATACCGGCAGGGCAAGGCATGCAGTAGCCGCACCCCCTGCAAAAGTCCCCGGATAACTGCTGAATATCCTTCTGAATTTGTCCTTTTAATTCTTCATCCAGAACCGGTGGACAGGCTGCATGAGCCAAAAACTCATCCAATTCCTTTTCTTTCTGGATTCCCCAGATAGGCGCCACATGGGCAAACTGAGGCTGGTTCATAAAAGCATAGGCACTGGCAGAATTATGAATCAAACCACCGGACAGAGCTTTCATGGCAATAAATCCCATATCTGCTTCTTTACAGGTTTCTACCAACTGAAACTCCTCTTTTGATGCCAGGTAAGAAAAAGGAAACTGCAAGGTTTCATACAAGCCGGAGGCAATAGCCTCCTTTGCTACTGCAAGCCTGTGGTTGGTAATACCAATATGGCGGATTTTTCCCTCCTCCTTTGCTTTTAAAGCAGCATCGTATAAGCCGCTCTCGTCTCCTGGTTTCGGACAAAAAGCCGGATTATGAAATTGGTAAATATCAATATAATCTGTTCCTAATTTTCTCAAACTTTCTTCCAAATCAGCCCAAAAACCTTTTGCATCCTGCGCTGCTGTTTTTGTACTGATAATCAATTTTTCTCTCACATAAGGAAACGCTGCCCCCAGTTTTTCCTCACTGTCAGAATAAGCCCTTGCAGTATCAAAATAATTCATACTATGATAAAAAGCCTTTTGAAGCAAATACACTGCTTCTGCCTTGGTAATTCTCTGGATAGGGAGGGCTCCAAACCCATTTTTACTTACCTGTATTTCCGTTTTTCCAAGTCTTACCATGTTCATAAGACTCCCTCCTGTTCTTTCTTAAATTCTCGTTTCATTGACAAACATTCCCTGAAGATGCTCTGCCTGAAACCGCTACATAAACCAGTCGCATTTACACAAAAACAAATAATAAATATTCCATCCGCAGGTATGTAAAGTTTCAAAATTTCCCTGACCTTTAGAAAGAATCAAGTCTGCCTGCTCCAGTTTCCTTCTTGCTTCTTCACTGATATGAGTAAGTTCGGTTCCTGCAATCCCGCTTCCGTTTCCAAAAACAGGTACTACTTCTGTTAAGCCCACATATCTGGCATCTTCTAAAGTTGCATCATTTGTCACAGCAATCCCCCGCACCAGCACTTCTATGGTAAGCTGGGGATACTGCTCTTTTAACAACTTAATGAGTATTTTATCCAGCACAATTTCCCCACAGTTATCCGTAAGATAAACCAGATGTTTTCCATTTTCCAGGTCTTTGCGAAAATACCCATATTCTTCTGCATCCAAAATTTCCTGCTCTGACTGTCCAAGTAATTCCAGCAATTTTTCAGCAGAAACTTCACTTAAAGCAGAAAAATCAATATAATTTCCCAGCCGTGCCAGACACAGGGCAACTTCCAAAGGATCTTTTTTGCTGCGTATTTTCTGTTCCAGAGTATCCTCCATGGAAAGAAGTAATTCATTAAAAGTTCTCTTTTCTTCTTCCAAATCTCCCTGCGCACCCCAATATGTTTCATAGAGTTTAGAAATGGGCTCCAAAAGTGCAGGCGCAGACCACTTAGGATTACCGTCTGCTATGAGATGAAGAACCTCCCGCATATAACAGGCTTTTTTCTCTTCGTCTTCAAATTTCTGTATACGTCTTGCCTGGGACTGCACCAGACAGGACATACAAAAAGCATTAATCTTCATAATCCAGACAAGCTCTCTCTGTAACAAAAGGACGCACATAAGTATCCGCCACTTTCACATGCTCTGGATGTGCCCCGTAAATTGCAACATCCTCTGCTTTTTCCAGTGTGGTAACAAGCGCAACATCATGAGTGCTGGAAGAAAGTGGCTGCTCCACAAATTCCACTGTCAAAAGCCCCGGTACTTTGCCTACCAGACTTTTCAAATGCTCTGCCATTGCCTTCTTTAATTCCGGCTTTCTCTCCTCTTCGATTTCTGGTTTAAATTTCCACATAACAATATGATGTACCATAAGAATTCTCCTTTTTCTGTTTTCTTTTTATTGTAATATAGGATTTTCTGTATTGTCAATCGCAGTAGCTGCTTTTTTCACCATTCTGTAAAATCTTCCTTCTCCAGCTCCTGTTGTCTGGGAAAATTCCTGCCCTTGCACTACAAATCCGACTTTTTTATAACACTGAATGGCACGCTGATTCCATGTCCGCACCTCAAGATACATGGGCTTCCCAGGAAACAAGGCTTCGGAAAGAATACTTGCTAATACTGTCATCTTCTGTCCATAGCCTTGCCCACAACATTCTGGTTTTACCCCTATTCCAAAGAATACTTCTTTTCCCTCTGGACAAAGATTCACATATCCCACCAAGCATTGCTTCTCATAAAAGGAAAAGAAATGATTCTTTGGATTTGCCAGTCCACAATTCTGCTGTTTCATTTCTTCATAGGATGGAAGATTATAAATGGCATATTCCCCATCATACCTCCATCTGGATATTTCCTCTTTTTCCTCTTCCGTTATTTCGTGGTAATGCAGGAAATTATCCCTCCCAAGAAACTGGCACAAATTTTCCACACTGGAACATACTCTCCCCGGATTCTCTTTTTCCAGTAACTCAATATCCGAAGAATCCTGCCATGCAGCAGAAAAACAAGTAACCCCTGCTTTCCCACACGCCCTAATATCCGAAACAGCATCTCCTACATAACAAAACTGATTTCTGGAAATAGAATATTCTTTTAACAAACCTTCTATATTCTCCTTTTTATTTGGAGCTTTCTCTGAACCATAGCATATCGCATCAAACATATGCTCTAACCCCAGTTCTTTTAAAGAAATCCGGCAGCTTTTTTCTCCTTTTCCTGTGACTAACGCCAGTATGATATTTTGACTTTTTAACACTGTCAAAAGTTCCAAAATACCTGGAAATGGTTTTGTGATTTGCCTGTGCAGAAGCATATATGCACAGTAAAAATCCTGCAAAGCTGCTTCCCAGTTTTCAGATACCAGGGCTTTTATCATTCCGATTTCATTTAGTCCAAAGGTTTCTACAATTTCCTGCTCACTTAATTCGTGACCAACATAGGGGGAAACACTTCTGCGAAAGGCTTCCACACACAGGGGTATGGTATCCGCAATGGTTCCATCCATATCAAAAGCAATCATTTTAAACATCTTGTTCATCTCCATTGATTTTTCGTATCACCCGGCAGGGATTTCCCACTGCCACAGAATTTGCCGGAATATCCTTTGTCACAACACTGCCAGCGCCTATGACGCATCCATCTCCTATGGTGACACCGGGAAGCACAATCGCACCGCCACCTAACCAACAGCCATTTCCTATGGTAACAGGCAAGGCATAGGTCTGACAAAAATGCTTTCCGCGTCCAGGCGTCCAGTCCTCTGTCAGACGTTCCTTTAATTCCACCGGATGGGTTGCAGTATAAATCTGTATATTGGATGCAATCATAACACAGTCCCCAATTCGGATTTCATTGCAGTCTACAAAGGTACAGTTCATATTGATAGAAACATTATTTCCGATGTAAACATTTCTTCCATAATCACAAATAAAAGGAGTGCCAACAGATACGTTGCTTCCTATGTGTCCAAATAGTTGCCTCAGAATCCCTGTTTTCTCTTCCTTCTGTTCATATGCCACACTATGATAGTCCTTTAATAAAGCTCTTGCTCTGGCTTTAAATTCTAATAAAATTTCATCATGACAATTATAACATTCCCCCGCCATACATTTTTCTAATTCTGTCATCCTTTTTTCCTCCTGTGGATTCATTGTACAAAAAAACCTGTTACAGAACAAGTAACAGGCTGTTTCTCTAAATTCTTTTTGCCAATGCCTCCATCACAAACAAAACCGGAACCTGGGTGGTTCCATTATAGCCTCCATTAATCCGCTGCGGCTTTAAATGATAGGAAAAATTCCAATCCGATAATTTTGCCAGTGTAGAGAAGGAAGAATTGGTGATACTTAATATTTTACAATTTTTTTGTTTGAATTGATGAATTGCTTCCATTAAGCGGCTGGTTTCCCCGCTTTCTGAAATTGCAAGAACCACTGTGTTTTTCCATTGAAAAAAGTCAATGGGGTAAAGGGCATCTTCCAGCCCTACTGCAAAATGACCCAGATTGGAAAAATATCTTGCCCCGTATTTTGCCAGCGTTCCGGAAGACCCCATGCCTATGAAAATAGTCATATCTGCATTTCTAAGCATTTGAACTGCAGCAGACAACTTCTCCTCAAAAGCATTAGAATTGGCTCTTTCAAAAAAATCCGACAATTCCTGTAAATCTTCTGAGGGCGGAATAGATTTTCGCAAAAGGAGCTCCTTTTTCAACGCTTCCTTAAACTCCCCATATCCGGCAAACTCATTTTTATTGCAAAAGCGCAAAATCGTTGAAGTGGATACTTGCAATTCTTCTGCAAGTTCCCGGATTGTCATGTATTGGATTTTCTCAAAATTTGAAACGATATATTTGTAGATACGGATATCCGTTTCATTATATTTCTGCAATTCATCATAAGAAAACATAAAAGTTCCTCCGGCTATAGCAGCGCATCCAATTCTCTCTGCAATTTTTCCTTTAATTCTTCCAGTTTTTCCTCTGTAGGACGGTTTCTATCATCATACATTTTTTCCATGGGATACCACCAGACCGGACCTTTTCCATGATTTCCATAATTTTCCAAATCCCCCGCTGCCCTTGGAAACAAATGCCAGTGCAGATGCGTGTCGCCATTTCCAAGTAACTCATAATTCATTTTCTCCGCATGAAAAGCCCTGGCAGCCGCCTCCGCCACCAATGACATTTCCTCCAGAAACTTTATTTTTACATCCTTATCAAGCTGAAACAACTCTGTCTTATGTTCCTTACATAAAAACAACGTATAACCTTTGAAATGCTGATAATCGCCCAGAACCACATAACCTGTTTCCAGTTCTTTTACAAAATACGGATTTTTGTGTTCTTTTATCATCTGAATTCTTTCACATATAAGGCACATGGTAAGCCCCTCCTTTAAAACAAGTCACTATGTGACCCTGTTCTGGTAAGATATTTTGTGGTTGGCCTTATGTTATACATCTGTAAGCAGTTCCTCCATCATCTCTACTCCTGTATGGTAATACTCTCTATCACCGGTTGATTTTCCGCAGGCAACACTCCATTTCTGTCCTGTCCGGTTGCTTCCGTACAGATTTTGTCCACAACATCCATGCCCTCTGTCACATAGCCAAAGGCTGCGTACTGTCCGTCCAGATGAGGACTGTCTTCATGTACAATGAAAAACTGGGAGCTGGCGCTGTCTGGCATCTGGGAACGGGCCATGGAAATCGCCCCTCTGGTGTGGGAAAGTGGATTGTCTACACCGTTTTCGGAAAATTCTCCTTTGATGGTTTCCTCTGCCCCTCCGGTTCCATCCCCGTTAGGATCACCTCCCTGCATCATAAACCCTTCCATAATACGATGAAAGGTAAGTCCGTCATAAAAACCATCTTTTGCCAGTTTTACAAAGTTTTCTACGGTAATCGGCGCATGCTCCGGATCCAGGGCTACTGTAATGGTTCCATAATCCTTTACCTTGATTTCTGCCATGATTTTTTCTTTTGTTTCTGTATCTGCAGTCTCCTGCTTCTCTGTCTGGGGTTTCTGCTCCTTTGGGTTCTCTTCCTTAGTGCTGCCGCAGCCTGCCAGAAGTGACAATGACAACATACCAACAGCAAGCATGCCCATGATTTTTCTTATTCTCATAGTTATTTGTTCTCCTTTTCTCTGAAAATCTTACGTCCATGCCATCAAATGCACAGACCACATAGACTTCATTATAAGTGATTCCATGGAAAATCTCAAGAACTATAAACTATGCTATTTTTACAAAGCTATTTTTCCGGTTCTTCTTCTTCAAAATAACAAAACAGACTGCAAAAAAGATAATACCATAAACCGTGGTAATAGGCGTTGCCATTCCCATATAAACCAGCGAAGTATCCGGCAATCCAGCTATAAAAACAGATATTGGAATACGGATACAAAATGCAGAAGTAATTCCCTGAAGCATAACAGGAAAACTTTTGCCAGAACCATTAAAATATCCGATACTGCTAAATAAAATGCAGGTAAGAATACAATCTGCAGAAAATCCTTTCAAATAAGCTGCGCTTTGAGCAATAACTTCCGGGTCACTGGTAAAAGGCATGGATAATTGTTTCCCTGCAAAAAAACCAGCACAGAAAATCAAAATTCCCACACTGCATCCAACAAGAATTGCTGTAAAAAATCCCTGTTTTGCCCGTTTCCTTTTTCCCGCACCAATGTTCTGTGCCACAAAGGCAGAAACGCTCTGCATAATCGAAGAAGGCACCAACAAAATAAAAGAAACCACTTTTTGTGCAATTCCATATCCAGCCGACGGCAAAAGTCCCATTTGATTAATAATACTGTTAATCACAAGAAAAGATACCTGTACCATAGCCTCCTGAATTGCAATGGGCACACCAACTTTGAGAATGAGTTTTAACTCCCTGGCATGGATACAACACTGCTTTTTTGAAAAGGAAATGGGCATCTTTTGTTTTCGCAATACTGCTGCGGAAATAATAACAGAAATCAACTGCGCCAAAACCGTTGCCAATGCCACGCCTGCAACATCCATATGCAATAGCCCTGTAAAAAACAAGTCCCCTAAAATATTGAAAATGCAGGCAACACCCACAAACACAAAAGGAAGATTGGCATTGCCAATGCCCCTCAAGATACCGCTTATGACATTATACGCAATAATTACCAGAATACCTCCTGAACAAATACGAATATAAAGAATTGCTTTTTCTGTGGACTCCTCTGGTACCTGAAGCAGGGAAACAATATCACCTGCAAAAATTTCCAGCACCACTGTAAGAAGCACCCCAATCAAAAGGAATAAAACTATAGTTGTTCCCACTGCATTTCCTGCTTCTTCTGACTTTTTTTCACCAATATGCTGTCCGATGATTACCGTAGAGCCCATGGCCAGACTGGTAATTACAAAGGTTACCATATTCATAAACGAACTTCCTGTTCCTACAGCAGAAATACTGGAAGCATCACCAAACTGTCCCACTACCAGAAGATCCACCGCCCCATAAGCAGCTTGCAGCACCAAGGCTCCCAATACAGGAATCGCAAATCGGATTAGAGCCTGAAACACAGAGCCTTCTGTAAACGTAACTTCCTTCTTCTCTTTTTTTGCCATCATTATACTTCTCCTCCCGGCATGGTATTTCTCAATTCTGTAAACAAATTTACCGCCTCTTCCACCTTCTGATTCTCAACATATGCCAAACGTTTTGCCCATTCCTTATGAAAATCAAGAACATGCTTTTTCACACAGTCCGTTCCTTCCCAGGTTAGCTTTAACTGATAAAATCTCCGGTCTTCTCTATCCGCTTCTTTTTCAATCATATGAAGCGCTTCCAGCTCCTGAATCAGCTTTGATATACTTGGCATGGTAATCTGCATCCGATCCCGAATATTGCTGACCGTGCAGCTTTCCTGCTTACAAGTAATTTCATAAATTGCCTCCAACACATGTATATGCCTGGGCTTCATTCCCTTTGGTAATTCCGGAAGTGTTTCAATTACCTTTTTTGCCAGAAAACAGGTATCCAACAATTTTTTTAAATGTTCTGTATCCATAAATTATTCCTCTCCTCTATTAATTACCTTTAGTAATTACTATTAGTAACTATATAAGATTTTTCCCTTTTTGTCAAGAAAACAAAACGAAAAAAACCGTGGCACAGAAAGCACTTCTGCTTTCCTGCCACGGCCTTAATAATCTGCAAAAATCCCCTAAACAGCCTAAACAAGTTCGCCAATTCCACTATTTACTGCATCCAGCACAGATTTCAGCGCTTCTTCTTCATCATCCCCTGTGCAGGATATTTCAATTACCTGCCCCTGATTCACTTCCGCGGCAAGGATGTTTAAAATACTTTTCATATTTGCAACACCTTTTACATCATTAGCCTCATAAGTAAACTGCACTACAGACTGATATTTCAAAACACTGTTTGACAACGTTGTTGCGCTTCCTAAATTTAATCCTGATGGATTCAAGATTTTTACCTTCTGACTTACCATAAATAAAATCCCCCAATACCTTATATTTAACCCCTGATGCCAAGGGCTGCTTTTGCAAGCTGGTCTACCGCTTCATTCAGCTCCACGCCGCTATGCCCTTTTACCTTGTGAAAATACACCTTGACCTTTTGAAGATGGTCATAGAATTCCTTGTACCGGATGGTGCCCGGTTTGTTCCGTTTCCATTCTCCGGTTGCCCAGGATTCAATCCCCTGATAATCATAATACAAATGCAGGTTATGGATTTCATGAGTCTCACAATAAGCCATGGCAGCCATAGCGCCCTCAAGCTCTCCTGCTACATTTCGCATACTCACATCTTCTGTACCAACGAAAGCCTGGCTCATTTCCTTTCGCTCATTCCCATGCAGTAAAATGCAGCCATAAGAATACGCGCCCCGGCTGGCATCAAAGCTTCCATCCACATAAGCAACACACACGTCCGGATCGTTCTCATCCGGCACTGCATCCCCTGTTTGTCCTCCTGTCAGATACTCCTGGGCTTCCTTCAAAGTAGGAAAACTCTTATACTGCGCCCCGGGAAATCCATGCACTTGTCTCTTACATTCATCCCATGTATTGAAAATCCCTGTTGTAATTCCTTTTTTTACTGCATAAACCTTTTTTGCCATACCTACTCCCAAAATTAAATTCTTGCTACTCCTGTATCCCTTGCCGCCTTGGCAACTGCCTCTGCCACAGCTTTTGCCACACGCTTGTCAAATGGATTTGGAATAATATAATCCGGATTTAATTCATCCTCCTGAATTAAGCCTGCAATGGCATAAGCAGCAGCTACTTTCATTTCATCGTTAATATCCTTTGCTCTTACATCCAGAGCGCCTCTGAAGATACCCGGGAATGCCAGTACATTGTTAATCTGGTTCGGGAAGTCACTGCGTCCGGTACCTACTACAGCAGCCCCTGCCTTCTTTGCCAGATCCGGCATGATTTCTGGCACTGGATTTGCCATTGGGAACAAAATCGGGTCCTTTGCCATATTCTGAACCATTTCTTCTGTTACAGTTCCCGGAGCAGAAACACCAATAAATACATCTGCGCCTTTTAACACTTCTTCCAGTGTGCCTTTTTCCATGTTCTGGTTGCAGATTTCAGCCATCTCCTGTTTCTCAGAATTTAAGTTTTCACGTCCTTTGTAAATAGCGCCCTGACGGTCACACATAACAACATTTTTCAGTCCCAGACTTACCAGCAGCTTAATAATGGCAATACCTGCTGCCCCGGCGCCGGAAGTAACTACTTTTACTTCATCCAGTTTTTTTCCAACTAATTTCAGAGCATTAATAAGAGCTGCTGCTGTTACCACTGCGGTACCATGCTGGTCATCATGGAAAATCGGAATATCACAGCACTCTTTTAACTTTCTTTCAATTTCAAAACATCTTGGAGCAGAAATATCTTCCAGGTTTACCCCACCAAAGCTTCCTGCCAGAAGGCTTACGGTTTTTACAATGTCGTCTACCTCTTTGGAACGAACACACAGTGGAAATGCATCCACATCTCCAAAGGTTTTAAATAAGGCACATTTTCCTTCCATAACTGGCATACCAGCCTCTGGTCCAATATCTCCAAGACCAAGTACTGCGGTACCGTCTGTAACAACTGCTACCATATTTCCTCTTCTTGTATATTTATAGGATAAATCCACATCTTCTGAAATTTTGAGACAAGGCTCCGCAACGCCCGGAGTATAGGCTACCGACAGCTCTTCCGGTGTCTCAATGTTTGCTCTGCTGATAACTTCGATTTTACCCTTCCATTCTTCATGCTGTTTTAATGCAAATTCTTTCTTATCCATTACGCTAATCTCCTTTTCTTACTGTTGTTTTACCTGTGCCCATAATTCCTGCAGGACTTTTATGGAAGCATCCATTGCCTTTTGCTCTTCCTCATTCATAGGAATCCGCAGGCAGGCTTCAATTCCTTCCCATCCAATGCGGCATGGAAGAGAAACCGCCATACCGGCCCAGCTTCCGAAGCTTTCATCCAACACATGAGCAACAGGAAGAATCGCACTATCATCCTTCATGATTGCCTCTACAATGGTAGACACAGCCATGGCAATGCCATAAAACGTTGCGCCTTTAAGCCCGATAATTTCTGCACCGCCATTCTTAGTATGTTCTGCAATCTCCTTTTTGTCAAGAGAAACTCCCACCTGTCTGGCATAATCCTCCAGAGGGAATCCGCCTACCATAGCAGAACTCCAGACAGCCACCTGGCTGTCCCCATGTTCCCCTACAATATAAGCCTGAATATCCTCCACATTTACATGAAGCTTTGTACTTAAATTATAGCGGAATCTGGCAGTATCCAGAGAAGTTCCGCTGCCGATGACCCTGTTTGCAGGAAGTCCGGAAGCCTCCAAAACTGCTGCTGTAGTTAAATCAGCAGGGTTGGATACCACCAGAATCAGCGGATTTTTGGCATATTTCATAATGTTTTCTGTAATACTTTTTACAATCGAAACATTGGTCTTGGCCAGATCCAGACGGGTCTGTCCCGGTTTTCTGGCAATGCCTGCTGTAATAATAATGATTTGGGCGTCTGCACACTCTTCATATCCGCCCTGTCTTACCCACACCTGTTTGTGAAAACTGGTTCCATGGGCAATATCCGTCGCAGCGCCCCTGGCTCTGTCTGCGTTCACATCAATTAATACAATATCATTAGCCTGAACCCGTACCATCAGGGTATAGGCAATGGCTTCGCCCACGTTTCCGGCTCCAACCACAACAATTTTATCTCTATGCTTATTTTTCATGTTTTCGTCTCCTATGCTGTATGTTTTTGTCTTTCTTTCCATTCAGCAAACGGAGGCGCTCTGCGGTTTTTCATCCCCAAAGCTATACTACATTTCTTTGGTTTTGTTTCCTGCCACCTGGCAAATGTTTTCCCACTGTATATCTGCTGTTTGCCCGGCACTTCCTCAAAAGGTATCCTGAGCTTTCCTATGGTCCGTCTGATTCCTGATTCTTTTAATAAAACCGGCTGTTTTTCCAAACGCTTTTCTTCAAGCTCCTGGCTTTTGGATGTTTCTCTGCTCTCTGTGCTTTTTACCGAATCATCCGGTATCTCTGTCAAAGACGTCTGAAAAAGGAAAAACAAAATCAGGAAAAAAACCATGCTTTTCTGCTTCATAAACCTGCTCCTATTTCCCAGTCTCTTCTCTGTTGTCTAAATCCCGCTGAATCCCTTCCAGAAAAGGCACCAGCACATTCCCGGATGGCTTTAAAAACCACAGGGGATTTAATTCACTGTATTTAAAATGCTTCCTTCCTCCATTTTGTCCCCGTTCCCAGAAAGCCTCCATCTGTCGAAAAGGCATATAATACATTTCGTCCCTGTGAGAAAAGTACAAAATCAAAAAGGCAATGCCCTGCTGTCTCTCAAAATCCTTCATAAACGCTACCTGGTGTCCGTGAATATTCTGCAGGGGAAAATTATCGGTGGCACATTCTTTTGCATCAAAGCATACAGGGATTCCCTGAACTGCTCCAATATAGTCCACCGTACTTTTCTGGTCAAAATATGCCAGAGTAATATGTCTGCTTTGCTGGTCAATCCGCACCGGTGTAATGGGAGTCGGAACCTTTTGAATCAATGCCAGCCCTTTTTCCCTGTACTGCTCACAGGTGCGGTTGATAAATTCCTCCAGGGTAGACCCCCGAAGGCCTCTGGAATTCCATGTTGCCATTTCTCTCTCCTACTTTAAAAGCTTAATTCCCGGGAAGTATCTAAGCACCGCTTTTCCCAGAATCTTATCCTCTGCCACATAGGGGTTATTCCAGAATCTGGAATCCCTGGAATAATTCCGGTTATCTCCCAGTACAAAATAACTGTCCTCCGGCACCGTATAAGGCCCATAATCTCCCACCGGCGTTTCCGGTGTAAAGCTGTCCTTAAGGGGTTCCTCAGACCCGTTTATATACACCTTTCCGTCTTTGATTTCTACAGTCTCCCCGGGCATCCCGATAATCCTTTTAATAAACAGTTCTTTTTCATTATCCGGATATTTAAAGATAATAATGTCATAACGTTCCGGTTCCCCAAAGACATAGGCCAGACGATTTCCAAACACCCGGTCTCCGGTCATAATGGTCTGCTCCATGGATTCCGAAGGAATTTTTGCATTAATCAGCAAAAAATTATTCACCACCAGAACCACTGCCACCACAAAAATAATCATCTTTAAATACTCCATAAATTCCTTCCAAAAGGAGGATTGCGTTGGTTCTTTCATGTTTTAAACATCTCCCTTATTTTCTCCCCAAACCTGCTTCCACAGGTTCTCTCCCCTTAATACCTTTTCAAATTCCAGAGGTACTCTGGCTGTTATGGTCTTTCCTGCCAGATTTGGCAGCTTCCCTTCCTGTTTCGGAAATTCCAGTTGCCATGCATGAAGAAGCTGGGACTGGATTTGATACTGTTTGCGAAATCTCTGATTCCACTTCTCTTCCCCGTATTTCCAGTCACCAATAACCGGATGTCCTATACTGGCCAGATGGCTTCGTATCTGATGGGAACGTCCCGTAAGAAGTTCCACTTTTAACAGGGTAGCTCCACTTTGGGAGCAGGCAAGAGGCGTGTACCTGGTTTCAATAGGCAGGCTTCCCTTTTGTTCTTCCTGTTGTACCAGAACCTTGTTTCTCTTTTCATCTTTCCATAAATATCCTTTGATATGAGCCGGTTTTTCAAGCCTTCCGGCAACAAAGGCAAGATAGAATTTATGCATTCTGCGGTCTTGAAATGCTTCTGATAAAAGCTGAAGCCCCTGCAGGGTTTTTCCTGCTGCCACAAGCCCGCTGGTATTCCGGTCCAGTCGGTTGCACACTCCTGGATGAAAGGTTCGCAAGTCCTCTTTTGTCAGGCTTCCATTTTCCAGAAGGTAGCCTGTGAGATATTCCACCAGGGACACGTCCTCCCTGGCTGCCTTTTGAGAAAGCATCCCCACCGGTTTATTTACAAACAACACCTGTTCGTCCTCATAAACCACATCCAGATTTCCTGCAGCTCCCTCCCTGGTCTTCCCACAGAATTTCTCCAGCGTATCCTGTGAGAAAAACAGTTTAATTTCATCTCCAACGTCTAATTTTTCACTGCCATCTGCCTTTTTTCCATTTAGCACAATGTTCTTTTTTCGAAGCATTTTATAAATAAAACTTTTAGGAGCCTCACTTAAATATTTTCCTAAAAACTTATCCAGACGCTGCCCGCTGTCAATCTCATTCATTACTAATTGTTTCATTTCCTTATCTCCTAAAGGGAAATCGCATAGATTACCCTCATAATCGCTTCATTTCTGGTTAAATCCGGCTCCTGTGGGTCCGGGCGGAATTTAATATCTTTTTCCAGGGCTTCCCTGTGTTCCCACATGGTATCCAAACGCCCCGTATAATCAGAAAGGCGGTCAAAAATCTTAACAGACACATAAAATCCATTTTGCCGCAAAATCGTCTGAATGTGCTTTTCCACAAAGGGAATATCCGTCTTAGGTCTGCTGGTATAGCCCACCATGGTATTTCCACACACTGCTAAGGAATCAATATAAGACTGTTTTTCATAGGCAGATACCACCAGTTCATATGCGCATACCAGTCCATTTCTGTGCTTCTCAATTTCCTGATAATCCTTTTCCTTCATAGGTTTTTGTAAAAACAGCATAATCATGGTTACTGCAAATTTACAGGCCGGAAGACAGGCTACCAGGGCAATCACCGTAAACACACTGTTTCTTGTGCGGTTAATATACAATCCGGTAAAAAATACAGACAGCGGCGCAACAAAGGCCAGCAGAGTGTAGAGTACCTGGCGTTTTTGATGTACCCTCAGATAACCGTAATCTCCCTTTTTTAATTTCCTCTTTTGGTTGCTCATATTCTAACTTCCTTTCTTTTGTCACAGAAATTTTAAAATCAAGCTATGGGGAAGTATCTTACATGCCACCCTTAAAGCTTTTACAGAGTATCCGTAAACGGAAAGTTCTTTTCCTTTTTCACTGTCCTTTAACGCTTTTTCCACCACTGCTTCCGGTTTTGCCAGAAAATATTTTTTATAGGCTGGCATATGCTCCTTTCCTCCCATCTTTTCCAAAAATGGAGTATCCACAGGTCCGGGACACACAATGGTAATTTTTGCTCTCCCCTTCCATTCTTTCCTAATTGCCCTGGAAAAGCTCAAAACATAAGACTTGGACGCAGCATACGCGGCAAATCCAGGCTGCGGGACAAAAGCTGCTCCACTGGAAAGACAAAGAACCTGACTCCCATTGGGGCAATAAGAATAACAGATTTTCAAAACTGCTGTAAATGCAGTACAATTCAGTTGTACGGTATTCCACAAATCTTCCAGACCGGTCTCTTCCACGGTTTTCTGTATTCCCATGCCAGCGCTGTTCACCAGAATTTTTATCTGAGGCTTCTCTTTTTCCAGAAGTTCCTGAAATCTCTGCAAATCCTGTGGGCTGGTAAGATTCCACGCACAGATACGAAGTTTGGGAACTTTTTTCCTTAACTGTTCCAAAGCTTTTGTATTTCTTGCCACAGCCCAGATTTCCTCCAGGTTTGGATATCTCTTATGTATCTGCAGGACAAACTCTCTTCCCATTCCTGAGGAGGCTCCGGTTACCAGCGCAATCTTTTTGTTTCCCATGTTGTCAGCCTCTTTTCTTTTTATGCACATTCCGGATGGATTTTTTCTTTCCTGGCTGCCGGGCTTTTTGCAGCTTTCCAGGCTTCTTTCCTTCCCCTTTTCTGGGGGCAATGAGGCATTTTTTTCCATATCCAATCAAGTCGGTACGCCCGGCTTCCACAAGAGCCTCCCGCACAAGGTTATAATTCTCCGGATTCTTATACTGAATCAATGCTCTTTGCATGGCCTTTTCCCTGGCTGTTTTTGGAACATAAACGCTTTTTCCTGTTCTGGGATCCAGTCCTGTATAATACATGCAGGTGGACATGGTAGAGGGTGTTGGATAAAAATCCTGTACCTGCTCCGGCATAAAGCCCATATCCCGGATATACTCTGCCAGCTCCACTGCATCCTGGATTCTGCTTCCCGGATGAGAAGACATGAGATAAGGCACTACAAATTGTTTTTTCCCCGCCTTTTCATTAGCTTTTGCAAAGCGTTTTAAAAACTCCTCATATACCTGGTGCTCTGGTTTTCCCATATAATACAAAACGGAATTTGAAACATGTTCCGGCGCCACACGAAGTTGACCGCTTACATGGTACTTTGCCACCTCTTCCAAAAATACAGGGGAAGGGTCTGCATTCACATAATCAAACCGGATTCCTGAACGGATGAACACCTTTTTTACCCCTGGCAGCTTCCGCATGGCCCGCAGCACCTCCAGATAATCCTCATGGTCTGCCTGAAGGTTCTTACAGGGCTTTGGAAACAGACACTGACGGTTTTTGCACACGCCTTTACTCAACTGCTTTTCACAGGATGGATGACGAAAGTCTGCAGTAGGCCCTCCTACATCATGAATATATCCCTTAAAATCCGGCTCCTGAATGCAGCCTTTTGCCTCCTTTAACATGGAAGCATGACTTCTGGTCTGCACAATACGTCCCTGGTGAAAGGCCAGCGCACAGAAATTGCAGGCGCCAAAGCACCCCCGGTTACTGGTAATACTGAATTTAATTTCTTCAATGGCAGGAATCTTTCCCTGCTTTTCATACATGGGATGATAAGTTCTGGTATAAGGAAGCTCATACACCATATCCATTTCTTTCTGAGACAGAGGCTTCGCAGGAGGATTTTGCACCACATATCCTCTGGTCCCATAGGATTCTATTAAAACCTGTCCGGTAAAAGGGTCCATGTTTTCATACTGCAGACGGAAACTTGTGGCATAATTTGCCTTCTCCTGAAGCAGTTCTTCATAAGAGGGCAGCAACACGCCTTCGGGCGCTTCTTTGGACTTATAAACCGTTCCTTCGATAAAATTGATTTTTCCTACAGGAATTCCCTTTTCCAGGGCTCTTGCAATAGCCAGAATGCTGTGTTCTCCCATACCATAGGAAATCATATCTGCCCCGGAATCCAGCAGTACAGAACGCTTCAAACTGTCTGACCAGTAATCATAATGAGCCAGACGCCGCAGGGAAGCCTCCACGCCGCCTAGAATAATGGGCGTTTCCTTATAAGTCTGGCGAATGAGATTGCTGTACACAGTCACCGCCCGGTCCGGCCTGAGCCCCATGCGTCCTCCCGGAGAATAGGCATCCTGTTTTCTGTGCTTCTTCGCCACTGTATAATGATTCACCATGGAGTCCATATTTCCAGAAGAAACCAGAAATGCCAGGCGCGGTTCGCCAAAGACTGCAATACTTTCCTTTTTCTTCCAGTCCGGCTGGGCAATCACGCCTACCGAAAACCCCTGGCTCTCCAATAATCTGGTAATAATTGCCGCGCCAAAAGAAGGATGATCCACATAAGCATCCCCTGTAATATAGACAAAATCCGGCTGCCAGATGCCCCTTTCTTCCATTTCTTCCCTGGTTACAGGTAAAAACCTTGTATTCATGCCTTGTCCTCTCTTCTTGTTTCTTCTTCTGCCAGTTGGGTATAATCCAGGATGTACCAGTCTGCCAGTTCCCGCTTCTGCTCTTCCTGCTTTTGGCTATAAGCATCATCAATGGCGCAGACCTTCATGCCCGCCCGCTTCCCTGCCAGAATTCCCATGGGAACATCTTCGAAAACAAGACAGGCTTTTGGTTCTACGCCCAGTCCACAGGCTGTTTTTAAATAAACATCCGGCGCCGGTTTCCCTTTTTTTACTTCGCAGCAGGTAGTAATACAGTCAAAATATTCCAAAATGCCATGGGCTTCTAATACCATCTGAATCAGTTCCCGGCTGTTGCTGGAGCTGATACCGACCTTTATTCCTTTTTCCTTTAAATAGCCAAGAAACCACTTTGCCCCTGGCTTTAAAGGTACTTCCTTCTGATATTTTTCCCCGGACATACGAATCCAGGTTTCCTTAATCTCTTCCAGAGAATCCGGGATTCCAAACCGCTCCTTAAAAAGCATGGCAGTTTCCGTAAAACCCATACCCTCCAGTTCTTCCTGAAAAGCCTCCAGATTTTCAGGGACTTCAATTCCCTTACTGGCAAGATATTCCATATCAATACTTCTCCACATCCACATGGAGTCCACCAAAGTTCCGTCTAAATCAAAAATCACTGCTTTTATCTGTTCCAGCATGTTCCTTTAACCTCATAATCTCTTCCTGGGTCAACAGCCGGTATTCTCCCGGTTTAAGCCCTTTATCCAGCGCCAGACTTCCCATAGAAATCCGTTTCAGAAACACCACCTGGTTTCCAACTGCCCAAAACATCCGTTTCACCTGATGGAACTTCCCTTCCCAAATGGTAATCTGCACTTCTGTTCCTTCTGTATTTAACAGCTTCACCTTTGCCGGCAGGGTAAGTTCCGGCTCTCCAATATCCACACCCTCTTCCAGCCTTGCCGCATCTTCCGGTGCAAGAGGATGCAGCAGCTTTGTCACATAAGTTTTATCCACGTGTTTTTTGGGAGACAGCAGTTGATGCGCCAGCTCCCCGTTGTTGGTAATCAAAAGCAGCCCCTCTGTATCTTTATCCAGGCGCCCCACCGGAAATAAATCTTTTCGCTTTTTTGAAACAATCAGATCAAGGACGGTCTTTTCTCTTTTATCCTCTGTGGCAGAGACCACGCCCTGTGGTTTATTCAGCATATAATATTCCACGCCTGCATAAGACACCGGCTGTCCATCTGCACAGACCCGGTCCGTCTGCGTATCTGTTTTATATTCCGGGGCACGGATAATCACATCATTTACCGTAATCTGCCCTTTCTTTATGAATTTCTTGACTTCTGTTCTGGTTCCCAGCCCCATATCTGCCAGGTATTTATCCAATCTTATCTTTGCCATGCTTCTCTCCTAAAGGGATAATTCACCGCCAAGCTCCTGAGGCAGTGCCTGCGCCCGGTAGCCTTCTGCAAGAATATCCAGTTCTCTGTGAAACCGCTCCAGTTGTTCCAGATCCTTGGTTTCATAAATTATGTAAAATTCATCCTGAATCTTTGCCACTTCCCGTTTGTTGGAATAATGATACAAATTTTCAATATTATTTAAAATATCTGCCACCAGATTTGACTGATGAAGCATGGAATTCTGCGCATCCATAACCTCACTGCGCACAGAGGACATCTCTGCATCCAACTGCAAAATAGAATCCGCAGCGCTGCTTAATCGTTCTGCCAGATGCTTTGGCATATTTCCCCGGTATTTGTACTGAAGAGAGTGCTCAATAGTTGCCCAGAAATTCATTGCCAAAGTCCGAATCTGAATCTCTGCCCGAATTTCCTTGCATCCTTCCAGGGTTTCTGTATTATATGCAATAATCATATGATAACTGCGGTATCCGCTGGCTTTCATATGAGTAATATAATCCTTTTCTTCCAGTACCCGCATGTCCCGTCTTTTGCGGATTAAATCCGCCACAACTTCAATGTCCTCATAAAACTGGCAGATAATCCGGATTCCGGCAATATCCTCCACCTTTTCCTCCAGGTCATCCCAGGAAATCTGTTTTCTCTGCATTTTCTCCAAAATGCTGTTAATGGATTTGACTCTTCCTGAAACCTCCTCAATGGGACAATACAGGTCCTTCTCCTTGTGCTCTTTTTTCAACTGCTGAAACTTCATCACCAGTTCTTTGACTGCCAGTTCATAGGGAACCAGCAGTTCCCGCCATAATCGTATTTCCATAAATCCTTACTCCTTAATTATATCCATAAAGTATAGCATAGTTTTTCTGTTTTTAATAGAAAAAGTTTTTTTGTCTGCTCTGTAAAAAAAGCAAAACAGGATACGGATTCAGAGCATGCTCCGCTTCCTTTTGCATCTTCACATAAATTCCCACATGCAAATGACAGGGAAATTTTCCTCTGGTTCCTTCCTCCCCATACCCTGTATCTCCCAAAAAACCCAGAATTTCCCCCGCTTTCACTGCGTCACCTTCCTGAAACTCCTTCTCATACGAAGATAAATGAGCATAATAAAAAAATCCGCCCCCTGGGCTTCTGATTCCTATTCTCCATCCGCCAAGAGGCAGCCATCCAACGGTTTCCACAACCCCATCTGTCATACTTACCACCGGATAATATTCTCGTCTGTCCTCTTTTCCAAAAACGTCACACCCTTGGTGAGCCCGCTTTCCTCCATAATTCCGGTCTTCCAGCCATGTATCCTCAAAATAAAACACTTCCTTTAGCGCTTCCTTTCTCCCTGCCACAGGAAAATATTTCAAATCCTCCCAGAAACCCAAATACTGCTCCATGTCCTGGGCTTTCATTCCTATCTTTTGGAACAGCTCCACCGGCATCCCTGCCTGACGAAAAGTACTCAAAGAGGTCTTATCCCTCATGCCCCCGATCATCTGCACATCAATAAACAGCAGAAAACACAGCATGAGCATCCATTTTTTCATAAAAAATCCCCCGCCTGACATAAGAGAAAACCTACATATCATCTTATGCGCCTGCGGAGGATTTTATGACTCACAGTCTGCTTATTTTATTTTTTTCAATACTGCTAATAAATACTCCCATACACGCTCTACAGAAGAAACAGACAGCTTCTCTTCTGTGGTATGGATGTTTTGCATATCAGGACCTAAAGATACGCAATCCAGTCCTGGAATTTTTTCATAGAAAAGTCCACATTCCAGTCCCGCATGAATCACTTTCACTTCCGGTTCTCTGTGGTACATTTCACGGAATACTTCCACCATAAGAGGACGAAGGGCAGAATCCTGCTTATACTCCCAGGAAGGATAGTCCCCTTCGATCTGGAACTCTCCACCCAGAAATTCTGTCAAATAAGCAATTTTGTCTGCCAGAGCTTTCTTAGCACTTCCAACAGAACTTCTCACACTGGCAGATCCCACCAGAGCCTTGGGTGTGAGATTGGTAATACCCAGATTACAGGAAGTCTCCACCAGGCCATCCATAAAACCGCACATTTTCTGAATGCCATTTGGATACTGGAGAAGGAAAAACAGAACTTTCTCCTGGCTTACCGGATGCAGTACCGGCTCTGTCCCAATTCCCTGGGCTTCTACCGTAACGCAGATTCCCTCGTCACTGCCTGTATATTCTTTTTTAAGAGCTTCTGTGAAAACCTTTGCGTAAGCTGCAATAGCTGTTCCATCCTCTTTCCCGGCCAGAATCAGAGCCTGGGCTGTTCTTGGAATGGCATTATCCTTCAGGCCTCCGTTTAACTCTGAAATAGCAAAAGAACCCTGCTCTTTTGCCTCTTTTAAAAACCGCGCCAAAAGCAAGGTTGCATTGGCTCTGTTTTTATCAATTTCAGCCCCTGAATGTCCTCCAGCAAGACCGGAAACAGTAATCTTCCATTTCTCATTGGTTTCTTCCTGATACCGGACAGGAAGTTCAGAAACTGCTGTCATACCTCCCGCACATCCGGCCCAGAGATAGCCTTCCTCCTCTGAATCCAGATTAATCAGGCATTTTGCCTGTAAAGGAGATGCATCCAGAGCAGTGGCTCCCAGAAGACCAATTTCCTCATCCACAGTAATAACAACTTCCAGCGCTGGATGTTCCAGGGTATCATCCTCCAGAAGTGCCAAACCATAAGCAACAGCAATTCCGTCATCGCCTCCAAGGGTAGTACCCTGTGCAGAAATATAATCCCCTTCAACCTGAAGCTTCAAAGCATCCCTGGTAAAGTCATGGCTGCTGCCAGGTTCCTTTTCACATACCATGTCCATATGTCCCTGAAGCATCACTGTAGGAGCATTTTCATAGCCCTTTGCTGCAGGCTTGAATATCACCACATTGTTACTTTCATCCTGAATATAACGCAGTCCATGCTCTTTGGCAAAGCTTACCAGATAATCACTGATTTCCCTGGTATTCCCGGAACCATGGGGAATTTTGGTTATTTCCTCAAAATAATGAAACACCCTTTCAGGCTGTAAATTTTCTAATACACTCATGTTCATACCTCCTGCTGATTTCTACCCCCTATTCTTACACATTCTTCCGGAAATAGCAAGCATGAAACCCAAAACCTTCCCATATATTAAACATGGGAGCTGTCACTGCAAATATTATCCCTTTCCTGCACCAGTTCCATAAGCAAAAGCATTGGAGGAATCATCATGAAGCGCCTGGCTGCTATCTGTAGTTTTTTTATTTTTCTCAGTTTCCTGCTCTTCTTTCCAAAGCATGCTCTGGTTCATGCTAAAGCCGGAGTCATGCTTTGGTTTTATACCCTTCTTCCTTCTCTGCTTCCCTTTCTCATTCTTTCCAATTTACTCCTTCACACAGGGATTTTGGATAACTTCATGCAAAAATCTCAGATGTTCTGGCGTAAATGCTTTGGTCTTTCCAGCCAGGGTGCCTATGCTCTGGTACTTGGTATTTTCTGCGGTTATCCTATGGGAGCCAAAATTACAGCGGATTTATATGAAAAGCACCGGATTTCCAAAGAAGAAGCCTCCTATCTCCTTACCTTTTCCTCTTATCCAGGTCCCTCTTTTTTGTCTGCATACTTGTGTACCGGGCTTTTTAACCGTCCATACCTGGTAATACCTACCTATATCATCATCTATCTCTCTGGAATTTTCTGCTCACTTTTTACCAGACGGTTTTACCGTCCCTCTTCCGGCTCCTCTGGTACCTTTTTGGCAAAAAAAGAGATATCCACCTCTCCTTCTTTCGGAGAATTGCTGGATATCTCTATTATGAACGGTTTTGAAACCATTGTCCGGCTGGGAGGATACATCATTCTTTTTTCCATTCTTCAGGGCATGTTAAAACTGCTGTTTCTGCCTCTTCCTGACATCAAATACCTGATTTTCGGTTTTGTGGAAGTGACAACCGGAACGTCAGAACTGCTTCACAGTTCCTATCCCTTTTCACTTACCTATCCCCTGGCTCTTGGATTTACCTCCCTTGGGGGACTCTGTATTGCAGCTCAGACAAAATCTGTATTGGGTAACACAGACCTATCCTTAAAACCTTACGTTCTGGGAAAACTATGCTGTTCTGTCTGCACCTTTGTCCTGGCTTACTTATTAGTCGAAATCATCAAAATCGTCATCTAATTCGTCATCTTCAAAATCATCATAGTCATCATCATATTCTTCTTCTGCAGGTTCCTGGGCTTTGGCATATTCAGGAGCTACTGCAGACGGAGCTTCACTTTGTGCCGGCTGTTCCGGAACACCCTGGCTAAGCTGCTGAGAAAGCTGGGCGCGGTTCTGTGCAATAACTTCCACAGAAGACTGAAGAGCCTGCAAAAACTCCTGATACTTTCCTGCTGCATCTTCTAACATGCTGTTTGCAATCTGACCCATGTTTGCCATCATCTCATCTGTGTAAGATACAGCGCTGTAACGCAGGGCATTTGCCTCATTGGCAGCCGCATCAATAATTTCCTGTGCCTGCTGATTTACTGCATTAATGGTTTCATTTGCCTGTGCATATGCCTGCTGCATCACTTCAGACTCTTTTACCATTTCCTGTACCTGTACCTTTGTATCTTCAATAATTTTATCTGCTTTTGCCTGAGCATCCTGCAAGATTGCATCCTTATTGCTGATAATCTTCTGATATCTCTTAATTTCATCTGGAGTCTTCAGACGCAGTTCTCTTAACAACTCCTCAATCTCTTCCTTATTTACAATAATTTTTGTAGTGGAAAGCGGCTGATACTTACAGCTCTCTACATATTCTTCAATTTCTTCAATGATTTGTTCTATTCTACTGCTCATCTTCATTTTCTCCTTATTGTATAGATTACTTCCTATGGTTCATCCCGCTCAATTTTGCTTCTACCTGACGCACCACATACTCCGGTACAAACTTGGAAATATCAGCGCCAAAAGATGCTGCTTCCTTCACTGTTGTGGAACTTAAATAGGCATACTGAAGACTGGTTGTCAAAAACATGGTATCCACATCTGTTGACAGAATACGATTGGTCTGAGCCATCTGGAGTTCATATTCAAAATCCGTAATCGCCCGCAGTCCCCGGATAATTACTTTAGCTTCACAGCTTTTTGCAAAATTCACCGATAATCCTCCAAAAGATTGTATCTTCACATTTGGGATATCGCCTGTTATATTCTCTAATATATTAACACGTTCTTCTACAGAAAACAACGGACTTTTTACAGAATTATTCAAAACTCCTACAATGACCTCATCAAAAAGAGCCGCCGCTCTTTTGATAATATCCAAATGACCATAGGTTGCCGGATCAAAACTTCCCGGATAAATTGCTCTTGTCATGCTCTTGCCTTTCTGCTCTACTTCTTTTTTACAAATACATGCTGATTTGTCTTGTACTTCTTTTCCTTTAGAATGGAAAAACCATATGCGTCCAGATAATCCAATCTGGTTTCCAAAGAGGCTTCCACTACAATCAGGGTATCTTTTGTCACATAAGAGGCATGTTTTAATACTTCAAGGACCTGCTTTTCCAATTCCTTCTGGTACGGAGGATCCATAAAAATACAGTCAAAAGGTTCTTCCCCCTCTAATTGTACCAGAACCTGAAATACATCGCCTGTGTAGATCTGCCCTCTGTCCTCAAGTTTTGTAAAACGGAGATTTTCCCGAATCACTGCTGCCGCTTTTCTGTTTTTTTCCACGAAGGCACAGTAATCTGCCCCTCTGCTTAATGCCTCTATACCGATTCCTCCGCTGCCTGCAAACAAATCCAGAAATCTGCTTTCACACAAATGAGGCTGAAGCATATTAAATAAAGTTTCCTTAATTCTGTCTGTGGTAGGTCTGGTCTCCATACCTGCAATAGTCTTCAGCGGCATACTTTTTGCGCTTCCTGCAATCACTCTCATATCTGTTATTCCTTCCAGCGGTTCAGACGGTAATCCAAATCTCCCTGATCCAGTCCCAGAATCAGAGATTCCGCAGTTGCAATATTGGTAGCAATGGGAATGTTATACTGGTCGCAGCATCTGGAAATCTGATATACGTCCGGTTCCTTTGGGTTAATCATTGATGGATTGTAAAAAAAGATGACCATATCAATGTCTCCCCGTTCAATCATCTCTGTAAACTGCTTGTCGCCTCCCATGCTGCCCGGCAGAAACTTATGGACATGGAGATTTGCAGCTTCTTCTATTCTTCTTCCTGTGGTACCTGTTGCATAGATTTCATGCTTTGCCAAAATATTTTTATAAGCAATACAGAAATCTTCAATCAAAGCTTTTTTACTGTTATGTGCTATAATCCCAACGTTCATTTACATCATCCTTATTTTTTTAATTACTTCAGAAGAGCAACTGTCTGCTCTACTTGCAGTCCAGAGTAATTATAGCAAAAACACCAACTTCTTGCAATTATTTTTTGGTGTTTTATACATTTTTTACAAAAACAACTCTATCATGCAAATCCGACTATTTATTGTAATACATTTCTCAGAATTTGTCAAAATATGAAAGAACTTCTAGTGTAAAAAAATTTATATTTCACATACTACCATTGTAACAAAAAAATCAAATTCCAAAGGAGGAACAAAAAATGTCTAATAATACTTCTTCTAACAGAGCAGCAGTACCAGAAGCAAAAGGTGCCTTAAACCGCTTCAAATATGAAGTTGCCAATGAATTAGGTGTACCTCTTACAGATGGGTACAACGGAAACCTGACTTCTAAACAGAACGGTTCTGTAGGCGGATATATGGTCAAAAAAATGATTGAAGCTCAGGAACGTCAGATGTCTGGAACAGGTTCTTCTCAGCAGTTCTAAGCCGGAAACCTTAATACCATAAGTAAAAAAAAGCAGGGGATTTCTTCTATTATCCATATAGATAATAAAAGAAATCCCTTTGTTGTCAATCTCTCATATCATTAAATTGTTCTATTAATTTTTTAGTATAGAGTTGCTTCGGATTTTCTAAAACAAATTTTGTATCCCCTTGTTCTAAAATTTTTCCCTGATACATAATACCAATTTGGCTACTGGCATGGCGGATTAAATCCAAATCATGAGAAATTAAAAGATACGATACACCTGTTTTTTCCTGGATTTCTCGAAGTAATTCCATGATTTGTGCCTGTACAGATACATCAAGCATGGATGTTGGTTCATCTAATATAAGAAATTCCGGCTGTAACAACATAATACGTGCCAAAACAATTCTCTGAATCTGTCCTCCACTCACCTGAGAAGTCCTTCGCTTTAACAGTTCTGGCTGAATACCATATGGAACAATATGCTCCCTTATCTTATCATCCATATCTTTTCTATCCATCAATTTATGAATCCGTAAAGGCTCTCTTAAATTCTCAAGTACCGTCATACAGGGATTTAAGGAAGTATCCGGATGCTGAAATAAAATTTGGATTTTTCTCCGATAGGGAAGCATCTCACGCTGAGAAAGATTCAAAATTTCAATTCCGTTATAACTCACATTACCAGAAGTAGCTGGAATCAAACGGGTAATTAAACGCCCCAGCGTAGATTTTCCACACCCTGATTCTCCAATCAGTCCATAGGTACTGCCATGTTTTATTGTAAGCGATACATTGTCCACTGCCTGAAAATAATTTCTATGTCCACGGTAATAAAATTTTTTTGAAAGATTCTCTACTTCAATAATAGCGATGGCAACTCACACTCCCTTCCTTATATGGTACAGTTTTCGGTTCTTCTACACGACATTGCTCTGTAGCATATGGACAACGAGGATGAAACACACATCCTGATGGCTGATCTGTAAAAGACGGCGAAAAACCATTCATAGCTTTCATGCCTAAATGTGGAAGGGAAGCAATTAATCCCTGTGTATATGGATGCATAGGATGTTCAAAAAGTTCTTTCGCTTGATTCATCTCTAAGACACGTCCACAATACATAACCACTATTTGGTGACAAAACTTCCGTGCCAAAAGCAAATCATGCGTAATCACAATCATTCCCATCTGATATTGTCCCTGTATCATTTGAAAAGTCTGATATACCTGGTTTCTAATGACTGCATCTAAGCCTTTTGTTGGTTCATCTGCAATAATCCATTGTGGATGAGCAGCTACAGCAATTGCTGCCAAAATCCTCTGCCTCATTCCACCTGACAATTCAAACGGATACAAACGTGCTGTCTTTCTGGGATTTTGAAAAGCCATTTGTTCTAAAAGCTTCAACATTTCCTCATGACTTTTTGCTTTACTTTTTTGTGATTGCCGGAAAACTTCTTCAATTTGTTTTCCAACACGAATACTTGGATTTAAAGAAGTGGCAGGATTTTGTGCAACAAAAGCAATTTCTTTTCCACGCACTTTACACAATTCCTTCTCTTTCAGAGAAGTCAATTCCCTGTTTCCATACATAATACTGCCCAAAACAGTAGCATTAGGTTGCAATAATCCTAAAATAGAAAGACCCAGAACAGATTTTCCACTTCCTGTTTCCCCTATAATTCCCGTAACCTTATTGTCCGGAAAAGACAATGATACATGGTTCACCGCAGGCACCTCACCCGAATCGGTTGCAAACCGAACAGATAAATTTCGTATTGATATATCCATATCCCTTCTCCTTATAACATGCGTGATGCACCATCATCCTGATCTATAACATCTCTTAAATAATCTGCAATCAAGTTAATACTAAGGCAAAAAACGATCAGGCATATTGCTGGCGCTAACAATACCATAAAATTTTTGAGATAATATAATTTTGCATCGTTAATCATGATTCCCCAATCAGAAGCCGGCGCTCTTAAACCAAGCCCCAGAAAGCTCATAGATGCCACTGTCAAAACAGTAGAGCCAATCCTTGTGGCAACCAACACTAATAACGGTGGTAAAATATTCGGAAAAACATGATGATATATAATATAAAAATCTCCAGCACCTAATGCTCTGGCACCTTCAATATAATGTTTTTCTCTAATTTCTAACACCTGATTTCGTACAATTCTGGAAAAGTCTGCCCATGAACTTACTACTATAGCAACTAAAAGACTTTTTATTCCAGGTCCCCAAAAACCAAGTACCGCAACAACAAAGGCCGTACTGGGAATCCCCTGAAAAATATTTACAATAGACTGTATCGTTTGATCAATCCAACCTCCAAAATAACCAGATAGCAATCCAATTACCAGCCCCAGGAGCAGCGTACATCCTGTAGCAAAAAAAGCAATAAATACAGATGAACGGCTTCCATAAATCAGCCTACTAAGCAAATCCCGTCCAAGATGATCCGTACCCAGCCAATGTTCTGTCGAAGGACCAGCAAGACCATTTAACATATCCACTTGATTTGGGTCATAGGGTGCCAAAAAGTCCGCAAAGATTCCCACTAGTAAAAACGCAATTAAAACGGAAATTGAACTAATAAAAATAATATTTTTTCTTTTCATGTTTATTCTCCCAAACGTATTTGTGGATTCAACCAGGCACAAATCAAATCTGAAAAAAGGCTAGTCAAAGCAAAAACAACTCCCGTAAATAATACATAGCCTTGTATAGCCACATAATCACGATTATTAATTGCATTCAACGCATAACTTCCAATACCAGGAACAGAAAAAACACTTTCTGTAATCATAGAACCTCCAAGAAGACCTCCAAAAACATTTGCGATATATGTAATAAAAGGTATCAACGAATTACGTAAAGCATGTCTAAAAATGCACTGACTTCTTCGAAATCCTTTTGCTTGTATGGTTAAAATATAATTTTGAGATAATTCTCCTAAAATAGAAATTCTCAGCATACGAGCCGCAACACACGATGAACCAATTGAAACAGCAAGGCAGGGCATTACAAATCCTACCATTGTTTCCACTCCGCTAGTTGGTAAAATATGGAGTTTTTGAGCAAACAGCCAAATCATAAAATAAGCAAGACAAAATCCTGGAATAGACATAAAAAAGACCAGGGCAATTCTTCCTGTCAAGTCCAAAAAGCGGTCTTGGAACCAAGCAAGAAAAATGCCTCCTATAAGCCCCAAAACAATAATCAAACTTAAAGACATAACACTCAAAATAAGTGTATTAGGCATTAAGCGCATCATCTCCTCAAAAACTGGTTTATCGTCAATATAAGATGTTCCAAAATCTCCATGTAAAACATCTTCCATCCAATGAATATATTGAACGAAAATTGAATCATTTAGTCCCATTTCTTCTCTGATTTCTTCGATTTCTTCTTCTGTCGGAATATAGTTTGGATCTGCACTAGCTCTGGTTGTTGCCGGATCTCCCTTACCCATTAATCCAAGTGAAAATGCCAGAAATGTAATTCCTATCAAAATGGGAATTGTCCAGAGAATCTTTTTCTTTATATAATATAATGTGCTATTCAAAAAATCTCCTTTCACAAAAACCGTACCAGTAATATCCCGGTACGGTCTTTAATTCCTACTGAATATTTACCCAGGCAAGGTGGCTCAAATCCAAATGATCAGAGAAGTCTTCATAACCCGTAATTTCTTCTTGATTATAAATCAAATTGCTTGTATCATAGAACAGCGGCAAAACAGGTAGTTCTTCATTTGCAATTTCTTGCAGTTCCACTGCCAATTCATGAAAACGCTTGTCATCCAAAGTTGTTTTCATTTCACTTAACAACTCATCCGCTTTTGGATTACTATATGCTAAATGTTGTGACTGGTTATAAGAACCAGTACTGCTCATATAGATATCCAAAAAATGATAGGCATTTAAATTCGACATACCGTGTGTCATAAAGTTCGCTCCTAGTTCTCCAGCTTTTGACATTTCGGAATACGTAGGTGAATCAATAACATTCACTGTTGCATCAATACCAATCTGTGATAATTGAGATTGAATGTACTCCATCATCTCTTTATATGGACCACGGTCCAAATACAAAGAGCGTGTATACATATCTAATGGAATACGGGAATCTCCCAATACCTCCTTGGCCAAAGCTTTTGCTTTTTCCATATCATATTCAACAGGAAGTTCTACCCAGTCCGGACACATGCGGTTAATTAAATTTTGCGTTGGTTTTCCATATCCATTCCAAAGCTGATCTACAATTAACTGACGATCAATTGCAAGACTAACAGCCTGGCGCAAACGAGCATCTGAAAATTTTGTTCCTTCTCCCTTCAACAGCATCATATGTGTAATCGTTGAAGTTTGAGATGCCATTGCAAAACGCTCATCTTTCAAAAGTTCTTCCCCTAATGCTGCAGGCATTGCCCCTAAATCCAGTACGCCCATGATTTCTCCACTATCCAGTGCTGCATAACGAGCTTGGGGATCTGTAATAGTACGGATTTTAATATTCTTTGTTTTCGCTTTTTCTCCCCAATATCCATCAAAAGCTTCCAGAACTACATATTCATCTTCCTTCACTTCTTTGATTTTATATGGCCCTGTTCCAACAGGCTGTTCTGTAAAGTATCCAGTGGTAGTATCCCATGACCCAGGATAAAACATACAGCTAGCAGTATCTTTCATGTTGAAAAGCAGACGGGGAATCGGTTCTGAAAAACTTATCTTTACTGTACTATCATCCACTTTTTCACATCCAAGTAATCCAGGATACAATTCATTTACCTTAAATGTGGTAAATCCAGAATATCCACTTTCCATGAGTTTATAACGATTAAAGTTTTCAACTACAACATCTGCATTAAACTCTTCTCCATTTTGAAATTTAACTCCCTGACGGAGATGAAATGTCCAAGCAGTAGCATCTTCATTTCTTTCCCAGCTTTCTGCCAGAATACCAACTGGATTTCCATGTTCGTCGTTGGAAATCAACGGCTCCCATGTACCAAGTTTATTACTTGAATAATAAACATCTTCCAAACCCGGAACCAGATTTCTTGCTCCGGCCAAAACAATCATATCCTCCGCTGTATGTGCTGGTTTTGTTTTTTCATCATTTATATCTTTTTGTTGTTCTACCACTTCTTCTTTTGTGTTTGTATCTTCTTTTTCTGTTTTTCCGCAAGCTGCCAAGGAAAAAGCCAAAGCAACTCCCAGTACTACAGATAATATACGTTTTCTCAATTTCATGTGAATTCTCCCTTTTTCCTATTTTATTCTATCACTTCTTGCAATAACTCACTATCATGTGTTCCATTCAGCACTTCAATTCCATGCTCTTTAAAAATCTTCAGCATCTTTCCTATGACAGCGCATCGCTTCTTTGTATCTTTTTCAATGGTACAAACACCAACATGTACTGAATCCGGATCAATTTTCAAAATGCGCTCTACTTTTTCCTGTAATCCACTATTGTGTTCCAAGTCATCGCCACAACCACTGCATTGAAAAAAAGCCTGAAGTTCAATTTCTTCTGATTCATATCGGGCAAACGTACCCTTTCTGCAGTTCATTGCTTTCATACAACTAGAACCTGTACATGCATTTCCCACTGCTTTTCCGCATACAAGAATTGCTATCCTTTTCATATGTTCCTCCTTTCTTTCCAATCCAAAATTTCAAACAATTGAACATAAAAAATCCTGCACATTCTCGTGCAGGATTATACTTTCCCTAAAATAATATCTCTATTTTGCGAAATCTTCCCCACCGAAAATCATGCACACAGATTAAGGCAGGTCTCCTGACTTCCGAAGTTTCTATAAAAACACTCAATTTAGAAATTCTCTTTTCACCTTCCCAGATGCCTCCAGTGGTTATGTACATGACATATAAAACAGAGATACGACGGTCACAGTAAAGTTGGGCTGTTGTAGACTCTCACTACATTCCCTATTAAACATATAGATATTCTATACGTACCTTTTCCGTTTTTCCTTATTCAATTATTTTCAGTTTAACACACAGTTATACATTTGTCTATACAAAAAAAGTAAGATATCAGGGCAACCGCATAAAAAATAATTAGTACCCAAATCATCACTTTTCCATTATAATAAAAGAAAAGTGGTGATTTTTATGATGGAAATGAAATTATATTTTTCAGAGCTGACAGATAAAAGGGATAACCGAGGGTTAAGACATGACCTTGGAAACATGATCGTTATGAGCATTTATGCTGTTTTATGTGGTTATACTGATGCAGAAAATATGGCGTTCTTTATGAAGCTTCAAGAACCTTATTTTGAAAAAATGCTGGACTTAAAGTATGGAGTTCCTTCTGCGGATACCTTACTGCGTGTGTTTGCACTCATAGAACCGGAAAAATTTATGGAGCTGTTTTATCAATGGATCAGGGATGTACTGTCAGTACTTCAGAAAAAGGAAGATACAGACCCGAAAAGGATTGCCATTGACGGAAAAGCTGTGCGTGCAGCGGCGGCGAATGGCAGAGGTATTCCCTATATCATATCCGCATATTTAGGAAATTATGGTCTTTCCATTGGGCAGTTAAAAGTAGGGGAAAAGACCAATGAAATCAAAGAAATACCAAAGTTATTAAAGAAGCTGGACATATCGAATTGTGTAATAACTATCGATGCAATTGGATGTCAGAAGCCGATTGCAAAACAGATTGTAGAACAAAAAGGTCATTATTGTCTTGCAGTAAAAACAAACCAGCCACTCCTGTATGAAGAGGTAAAAGAGTATTTTTCTTATGCAGAAAAAGAAGAACCGGAAAAACTCAGTACATACCGAACTATAGAAAAAAATCATGGACGAATAGAAAAAAGAAACTATTTCATTACCCAGGATATTGATTATCTGACGGGAAAAGAAAACTGGAAGGGGTTAAAATCCATTGGCAAGGTAGAAAGCGTCCGTGAAATCAGTGGAAAAAGAAGCCGTGAAACAAGATACTATATCTTGGATGAAGAGATGACAGCGGAAGAAATGTCACACATTGTGAGGGGACATTGGGAGATAGAAAACAGCCTGCATTGGGTATTGGATGTACATTTTCGGGAAGATGCCTGCAAGATTAAAGAAGAAAAAGCAATGCAGAATTTAGCCCTGATTAGAAAGATTTGTTATAACCTAATGAAATTGGATACACGATTTGATAAAAAGAAGAAAATGACTTATAAAAAAATGAGTATGCTGTATACCTATCATTTAGAGTATGTGCAGGAATTGATTTTTCAGAAAATTGCAGAAACCATTTAAAAATATCCATCAAGGAATTTTTGTTCCACGATGGATATTTTTTATGCGGTTGCCCTGAGTAAGATATACTACAATTTGTATATCCTACTTTCTTCGCTTGCATTCTTACAGATTGATTTTTCTTCCGCCTTCTGCAACTTCCTGATTTACTACATAATAAGCCGCATGTTCTTCCGGTTTTACATAAATCTGTACGTCCTTGATATCGCTTTCCTTTTTTCCTGTTTCATCCATCCAGGCTTTTTTCACGTTTGCTCTGATTTCATCTAAATTATATTCAGCTCCTGCAAACTGGATATAAACAGTTTCTTTTGCTTCTGCCTTCTTTACCGCTGCTGTAGATGCAGCCGCTTTTTTTGCAGCAGCCCTCTTTACAGGTGCCTTTTTTGTAGAAACGGGTTCTGTCTTAATTTCTTCTGTCTTCGCCGGAGTAGTCATTTCTGCTGCTGTAGTTGTCTTTGCAGTCTTTGTGCTTGTCTTTCTAACTGACATTTCATTCTCCTCCTTTTTTCTATGTCCAGCCTATCATAAACCTTTTTTTCAAATTTTTCAAGTTTTCTGTTCTTTTCTCATTTCTATGTTTTTTACCTGTAACAAGTGAAAGTATATGAATTGTCCAGGCAAAATAATCCAGAATCTTGAAAAATCCCCAAACTTTTTTCCTTTTATGTCTCAACTTTTGAAAAAAACACGAAATCCCTCATCATTTTTTCTTTTATCTTTACCCTTTTTCTTTTTTTAAATTCCAGGTGTTTCCAACCGCTCTTTTCCATAAGACCAAAGCTTTTCTTTTAATTGCCGGTGTTGTTCCAGGGATAAATCCGGGTCCAGGGAAAGTATGGAACCCGCTGCCTCTGCTGCCTGTTTTAAAATCTCTGCATCTTGAAAAATGTCAGCAATACGAAATTCCATGTCACCACTTTGACGAACGCCAAAAAAATCACCGGGACCGCGCAAACGCAAATCCTCTCCTGCAATTTGAAACCCGTCATTGGACTTTTCCAGGATTTGCAGACGCTTCTTCGTTTCCTCTTCCTGCCCTCCCTGGACGAAAATACAGTAGGACTGATATTCTCCCCGTCCTACCCTGCCCCGTAGCTGGTGAAGCTGTGCAAGACCAAAACGCTCTGCATTTTCCACCATCATCACTGTGGCATTGGGAACATTAACGCCAACCTCAATAACAGTGGTGGAAACCAAAACCTGAATCTCATTCTTTGCAAAGGCTTCCATGATCTGATTCTTCTGACCTGGCTTCATCCGCCCATGAAGACATCCCACCTTTACAGCATCGGGAAGCTCTTTGGCAAGTTTTTTGCTGTAATCTGTTACATTTTCAGCCTCCAGCCCCTCACTTTCCTCCACCATGGGACAGATAACATACACCTGTCTTCCTTCTTCTGCCTGTTTCTTTATAAAACGATAGGCAGCCGGACGGTAGGAGGTATCTACCACGCAGTTTTTAATGGGCAATCGCCTGGCAGGAAGCTCATCCATAACAGAAATATCCAAATCTCCGTACAAAATAATGGCAAGTGTTCTGGGAATGGGCGTTGCACTCATAACCAGCACATGGGGTCTTCCTCCCTTTTGGGAAAACAGCTCTCTTTGCTTTACCCCGAAGCGGTGCTGTTCATCTGTAATTACCAGCGCCAAATTTTGATATTCCACCTTCTCCTGAATCAGGGCATGGGTTCCCACAATCAGCTTTGCCTGTCCGGAGACAATTTTCTGGTATCGTTCTCTCTTTTCTTTTGCTGTATTAGAACCCGTAAGAAGCACCACCTCATAAGGCAGCTCCTGGTCCTTTATGAAAGCAGCAAGTCCGTCAAAATGCTGTTTTGCCAAAACCTCCGTAGGCGCCATAATAGCTGCCTGATAACCATTGGCTGCCGCCAGAATCATGGCAAGAAAAGCGATAATCGTTTTTCCGCTTCCCACATCTCCCTGAACCAGTCTTGACATCAGACTTTTCCCGGTCATATCCCTTTCAATCTCATTCCATACACGCTTCTGGGCATTGGTAAGCGCATAGGGAAGCGACTCTATCAGATTCTCTGTCTCCCAAACCGGTTTCATGGGGAATCCGTTGACTGCATCCTGGCTTCTCTCTTTCATCATTTTTATGGAAAGAAGAAAAAAGAAAAATTCATCAAATACCAGCCGGTTATGACCTATTGCCAGTTCTTCCCTGTTCTTTGGAAAATGGATATGGGCAACCGCATAATTATACTCGGAAAGTCCATAATGTGTCCGGTATTCTTCCGGCAGGTATTCCTGTGTCAATTCTCTGGATTCCAGTACCTGATGCATGGTTTTCACCATATGTTTATTGGTAAGCCCCTTGGTAAGTCCATAAATGGGATACAGGGTGTGCAGCATCTTCTGATAATCCTCTCTGCCGAAAATTTCCGGCTGCTCCATGGTAAGCCTCCCCTGTTTTTTTACAACCGTTCCCCGAAACACATACAAACCGCCGGACTGAAGCGTATTTCTTAAAAAAGGCATATTATACCAGGTAAGCTGCAAAAAATAAGCGCCCTCCCGAATACCTGCTGTAACCACAGACTTTCTCCCGGTGCTGTGCATCCCTACCCTGCCGGAAATCCTTCCTAAAACAGCACATTTTTCTCCTTCTTTTATCTCTGTCACAGCTATGGGAGCCTTGTACTCATCATAATCCCTGGGATAATAACGAAGCAAATCTCCAATGGTCTCAATCCCCAGCTTTCCAAACAAAGCCTGAGTTTTCTCCCCGATACCCTTAATGCTGCGAATACTGTCCCTCTCGTTCACTCTCTTCCTCCAATAACGAAAAGAGGATGCTGCATAAATATTCTCGACACATTTTTCATGCAACATCCATCTTTTTTATTCTACTGATACCACATAATAATAAATCGGCTGTCCGCCTTCATTTAATTCCACATCAAAGTCCGGATACAGTTCTTCCAGACGCGCTGCAAACTGTTCTGCATCTTCTGCTGTCACGTCAGCGCCATAATAAACACTGATGATTTCCGAATCCTCATCTGCCATTTCCTGTACCATTGCCACAGCAGTATCTTCAATTTCCTTTCCAACTGCCAGAATACCATGGTCACCAATTCCCATAATGTCACCCTGACGGATTTCCTTATCATCAATTTTCGTATCACGAACTGCATAAGTAATCTGTCCGGTTTTTACATTTTTCATGGCTTCCATCATTTCTTCTGTATTCTGTTCTACCGTCTTATCCGGCACATAAGAGATCAGCGCTGTAATTCCCTGAGGAATGGTCTTTGTAGGAATCACAATAATATTTTTATCCTCTGTCAAATCTCTTGCCTGATTAGCTGCCAGAATAATATTCTTATTATTCGGGAAAATAAAGATGTTTTCTGCATTTACATGTGCAATGGCCTGAAGCACATCCTCTGTGCTTGGATTCATGGTCTGTCCGCCTTCAATCAGGTAATCTGCGCCCAATTCCCGGAAAATCTGGCCCATTCCGTCACCTACTGATACAGAAATAAAACCTACTTCTTTCGCCGGTTCCTGGACTGCCTGCTGAGCTGCCATCTTTTCCGCTTCTTTAATGACTTTCTCATGATGCTCCAAACGCATATTGTCAATCTTCATGTTGGATAACTGTCCATACGTCAATGCCTTCTGGATTGCCTGTCCCGGGTCATTGGTATGTACGTGAACTTTGACAATTTCATCGTCAGCCACAACTACCAGAGAATCACCAATGGACATAAGATATTCTTTAAACGCATGTTCTTCTTTTTCCGGAAATTCCTTTTCCAGCATAATAATAAATTCTGTACAATATCCAAATTTAATGTCACTTTCTTCCGCTGATACGGGTTTTACACTGACACCAGACTTCGGTTTTTCAAAAGTCAGGTCAATCTCCTTACCCAGATAACCGTCAAAAGCACCTTTTAACACTTCCAGAAGTCCCTGTCCGCCAGAGTCTACCACACCGGCTTCTTTTAATACCGGAAGCATCTCCGGTGTTCTTGCCAGAACAGCCTCTGCCTCTGCAATCACATCTGCAAAGAAACTTTCCAGATTTTCACAATCCTCTGCAATCTCCATAGCCTTTTCTGCAGCACCTCTGGCAACGGTCAGAATCGTACCTTCTTTTGGCTTCATAACTGCCTTATATGCTGTCTCGACGCCTTTTTCAAAAGCTCTTGCAAAGGTTGGCGCATCCACTTTGTCTGCCTTTTCTATAACTCTTGTAAATCCTCTTAACAACTGTGAAAGAATAACGCCTGAGTTACCTCTTGCACCTCGTAAAGAACCGGAAGAAATTGCTTTTGCCAGAGTTTTCATAGTCGGATCGGACAAAGCGCTGACTTCAGACGCTGCTGACATAATGGTCAGTGTCATGTTGGTTCCTGTATCTCCGTCTGGAACAGGAAATACATTTAATTCATTAATCCACTCTTTTTTTGCTTCCAGATTTTTTGCCCCGGAAAGGAACATCCGGCTCAGCATTTTCACATCAACGGTATTGGTATTCAAAACATGTTTCCTCCTTAAAATCCCATTCATTTCTTTCATTCTATTTCTCAGTCAATAACTCTGACACCTTCAACCAGAATATTGATTTTCTCAATAGACAATCCAGTGAACTCTTCCACCTTATATTTCACATTGCTAATCAGGTTATCTGAAACAGCGGAAATACTCACACCATATGCTACAATTACATGAAATTCCAAAGTTACTTTATTGTCTATCATTAAGACATTGATTCCATGTTTCAGGCTGTCTCTCTTTAAAAGTTTTACCAGCCCGTCCTTCATACTCACAGCAGCCATTCCTACGATTCCAAAACATTCTACTGCCACACTTCCAGCGTAAGTAGCAATGACATCTGTATCAATTGTAATTTTTCCTAATCCTGTATCAACAAATCCATTCATGCACGGATACCTCCATACTTTTTTATCTATTCTACCATATCTTTTCCAAAAACGAAATAATAATTTAATTTTTTTATAATTTTACTTGCAAAAACAAAGTTCATCTGCTAAAATAAGCAGTGTTGTGAGTTTAAACTTAAGGAGGTGCTACCATGGCAAAGTGCGCAATTTGTGAAAAAAGTGCTCATTTCGGAAACAATGTGAGCCATTCTCATAGAAGATCAAACAAAATGTGGAAATCCAACATCAAATCTGTAAGAGTAAAAGCAGAGGGCGGAAACTCAAAGAAAATGTATGTTTGTACTTCCTGCTTAAGAAGCGGCAAAGTAGAAAGAGCATAAGAAACGGATTGACGACAGAACAGACCTTGTCCCCAGGGACAGGGTCTGTTTTTTTCTAACAACTGCAAAACAGGTTATAACCTGCCAGCAGACACAAAGCAGCCATAATTACCATAAAAAAGGTTTTCGGGAAAATCAATGCAATGACCAGCCCGATGCCTACACCAAACAAAAACAGCCCGCATACACGGCTCATATTCTGGTTCTCCTTTTTTCCCTTTTTATAGTATATGCAGGAAAAGGCTGTTATACTACTGACAGACGCATTCGGAGGTGTTTGTACTTTTCCGGCTCAGCCTGCGTTCCCTTTAAGCCTGAGGTCTCAAAGCGTACTCGGCAAATTCGCCAAAACTGCACAAACACCTCCGAATGCTGGTTAGATAGTCTGTCACTTTTATTTTTCTTCTTCGTTTACGACTATTTTTTCTTTGCTTTCCTGGGTAGCTGCTTCAGGTTCTTTTTTCCCTTCTGAAAATTTATTCAGGAAATCAGGTACCATATCCAGAATCTTGGTTAAGCCATCCTGGTTACGGATATTAACCAGTTTGGTTACTCCATTGGAAATCACCAAAACTGCGCTTGGGGAAATTTTTCCTCCCATACCTCCGCCGCCATTGTTTTTCTTATCTCCTGAAAAAGCTCCTGCGCCTACACCAAAAGACACATCCACCAAAGGTAGAAGAATGGTATCTCCCACTGTAATTGCATCTCCTACCACTGTTTTGGTTGTAATAAAACTATCCATCCCTTTAAACAAAGATTCTACTGTAGATTGAAAATTGTTTTCTGAAGCCATATCTGGTTCCTCCTTAACCTCGTTTTATTTTCTTTATCATAAATCGGATATCTGAATCGCGAAACAGCCTCCATGCCAGCCGGACAAAAAAGTTTCCGTAGATTCTTCCTTTTACAGACATATTTCCTTCTAAAATCTTTTGTTCAAAATAAGGCTCTATTGTAATATGTTCTCCATATACAGGAAAAAATATCCCTGCCACTGCCAGAAGCTGTCCTGTTCTGTAAGGATCTCCTGTGCCGATTTTTATATGCCCTTTTATCTTTCTGGGTCTTATATGACAAATAGTACGCTTTCCCTCCTGAAACAGCAGGGCCTTCAATCTGGCAAAACGTTCAGACTCCAGAAATTCTTTTATTTGGTTTATCTTATCACAAATATGATGGACTGTTAAGCTGATTTTCTTTAAAACATCCAGAAATTTTTTCGGTATACCGGGAATCTGTTTCAAAAATTCCTGCAATTTTTGAAGCACAGAATCTGTTTTCTTTTCTGTTGCGGTTTCTGTTGTGGTCTCTGTTTTCCTTTCAGCTTCTTTCTCAGTCTTTTCTCCATGCTCCTGCTCCGTTTGCTTTTCTACTATTTTTTCCGGCTCAGCAGGTTTGAATTCATCTCCCCGGGATGCCTGCAGGGATTTTTTGGAGTCCTCCTCCTTTTTCCTGTTCAGAGGAATTCCAAAAATACGAATACAAAAATCCCCGTCCCTCTCACTTCCAAAAGTAAAGGTAAAAGAAATCAGACGAAACAGCCACCCAATCCGCACACGCCCTTCATAAGCCTCTGCATCCCGCCGTCCCACAGCGCTGTATGTCACAGGACAGAAAAGCGCCGCCAGCACTGCCAGCAAAAGAATCCCAAGTACGATGAGCAGAAGAATCCCAACCACCTTTAATATGCCTAGCATTATATGTATGATTCCCATGTCATGTCACCTGCTGCTTCCCTCTCATCTGATTTTCCAGCCACTCTCTTACCCTGGCTGTACCGGTTTCCTCATAAGCCTGCTGCACCAGTCTTACCGTCATTTCCAAGGCCTCTTCATATCCTTTGCACAGTCCGATAATAAGGGGACAATTCCGCCTTCTGGCCTTTTGCTTCAATTCATTTGCAGAAAAAATCTCCAACTGGTTTTCTGGATTCACTGCCAGAGTAATGAGGTAAACATCCACTACTCCGGCTCCCATATTAATCTTTCGAATCCATTCTTTTTTCTTCTTTTTTGCATTATCACCAATATATAGCTGCTTATACCACTTTAACATAAAATTTATTTCAGCCTTTCTTCCATGGCATTTACCACAGTCTCAAGGACCTTTACCCTGGCATAATATTTATTATTTCCCTCTACGATAATCCAGGGTGCATAGGAAGTGGAGGTACGGATAATCATCTCATTTACCGCTTCTTCATAAAGCTCCCACTTTTCCCTGTTTCTCCAGTCCTCATCTGTAATCTTCCACTGCTTTTGCGGGTTTTCCATACGTTCTTTAAATCTGCGTTCCTGTTCATCCTTGTCAATCTGCATCCAGAATTTCAGTACAATCGCACCAGAATGAGCCAGATGAGATTCCATATCATTGATTTCCCGATAAGCCCTCTGCCATTCTTCCCTGGTGCAGAACCCTTCGATTCTCTCTACCATGACCCTGCCATACCAGGTACGGTCAAAAATAGTAACATGTCCGTCTTTTGGCATGTTTTTCCAGAATCTCCACAGATAGTGATGATTTTTCTCTGTTTCCGTAGGCGCTGCTGTAGGACTTACCAGATAACCTCTGGGATCCATGGCGTCTGTGAGGCGTTTAATAGCCCCTCCTTTTCCTCCTGCATCCCAGCTCTCAAATCCCAGAATCATGGGAATCCGCTTCCGGTAAAGTTCACTGTGAAGAAGCTCCAGTCTCTCCTGAAGAGCCTTTAGCCTTTTTTTGTACTCTTCCTCTGTGTAGGCCAGTGTTAAATCTACCTTGCTTAACACAGAAGATTCCATAAGATTTTTCTGTATTGTTTCTACCTGTATCTCACTACTCTGAGAAGATGGTTTCCCAACCACTTTTTCCTGTAAGATACGTTCTTTTAGCTGACGGATCACCTGAGCAAAAATTTTGGCTGTAGCAAATCTCCTATCTTCCGCCTCAATGAGAATCCATGGAGCATATTCACTTTCTGTCCTCTCTAACATCTCCTCACAGATTTCTTTGTACCTGCGATACTCTTTATTACGTTTTTCATCCTCCTTGCTGACCTTCCAGGCAGTTTCTTTAGAATGTAGCATCTTATCAAAACGCTTTCTCTGCTCCTTTTGGCTAATGTGCAAAAAGAATTTCATTAAAACATTCCCGTCATCTGCCAGCGCACGCTCAAAAGTGGAAATTTCCTGATATGCGTAAGCCAGATCCTCCCTGGACATCTTGTGTTCAAACCGTTCAATGGAAACCTTACGATACCAACTGGTATCAAAAATAGCAATGCGTCCTTTTTCCGGTGTTTTCGTCCAAAATCTCCACAAAAAGGGATGCATACGCTCTTCTTCTGTTTCTTCCTTAATTGCATGTACTTCAAATCCTCTTGGATCTAAGGGATGTATCAGTTTATTAATTTGTACCCCTTTTCCCGATGCATCCAAACCTTCAAACACAAGAATTACGGGAATTCCCAGAGCCTTACATTCCCGCTGCAAAGCTGCCAGTTCACTCTCCATTTTCTCCATCTGTTCCTGATACACTTCTTTTGACATTTTTTTCGTCAAATCAATCTGATCCAGCATACCTCTTCCTCCTTTCATGCAAGAAAGGGACCGGAAACCCCAGCCCCTTCTTCTAAAAGTACTTTCGATTGCCCCAAAGATTTGCTTTTTTCAAATCCAGGTATTCATTGTAAGCCTTTTCCAAAATCTGCTTTTCATTTGAAAAACGTAAAAGATGGTAAGCTTCATGGAATTTGTAAAAGCCGGAATCTACAAAGTATTCTTCCCTCTGCGGTTTGCTGTAATAGCTGTTTGCAGACATCAGATACCAGTAAACGTCCTTTTCTACAGTATCTTCCGGTACGCAAAAACTATACTGGCTTTTTCCTACATATTTGATAATATTTGCGGTTACTCCTGCCTCTTCCTTTACCTCCCGCAGAGCGGTATCCTTGTAATCCTCCCCTTCCTCTACGGTTCCTTTTGGAAGTACCCAGCCTTCGTACTTGTGTTTATAGGACTTGTACAAAGTCAGTATTTTTCCTCGATATATTACCACCCCGCCACAGCTTGTTGCTTCAATCATATTGCACATCCTCCTGCTAAAGACATGTCCCCATGCCTGCGTTGTGTTTCCTTATTGGTAGTATACCTCTTTTTTCATGCAGGTGCAACAAAATTAACAAATTTGGCAGGCAAAAATTGGCACTTTTTACATTCCGCCATAATAATAGGCATTAAAAATCTGATGAGCAATGGGAACTGCTACCTTACTTCCGGTTCCAGCGCCCTCTGCAATGACTGCAATAGCCAAATCCGGGTCTTCTACATTGGAAAATCCAATAAACCAGGAATGGGTTTTTACACTTCCATCTGCACCGTAGTATTCTGCAGATCCTGTTTTTCCTGCTGCGGTATAGCTTTCCCCTGACAGCTTTGTTCCTGTTCCCCTGTTTACCACCTCTGTCATAAGGTTTTTCAAAACCTCTGCTTCTTGTTCTGTCATCAGTTCTTTATAGACTTTCGGCTTGGTAGTTTCTACTGTTTTTCCGCCTATGGTCTCCACATGTTCCATGTAATAAGGCTCCATTAATTTCCCTTTATTGGCAATAGCGCTGGTAATCATAGCCATATGCATAGGGGATACCAGTGTATTTCCCTGACCAATGGCAGTCTGCATAAGCAAAGGATTTCCCGGATTTTCGCCCAAGTCAAACTTACTCTTATTATAGTCCAGGGAAATCGGCAGCTTGGAATTAAACAGCAGGCTTTCTGCTGCGGATGTTAAGGCATCTTTGCCTAAGTCCAGCCCCATCTGGGTAAAGGCTGTATTACAGGATTCGGCAAAGGCTGTGGTAAAATCTTCGGTTCCGTGAACTTCTCCTGCAAAACAGGGAATGGTATGTCCATCCACAGTAATTTTTCCATTACAGGTATACTGGAAGCCATCAATAGTTCCATGGGTTCTAAGATACGCAAGAGTATCTACCACTTTAAAAATAGAACCCGGCGGATAAGCGCCCTGGGTAGCCCGGTTTAACAGACTGCTGTTTGCCGCATCATTTACCAGGGTATCCCAGTCGCTGTCTACTGTATTGGGATTAAAATCCGGTTTACTTACCTCTGCCAGCACTGCTCCGGTCTGAGGATCCATTACCACAACAGCGCCCCGGTAAGAACCAAGGGCATTATAAGCCACCTGCTGCAGCGTATGGTTTAAAGTAAGCACCACATTATCCCCTGGATTCTTCTTCTCCAGAATTTCATTTTTTACCTGGTCCACATAGTCATTATGAGAAGTCATCAGGGAAAAATTCGCTACAGATTCCATGCCGCTTTTTCCCTTTGCATCATATCCAACAACATGAGCATACACATTTGCAAACGGATAGACTCTGGTCTCATTTCCTTCCCCATCTGTATCTGTCCGCGCCAGAACCTGACCATCTGCAGACAAAATACTTCCACGCAAAATCCGTTCCTGAAACTGATTCTGTCTGGTATTATACGGACTATTAATCACATCGTCTTTCTCTGCCACATTGAAATATACCATATATCCTGCCAAAGACAGGAAGATTAATACAAAAAAGTAGCTGACAATGGTATATTCCTTATTAGTAGCGCGTTTTCTTTTTTTTCGTTTTTTATCTTTGCTTTTCAACTTCCTCATCCTCGTCTTCTCTTAAAATATAAAGTCCCTGGATAATTGCCAGCATGATAATGGTACTAAGTACAGAACTTCCTCCATAGCTTACCAGAGGCAGGGTAATTCCTGTCATCGGAATAAACTTGGTAACCCCTCCAATGGTAAGAAATACCTGAAAGGCATACTCTGTTCCAAGACCAAGGGCAATCAGCTTATAAAACCGTTTCTTGATTCTAAGGGAAATATTCACTACCAGAAGAAACATGCTCATACAAATCAGAATCATACAAATAGCAAACAAGCCTCCCAGTTCTTCGCAGATTGCCGCAAACATATAGTCCTGCTTTACAAAAGGAATCATTTCCGGAGACCCCTGGCAAAGTCCCATACCAAACCAGCCACCTGTTCCAATGGCAAAAAGCCCCTGGACAATCTGATAGCCTTCGTTCTGATATACAGAAAATGGATTTTTCCATGCCACTACACGCTGACGCACATGTCCAAATAAAAAGTAAGCAATCACTGCAGCCCCGCAGCCGCTTCCAAGTCCGGCAAACAGGTAAAAGGGATTTTTCGTTGCCACATACAGCATAATCACATAGGTAATAAAGAACACCACTGCGCTTCCCAGATCTCTGGAAAGAACCAGAATCAGCACATAAACAGCCGCAATTACCGTAGTAATCACATGATCCTTAAACTGTGCGCTTTTCTTATACAGTCTGCTGGCTACAAAAAATACAAAAATAATCTTTACAAACTCAGAAGGCTGAAATGCAAAGGAACCGATATTAATGTTAATTTTGGCTCCATTGACATTTTTTCCAAACACCAGAACTACAGCCAGAAGTCCCAGTCCCGCCACAGCATAAAACCAAGTCCATTTTTTTAAAAAGGTCATTTTCTTAATCATAATCGGAATAATCATGGCAATCATGGTTGCTGCCGCTACAATGAGAAACTGCCTCTTCGCAGAGTCCGGATCCAGTCTGGTCAGCATAATAAAACCAATGGACAGCAGCATACACATATGATTCAAAAGCAAAATAGATGCCTTTTTATAAAACAACCGGTATAACACCTGAACCGCTACCAGATACAGCAGCAAAGCCCCGAACAAATAAATGATTTCCACTTCTTCTTTTTTCAAAAAGATAACCAGAAATGCAGTAAAATCAATAAATATAATAAGTAAAAGCTGTTTCCTTAAAATGTATCTCTTATCATAGTCATCCTCATACCGGAATACTGTAAAACTTTCAAAGGTATACAAAAGAATTAAAACCAGCAATAAATATTTTGAAAGTTCAATAATAATATTAAGCACTTTTTCACCTACTCTACACCACGTTTAAAATGCCCCTTGGTAAATATCGGCATCTTTCCCGTCTTTTTCTTTTTTTGTACAAAAAGATCTAAAATCTTTCTGGTCTCCTCCCTGTTTTCACAGGTAAAACTCATTCTCACAGCAGCTACGTTTAAGGCCTGAATCTGCTCCAGTTCTTCCAACAGCCCCGTGGGAACACTGTTATAAATTACAGAATAGCAAAATCTGCAGTCACTTTTTACCGCAAAAGAACTGCCATAGCGATCCTTTAACTGTATGGTCTTAGACTGATGGTCACAGGTTCCGCAGGTTTTCTTCACACATTGTGCGGAAACCATCATGGGATAATATCCGTAAATTATCATTTCACTGTCCCTGCAGTCTTTCCTGCGAAGCTCTTTCCCATTCAGCTCCAAAGGTACTGTAGTCCTTTGCACTCCCTGATTCATGAGAAAACTCTGGCTTTCATCATTAAAACTATAGAGAGAATAATCTCCCACAACCTTTCGGATAAGCCCCAAATCTTTCAGATAGCCCAGCTCCTCCAGATTCCGCACCAGGAATCCATCTGCTTTTTTCGCAATTTCCCGGATTTCTTCTTCCTGTCCGTCCATGCGTCCTTCCCGCAGCATGTAGGGCAGCATAAGGTAACATTCCTTTCCTTTTTTGAGCGCCTCTTCTACTGCCTCCAGAACCTCTTCTGAAAAAGCTTTTTCAGAAAACAAGGACATACCGGCATAAACACCGTCAATCCCCGGTTCTTTCAACACTTCCTCCCACTGCTCTCTGGTTTCTACAGATGCATATAATTTCTGCGTTACCCCTTTACGGTTTTTCTTTTTCTCTGTTTCCACTTCTTCGGAAGTTTGGGGCAAATTTCTCCTGTACTGAGCCAAATAGGCTGTCTCTAATTTTTCCAGCCCTGTTCTTCTTAATTCATTTAAACTCTGCATGGGGAGAAATCCCGCCTCATCTGTAATCACCTCAAGCTGCGCAAAAGAAAAAGGAGTCTGTCCTGTCTTTTCCATCTGTTTTTGCACCCGCTCCCTTGTAAGTGGCTGCTTTTGGGCTTTCTCTACCACATCCCCAAAAACCTGTACCTGCACATCCTGAAAAGATAAATCCAGAACTGCCGGCGCATCTGTACAAAGCACCAAAGTTCCCGTAATCCCTTCCTGCAGCTTTGTGTCTAAATACTGCTTTTTCAGTCTTTGGAACAATTCTTCATTTCTGTTTGTTCTGATTTTCTGTTTCCGGTCCTGTTCCTTCTGGTTGTAAACTGCCATCATGGATTTTCCATTATGCATCTCATAATAGCCTCTGTTAAAGCCATCTCTCTGGTATAAATCAAGAAGTTCCTGTAAATCTTCTTGTTCCACCTGATAAGCTTCCGGATGTTTTTCATATAAGTCCAGATATTTCCGGTAAATGGCTGTCACTCCCGCAGCATACTCTGGACGCTTCATCCTTCCCTCAATTTTCAGAGAATACACTCCTGCCTCCAGAAGCTTTGGCAAAATCTCCACGGTACACATATCCTTTGGACTTAAAAGATACGCCCCGTCTTTGCCACTAATCTGTTTTCCCTTTTCATATGCAGTGTAGGGAAGCCGGCAAGGCTGGGCGCACCTGCCCCTGTTCCCGCTTCTTCCTCCTAGCATACTGCTGAACAGACACATGCCGGAATAACAATAGCACAAAGCTCCGTGAACAAAGCTTTCTATTTCTGCTCCTGTCTCCCGGTAAATTTTCTGAATCTCTTTTAAGGACAGTTCTCTTGCTGTAACAATCCTGGAAGCCCCTGCTTCCTGAATAAATCTGGCTCCATGAGGCCCTGTAATGGCCATCTGTGTGCTGGCATGAATGGGCAGGTTTGGGAATTCTTTTTTTACAAAAGACAGCACGCCCAAATCCTGAACAATCACAGCATCCAGTCCCTGCTCATAATAAGGAGCCAGAAAATCATACAATTCCCCAAAAAGCTCCTGATTTTTCAGAAGGGTATTCACCGTAAGATAAATCTTCTTTCCATGGAGATGGGCATAGTCAATGGCTTCCAGCATCTCATCCTTCTTGGGATTTTTCGCATAAGCTCTGGCGCCAAACAGACTGCCTCCTATATAGACAGCATCTGCTCCCGCCTTAATCACTGCCTGCAGTCCTTCATAGGAACCTGCCGGCGCAAGTAATTCTGATTTCATACACTCTTTTCCTTTTAAAAACAGAAATGGGGCGCAACAATTTCTGCCCACCCCACTTGTTATTTCTTCCTTAATTTAATAATTCTTCCAGTTCTTTCTCCAGCTCTGTAATCTTATCCTGAAGGGTTTGTACCTGTCTGGCATGTTCTTCTGCTTCTTTTCTGGCGTGATCCAGTTCTACCTGACCGTTGATTAAATCATGCTTTAAACCATACATTTCACGGTCTTTCGCCTCTAAATCCTCCTCGAACATCTCTGCCTGTCTCTTGGCTTTAAAATAATCATCTGCAATATTCAGACTCAGCAGAGTATGTCTTGTCTCCTGGGCCTGTCTGCTATAGCCTGGTATCTGACTTAACTCTGTAAGTTTACTGTTCATATAATTTGCAACCTTTTGCAGATATTCTTCGCTTTCATAACCGCTTAATGTGATAATCTTTCCCCCAATTAAAACCTGGGTTGTATTTTTCACTGCCATCTGGTTCCTCCCACCTTTTTCTTACGTTCCTATTGTCTATTATAATCGAATTTTCAGGAAAAACAACTATTATTTTATCCCCAGATGATGGTAGGCCAGTTCTGTGACGGCTCTTCCTCTTGGGGTTCTTAAAAGGAATCCGTTCTTAATCAGATAGGGTTCATACACATCTTCTATGGTTCCTGCATCCTCGCCAATAGCTGCTGCCAGAGTATCCAGCCCTACTGGTCCTCCGGAGAACTTTTCTATAATGGTAGTAAGCAGCAGGCGGTCTGTCTGATCCAGCCCGTACTTATCTACCTCCAGCAAATCCATAGCAAAATCTGCTACTTCTTTTGTAATCCTTCCATCGTATTTTACCTGAGCAAAGTCTCTTACACGCTTTAAAAGCCGGTTTGCCAGACGTGGAGTCCCTCTGGAACGCTTCGCCATTTCCAGCGCACCAGCCTCATCTGCCTCTACCCCTAACACCCTGGCAGAGTGAAGGATAATAGTCTGTAATTCCTGTTCTGTATAAAATTCCAAATGATGCACCACACCAAAGCGATCCCGCAAAGGCGCAGTAAGCAGTCCTGCTCTGGTCGTAGCTCCCACCAGTGTAAATTTGGGTAAATCCAAACGGATAGACCTGGCGGTTGCCCCTTTCCCAATCATAATATCAATGGCATAATCCTCCATAGCCGGGTACAGCACCTCTTCCACCTGGCGGTTAAGACGATGAATTTCATCTACAAAGAGGACATCGTTTTCCTGAAGACTGTTTAAAATAGCCGCCATTTCTCCCGGTTTCTCAATGGCAGGGCCACTGGTCACCTTCATATGTACCCCCATCTCATTGGCAATAATTCCTGCCAGAGTGGTTTTTCCAAGTCCCGGAGGTCCATAAAACAGTACATGATCCAGGGCATCTCCACGTTGCTTTGCTGCTTCTATGTAGATTTTCAGATTTCCTTTTGCCTTTTCCTGCCCAATATAATCTTCCAGATATTGTGGCCGCAGATTCCCTTCTGTACGCAAATCCTCTTCCATGACATCTGTGGTAATAATTCTTCTCTCCATGCTTGATCCTTCCCGGCAGTCTTAAAACAAATTTTTTAAAGCTGCCTTCAGCAGAGTCTCCACGTCCATACCCGGAGTCATCTCTACCTTTTTCACTGCCCTTAAAGCATCCGCTCCGGAATATCCCAGAGCTGTCAAGGCTTCTACTGCTTCTTTTCTGGCATCCGACAAATCTGCCATATCTCCCTGTGCTTCCTGAACATGCTGTGATTTCAAATCAAAGGCTTCCTGAAGATCCATCTTATCCTTTAATTCCAAAATCAGCTTTTGAGCGGTTTTCTTCCCAACCCCGGGAGCTTTGGAAATGGTCTTCACATCCTCAGATAAAACTGCAAAACGCAGTTCATCGGCAGTAAGTCCGCATAAAATTCCAAGGGCCGCCTTCGGTCCGATTCCATTTACCCCTAAAAGCAACTGAAAGGTGTGCAAGTCATCTTTTGTAAGAAATCCAAAAAGCTGCATAGCATCTTCCCGCACATGCAAATGGGTATAAAGCTTTACTTCATCACCTCTTCTTAAAACCGCTTCGGCGCTTGCCATGGGCATAAAAAGATTGTATCCCATAAAACCTGACTCCAGAATCACTCTGTCTTCCAGTATTTCTGCTACTTTGCCTTTTATATATGCAATCATGCTTTTTCCTTTCTCATCTTATTTTTATGGCAGCTCTTTTCAGAATCTCCTGAGTAACAATACCAATCAGCAGACCTGTTACTAAGCCGGCTATCATAAGCGCCGGAAAATAATAAAAGAGATTCACATTTTCCACTACCATAGCAGCTATGATAATCTGACCCAGATTATGGGTAACACCGCCTATGATGCTGACACCTGCCACAGAAAATCCACCATACTTCTTTGCTGCCACCATGCAGGCAAGGCTAAGACCAGCTCCCGCCAGACTGAATAAAATAGAAAACAGATTTCCAAACAAAAATCCAATCACAACAATACGAATAACCGAAACAACTGCTGCTTCTTTGTAAGTACAAGTATACAGAAGAAATACGGTTACTAAATTAGCAAGCCCTAATTTGATTCCAGGAATACCGGCAAAAACCGGAAATAACATCTCTACATATCCAAAAATAATAGCCAGAGAAGCCAGAAGTCCCATCCAGGCAAGTTTTCTGATTTTCATATTCTGATTCATAAAATCCCTCTAGTTTACAGTAGCATCCAGGGGCTTTGTTTCCGTTTCCCCGGATCCTTTTATTTCCAGCACTACTTTGTTTGGCAGACAGACAATGGTTTCTCCCGGCCTGAAAACAGGCCCCTGCTTTCTGCACAACTGATCCGGACACTGTGCTGAAATCATGGTTACCTTTCCGTCTTTGATTTCGCATACATTGGTATCCTGTATTTTAATGGTCTGTTCTTTTTCCAGCGAATAAGTTCCATATTCATCTCCTGCAACTGTAATCCGAAGCTGCAGCTTTCCATCCTCGCGAATCATACCGGTAACTCTTGGCACCAGCCAGAACAGCGCAGCCAGAATCACGACACTGCCTATGAGCAGTATGTCTTTTTTCTTCATAAAAAGCTCCTTTCCGTGAATTGTCTGGTTGACTGTGATTTATCTTATCACAGGATGAAGGAAAATGCAAATATGTGTTCGTAAAAAAGAGCCGTAGCATGAACACATATCGTGAATATTTATACGTTTCCAGCTCAGTCTGCGTTCCATTTGAGCCTGTAGTCTCAAATGGTACTCGACAAATTCGCCGGAACCGCATAAATATTCCTGATTGCAGTTTCACACCACAGCTCTTAATAAAAGTTTCCTTGATGTCATTACTTCATACAATAACTCTTTACATGATGATTTTTCTTGGGCAGGTTTCTTTGCATTTTCCGCAGTTGATGCATTTTTCCGGGTCTATGTGAGCCACGTTGTCTACTACGGTAATGGCTTCCTGGGGACATTCTTTGACGCATTTTCTACATCCGATGCAGCCCACTTTGCAGGCGTCCATCACTGCTTTTCCCTTGTCCTTGGAGTTGCAGGCTACTGCCTGTTTCTGTTCATAAGGAATCAGTTCAATGAGTTTTTTCGGACATTCTGCCACGCATTTCCCGCAGGCTTTACATTTCTCTTTATCCACCACTGCAATGCCATTGACAATATGAATGGCATCAAAACTGCAGGCTTTGACACAGGAACCATATCCAAGACATCCATAGGAACATGCCTTGGAACCGCCGTTTTGCATCATAGCCGCCATTTTGCAGTCCTTTACTCCTGAATATTCATAGCTCTGAGCCGCTCTTTCACAGTCTCCTGCACATTTTACAAAAGCAGTCATACGCACCGCTTCTCCTGCTTCCTGACCCATAATAGCAGCAACCTTTGCTGCCACAGCCGCTCCCCCTACGGGACAGGCATTTACCGGCGCCTCTCCTTTTGCGATTGCCGCTGCAAGACCATCACATCCAGGATAACCGCATCCACCACAGTTGTTTCCCGGAAGCTCTTCTCTTACCTTAATTTCCTTCTCATCTACCTCTACAGCAAATTTCTTTCCGGCGACTCCCAGAAACAGTCCAATAAAGAGACCTACACCGCCTACCAGAACTGCCGCAATGACAATACCTGTTATCATATCTTATGCCTCCTTAAATGATTCCTGAAAAGCCGAAGAATGCAATGGCCATTAATCCGGCTGTCAGAAGTACAATGGGAAATCCCTGGAAATATTTCGGAACATCATTATACTCCATTTTCTCACGAAGCCCTGCCATTAATACAATGGCAATGGTAAAGCCCACTGCTGTTGCAAAACCATTTACCACTCCCTGAAGCACATTATAGGACTTCTGAACATTGGTAATGGCAATTCCCAGTACTGCACAGTTTGTTGTAATCAAAGGAAGATAAACACCAAGGCTTGCATACAGAGGCGGCATGGCTTTCTTTAAAAACATCTCCACAAACTGAACCAGGGCTGCAATTACTAAAATAAACACAATGGTCTGCATATAACTCATATCCAGAGGAACCAGAATAAACTGGTAGATTAAGCTGGTTACCAGGGAAGACAGGGTAATAACGAAAATAACCGCACCACCCATTCCGGCTGCTGTGTCAATTTTCTTGGAAACACCGAAGAAAGGACACAGGCCCAGGAACTGACTGAGTACAACGTTATTTACCACTGCTGCTCCTATTGCAATAATGAGTAATTCTTTCATGGTCTGTCCCTCCCTACTTCTTGATTACTCTGTTATCATAAAATTTTCCACTACAGGAAGTATTTCCACAGGATGCGCATCCGCCTTCCATACAATGAACCGGTTTCTGTTCTTCTTTTGGCTTCTTATCCTGGAGTTTTGCACGCAAAGCTGCCAGGAACGCTAATACAAAGAAGGCTCCCGGTGCCAAAATAAAAATGGTAGCCGGTTCATATCCTTTAGGCATAACCTGGAATCCAAACAAAGTTCCGGCTCCGATTAATTCGCGGAAAGCTGCCAGAATGGTAATGGACAACGTAAAGCCAAGCCCCATACCGATTCCATCAAAAATAGAAGCAACCGGACCATTTTTAGAGGCATAGGATTCTGCTCTTCCTAAGATAATACAGTTTACAACAATCAGTGGAATATAAATTCCAAGAGCATCATAAAGCGCCGGAATAAAGCCTTGCAAAAGCAACTGCACTACTGTTACAAAAGATGCAACCACAACAATGTAAGCCGGCATACGAACCTTATCCGGAATTACATTTCTCAAAAGGGAAATAAACAGGTTTGACATGGCAAGGACAACGGTAGTAGTAAGCCCCATACCAATACCATTCATTGCCGCTGTGGTAACTGCCAGGGTAGGACACATACCAAGAACCAGTACAAAGGTAGGGTTCTCTTTGATGATACCATTATAAAGACGCTCAAGTGGTGAATTTTCTCTCATCTTACTTTCCCTCCTTTATGTATTCAAATGCCTTCAGTCCACAGTTCACACCCTGTGTCACTGCGTTAGATGTAATAGTCGCGCCGCTGATGGCATTAATCTCATTCTCTTTTGATGCTCCTGTCTTCGTTACTTCAAAAGCATCTGCCTGTTTCTCTTTAAACTGACCTTTAAACTCATCCTTTGTGGCATTCATACCAAGACCTGCGGTTTCACTAATGGTCAGAATGGAGATTCCATTTAAAGTGCCATCTGCCTGCACACCCATGGAAAATGTAATATCTCCGCCATATCCTTCCGAAGTAGTCAGATTAATGGCATATCCCAGAGTCTCTCCGGAAGCATCCTTTGCTTCCATAATTTCGTTTACAGTCTGCGCTTCAAAACCTTCTCCGGCTAAGTAAGCAGCCAAATCTGCATCTTCTGCTTCCACACATACCTCAAAAGTATCTGCATCCTCAAAAACAGCCTTGTAGGCTTCCTGTTTTGCCAGCTCCTGTTGTTTTGCAATGGGATCCTTGGTAATTTCATATACCAGTCCCAGAACCCCTCCGGCAATCAGGGTAATTAAAGTAAGAATGATCGTGTCCTTAATAATGGTATTTTTCATGCTTTTTTCCCTCCTTTTCCGAAGGCTACAGGCATGGTGAAACGCTCAATAATGGGCACTAACAGGTTGCAGAAAATAATGGCATAAGAAACACCTTCTGCAGAGCCTCCGAAAATACGGAACAAGCCTGTGAATACACCAAGGCAAACACCATAGACCAACTGTCCTTTTTTCGTAATAGGAGTTGTCACATAATCGGTTGCCATAAACCATGCACCTAACATCAAGCCGCCGCCGAACAAATGGCAGAGCAGATAATTCATATCAAATCCATGTCCTCCGAAAAGAAGAACAAAAATTGCAAAGCTTCCAATATAAGTCAGTGGAATGCGAAGATCAATCACTCCTCTTACCAGCAAAATCACCGCACCAATGAGAATGGCCAATGCAGATGTTTCACCAATAGTTCCCTGGATATTTCCAAAGAATAAATCTACCCAGTTTACGCTCTCTCCTGCTTTTAAAGCCGCCAGAGGTGTAGCCCCGGAAACAGTATCTGCAATATTTCCCCAGGCGCCCTTTGGTACTGCAAAGTCTGTCATTCTTCCGGTAAAGGAAATCAGCAGAAAGCATCTGGCAGCCAGAGCCGGGTTCATAATATTCTGTCCCAGACCTCCAAATAACTGTTTTACAACCAGAATTGCAAACGCACTTCCAATAACAGCAATCCACCAGGGGGCGTTTGGAGGCAGGTTTAATGCCAGCAAAAGACCGGTAACCGCGGCGCTGTAATCCTGGATAGTCAGTTTTTTATGTACGATTTTCTCATATACTGCTTCTGTGGCAACACAGCAGAGAATACTTACCAGTATCAGCATCAGCGCATGGGGACCAAAATTATAAACTCCGAACAATGCACTTGGCAGCAATGCTATGAGCACCGTAAGCATAATGTTTCCTGTATTCACCTTATCCCTGACATGGGGGGAAGATGAAACATGTAATAATTCACTCATGATGTTCTCCTCCTATTTGGGTTTTTTCCTGTTTGCCAGTACGGTTTTTCTCATAGAACGGACAGATTGTGTCAACGGACGTTTTGCCGGACAGGTGTAACTGCAGCAGCCACATTCTACACATTCCATGCCATGATATTTCACAAACAGGTCTTCCTGTCCATGCTCTGAATAAGTTGCAAGTCTTGACGGAATCAGTCTTGCCGGACAGGCTGACACACAGCGTCCGCAGTTAATGCAGGCGCCTGGCTCCTGGGCGGAAACCTCATCCTTTGACATACACAACATAGCGGAAGACGTTTTTACCACTGGCACATGGTAATCAAACATAGCAAATCCCATCATAGGACCTCCGGAAATGATTTTCTCTGCCGGCTGCTTTAATCCGCCTGCCGCTTCCAGAAGCTCTGCAAAAGAAGACCCCAGCCGCACCTTAAAGTTACAGGGATCTGCCACTGCGTCACCTGTAATGGTAACAATACGGTCCATAACCGGTTCCCCAAACATCACTGCCCGGTAAACCGCGCATACCGTATCAATATTATCTACCACACAACCTGCATCTGCCGGAAGCATAGAAGAATTAATTTCTCTTCCACTGACAGCGGCAATAAGGCATCGCTCTGCGCCCTGTGGGTATTTTGTTTTCAGTGTACAGACTTCTATACGCGGTTCATCCTTTACCATCTCTGTAAGCTTTGCAATGCAATCCGGCTTATTATCTTCAATACAGATGCATCCCTTCGCATGGTCAAAGAGCTTTAGCATACATTTCAAACCACCGATAATCCATTCCGGCTGCTCCAGCATACGGCGGTAATCAGAGGTAAGGTAAGGCTCACACTCCGCGCCATTCACCAGTACGTACTCAATTTTATCCGGCTCCTTTGGAGAAAGTTTCACATGTGTGGGAAATCCCGCGCCTCCCATACCAACCACTCCACCGTCTTTGATTCTGGCAATGATTTCTTCCTTAGAAAGCTCCTCTAAAGATTTTGCCGGCTGGAATTCTACAGTTTCATACTGCTCATCATTTTCTACGATAATGGCATCTACCATAGCTCCTACGTTATTTCTGACTTTTTTTAAATCCTTCACAATTCCTGATACGGTTGCGTGAATCGGTGCAGAAACAAAGCCACCCATTTCTGCAATTTTCTGTCCTGCAAGTACTTTATCTCCCTTTTTTACAACAGGCTGTGCCGGAGCGCCGATATGCTGTGATAACGGATACACCAGCTCTTTTCCCGGAAGAAATTCTTTCACAGGTTTTTCTTTGGACAATTCTTTTCCATCATACGGATGCACTCCGCCTCTGAAGGTTAAAAACGCCATATTATGTCCCTCCTTTATCTATGATAATCAGATAAACTCTGACTATTCTCTGCGTTTTATGGTATAATGATTGCACAAAGTGCAATCCAAGCCAATGTTGCCATTGGTATCATGATTGCATATGATCTTATGTTATATAATATAACACTTTTTTTCGCAAATCACTAGGATTTTTTAGTGAAATTTCGTATTATTTTGAATACAATCAGAAAGGAATTTGTTAAAATGATAACAAACAAGAGTCGTCTTTGTTCATTATCACCAGAATTGGATTTTGATTTTTTTCCAGAACATGTTTCTTTGTCTGAACTGCTTTTCTTTGATATTGAAACCACAGGCCTCAGTCCGAAAACCAGTCAGGTTTTTCTTATTGGCGCTGTACAGTATTCAGATAAGCTTCAGGCTTTTGAATCTATTCAGTTTTTAGCAGAAAGCACAGACCCTGGGGAAGAACTCCAGATTCTAAAGGCATTTAGCCAATTAGCCAGGGAAAAGCAGTTTCTGATTCACTTTAACGGAACTTCTTTTGACCTTCCCTATCTGCGACACCGGTATGAAGCATTGCAGCTTTCCCATCCCCTGGACTCCTGCCATTCTCTGGATCTGTACCGGGAACTCCTGTCCATGCCAGCATTTTTCCGGCAAATGTCAGATCATAAGCAAAAAACCTTTGAGCTGCTTGTACAATATCCAAGAAAAGATAAACTCTCCGGGAAAGAAATGATAAAGGCTTATAAAGCATATGCTCTTTCCAGAGCTTCCAGTACCAGAGAGCAATTATTTCTTCACAATCTGGATGATTTAAAGGGAATGCTGTCCCTTCTTCCTCTTGGAAGATTAAAACAACTGCTGCATCACTCTTACCAGATTTTGGAGACAACCGAAATCCAGGAGCCCGATATCACTGGTGCCATACAGACACAGGTTCTCTTTATCTTATGTTTAAAAAGACCAGTCCCGGTACCATTATCTGCAAATGCAGGTTTCTGTTACATCACCGTATTAAAAGAAAAAGTAAAAATAAAGATGCCTCTCTTTGAAGGCACTTTACGATATTTCTACAAAGATTATAAAAATTATTATTACCTTCCTTTTGAGGACGAAGCGATTCACAAAAGTGTTGCTGCTTATCTGGATGCTTCCCACCGGCAAAAAGCAACAGCTGCTACCTGTTACAAGAAAATCAGCGGACAATTTCTCTATGCTCCCGGAACTCCTGATCTTCCTCTTTTACAGGAAGAATACCATTCCAAAGAACACTATGTATCCTGGCCCTTCTCTTCATCCTCTGACATTGGATTAAAATCCTATCTTCACGAAGTATTAAAAACAGCCATCACGCAAAAGTGACGGCTGTTTCTTCTTCACAAATTTATTCTTCTGTTGCTTCTTCTGTTTCTGTAACTTCTTCCTGTGCCGGTTCTAAAACTTTCATGCTCAGGCTGATTTTCTTTTCTTCTTCGTTGAAATCAACAACCTTTGCAGAAACAACCTGGCCAACCTTCAGAACATCAGATGGTTTTTCAACGTGTGCTCTGGAAATCTGAGAAACATGAAGGAGTGCATCTACACCTGGCTCTAATTCAATGAAAGCACCGAAATCTGTCATACGTGCGATTTTTCCTTCTACTACGTTTCCTACAGCATATTTTTCTGCTGCATTTAACCATGGATTCTGGTCTTCAAATTTTAAGCTGAGAGCAATTTTGTCTCCATTGATTTCTTTGATTAAAACAGTGATTTTTTCTCCTGCTTTAAATACTTTCTTTGGATTCTCTACTCTTCCCCAGGACATTTCAGAAATGTGAAGCAGACCGTCAGCTCCGCCTAAATCAATGAACGCACCGAAATCTGTTACATTCTTGATGGTTCCTTCTACAACATCTCCTGCCTGGATTCTTTCAAAGAGTTCTTTCTTCAGTTCTTCTTTCTTAGCTACTAAAAGCTGTTTTCTGTCACCGATAACACGGCGGCGTCTTGGGTTGAATTCTGTGATTACGAATTCGATTTCCTGATCCTGATATTTTGTCAGGTCTTTTTCATAAGTATCAGATACTAAACTTGCAGGAATGAATACTCTTGCCTCATCTACAATAACGCTTAAACCGCCATCTAATACCTGGCTTACTTTTGCTGTGAGCACTTCTTTGTTTTCAAATGCTTCTTCCAGTCTCTTATTACCTTTATCTGCAGCCAGTCTCTTGTATGTTAACAACACCTGGCCATCTCCGTCATTGAGTTTGAGAACTTTTGCTTCCATTGTGTCGCCTGGATGTACAACGGTTCTTAAATCTAAATTCTGGTCATTGGAGTACTCGCTTCTTGAAATGATACCGTCTGCTTTATAGTCAATATTCAGAATAATTTCATCCTCTTTGACATCGATGACTGTACCTTCGACTACTTCTCCATTCCTGATTGTTTTAAATGTTTCATCCAGCATCTGTTCAAAACTTAATTCTGACATGTTTTGAAACCTCCTCTATTAATTTATTTGGGGTTGAAGCCCCAGCTGTAATACCTACATATTGAACGGATTGAAATCGATCAAAATCCAAGTCAGCAAGTGTCTGTATATAGTAAGTATTTTCACATTCGCGTTTGCATATCTCATAGAGCTTTTGGGTATTGGAACTCTTCCTTCCGCCTATGACAATCATAGCATCCGCCTGTTTTGCGATTTCCTCAGCCTCAGACTGTCTGTCCTGGGTTGCATTACAAATCGTATTTAAAACAAGTCTATCATAACCCTTTTCGGCTAAAATTTCAACTATTTCTTGAAAATTATTGTAATTAAATGTCGTTTGGGACACAATACACACTTTTTCCGGGCATTCTGACAAAAACGCCCTGGCTTCCTCCTGGTTCTTAATCACCGTATAAGGCCCTTTGCACCATCCCCGGATTCCTGCCACCTCAGGATGGTCAGCATTTCCCACAATCACAATATGTCTTCCTGCCAGGCTTTCCTTTTTCACGATTCGGTGAATCTTCAAAACAAAAGGACAGGTCACATCCACGTAGGCAATATTTTTCTGTTCCAGTAATTCGTAAATACTGGCAGGAACACCATGAGAACGGATGATGACCGTACCGGATTCCAGTTTTTTCAAATCCTCCTCTGATTCCAGAACACGAACTCCCCGTTCTTCCAAATCCCGAACCACTTCCTCATTATGAATAATGGGACCATAGGTATATACCGGACCCTGAGTGGATTCTGCCACTTCATAAGCTTTTTCCACTGCCCTTTTTACCCCGAAACAAAATCCTGCTGTTTTTGCTACTTTTACTTCCATCCTTATACCCCTGTTTCTCCCTGACCTTTGCGATAAAGGGAAATAATAGTGTCCTTCACTTCATCAATGGTAAGATTAGAAGAATCCACCAGCACTGCATCTTCTGCCTGTTTCAAAGGAGAAATTTCCCTGGTCATATCCCGGTGATCCCGTTCATTAATATCAGCCTCAATTTCCTCCAAAACACAGGAAGTTCCTTTTTCCTCCAGTTCTTTGCATCTTCGCAAAGCTCTGGTTCTTGCGCTGGCTGTAAGATAGACCTTCACATCTGCATGAGGAAGCACACAGGTTCCAATATCTCTTCCATCCATAACCACATTTTCTTTCGATGCCAGAACTCTCTGAAGCTCTACCAGCTTCTCACGGATTTTTGGATTTGCAGAACTTACAGAAGCCATATTTCCCACTTCTTCCTGGCGCAGATAAGGGGTGACATTCTCCTGGTTTAAAATCACCTGCTGAGCGCCATTTTCATAGACAATAGAAATCTCAGCACGCTTACAGGCTTCTTCCATTTTTTCTGTTTCTTTTGGGGAAATCCCCTGTTTTAACAAATACAATGCCATTGCCCGATACATGGCTCCTGTATCCACATAAATAAATTCCAGTTCTCTTGCCACAGCTTTGGCTATGGTACTCTTTCCGGCTCCTGCCGGTCCGTCAATCGCAATATTCACTGCCATCTTTTTTCTCCTTGCTCTTCTTTCATTCTATATAGTCTGCCGCAGCTCTGGCTGTAGACCAGGCAATCTGCAGATTAAATCCTCCGGTGACTGCATCCAGATCCAGCACTTCTCCGATAAAATATAAGCCCTGTGCTTTCTTAGACTCCATGGTCTTAGGATTGATTTCTCCGGTTTTTACGCCGCCTTGTGTAATAATTGCTTCCCGGAATCCCCGCAGTCCGGTAATGGTCACAGGGAAATTTTTCACTACCCGGAGAAATTCCATTCTTTCCGCTTTTGTAATTTCATTTACCTTTTTCTCAGAAGGAATTTTTCCAAGTTCCAGTATCACCGGAAACATTTTGGACGGAAACATTCCCGAAATCACGTTTTTAAACTGTTTATTTTTTCCTGCTTCAAATTCCCGCAAAAGTCTGGCATCCAGTTGTTCCTCTGTTAAGGCTGCTTTCAAGTCAATGGTACCCTGCAATTCCTTCTTTTCCAGTTTTTTCCCAAGATAGGAACTGGCAGTAAGCACCAGAGGACCGGACATGCCAAAATGAGTAAACAAAAGCTCTCCAAAATCCTGATACAGTACCTTTTTCCCGTCTTTTACGGTAAATCTTACATTTTTTAAAGAAAGCCCCTGCATTCTTGGTATATATTCTTCCTTTGTTTCCATGGGAACCAGGGCACTGCGCAGGGTTGTAACCTTATGCCCTGCCTGTTTTGCAAACTCATAGCCATCTCCGGTAGAACCGGTAGCCTGATAAGACATACCGCCGGTGGCCACAATGACTTTATCTCCGACAATCTCCTGTCCATTTTCCAGGAGAACTCCTGTGACCTTTTTCTGTCCTTCGTCTGTTTCCTGTAATAAAATCTCTTTTACCAGACTGTTAAGGTGAATCTTTACATCCAGCTCCTTCATCCGCTGTTCCAAAGCTTTAATCACATCCGATGAATGATCCGATTTTGGGAAAATTCTCCCGCCTCGTTCTTCCTTTAAGGGCAGACCCAGTTGTTCAAAATAAGCAATGGCATCTTCATTGGAAAACCCGTGAAAGGCGCTATATAAAAACTTCTCATTACTTACCACAGATTGAAAAAAAGTTTCCTCATCACAGGAATTGGTGAGATTGCAGCGTCCTTTTCCCGTAATAAACAACTTTTTCCCAAGTTTTTCATTTTTTTCAAACACATGAACCTGGTGTCCATGTTCCCCTAAAAAGGCTGCGGATGCCATTCCGGCTGCTCCGCCGCCAATAATTAGTATTTTTGCCATAAATCTCTCCTTTAATTCGGTTCTGTCAGTTGAATCTCCTGATGATCCGCCAGATTAATTTCATCATTATTATAGACCTGATATTCATCCCATATTTTTTCCAGAGATTCCAGGGTTGCCACCACATCCTCTTGTTTCCTCATGCAAAGAGCCACTACCAGAGCATTAATCACACTCAGAGGCGCCACAAGAGAATCCACAATAGATGCCATATCACTTCTTGCAATAAGATTACAGGAAGAATACAGGTTCATGGGAGAATGAATGCTGTCCGTAAGAGTAATCACCTTGGCATTGCGGTTATTGGCAAATTCCAGAGCTTTTAATGTTCTCATGGAATAGCGGGGAAAACTGATTCCAATCATCACATCCTCCTCCCCGATACGAATCATCTGTTCAAACAGTTCACTGGAACTGTTGGTGTTCAAAAGCCTGACATTGTCAAAAATCAGATTCAGATAAAACGCCAGAAAACTGGCCAGAGGCGCACAGCTTCGAATCCCCACAATATAAATATTTTTCGCATTTAAAATGGTTTCAACTGCCAGATCAAAAGCCTCATGATCCACAGCTTCTAATGTCATCTTAATCTTATCAATATCCGAATGCAGTACCGTATCCAAAATTTCCGACTGTGGTACTTTTCCGTAAGTAACCTCCATGCGCTGGATGGAATTTAATTTTGTCCGTACCAGCTCCTCCAGCTCCTTCTGGAATTCCGGATATCCTTTATATCCCAGGTGAATGGCAAAGCGTACCACAGTTGACTCACTGACGCCTACGGTTTCTCCAAGTCTGGCTGCGGTAAGAAAAGCCGCCTTGTCATAATTCTCCTGGATGTACGCTGCCAGTTTCTTCTGACCTTTGCTAAATTTTTGATACTGTGAATTCATTTTGCTGAGCAGATGCTCTGAATTGCCCATGATTTATTTCCTCTTCTCTAAGTTTCTTTCGCATTTTATTATCATAGCACAAAAATGCAAAAGTTTCACGAAAAAAATGTTAAATTTCTATTTCACGAAAAAAAGCTGTCATAGAAACATATTGAGAAGGTTGATGTCTTTCCGCCTCAGTCTGCGTACCGGAAAAACACCAACCTTCCTTCTAATTGTCTCTACAACAACTTTTTAGTTATAATTTCTTAAAATAAGTTTGTCACCGCTTCACAGCACAGTTTTAAACCGGATATGCTCCGTTTTCTGTGTCTGCTTCTTTTGGATCTACTTTTGTTTTCTGAGCTTCTCTGTATTTGAAGAAGTCTGTTGCTACCTGTGGGAACAGTGCATAGGACAATACGTCTTCTTCCTGTTCAGACCACTGTTCCATTTCTTTTCTCAGAACATCCAGCTCTGGTTTAATCAGGTCTGCTGGACGGCAGGTGATAACTTCTGTATCACCAATGCATTTTTCCTGTACTTCTTTGTTAAATGGTTTTACAGTAGCGCCATATTTTCCGCTTAATACATCTTTTGTCTCTTTTGTTACCATCTTGTAGCGTTCTCCCATAATTACGTTAAATACAGCCTGTGTACCAACGATCTGAGAAGATGGTGTAACCAGAGGCGGTTCACCCAGGTCTTTACGAACTCTTGGAACTTCTTCTAATACATCATAGAATTTATCTTCTGCATGCTGTTCTTTTAACTGAGAAGTCAGGTTTGAAAGCATACCACCTGGTACCTGGTATAACAGTGTTTTAATGTTTACACCCAGGTTCTTTGGATTTAACAGACCGCTTTCCAGAGCCTCGTCACGAATTGGACGGAAGTAATCAGCGATTTCTGCCAGTAATTTCTGGTCAAATCCAGTATCATATGGTGTACCTTTAAAGGTTTCTACCATAACCTCTGTTGCAGGCTGAGAAGTACCCAGAGCAAACGGAGACATAGCTGTATCAATCACATCCACCCCTGCTTCTACTGCTTTCATATAGGTCATGGAAGCAACACCAGAAGTATAGTGTGTATGAAGCTGAATTGGGATATCAACTGCTTCTTTTAATGCAGTAACCAATTCTGTTGCTGTGTAAGGAAGAAGAAGACCAGCCATATCCTTGATACAAATAGAATCTGCACCCATATCTTCAATCTTCTTTGCCATCTCTACCCAGTACTCCAGTGTATAAGCATCTCCAAGAGTATAAGACAGAGCAACCTGTGCATGTCCTTTTTCCTTGTTTGCTGCTTTTACTGCTGTCTGCAGGTTACGAAGGTCATTTAAACAGTCAAAAATACGAATGATATCAATACCATTTGCAATGGATTTCTGTACAAAATACTCTACTACGTCATCTGCATAAGGACGGTATCCTAAAATATTCTGTCCACGGAATAACATCTGTAATTTTGTGTTTTTAAATCCGTCGCGGAATTTACGAAGTCTTTCCCATGGATCTTCTTTTAAGAAACGAAGGGAAGCATCGAAAGTTGCACCGCCCCAGCACTCTACGGAATGGTAGCCAACTTTATCTAATTTTTCTACGATAGGCATCATCTGCTCTGTTGTCATTCTAGTAGCAATCAGAGACTGATGCGCATCACGCAGAATTGTTTCAGTAATTTTAATAGGTTTTTTTACTACTTCTGCCATCATTATTTCCTCCATATTTATTCATGATACAGACAGGTATTATACTCCGTAAATCGCCATAAAAGCACCGGCTGCTACAGCAGTACCGATAACACCTGCAACGTTTGGTCCCATAGCATGCATGAGCAGGAAGTTGGTAGGATCTGCTTCTGCACCTACTTTCTGAGATACACGTGCTGCCATAGGTACAGCGGACACACCGGCGGAACCAATCAGAGGATTAATTTTGCCATGTGTAAGTTTGCACATTACTTTACCAAGAAGCACACCTCCTGCAGTACCAAATGCAAAGGCAATCAGACCTAATACTACGATTTTTAAGGTATCCACTTTCAGGAAAGCTTCAGCGCTTGTTGCAGCACCTACAGAAGTTCCCAGAAGGATAACTACGATGTACATCAAAGCATTGGAAGCTGTCTCTGAAAGCTGTTTTACAACACCTGATTCACGGAACAGGTTACCAAGCATTAACATACCAACCAGCGGAGCTGTTGTTGGCAGAATCAGACATACAACAACGGTAATAATGATTGGGAACAGGATTTTTTCCAGTTTAGAAACCGGACGGAGCTGTTCCATTTTGATTTTTCTCTCTTCTTCTGTTGTGAGAAGTTTCATAATAGGCGGCTGGATAATCGGAACCAGTGACATATAAGAATATGCCGCTACTGCAATGGCTCCCATAAGAGCAGACTGTCCTAACTTACCAGCAAGGAAAATAGATGTCGGACCGTCAGCACCACCAATAATAGAGATGGCTGCTGCTGCCTTACCATTGAATCCCATGAAGATTGCCAGGAAGTATGCTGCATAGATACCCAGCTGTGCAGCTGCTCCTAACAGGAAACTTTTTGGATTGGCAATCAGTGGACCAAAGTCTGTCATGGCTCCAACACCAAGGAAAATCAGAGACGGAAGTACACTCCATTCATCCAGAATATAGAAAATATGGAGAAGTCCAGCGACTCCGTTTGATGTTTGTTCCGCACTTGCCATAATATCCGGATAAATATTTACCAGAAGCATACCAAATGCAATTGGCACGAGCAGAAGTGGTTCAAAACCTTTTGCAATGGCAAGATATAAGAATATAAATGCCACTAAAATCATAATCAGGTTACCCACTGTCAGATTCAAAAAAGCTGTCTGTCCTACAAGGTTTGACAGTGTATCTGCAATGTTAGACATTTTTTTACCTCCCATTTATTTGTTTTCCACAGGCATAGCCTGCTTTGGGAATTTACACTGTATGCAAATTCTAGTTCATGGATGCTAAAACATCACCGTTTTCTACTGTATCACCAACAGCTACATTGATGCCTGCAACAACACCATCCTGTGGAGCAACAACAGGGATTTCCATTTTCATAGCTTCCAGAACTACAATTGCGTCACCAGCTTTTACTGTCTGTCCAACACTTGCTTCCACTTTAAACACTTTTCCAGGTACAGAAGCTTTCACTTCAATTGCACCAGCTGCTGCAGCTACAGGTTTCGCTGCTGCCTTTGGAGCTGCTTTTGGTGCAGCCTTAGGAGCTGCTGCAGGTGCTGCTGCGTTTCCAGTACCTTCTTCTACTGTTACATCATATGCAACGCCATTTACTGTAATTGTATAAGATTTCATATTGATTTCCTCCTATGACATAGCCTATCGCCAAGTTCTTTTATTTGATTTTCTGATAGAACGTACTACAAATCCATCTGTAGAAGTTCCTTCTGCTGCTGCAATTGCTGCTGCAATTACGGCAACCAGTTCACCATCATCTACCAATTCTTCCTCTTCCACAGGAGCCGGTGCTGCCGGTGCAGGGGCTGGAGCTTTTGCTGGTGCCGGTGCATTCTTTTTGGTAAGAGCTGCTTCCAGTTTTGGAATATATTTCATAAGAGAAATCACAAAACTCAGGAACAGCAAGATGAAAAATACAATTGCAATACCGATTACTGTATTGACTGCTGCAGACTGCATTTTTTCACCCATTGTATAGTTTGGGCTAAACCCTACAGATTCCGGTGTAAGTTTAGAATCATATACCAATTCCACAACAGCATCTCTGTTCTCAAACTCTGCCTTCAAAGTTACCACATACTTATGGCTATCCAGTTTTACTGTATTTTCCGCTGTCTGCTCACCCTTCATACCCAGATAAGCACCAAGCTCTTCTGAGTTATCAATCCAGGATGTAAACGCAGCTTTTGTGAAATCATCCATATTAGGATTCTCTTCAATAGCCTGTTCCATACTTGCATTATCATAACTAACCAGAGTTTCCATGGTAGAAACACTGCTGTCAAAAAGATTCTGCTGTACCTTTTGATTGATACTTTCCTTCTCAGCACCGCATCCGGCCAGAGATAAGGCAAGAATGCCTGCTGCTGCTAAACTACCTAATTTTTTCCATGTCTTTTTCATATGATTCACCCCTCGCTTAAACCGTGCCGTGTTTCTTGCTTGGACGATCTTCTCTCTTTGTGAATAACATTTCAAAGGCACCAATCACATATTTTCTTGTATCTTCCGCTTCAATGATGGTATCAACATAACCTCTCTTAGCTGCTGAAAGAGCGCTAGACTGAAGCATTGCATACTCTGCTGCTTTTTCATTAACTGTAGCTGCATCTGCATCTGCATACATAATTTTAGCAGCCAATTTTGCATCCATCATACCAATCTGAGCATTTGACCATGCAAATACCATGTCTGCTCCTGTAGATTTGCTGTTCATGGTCAAATAAGCGCTTCCGAAAGCTTCACCAATCACAATATTTACCTTAGGAACCGTAGCACTAATAAATGCATTTGTCAGTTCAGCTGCATTTCTTGCAATATTTGCTTCTGAGCATTTTGTAGCTTTGTAACCTTTTACATTTGTAAGTGTCAGAACTGGAATTTCAAAAGCATCACAGAATTTCACAAATTCAGCAGCTTTCTTACATCCTCTTGCTGATAATACATTTTCAAAGGATTCTGTCTTTTCTCCTTCTTCGTTGTAAATCTCACATCTGTTTGCAACACAGCCAATGGTAGCACCATTTAAACGGATAAAACCAGTAACCATATCTTTTGCATACGCTGCTTTTACTTCAAAGAATTCATTGTTGTCTGCAATCTGAGAAAAAGCAATTGCAGTGTCGCCTACACAGTTTGCCAAATCTGGGCATACACGGTTCAGGTCATCTGTACATTCGATATAAGAAGAGTTATCTTCGTAATTGGATGGCAGCATGGAAATCAGCTCTCTCATCTGTGTGAAAATCTCTTCTTCACTTCCCAGAACATCTACCAGACCTGCATTTTCACTCTGATATGCAGCACTTGATGTGTCACATTTAGAAATTTCGTTTCCTTCCAGTGCATTTGGTGCATTCACAAACAGTCTGCCTTTCTTAGCTTCCATGAATGTGAAGTCTGTCAAACCAGGAACAACAGCCAGTCCACCGCCACAGGTGCCAAAAATTCCTGTAATCTGAGGGATTACCCCAGATGCCATAACCTGTTTTGTGTAGATTTCGCCAAAAGCATTTAATGCATCCGTTGCTTCCTGCAGTCTCAGTCCTGCACAATCAATCAGACCGATAACCGGCGCTCCTGTTTTCATGGCCAAGTCATACAGGTTTGCGATTTTTTTCGCATGCATTTCACCAATGGATCCGTTTAATACAGATGCATCCTGGCTGTACACATATACCAGGCTGCCATCGATTACACCGTACCCAGTGATAACACCATCTGCTGGTGTTTCTTTTTCAGATAAGTTGAAATCTGTGTTTCTGGCTGTTACATAGCCGCCAATTTCAACAAAACTGTTCTCATCAAGTAATGAAAAAATTCTCTTACTTGCTAAGCTTTGTGCTGTACTACTCATTAATCAGCCCTCCATTTAAATATATTTACCGGGATTTCTGCACGTTTTCTGTGATTCCATCCGGTTTTGTGCAGAAATCACCTGTTGGTTCACTGTATCACACTACATAAGTAAGACCAATTTCTGCCGAGTTTAATTGTACCTTGTTTTCGGGTTTTTTTCAATAGTTTTTGACAAAATATTAACATCAATATCTGCTTATATTTTCCCATTTTCTGATACACCTTTGCATACACCTGTATAAATCAGAGTGCCATCCGTTTCTCACTATTTTTACTTCTAACTCTTCTGCAAACAAAAATTCCAGGCAAAGATAGCTGATGCTGACAAAAGGTTCCTGATGCTTCTCTTTTGCCAGCCAAAGAAGAGCTTGAAATGTAGTTTCAAAACGGCCTTTAAGAAAACCGTATATCTCATAAAATCCCTTATGAACCAAATACCAGAACCCAATCCAGGCCAGTTCTGCCCGTTCCGACTCTTCTGCCCGAATATCTTCCAGAAGTCCCAGCGCTGCTTGAGCACATTCTTGTTCCTCCCCGTACAGACTATTCCAGAATATTTCACCTTGGTATCTGCTCTTTTTTGCTTTTCCCCGCAAATAATTTCTCCACTTGTCCTCCATCCCCTGTACCAGCTCCTGGCACCTTCTGTTTTTGCCTATTCCATAAAGCAGGAAATAGGTACAATCCACATAATGCGTTTCTCCTTTTTGAAAAAAAACTTTTTCACCATAATAAACTCCCTCTTCCTGTATAAAACCGTTCCCTGACTCCTGTATGCAGAGCCCCTGAAATAAAATCCCTTCTCTTTTCATAGACAGCCTCTTTCTGCTGCACCTGCATACTGGTATTTTTTCTTCTTTTTATTGCTTTATCCGGAAAAATCAAGAACTATAATAAAAAAGATAAGATAACTGAACCGAAAAAGAAAAATACAGAACCATGAACATGAAATGAAACTCCAATGACACTTGCCAGAAAATGCAGTGCAGACTTGTTTATTTGCAATTATTCTACTACAGCATCAGCCAAAACACAAGTTTTTTCTTGCATAATGCAAGCTTAGAAATTATAATCAGCTTATAACAGCAGAAGGAGGTTTTCTCTATGATCCAGAAAATACTAGAATATAACAAAGCCTTTGTAAAAGAAGAGGCATACAAGCCCTATATTACCAGCAAATACCCTGATAAAAAATTGGCAATCCTCACCTGTATGGATGCCAGGCTGACGGCACTTCTTCCGGCAGCTTTAGGTATCAAAAACGGAGATGCAAAAATCATCAAAAACGCAGGCGGTGTCACAACGCACCCTTACGGAAGTGTCGTCCGCAGCCTTTTGGTTGCCATTCTGGAGCTTGGCGTTGAAGAAATCATGGTAATCGGCCATACAGACTGCGGCGTTCAGGGCATGGATGCAGAAGAAATGCTGGAAAAACTCATAAGCCGCGGAATTCCCAAAGAGCACATCGATATTGTCCGCCGAAGCGGCATTGACTTAAATACATGGCTTGGGGGATTTTCCTCTTCTGAAGAATCTGTCCGTGAAACCGTGGCAACACTAAAGGAACACCCCCTCATGCCAAGGGACGTTACCATCCAGGGCTTTGTCATGGATTCCATAACAGGGGCACTCACTTTCATCTGTTAAATATTTATAAAAAACATCCCATGAAACAGACATCCAAGCAATGGATACGCTTCATGGGACATTCTATTTTACGCCATGGTTACTTTTCTAAAGTTTTTCTTTCCTTTTTTCAGAACAATTCCTTCTCCCTGGAGTTTTTCTACTGGTATTAAAAACTTAATATCCGTTACCTTTTCGCCATCAATGGCAACACCGCCCTGCTCAATGGCACGTCTTGCTTCAGAACGTGTATTGGCAAGCCCGCTGTTTACCAGAAGAGAAATCAAATCAATATTTCCATCTGTTAAATCTTCTTCCTTGATTTGAGCGGATGGCATATTTGCTGCATTTCCACTGGAGAATAAAGCTCTTGCTGCTTCCTGAGCTTTTTTCGCTTCTTCCTCTCCATGAACCAGTGCAGTCAGTTCGTATGCCAGGATTTCTTTCGCCTGATTTAACTGGCTTCCTTCCCATTTGTCCATTTCATCAATCTGCTCTAATGGAAGGAAAGTAAGCATACGGATGCACTTTAACACGTCTGCATCTGCCACATTTCTCCAGTACTGGTAGAAATCAAATGGAGATGTCTTATTGGGATCCAGCCATACAGCACCAGACTGTGTCTTACCCATTTTCTTACCTTCTGAGTTCAGAAGCAAGGTAATGGTCATAGCATATGCGTCTTTGCCCAGTTTACGACGGATCAGTTCTGTACCACCCAGCATATTGCTCCACTGGTCATCTCCTCCAAACTGCATGTTGCAACCGTATTTCTGGTACAGCGCATAGAAATCGTAGCTCTGCATAATCATGTAATTAAATTCCAGGAAGCTAAGACCTTTTTCCATACGCTGTTTGTAACACTCTGCAGTAAGCATACGATTTACAGAGAAATGAGGTCCAATCTCTCTTAACACATCAACATAGTTCAAATCAAGCAACCAATCCGCATTGTTTACCATCAATGCTTTTCCGTCTGAAAAGTCGATAAAACGTTCCATCTGCTTTTTGAAACAGTCACAGTTATGCTGAATGGTTTCCGGTGTCATCATAGAACGCATATCGGTTCTTCCAGATGGATCACCGATATATCCAGTTCCACCGCCAATCAAAGCAATGGGTTTGTTTCCAGCCATCTGCAGACGTTTCATCAGACAAAGCGCCATAAAATGGCCTACATGGAGACTATCTGCTGTAGGGTCAAAACCAATGTAGAAAGTAGCTTTTCCATTGTTTACTAATTCCTTAATTTCCTCTTCATCTGTCACCTGGGCAATCAGGCCTCTGGCAACTAATTCATCATAAATTGTCATATTCATTCTCCTTTTTCCATAATTTCTTGCGGAAGGATTGGAATTTTTTCAAAAAAAGCTCCCATCCTTCTCTTATTGAAAAGGACGAGAGCACTATGTCATCCCGTGTTACCACCTTTTTTTACAGTCAGTTCACACTGCCTGCCTCTGTAAGTACAGCTTTCGCGATACTCAAAGTACTTTAACGTGTACTAATCCGTCACAGCCTACTCCGCTTTTTATCTCCATTTCGGTGTGAAGCTCTGGGAGGTATTCACCTTGCCATTTCTTCTGCGCCTCTCATCTGCCGGCTGCTTTCTGTAGATTTCCTGACATGCTACTTGTTCCCTTCTTCGCTTTTGCTTATTACTTGACAGTATACAAACCTATTTCTGCTTTGTCAAGTATTGTTTTGCATATTGCACAATATACCTGCATATTATATAATAAAAACCACATAAACACATCTAGAAAGGAGGTTCTTCTATGGTATTGACACTTCTCATTTTCATCTCATTTCTTCTTTTGGTCTTTTCTGCAATATGCAAACAAACACCTTATGAAAAGCATCTTTCTGATATCCAGCAAGAACAGTTTATCAAAGAATACCAGAGCAATAAAAAATCATCTTCCTAATCCACGATAATATTTTGCCACAATTTCTATCATCTGATCAAACTGCTGCTCCATCTCATCCACCAAGCGAAACTGTGTCCGCGCACGTACCAAATTATGCTCAGGATATGCCGTTTTAAAATAGGTGTCTCCCTGAAGATAATCAGTCAGGAAACGCATACCACATTCAAAAGTCATCAGACGAGCACCCCAAGCAAGACTTGCTGCTTCTTCTGGTGTCAGCACATCCCTGGTTTCTTCTAAATATCCTTTGGCATATAATTCATACAGAGAAATATCGAAATGCATCTTGCTTAAATCTTTCTCGTCTTCCTCTGCTGTTGCTGCACCAAAACGAATAGAATCACCAAAATCATTAGCCGCCAGTCCTGGCATAATGGTATCCAGATCAATGATACAGAGTCCTTTTCCGGTATCAGCATCAAATAAAATATTGTTCAGTTTTGTGTCATTATGTGTTACACGAATCGGTAAGATTCCATTTTCCTGTTGTTCTACCAACACCTTACAATCTTCCTTTCGCTCCAAGACAAACTGAATTTCCGGTTTACAGGTCACAGAGCGGTTCTTAATATCACGTTTCAAAGCAATCTCAAAATTTTCAAAACGCTTTACTGTATTATGAAAATCAGGAATGGTCTCTTTTAGGCTGGCAGCCGGATAGTTTCCAAGCTGTTTCAGAAAATGTCCAAAACTGGCTCCTGACTGATAAAACTGCTCTGGATCTTCTACTAACTGATAGCATACCGAATTTGGAATATAGTGATAACTTCTCCATGGCTGCCCTTCACTATCCTCAAAGAAGGTACATCCGTTCTTGGTCTTGATGCAAGATAAAGTCTCTCTATCCGGATCTCCACCTTCTTCTCTGACCACATTACGGAGATATTCTGTCACTCCAAAAATATTCTCCATAACACCTGCCGGATCTTTGAATACGTTATTGTTGACACGCTGCAGAATATAGGCAAACTCTTCCCCTTTATCCGTCGGCATATAAACCGCATAGGTTTCATTGATATGTCCTTCTCCAAAAGGCTTCACATAACTGCACTGCGGGCCAAAACCAAAAGCATATAATGCATCTTCCAAATCTCTGCTGGTCACACCATCAATTTTTCTTCTGGTAGAAAACACCACTTCTCCAGCTTCCACCTTGCGTTTCTCATCAATACTGCAATTCGCCTTCACCACACTGCCAAGTCCAATATGTGCACCTCTTGCCACATGAGAATCATGGTCTACCACTGCACCACTATTCACCAGCACTCCATGCTCAATCACTGTATGAGTGTTCACCACGGCTCTCTGCATGATAAAACTCCCTGCTCCAATCACTGCACTGGGACTCACAACCGCAGATGGATGAATGATTGCCGGCACCTGATAACCTGCCTCCATCAATCTCTCAGTCCAGTAAAGCCTCTGTCCATTGTCTCCTAACGCTGCTACAGCGGTATCGTAGTCCTTTAAAAAATTCTTATAATCACAGCATTTTCCGACTACATCTTTGTGCTTGGATGCATCATCCAAAAACACAGCCTCATCATAACCCAAAAGTCCGGCTGTCTCCTGAATCATCTGTCCAAATCCACCTGCTCCGATGACTAATAAACGTTTCATCTATTTTCTCCTTTGACTTTTCTTTTTGTCATGCAAAAAAGAACTCCCCTTTTATCCGTTTCAAGAACAGGGGAGTTTGATTTTTCATTATTTTATATCATTTTGTCAAAAAATGCAAGTCAAGAGGGCGGAAATATGTAATTCAGCCTTTCCTACAATACCTTACTTCCATTGGCAGTCAGTTTAAACCTTGCTCCTAACAATTCCGCTGCTTTTCTGCACATCATCATTCTTCCAAGAAAAATCTCAAAGTACTCATACATGGTACAGATTTCTTCATCAATCTGCAAATTTAATGTAATCAGATGCTTCTGTGCACTAACTTTTACCGTTGCATTAGTAACTGCATAATTTACACGATCATGTTTATCAAAACTTGCCTTTTCTTTATTTCTGACACGGTTTCTCCGAACATCTGTTTTATCTGCAAGAATCAGCGCAGCAGAAATCGGATCCACTGCCCCTCCTGTAGATTCATCATGATTCCCGATTGCCGACATAATGAGGACTCTATCTTCCAGGGGAACCTTGAGTTTTTCTAAAATCGAATACGCTAAAATCGCCCCATATTCCCCATGATTCTTCCGATTAATGACATTCCCAATATCATGCATGGCTCCCGCAAATTCCGCAAGCTCAATTTCATGTTTGGAATATCCAAATTTTTCCAAAATCATACCAGCACGCTTGGCAACAATCGCACAATGCTTTTCCGAGTGGTCTGTATACCCAAGGATTCCAAGATTGGCATTTCCCTTGGTTAAAAACGCTTTTACCTCTTCATTCTGTAATAATTCTTTATAATTCAACTCTTCTATTTTTCCTCTCTATTCTTTCTTTACAAACGGCAAATTGCCTCTGTGGCCAAAGCGGAACGTTCACATTCCTCAGATAACAATGTAATCTGCCAACATAGCGGGCTTCCCTTCATATGTTCCGCAGCATAGCTAAGCCCATTGGTTCTGTCATCCAAATAAGGCCGGTCAATCTGATTGGGATCTCCCAAAAGAACAATCTTCGTTTCTTTTCCTGCACGCGTAATAATCCCTTTGATTTGTGCCGGCGTCATATTTTGCGCCTCATCAATAATCAAATACGTTTTTATAATCGACCTTCCTCTGATAAAGGTCAAGGCTTCTGTCTGAATCAAGCCCCTGTCGAAAATCTCCTGTACCTTATCCTGTAATTCCTGCTCATTGGAATATCGCTCACCATCATTGGAATCTACTAATTGTTCCAGATTATCCATAATCGGACGCATCAGAGGAGAAATTTTTTCCTGCTCATCTCCAGGAAGAAATCCGATATCGGAATCAAAAAGCGCGTTTGGTCTGCAAATCAAAATACGCCGATATTCGCCAGATGGATTGTTGAGTACTTTTTCCAAGCCCACTGCCAGAGAATAAAACGTCTTACTGGTTCCTGCCATTCCTTTTACAATGACCAGCGGTGCCTTTTCTGCCGGCTGCATCAAAGCTTCCTGAAGAAAATACTGCCCTACATTCCTTGGAGTGACACCATATGGCGTCGCCTTCCGAAATTCCAGTTTCCGGATCACTCCTTTTTCCACCCGCCCTAACTGGGTCTTCTTCGAGGATTGATCGGCCTTTAAGATAACAAACTCATTCTCAAACAATTCCGGATGACTACACGTTCCATTGCTGTCACAGCAATAAACATGTTCCACAGGTACTCCCTTTTTCTTAAAATCCTTAAACAATTCTTCTGAAACAAAAACTTCTTTCCTGCCTAAATACTGTTCCTCGTGACCTGCAACCTGTTCTGTTGTAAAATCTTCTGCCTGAATCCCAAGAAGCTGTGCCTTAATCCGAAGGAGAATATCTTTTGTTACAAGAATCACTTGTTTTAAGCCCTCTTTCGATAAACCAAGACAGACCTTTAAAATTCGATTATCTGATTTATGTTCCAGAAGATCTGGGGGCAATTCCACATTCAGATAATTTTTTTCCACCCGCAGGATACCTCCCTGCTCTGTACGAACCCCTTCAAGCAAATTTCCATTTCCTCTATGTGTTTCCAGAATCCGTATGGCCTTACGGACATTTGCTCCTTTTTCTCCCTCTTCTTTTTTCAAATTATCCAGTTCTTCCAACACGGTCATTGGCAGAACCACTTCATTGTCTTCAAAACATTCCACGGCATAAGGTGCCTGGATTAATACATTGGTATCCAGTATATAAATTTTTTCCATAAAAGACCTCATTACATATTTCTTATTTTCTCTTAAAGGTTACCACCACCTTGTATAATCGAAAGTCACGATATGGTTAAATTTGTGTAAAAAATACCGTACGTCAAACTGAATTTTCAAATCGTTAGACAGTCCGACGCACGGTAGTGCAGATTAACAATAGAAATCACGATATTGTCCTACCATGATTTTTCTTATAAGGAATTTAAGATGATGTAGTAAAAAACTATTTTCTATCATTATGAATGAAAAAAGGATAAATTTGTAGTTACCCAAAAATCAAGTGCTTACTTTGTGCAGGCGTTTTTCATTTAATAGTTCGCTAAAAATCGATCTTTCCTATAAAGTAAAAATACCCTGCCAGTCTTCACCAGCAGGGTCGCTTGCGTTGTTTACTTGTAGAGATCTTCCAGTGTTATCAGCTGAACTTCGCCACGCTCCTGTGCTTGAAGAAGTCCATCCGTGAATCCGCCTTTCGAGAAAATATAATAATGATAGTTGTTGCCTTTTCCAAATACCGATGCGTAATCCCTCATCAAATCGAGTTCATCCACACCAATTTTTTCATTTCTGTACTTGCACGAACCGATGATATAGTCCTTACCCTCGACAGGTGTTCCAACAATATCAATCTGTATCTGCTTTTTTTTCTTTTGGTCTGTCCCCCACCACTGACCGATTTCGCTCAGTTCAGTGGGGAGATTGTCTGAATAATAAAGCAGATAATCCTGACACATCTTCTCAAAAATCAGACCCATGTAATCCGGGAGGTACTGTTTTACAGCATGCGGATAGGTCTTTACGATTCTGCCCGAGTCAATGGCACTCATATTGACCGGAACAAACCGATACCAGAAACGGAAAAAATTATCAGCCAGTAAATAGATGGTTTTCTTGCCCGGTTTTTCTGTAATCGGCGTTTCCTTTTTGGCAATGCCAAGGTCGATCAGTGTTTTCAGATACTTCGATACGACTGAGTTTTCCTCGCCGACTTTCATCTTGATATCGTTCATTCGGGAAGCACCTTCTGCAATCGCTTTGATGATTGCATTGTAAATGGCCGGCTCCCGAAGTTCCTGTTTCAGCAGATTTCCTGGCTCCTCATACAGATAGCTGGAACGGTCAAAGAAATTATCCAACAAGGCTTCATCCACATTGTCTCTCACATCCAACTTGTTGATATAGTGAGGAACCCCTCCCGTAATTCCATAAATCAGAGAGTTATCCTCTGCAGACAGATTCGGATGGAATACAGCCGTTTCCTTATAGTCCAGCGGTTCAATTTTGAACTGGCCTGTTCGTCTGCCATACAACGGACTTTCTTTTCCAAGCACCTGACTCTCCATAAAGCTCATAGACGAACCGCAAAGAATCAGGTACATCTTGGACTCTGACCATTTGTGGTCGATGATGTGCTGCAGCATCGCCGAAATAGCTGGTTTTGCTTTTGCAAGATAAGGATACTCGTCAATAACAAAAACGATCCTCTTTTCCTTTGAAAGTGCTGTCAGCTCATCCAAAGCTGCATCATAAGACCTGAACTCCGGTGCAGACTCCATATCTGGCCGCTCATAACTCATAATCGACTTTGAGAGAGCTTCCAGATTTTCCTTTCCTGTCGTGTTCAATGCAGAAAAGAAAATGGTAGGCTTATCTTTGCAGAACTCGTTGATCAGTGCCGTTTTACCAACACGTCGTCTGCCGTAGATGACAATGCACTCAAACTTATCACCTGCGTACCGCTTATTCAGTTTCCGCAGCTCATCCTCACGGCAATAAAATTGACTCATCCGCTCACCTCCAATAATTATACTCGTGAGTTAGTAACTCGTAAGTTACTTTCTTACGAGTATAATAAATCAGATAGCTTGCAAAGTCAAGTAGTATAAGTCGAACTACTGTAGCCCATAAGCAACTGGCTCCTTTGTCATGTACATGCTTATCAGTATGTATACTCCGTTTGAATGTAAGTAGGTAATCATTCGTATATTGACATTTTATAAAAGCCATCTGATACTGCTCCTGACTGTCTGCCAGATTCTCTATCAGATGGCTTATTATTATTTTTTTAGTTTAGTACGGCAGT
>CABJAN010000003.1 GCA_902363515.1 Bacillota bacterium | reverse complement strand
CCCTTTTACTGTTTTGGTTCGTTGAACCTAAGAATAAAATGTAAAAGAATTTTCGATTCATGTGTTTCACTGTTCAGTTATCAAGGTTCCTGTCATTCTTGCGACAGCCATATTAGATTACCATAATCAGGAAGGCTTGTCAAGAACTTTTTTCGTTTTTTTGAAACTTTTTTCTCAAGCTGTTTCCGCTTGTTTCTGTCTTTTTCGACAGCCAGTCTAGATTATCACATCTTGCTCGACTTGTCAAGAACTTTTTTGAAGTTTTTTTAACTTCTTTTTTGATAACTTTCGTTATCAGCGGAGAAAGAGGGATTTGAACCCTCGCACGGCGCGAACCGTCTACACCCTTAGCAGGGGCGCCTCTTCAGCCACTTGAGTATTTCTCCAACGCCTGAATAATTTTCTTATTCACTTGTGCTCTGCATGAGCATTATTGATTATAACCCCATATTCAAGCATTTGTCAATCACTTTTTTTATTTTTTTTAACTTTCTTTTTTCCTGCTTCTAACACTATGAGAATCACCTGCTTTTTTCTATTATTTGCAGGCTCTTCTCATAGTGTATAAGTAGTGTGTGATTCCTTTAAATCCCCTTAAACCCGAAAGTGAATTCCATCTGCTGTTTTGCATCTAATAAATATTCTTCATGAGTCTTTGCGCCCCAACTGTCATCTCCTCCAACACCCATTTGCTGTTTTGAAACGCGTACTACAGTATAGTGTACTTTTGGCAGTTCAAAGGTATGTCTTGCATTTTCAATTTCATGGGGCGTGTAAGGTAAAGCAGAAAATTCTACCTTATCTCCTGTAAAGAGCATACCTCTTCCTTTCTTATCAGTAACAGCAGCCCAGCGTACGCCTACTTTATTGCCACATTCCTGCGGATTGAGGTACTTAGCCATATTATCTGCCACCTTATTTTTGTAGATTCCTAATTTTGCACCTTTACAGCGATCTACATAAGTTTCCTCTGGACCCATTCCATACCAGGTAACAGAATCATAATCTGCATCCAGCTTAAACATTACTCCAAACTCCGGCATGTCTCCTAATTCTTTTACCGGATTATAGGTAAGGGTTGTTTCAATGTATCCATCTCCATAAACCTGATAAGCCAACTGACACTGAGCTGCGGGTGTGGTGGGCAGATTATAGGTATAAGTTATCTTCGCATATTCCTCTGTTACCTCTAACTCTGGAGGAATGCTGTCTGGATACCGTCCCTTTCCAGGCTTTTTATGTGACAGGTACAGACTTGCAATTTTCCACTGGGCATAACGCATTGGCATAAGATTTCCTTCGTCATTATCAGTTGGAGTTCTCCAGAAATTAGGCTTTGGAATCATTTTAATCATTTCCACGCCTCCATAGCGATAAGAAACCAACCCTCCATTGAGGTAAGAAAACATCACTTCAAACTCCTGGCCTTTGATTCCAATATTGTGAGCGCTTTGAATTACCTGAAATGCTCCCTTGTGTACTGTTTTCTCACCATCTACCGAATAAACTCCCTGGCCAAAAGCTACTTCATGCCCCTTCCTTGCCCATAGGGTATCTTCTTTCAGAAGGAAGGAAACAGTAACGGTATATTCTCCCGGTCTTGTCTGCATTTCAACAGGTAATTCATATTCTTCTTCCGATAAAGGCAATACATGTGTTTCTAGTTCTGCCTGTTTTATCATCCTTCCGTCTTTTGCAAGTGTTACCAGACAATCGTAATGATCTGTATTTGTAAACAAGTTTTTATTTTTAATTTTCACATAGCTGCATGTATCAGTAAATACCAGTTCTGGAGAAATATTCTGGTAATTAAACTTTACCTCCTGCATTTTCGGAGAAGGATTTCTGTCTTTTCCATAAACAATTCCATTTCCACTGAAATTATAATCACAGGGATGATCATCAAAATCTCCCCCATAAGCCTGAAATTCTTCCCCATAACGGTCTTTCTTATCAATAGACTGATCAATATAGTCCCAGATAAAACCTCCCTGATAGAAAGGTTCCGTATCTGTCAAATCGGTGTATTTGTGCATCGCTCCACAGGAATTTCCCATGGCATGAGTGTACTCACAGCAAATAAATGGTTTACTCCTGTCATTTTCCAGAAACTTTTTGATATCCTCCACTGTTGTATACATCTGGCTTTCCATGTCACTGGTATCATTATATCTTCTATCATGACAGACCCCTTCGTAATGAACCAGACGGGTAGGATCTTCTTTTTTGTAAAACTGTGACATCTCATAGATATCCTTCCCCCCAAAGGATTCATTTCCACAGGACCAGATTAAAATAGACGGATGGTTTTTGTCCCTTTGATACATAGAATTTACCCGATCCAGCATCATAGGCAGCCATTCCTTCTTATCGCAAGGTACAATTTCAGACCAGTCTCCTGTGAATTCAGCAAGATCCCAGGAACCATGAGATTCCAGATTGTTTTCTGCAATCATATACAGTCCATATTCGTCGCATAAATCATAAATCATCACATCATCCGGGTAATGACAGGTACGAATTGCATTAATATTGTTCTGCTTCATAGTAACAATATCCTTTACCACATCTTCTCTTCTTACCTGACGTCCTGTAGAGGAAGAAAATTCATGACGGTTTACCCCTTTAAAAACAATTCGCTTTCCATTCAGGGTCATAATATTCCCCTTCATTTCAAAACGCCTGAAGCCCACTTTCTGAGGAATGACCTCCATCAGATTTCCCTGTTTATCAAAAATTTCCATAAGCAAATCATACAGCACCGGCTCCTCTGCACTCCATAATCTGGGCTCCTTTACCTGAATTACAAAAGTATTTTCTTTCTCCAGAGCTTCTCTTGATGTATGGAGAACCTTACCTTTATCAGAAAGAGTGAATTTCACACTTCCTTTCCCGGATGCTTTAAGTACCAGCTCCAAGTCTGCATTTGTAAAGGTATCATCTAACAATGTCCGCACTCTTACATCCTGAACATGAACTTCTGGAATGGTATACAGATATACATCACGATAAATACCGGAAAAACGGAAAAAGTCCTGGTCTTCACACCAACTGCTGCCTGTCCATTTAAATACCTGAACCGCCAGTTTATTTACCCCCTCTTTCACATACGAAGTAAGTTCAAATTCAGAAGGCGTAAAGCTGTCCTCACTATAGCCGATGAACACTCCATTGAGCCAAAGTACCAGGCCGCTCTCTGCCCCCTGGAAAGAAATAAAAACTGGTTTTCCCTTCATAGTTTCAGGAACTTCAAAATATTTTACATAACTTGCTACCGGATTAAATTCTTCTGGAATTTCTCCTGGAGAAAGTTTTTCTTTTCCTTCCCAGGGATACTGTACATTTGCATACTGGGGCACATCATACCCCTCCATCTGAATATGCGCCGGTACCCGAATATCATCCCAGGAACCGCAGTTATACTCTTCCTTCTCAAATCCTGTAATGGTAGATTTGTAATTTTTTGCATAATGAAACTTCCATAATCCGTTCAAACTATATTGAAACTGTTCTTCCCCGCACTCCATGGCTTCTATGGATTCAAAATATTTATGGCTGGAATGAGCCTGTACACAGTTTTCTTTGAAATATTCCGGATTTTTTACTAATTCATAATCAAATGTTTTCATAAGAACCTCCTGTATCTTTTCCGCTTTCTTTACATCTGTGCTTATTTTATCATTGATTAAACTGAAAATGTATGATATGTTTAGCCAAATAATATAACATTTTGAAACAGGTGAATACGATGCCCATTTATTTTAGAAATACTCCTGTAACGGAGCCATTTACCTTTGATTCTATTGGAAATAACTGGATACAGGATCAGATGAACCGCCCAAAGGGCTATCCCAAATATCACTATCTTCAAACAGAAAAAGGCCGCGGTATTCTGAAGGTACAGGGAAAGAAATATACCTTAAATCCTCATGAAGGACTGCTGATTGCGCCTTTCATCCCTCATTTTTACTACAGTTCGGACACAAGCTGGCAAACCACCTTTATTACCTTTACCGGAACCATAGAAAGCAGCATCTCCCAGCTTTTAGATAACCGTCAGATTATTTTTGTGGAAAAAGAACTGGGGATACAGTTAGGTGCAATTATTTCCCAAATGGTAGAAAATTATGAAACTCATCCAGAGGACAGTCTTTCTATTTCCATGGACTGTTACAGGATTCTCATGCACCTTTCCAATGGTATTCATACCCAGGATCTTATGAAAGAACCTCTTTACCAACGTTATGTAGCTCCTGTAATAAGAGAAATTGAACGCCATTATGACCAAAACCTGACGGTTCAGAGCTTGAGCCGCCAGGTCTATATTACACCACAGTATCTGTCCAGACTGTTTCAGAAGTTTCTTGGATGTTCTACTTATGAATATCTTACTACTTATCGCATTAACAAAGCAAAAGAATACCTGATGCTTCATCAGCGAATGGAAGTACAGGAAATTGCAGGGAAAACAGGATTTCTGGATACCAGCCATTTTATTGCCATGTTTCGCAAGCAGACCGGTGTGACTCCTCTGGAATTTCGCAAAATAAACTAAAAAAGTGTGATGTACAATTCTTCCTGTTTTTGTACATCACACTCTTTTCTATTTATTTTCGTACTCTTCTATAACAGCTTCAATTCTTCTTTTCACTTCTGCTGCAATTTCCACTGTTTTCATATCCTTATACTCTTCATACAGCATAGGCTTTAAAATATGCACCTGCACCTTAATCCGCTCAATGGACTTGGTATCAAAAGATTTGTAAGAGTCAATTAATGCAATGGGTACAATGGGGCATTTTGCTTTTGTGGCACTTTTAAAGCTTCCACCTTTAAATTCATGAACCGTATTGGGGTTCTTGGTTCTGGTTCCCTCCGGGAAAATCAGGTAATTTCTTCCTGACTGAACCTCTTTTGCCACCTGCTGGATCACCTTCATGGACTGGCGCACATCCTCCCTGTCAATGGCATAAGCCTTCATGCAGGCAAAGACCTGTTTCAGGAAAGGAACATTTTGCACCTCTTTTTTCATAACCACAGAAAAAGGCTTTTCACAGGTCTGCATAATGGCAAGAACATCAAACAGACCCTGATGATTGGGAAACATCATAAATCCACTTTCTTTTGGATAATTCTCCTGTCCATGGATATCAATGGTAATGCGCCCGCCTTTGATGGCTCTGCGGTCAATAAACCGCAAAAGCGCATACCTCTCCTCTTCTGTATATTTTTCCACATGTTTTGCATAATAACATAATTTGAACCAGAATATTGGTACAAGTAATATATTATATGCCACCATTAACAAGATTCTTTTCATGGCTATTCCCCGTCTTCCCCATTATTTTCTTCTGTTTCAGAATCCTGGCTGCTGTCAGTTTCCTGATTCTGCTGCTCTTTAGGCTGTTCTGTCTCCTGCGCTTCTTCCTTCTTTTCTCTTACCTTGGCAATGCTGGCTACGGTAACGCCATCTTTCAAATCCATGAGTTTCACACCAGAAGTAATTCTGCCTAAAATAGTAATATCCTTACACTCCAGGCGGATGATAATACCCTCTGTTGTAATCATCATGATTTCATTTTCGCTATTGACTGCTTTTACACCAATGACATTTCCTGTTTTCTCTGTAATCTTATAGCATTTTACGCCTTTACCGCCTCGGTTCTGACAAGTAAATTCACCCACAGAGGTTCTCTTGCCCAGACCCTTTTCAGAAACAATCAGCAGGTAATCTCCCTGGCAGGTAAGCTGCATGCCAATGACTTCATCATCTTCCATAAGGTTAATACCTCTTACACCCATGGAGACTCTTCCGGTGATTCTCACGTCATTTTCATGGAAACAGATACACTGACCAAACTTGGTTACCAGAATCACATCTTTCTTATTGTCTGTGAATTTTACCTCAATCAGTTCATCATCTTCTCTAAGAGAAATTGCCGCAAGACCTGATTTTCTCACATTTGCATAGTCCTCGATTGGTGTTTTCTTCACAAGGCCGTTCTTGGTAGCCATAAACAGATAATTGCCCTTCTTAAAGTCATTAATGGCAATCACTGCTGTAATCTTTTCCTCTGGCTGAAGCTGTAAAATATTAATAATGGCAGTTCCTCTTGCTACGCGGCTTGCCTCCGGAATCTCATATGCCTTGATTCTGTACACTCTTCCCGTATTGGTAAAGAACATGAGGAAATGATGGGTTGTTGTCATAAGCAGTTCTTCAATATAGTCATCCTCAATGGTGGACATTCCCTTAATACCTTTTCCGCCCCGGTTCTGGCTGCGGAAATTATCTACGGTCATTCTCTTTATGTAACCTAATTTTGTCATGGCAATGACGGTATTTTCATTTGGAATCATATCTTCCATGGAAATGTCAAATTCGTCATAACCAATGGATGTTCTTCTGTCATCTCCGTATTTCTCGGCAATAGCAAGAATTTCCTGGCGGATCACACGAAGCAGCAGATTTCTGTCTGCCAGAATAGCGCGCAATTCCCGAATCTTAATCTGTAATTCATCAAATTCCTTCTGCAGACGGTCACGCTCCATACCGGTAAGCTGATACAGCCTCATATTAACGATTTCCTGAGCCTGAACATCTGTAAATCCAAAGTTCTCCATAAGGGCTTCCTTGGCATCCTGTCTGGTCTTAGAACTGCGGATAATGCGGATAACCTCATCAATAACATCCAGCGCCTTTAATAAACCCTCTACAATATGGGCTCTTGCCTCTGCCTTATTTAAATCGTACTGGGTTCTTCTGGTCACAACCTCTTCCTGGTGCGCCAGATAATATTTCAGCATTTCCAGAAGACTCATAACTTTTGGAGAATTTCCAACCAGAGCCAGCATAATAACACCAAAGGTATCCTGCATCTGGGTATGCTTATACAACTGATTTAAAATAACATTGGCATTTGCATCCCTTCTCAGGGTAATACAAATACGCATACCTTCCCTGTTGGAATGATCATTGATTTCTGTAATACCATCGATTTTCTTATCTCTTACCAGTTCTGCGATTTTCTCAATCAATCTGGCTTTATTCACCATATATGGCAGCTCTGTAACAATAATCTGGCTCTTGCCATTTGGCATTGTTTCAATATCTGTTACAGCGCGTACACGAATTTTTCCACGACCTGTACGGTAGGCTTCCTCAATGCCTCTGGTTCCTAAAATCGTAGCGCCGGTAGGGAAATCCGGTCCTTTTACAATTCCAAGAATCTCTTCAATGGTAGTCTCTCTCTGTTCTTCAATCTGATTGTCAATAATTTTCACCACTGCATTGATGACTTCTCTTAAATTGTGAGGAGGGATATTGGTTGCCATACCTACTGCAATACCGGAAGTACCATTTACCAGCAAATTGGGATATCTGGCAGGCAATACGGTAGGCTCCTTTTCTGTACCGTCAAAGTTGGGTACAAAATCAATGGTATTTTTATTAATATCAGCCAGCATTTCCATGGAAATTTTGCTTAAACGTGCCTCTGTATAACGCATGGCAGCAGCGCCGTCCCCGTCTACAGAACCAAAGTTTCCGTGACCGTCTACCAGTGGATAACGGGTAGACCAGTCCTGTGCCATATTTACCAATGCACCATAAATGGAGCTGTCACCATGAGGATGATATTTACCCATGGTATCACCAACAATACGGGCACATTTCCTGTGTGGCTTATCAGGACCATTATTCAATTCAATCATGGAATACAGAATTCTTCTCTGTACCGGCTTTAAACCATCTCTTACATCCGGCAGGGCACGAGACGCAATAACACTCATGGCATACTCAATATAAGACTCTTCCATCTTTTTCTGCAGGTCTACTTCCTGCACCTTATCAAAAATATTTTCTTCCATGTTCGGTTCTCCTTATCAGATATCCAGATTCTTTGCGTACTTGGCATTTTCCTCAATAAACTCACGTCTTGGCTCTACCTTATCTCCCATTAATGTGGTAAAGGTCAGATCCAGTTCAGAAGTGGAATCCTCATCCATAACAACACGCATAAGAATACGCCTTTCCGGGTCCATAGTGGTTTCCCACAACTGGTCTGCATCCATCTCTCCCAGACCTTTATAACGCTGAATACTGCAGCCTTCCAATCCAATCTGAGCCAGAATTTCCTCTTCTTCTTTTTCTGTATAAGCATAATAAACCTTCCGGTTTTTCTCCAGCTTAAACAGCGGCGGTTTTGCCAGATAGACATATCCCTGTTTGATAAGCTCCGGCATAAAACGATACAAAAATGTCAAAAGCAGTGTGGCAATATGAGCGCCGTCAACATCCGCATCTGTCATAATAATAATCTTATGATAACGCAGCTTGCTGATATCAAAATCTTCATGAATCCCGGTACCAAAGGCTGTAATCATAGCCTTAATTTCATTGTTGGCATAAATCTTATCCAAACGGGCTTTCTCAACGTTTAAAATCTTTCCTCTAAGAGGAAGAATGGCCTGTGTTGCCCTGCTTCTGGCTGTTTTGGCTGAACCACCGGCAGAATCACCCTCTACAATGTAAATTTCGCATTTACTAGGGTCTTTGTCCACGCAGTCTGCCAGTTTACCTGGAAGAGACATACCCTCAAGGGCTGATTTTCTTCTGGTAAGTTCCCTGGCTTTTCGCGCTGCATCTCTGGCTCTCTGTGACAAAATAGATTTTTCAATAATAATTTTTGCCACAGCAGGATTCTGTTCCAGATAAATCTCAAGCTGTGAACTTACAACGCTGTCTACTGCGCCTCTGGCTTCACTGTTTCCCAGCTTCTGTTTGGTCTGTCCTTCAAACTGAGGATCCTCAATTTTCACACTGATAATGGCGGTCAGACCTTCTCTGATATCCTCACCTGTTAAATTGGCATCATTTTCTTTAAGCAGTTTATTCTTTTTCGCATATTCATTAAAAGTCTTTGTAAGAGCATTGCGGAATCCAACCACATGAGTTCCGCCTTCCGGTGTGGTAATATTATTTACAAACCCATAGCTGTTCTCTGTATAGGCGTCATTATGCTGCATGGCTACTTCCACCATAACCCCGTCTTTGCTTCCCTCAAAGTAGAGAATATCTTCATACAAAGCAGTGTTGCTGCGGTTTAAATACTGGACAAATTCTTTGATTCCGCCTTCATAATGGAAAACAACCTCTTTGGGTTCTTCCTCTCTCTTATCCTCTGCAACAATTTTCAATCCCTTTGTCAGAAAGGCAATTTCTCTGAAACGGTGTTTTAAGGTGCTGAAATCAAAGACAGTCTCCTCAAAAACCTCTGGGTCCGGAAGGAATGTCACCATGGTTCCTGTTTTGGAAAGCTCGCATTCTCCTACAACCTTCAGGCTGTATACGGTTTTTCCCCGTTCATAACGCTGTCGGTACACTTTGCCTCCCTGGTAAATGGTAACTTCCAGCCAGGTAGATAAAGCGTTTACAACGGATGCTCCAACTCCGTGAAGACCGCCGGAAACCTTATATCCCCCGCCGCCAAACTTACCGCCGGCATGTAAGATGGTAAATACCACCTCAACAGCCGGAATCCCGGCTTTGTGGTTAATTCCCACAGGAATTCCACGGCCATTATCAATAACCGTTATGGAATTATCTTCATTTACAGATATATGAATGGTATCGCAATAGCCGGCCAGCGCCTCATCTACTGCGTTATCTACGATTTCATATACCAGATGATGGAGACCTCTTGAAGAAGTGCTGCCAATATACATACCCGGTCTCTTTCTAACTGCTTCAAGTCCTTCCAGAATCTGGATTTGATCTGCACCGTACTCTGTATTTACTTCAGTATTCATTTCTGTACTCATACATTTCCTCCTGTTTTCACTTTTCCTTCAACCACCTTGAATACTTTATTCATGTGGAATTGTCTGTCAATGAAATCATCCAAACCCGTACAGGTAATCATAGTCTGTACCTGCCGGATACTGTTCAAAAGATAATTCTGCCTGTTGGAATCCAGCTCAGACAATACATCGTCCAAAAGCAAAACCGGCATATCTTTGATGATTTTCTTCACCATATAAATTTCAGACAGTTTCAAAGACAATGCAGCAGTACGCTGCTGCCCCTGAGAACCGTATTTTCTGATATCAATTTCATTGACCTTTACACAAAGGTCATCTCTGTGGGGACCCAAAGAGGTCATTTTAAACCGGATATCCCGTTCTCTTGCATTTGTCAGTTCTTCCAAAAAAACACTGCTTTGAACACTTGGCTCATACACCAGTTTAATCTGTTCCCTGTCTCCGGTAATACTCCTATGTATGCCTTCCATAATGTCATTTAGCTCTTCCACAAAAGCTTTGCGGCTTTCAATGAGAAAAGCGCCATAATGAGCCAACTGCTCATCCCATACCTCCAGGGTATCTTTAAGCCCGGGCTGGAAAGCAATATCCTTTAACAATTTATTTCTCTGATTTAAAATCCGATTGTAACTGGAAAGATTGGATAAATACAATTTATTTAGTTGACATAATTCCAAATCCATAAAGCGTCGTCTCTCTCCAGGACCGCTTTTAATAATATTTAAGTCCTCCGGAGAAAAAAACACAATATTTAAAATGCCAAATAGTTCACTGGCCTTGCGAATGGGAATTCCATCGATGGCAATACCTTTTGCTTTGGTTTTCTTTAGATGCATGTCAATTTTTCTGGATATCCCGTCTTTTTTTACAAACATACGAATATGAGCCTCATCCTGACCAAAACGAATCATTTCCCTGTCCCTGCTGCCTCTGTGGGATTTGGTTGTCCCACATAAATAAGCAGCTTCCAGGATATTAGTCTTTCCCTGGGCATTATCTCCGTAAAAAATATTGGTTCCTTTATCCAACTCCAGGGAAAGTGACTCATAATTTCTGTAATTTTTCAGCTCGATTGATTCGATATACATAGGTTCCCCTTCACTGAGTTACTTTTATTTTACAATTTTTATCTCTTCTCCCTGATAGGAAATCACGTCCCCATCATAGAGCTTGCGGCCTCTTCTGGTATCCGGTTCACCATTGACCAGTACCTCTCCATCTTGAATCACATATTTTGCTTCAACACCGTCTTCCACCAGATTTGCGGCTTTCAGCGCCTGTCCAAGCTTAATAAATTCATCTCTTAATTTAATAATTTCCATTTTTTCTCCTTTTAAACCATTTGCGGTTTTTAGCGGCTGACTGCATTAAAATTAACCGGCAGAATCAGATAAATATATTGCTGACTATCATTACGGATAAAGCATGGAGCCTTGGCATTCATAAGGTAAATGCTTACTTCTTCATCATCAATGACTTTCAGAGCATCAATTAAAAATTTCGGATTAAAACCAATCATGATATCCTTGCCCTCTTTCTGGATATCAATTTCTTCTTTCATGGAACCAATCTGTGAATCAATCCGAAGCTCCATCTGGCCATCCTGAATATGAATAATGATTGGTTTTTTATCCCCTTCTTTTACCAGAAGAGTTGCGCGGTCAATACAATCTAAGAATTCTTTTTTGTTAATCTTTACTTTTGTTTCATAGTCACTGGAAAGCATCTGATCTATTTTAAAATACTCTCCTTCAATAAGACGGGAAACTACCTTGGTATCATCAAACTCAAATAAAATATGGTTTGCAGAAAGATAAATTTCTACCATATCTTCCAGTTCCCCTGATAAAATTTTGCTGATTTCACTTAAGGTTTTACCAGGAACAACTACTTTACGGTCTTTGCATTCTTCCTTTAAAGGAATTTTACGGATAGAAATCCGGTGTCCATCCAGGGAAATAACCCGTAACATATTGTTTTCAATTTGAAAAAGTTCACCGGTCATTAACTTATTGTTTTCATTTACTGCAATAGAGAAGATTGTCTGACGAATAATTTCTTTTAAAGTAAACTGTGAAACCCGTATGCAGTCTGTTTTTTCAATTAAAGGTAAATAAGAAAAATCTTCTCCGGATTTTCCGGGGATATTAAATTTAGCTTTTTCACAGGTAATTGTTGTGTTTAATTTTTCATCTGTTTCAATGGTAACATCACTGTCAGGAAGCTTTCTTACAATTTCTGAGAAAATTTTTGCATCTAAAGCAATCATACCTTTTTCAAGTACCGTTCCCTGAACGCGGGTTTCGATGCCTAATTCCATATCATTAGAGGTAAATTTAATATCATTGGTAGAAGCGTCTAATAAAATACATTCCAAAATGGGCATGGTTGTTTTGCCTGGAACGGCTTTCATGACGATTCCTACACTTTTCTGAAGTTCAGATTTTGGACAAATTAATTTCATGTGTGTATAACTTCCTTTCTGGGTGGAGTGGTTAAATAAAAATATAAATGATTAACAAATTCGTAGTATTAGCCGTAGGGGCTGTGAATATGTGAATAACCCTCGAAACCCGCGAAAATACGGGATTCGTGAGTATGGATAACTTTGTGGGTTCATGTTGAACTTCACGTGAGAAGCCTGTTGATAAAAATGTGGGCAAAAACCGGAAAAAGAACGTGTTAAAGTTTTCCACACATAATTCACATAGTATTCACTTCAAGTTGTGGATAAACCGGCTATTTCGCCGGATTGATTTTTTTCTTTAAAATATCAATGACTTCCCTGGTGCTTTCTGAGGTTTCCAGTTCATTTTCGATTTTAGTAATTCCGTTCATAACCGTAGTATGGTCTCTTCCGCCTAATACTTTACCGATATTTTTCAGCGTTACTTCTGTCATATGGCGGCAGAGATACATGGCAATCTGTCGTGGAAAGACAATTTTGGAGTTTCGCTTATTGCCAATCAGGTCAGAGGCAGATAAATCAAAGTGTTCTGCTACAATATCAAGAATCAGTTCTGGTGTAATAATACGTTTTTGATTTGGAGAAATAATATCTTTTAATACTTTTTCGGCTAAATCCAGGTTGATTTCTTTTTGTTCCAGATTGGCGTAAGCCATAATTTTATTCAGAGAGCCTTCCAGCTCACGGATATTGGATTTTACATTTTTTGCAATGTATTCAATGACTTCATCATCAATTTTGTAGCCATCCAGCTCTTCTTTTTTGCGGAGAATGGCCATTCTGGTTTCGTAATCAGGAGAAGAAATATCCACAATAAGACCCCATTCAAAACGCGAACGGAGCCGGTCTTCTAAAATTTCCATATCTTTCGGCGGTTTATCAGAGGAAATAACAATCTGCTTTTTGGCGCCGTGTAGAGAGTTAAAGGTGTGGAAGAATTCTTCCTGTGTAGACTCTTTTCCTATAATAAACTGAATATCATCAATTAAAAGGACATCAATGTTCCGGTATTTTTCACGGAATTTGGACATGGTAGAATTGTTACCATTACGGATAGAGTCAATTAATTCATTGGTGAAATATTCACTGGTTACATACAAGACCTTGGCACTTGGATTTTTCTGAAGCACAAAATGTGCGATGGAATGCATTAAGTGGGTTTTTCCAAGACCAACGCCTCCATAAATAAACAGTGGATTGTAGGCTTCCCCAGGGGATTCGGCAACTGCTACGGATGCTGCGTGAGCCATTTTATTATTATTACCTACCACAAATGTATCAAAGGTGTAGCGTGGATTCAGGTTTGCCTTTTCAATATTTTCATTCAGACTTACCGGTGCAGCAGCAGAGGAAGCCGGTGGCTGTACCACTTCTTCTTTAATTTCTTCAGGTAAAACCAGAGAAATTTCGTAATCTTCTCCCGTTGTTTCGGCAATGGCAACTTTTAAGGGCAGAATATACTTCTTATTAATATAACTCAGGGCCATACTGCCATTGGTGACAATGATCGTAACCACATTTCCCTCTACCTTGTAGACCTTCAAAGGTTCCAGCCAGGCGGAATAGGAGACATCAGATACGTCATGTTCAATTTTAATCATATTTAAGATGTCTGACCATTTTTCCTGTATTATGTGCATTTTCAATTCTCCTAATCTGTATTATATGCCGTTTTAGAACACAAAAAATAGATGATTGACTGAGTTCCTCATTCAATCATAGGCAAAAAAATGTATTATTATCTATATAATATAATAAAAACGGTTTTTAAGCAATGAAAAATTAAAGAAACCCGGTGGAAATCTCAAGGAAAGTTTAGAAAAAAAGGATGTGGTTATGTGGACAAGTATAGAAGTCTCATTATATATAAGTAGAGATTTTAAATACGCGTTAAAAAATAACGAAAACAGAGGGGAGGTGTGTATGTGGAAAAAGGGGTGTGGATAATGAGGAAGAGCCAGGAGAGAAGGGATGTGGAAAACATGAAATGTGAGTAATGTGTATAAGCAAAAAAACACTGTCCACAGGTCGAAAACCGTTGAAAAATAAGGTTTTTTTGGAAAATGTGGAGAAATAATGTGAATATATAGGAAAAGTTATCCACATATTATCCACATTTTGTGGATAAACCAAAATAGCTGAAAAAATGTGAATAACTATGTGTATAAGAAAATGGACAAAAATAGTTAAAGGCAGAAATCCACAAAAAGAATGTGTACAGGCTGTGGATAGTAAAAAAGGGTGAAAAATCGCGGAAAAACAGCAGGAAAATGAAAGAAATGCTTGACGAGAACCGGGTTTGTGAATATAATTGAAATGATGTTTTCTATCATGCATAACTAGAAGTGACATCTGAATAAAAATATCGGAAGATGTCCATATAATATAAGGGAGGTGCCTTGAATATGAAAATGACATTTCAGCCTAAGAAAAGACAGAGATCCAAAGTTCATGGATTCAGAGCTAGAATGAGCAGTGCTGGCGGAAGAAAAGTTTTAGCTGCTAGAAGAGCTAAAGGAAGAAAAAAATTGTCAGCTTAAGAGAAAAAGATTACAGTTTAAGACCGCAGATTTGTGGTCTTTTTCTTCTCTTTGCGAAAAAGGATAGAGTATGAAATATTCGGAATCATTAAAGAAGAACAGCGATTTTCAACAGGTTTATCGAAGAGGAACATCATATGCAAATCGTTATCTGGTTATGTATCGTTTAAAGAATCAGTTGGGTCGCAACAGAATAGGTATATCCGTAAGTAAAAAAGTAGGTAACAGTGTAGTAAGACATCATTTGACCAGATTAATCAGAGAGAGTTACCGCCTCAATGAGGAAAAATTTTGTTGTGGATATGATATTGTAGTTGTTGTCAGGGTGAATGGAAAAGAACAGGGATTCCATTCTATGGAGAGCGCCCTGCTTCACTTGGGGAGGCTCCATAAGATTATGAAAAGTGAAGAGAACGAAAAGAATCATGAAGAAGATATTGATTAAATTAATCAGACTTTATCAGAAGTATTTGTCCCCTCTTAAGAGTACACGTTGTCCTTATATACCTACGTGTTCTCAGTACGGATTAGAGGCCATTGAGAAATATGGCGCATTGAAAGGCAGTATTCTGGCTGCATGGAGGATTTTAAGATGTAACCCTTTTTCAAAAGGCGGATATGACCCTGTACCGTAGAAGACAGAAGATATGAGGTGACAAAGCAAGAAGGAGGATACAGAGTTGGGTGTATTACTAACGAAAAGTACAATGCCGATTGTAAATTGGGTAGCCGAAGTTATGGGCTGGCTGATGAACGGCATTTATAGTATTGGAGTCCATAACTTAGGTTTATGTATCATTATTTTTACTGTGATTATTTATGCCTTTATGACTCCGCTGCAGATTAAGCAGCAGAAATTTGCAAAGATGAATGCGGTTATGAGTCCGGAACTGCAGAGTATTCAGAAGAGATACAGAGGAAAAAAAGACCAGGCTTCCCAGTTAAAAATGCAGGAAGAGACCATGGCTCTCTATGAGAAATATGGTGTTTCTCCTACAGGAAGCTGTCTGCAGATGTTGATTCAGATGCCTATTTTCTTTGCGTTGTATCAGGTTATCATTAAAATTCCGGGATACATTAGCGGAATGAGACATGTGTTTGATTCTGCAGTTACACATATTACACAGGTTAGTGGATTTTCTGAAATTATTCAGAAGTTTGTACAGGACAATGGAATTAAGAACTCCTATATTCCATTATCCGGAGATTTAAGTAACAATCAGGTGATTGACTTTTTGTATGCCCTGTCTCCCTCACAGTGGGACAAACTGGCAGATGTAAGTCAGTTTCAGGGATTTGCAAATATCCTGGATAAAACAGCAGATACCCTTCAGCCAATGCAGAATTTCTTAGGACTTAATATTGCAGATAACCCATGGGCGCTTATTCAGTCCGGATGGTCTACACAGCATTATCTGTTGATTTTGGCAGCAATTTTAATTCCTGTTCTGGCATGGGGTACACAGGTGTTAAACATGAAGTTAATGCCTTCTGCAACAAGCGGCGATAATAAAAACGGTGGAAATTCTTCCATGGAAGCCACTATGAAGAGCATGAACCTCTTTATGCCATTGTTTACAGCATTTATCTGCTTTACATTCCCTGTTGGTATTGGTATTTACTGGATTATCGGTGCGGTTATCAGAAGTGTACAGCAGTTGATTATTAACAGACATTTAAATAACATGGATATGGAACAGTTCATTAAACAGAACAAGGCGAAAATGGATAAGAAGAGAGCCAAGAGAGGTATCACTTCCCAGAATATCAGTGAATACGCCAAGATGAATGTGCGCAATATCCAGGAACCTCAAAGAAAAACCATTGCAGAGAGAAGCAATTCTGTTCAGAATACTTCAGGATCTTATGCTTCTGTTCCTAAGACAAAACCGGGAAGCCTGGCATCAAAGGCAAACATGGTAGCTGCGTTTGACGAAAAGAACAAAGGAAAAAAGAAATAGAAAGTAAGGGGGAAAAAATATGGAATTCAGAGAGTTTTCAGCGAAAACAGTAGACGAAGCAATTACAAAAGCAAGTCTTGAGTTTGAAACATTTAGTGAAAACCTTGAAATAGAAGTGATTTCTGAAGGCAAAGCAGGATTTTTAGGCTTTGGTTCCAAGCCGGCAATTATTAAAGCGCGAAAAAAAGAAACCACAGCTTCTGTGGAAGAACCTGCTGCAAAAGAAGAGCCTAAGGCAGTGAAAAAGGAAGAGCGCAAAGAAGTTAAAAAAGAAATTAAAAGAGAGCCCAAAAAAGAAGTAAAAAGAGAAATCAAAACAGAGCCGGAACAGCCAAAAGAAGAGCGGAAAGTTCCGGAAAGAAGCCAGGAAGAAATTGCTGAGATGAAGGCAGAAGCTGAGAAATTTTTAAGCGGTGTCTTTAAAGCAATGGAACTGGAAGTAGAGATTAAAATGGACTACAAAGCAGCAGAAGGAAATCTGGATATTGAATTTGTAGGACAGGATATGGGTATTCTCATTGGTAAGAGAGGACAGACTTTGGATTCCTTACAGTACCTGACAAGCCTGGTGGTAAATAAGGGAAGACAGGGATATGTTCGTGTAAAACTGGATACAGAAGACTACAGAAACAGAAGAAAAGAAACACTGGAAAATCTGGCAAGAAGCATTGCATATAAAGTAAGAAAGACCAGAAAAACAGTGTCTCTGGAGCCTATGAATCCATATGAGAGACGGATTATTCATTCTGCACTTCAGGGAAACCGTTATGTGGAAACCTATAGTGAGGGAAATGAACCATACCGTCACGTAGTTGTAAAGCTGAAAAACAGATAAGAAGAAACAATGTAACATATTATTCTAGGTGAAAGCGTGAATAATAGGGAAATCCTTTGCGCGCTTTTGCCTGGAATTTTTTCATATTCGGTGAAAAAAGGAGAAGTATATGAAGGATACCATTGCTGCGGTAGCGACAGCCATGACTGCATCCGGCATCGGAATTATACGAATCAGCGGACCAGAAAGCAGAAATATTACAGGGAAAATATACCGTTCAAAAGGCGGAAAAAAGAAAATAGAAGAGGTAGCTTCTCATACCATAAATTACGGTTTTATATGGGATAAAGAGGAGTTAATCGATGAAGTTTTGGTTATGGTTATGGATGGCCCCAGAAGCTATACAGGAGAAGATACGGTAGAAATCGACTGTCACGGGGGCGTTCTGGCTATGAAACGAGTGCTGGAAACTGTAATAAAGTATGGCGCAAGACCGGCAGAACCAGGAGAATTTACGAAACGGGCTTTTTTAAACGGAAGAATTGATTTGTCTCAGGCAGAAGCTGTGATTGATGTGATTAATGCACAAAATGAGTATGCGCTGAAGAGTTCTGTAAGCCAGTTAAGAGGGAATATCCAGAGAATTATTCGGGAAATCAGAGAACAGATTATTTATCAGATTGCATATATTGAGTCTGCTTTAGACGATCCGGAGCATATCAGTATTGATGGATATGGAGATACCTTAAGAGGTGAAACTGAGCTTATAAAAGGTAAAATAGACCGGCTTTTAGATACCGTAAGAGAAGGAAAACTCATGAAAGAGGGTATCAAAACGGTTATTGTAGGAAAGCCAAATGCAGGAAAATCATCACTATTAAACACCCTTGTGGGAGAAGAAAGAGCTATTGTTACAGACATTGCGGGAACCACCAGAGATATCCTGGAAGAGACTATTGTTCTTCATGGGATTTCCCTTCGTATGATGGATACAGCAGGAATTCGCAGTACAGATGATGTGGTAGAAAAAATCGGAGTAGGGAAGGCTATTGAGAATGCAAAAGATGCAGACTTAATCCTGTATGTGGTGGATGCTTCCATTCCCCTGGATGAAAATGACAGAGAGATTATAGGGCTTCTAAGAGATAAAAAAGCAGTGGTTATTCTCAATAAAACAGACCTGAAACAAGTGGTTTTTGAAGAGGATTTAAAGGAATTAGTGGAACATCCTATTGTGTCCATATCTGCAAAAGAAGAGGAAGGAATTGACCGTCTGGAACAGCAGATTAAGGAGCTTTTTTTTGCAGGAAAGATTACTTTTAATGACGAAATTTATATTACTAATATGCGTCATAAAACAGCTCTTGAAGAAGCTAAAAAGAGTATTCTTCTGGTAGAAAACAGCATTGATATGGGGCTGCCGGAAGACTTTTATTCCATTGATTTAATGAATGCTTATGAGGCGCTTGGAAGTATTATCGGAGAGGCTGTGGGAGAAGATTTGGTGAATGAAATTTTCTCTAAATTTTGTACCGGAAAATAAAAAGAAAGGAATCCGAGGAAGATGAATGTATTAGAAGAAACATATGATGTGGCTGTGGTAGGCGCCGGTCATGCCGGATGTGAAGCTGCTCTTGCCTGCGCCCGTCTGGGATTGGAAACTATTATGTTTACAGTGAGTGTGGATAGTATTGCTCTCATGCCCTGTAACCCTAATATCGGAGGAACATCAAAAGGTCATCTGGTAAGGGAAATTGATGCTCTTGGGGGAGAAATGGGCAAGAATATTGATAAGACTTTTATTCAGTCCAAAATGCTCAATGTGTCCAAAGGACCGGCAGTGCATTCCCTTCGTGCCCAGGCGGATAAGCAGGCGTATACCAGGGAAATGAGAAGAACACTGGAGAATACAGAGCATCTTACTATCCGTCAGGCAGAGGTAACAGAAATCTTGGCAGAGGATGGCGTTGTCACAGGCGTTCAGACTTTTTCCGGAGCTGTTTATCATGCAAAAGCAGTAGTTTTGTGTACCGGAACTTATTTAAAAGCCAGGTGTATTTATGGAGATATCAGCAATTATACAGGACCAAATGGGCTGCAGGCTGCGAATTATCTCACAGAATCTTTGAAAAAATTAGGCGTAGAAATGTACCGTTTTAAAACCGGAACACCTGCACGAATTGACAAAAGAAGCGTAGATTTTTCCCAGATGGAGGAGCAGTTTGGTGATGAAAAAGTGGTGCCATTTTCCTTCTCTACGAACCCGGAAGATGTACAGATTGAGCAGGCATCCTGCTGGCTGACATACACCAATGAGAGAACCCATGAGATTATCAGAGAAAACCTGGACAGATCCCCTTTATACTCTGGAATGATAGAAGGAACAGGACCAAGATACTGTCCTTCCATTGAGGATAAAGTGGTAAAATTTGCAGATAAAAACCGCCATCAGGTATTCATTGAGCCAGAAGGATTGGACACAAATGAGATGTATGTAGGCGGTATGTCAAGCTCTTTGCCGGAGGATGTACAGTATGAAATGTACCGTTCTGTTAAGGGACTGGAGCATGTAAAAATCGTAAGAAATGCCTATGCTATTGAGTATGATTGTATCAATGCAAGACAATTATATCCAACGCTGGAGTTTAAAAATATCAAAGGATTATTCTCAGGGGGACAGTTTAATGGAAGCTCAGGATACGAAGAAGCAGCAGCACAGGGGCTGGTAGCGGGTATTAATGCAGCAATGAAAATTCTGGGAAAAGAGCAGTTAATTCTGGATCGTTCAGAGGCTTATATTGGTGTTTTAATTGATGATTTGGTAACAAAAGAGAACCATGAACCATATCGAATGATGACCAGCCGGGCGGAATACCGACTGCTTTTAAGACAGGATAATGCAGATTTAAGACTTCGGAAAAAAGGGTATGAAATTGGATTAATTACCCAGGAACAATATGATTATATTCTGTGGAAAGAAGAGAAAATCCAGGAAGAAGCGGAGCGTATGGAGCATGTTCATGTAGGGGCAGTTCCAGAGGTTCAGCAGCTTTTAAAACAGTATGAAAGTACGCCATTAAAGAATGGAATTTCTCTGGCAGATTTAATCCGAAGACCGGAATTATCTTATGATATTGTAGCTCCTTTAGATAAAAAGAGACCGGAATTACCGGAGGATGTAAGGGAACAGGTAAACATTAATATTAAGTATGATGGTTATATTAAGAGGCAGTTAAAACAGGTAGAAGGTTTTAAAAAACTGGAGACAAAGAGGCTTCCAGAGACATTAGATTATGATGAAATCAGTGGACTTCGTATAGAGGCAAAACAGAAATTAAAGGCATACAGACCGGTTTCTATTGGTCAGGCTTCCAGAATTGCAGGGGTTTCTCCTGCGGATATTTCTGTGCTTCTGGTGTATATGGAATCCTATAGAAGGAGATAGATATGGCATATGATTTAAAGGTTTTAGAAGAGGGATGCAAAGCCTATAAAATTGCTCTTTCAGAAGTGCAAAAAGAGCAGTTTATTCGTTATTATGAGCTGTTAGTAGAGTGGAATAAGGTCATGAATCTAACCGGGATTACGGAGTTTCAGGAGGTGCTTACCAAACATTTTCTGGATAGTTTATCCATTGTAAAAGCAGTTGATATGGAGAAAATTCACACCTGTATTGATGTGGGAACCGGCGCTGGATTTCCGGGAATTCCTTTGAAAATTGCTTTTCCTCATTTACAGATTACCCTGCTGGATTCATTGAAAAAACGCTTGAATTTTCTGGATACAGTGATTGAAGAATTAAAGCTGGAAGAAATCTGTACGGTGCATGGAAGAGCAGAAGATGGAGCCAGAAAGGCAGAACACAGGGAACAGTATGATTTAAGTGTGTCAAGAGCAGTATCCCGTCTGGCGTCCTTATGTGAGCTTTGTATGCCTTATGTAAAGGAAGGCGGGTACTTTATCTCCTATAAGTCAGGAAAGGCCCAGGAAGAGCTTACAGAGGCTTCTAAAGCCATCTTTGTATTAGGAGGTAAGCTGGATAAAACAGAAGCTTTTCAGCTTTTTGGAACCGATATGGAAAGAACCTTAGTGGTTGTTGAGAAAAAGAAAAAAACACCAAAGCAGTATCCAAGAAAAGCCGGAACACCTGCAAAAGAGCCGATTTTATAAAAAAGAATAAAAAAATAAAAGAATAAAAGAAAAAGAGCCTGAGGCTGTGCATGATAGAATCAATCATAAAGCAGCTTTCAGGCTCTTTTTCACAGAAAAAACACATACTTATCTAATTTTTATCACATTTTTTCCATAAAATGGTGTGAGGGTCAAAAACGCCCTTTGACTCTGGCATTGTAGAATTTTAAAGGAGGGAATGTTTTGATTGAAGTAAGAAATCTTGTGAAAAAGTATGGAAATCACGTAGCTGTGAATCATTTGAATTTTACAGTAGAAAAGGGAAAAATCTACGGATTTCTGGGACCAAACGGAGCAGGAAAATCTACAACCATGAATATGATTACAGGATATATTGCGTCCACAGAAGGAGAAGTCCTTATTGACGGGCATAATATTCTGGAGGAACCTGAGGTGGCAAAGAAAAAGATTGGATATCTTCCTGAGATTCCGCCTTTATACCAGGATATGACGGTGCAGGAATATCTGAATTTTGCTGCAGAGTTAAAGATGCTTCCAAAAGAAAAGAGAAAAGCAAATATAGAAGAAGTTATGTCAACCACAAAAACCATAGAAGTTAAGAACAGGCTGATTAAAAATCTCTCAAAAGGATATAAGCAGAGAGTAGGACTCGCACAGGCTCTGCTGGGATATCCGGAAATTATTATTTTGGATGAGCCTACAGTTGGCCTGGACCCCAAACAGATTATAGAAATCAGGGACTTGATTAAAAGTCTGGGGCAAAAACATACCGTTATTTTAAGCTCTCATATTTTGTCAGAGGTTAGCGCTGTATGTGATCATGTATTAATTATAGATAAAGGAAAACTGGTAGCCAGTGACACGCCGGAAAATCTGGGAAAACTTATGTCCGGGGCAAATTCTCTGGAACTTACGGTAAAGGGACAGGAATCTGAAATCAGGAAAGCCTTGGATATGGTGGAGAATATTGAGGACGTGATTTATCATGATTCACTGATTCAGAATGCCTGTGATTTCACCATTAAACTGTCAGGCAATCAGGATATGCGCGAAAATATTTTCTTTGCGCTTGCAGAGGTGAAATGTCCGATTTTGAAAATGCAGTCCAGTAATATGAGCCTGGAAGAAGTATTCCTGAAGCTTACGGATGATGCAGAAAAAGAAAGAAAAGTAGAAATCGAATCAGGAATTTTTGAAGTAGACGAAAATATGGAACCTGAGTATGAGGAGGGAGAAGAGTAAGTTATGCTGGCAGTTTATAAAAAAGAACTAAGAAGTTATCTTACATCCATGGCTGGATATGTGTTTATTGCTTTTATTTTATTGATTCTGGGGATTTATTTTACTGCTTATAATCTGCAGTATGCCAGTCCTGATTTTGGCATTACGTTAAGTTCTGTGACCTTTTTGTTTTTAATTATTACACCTGTGCTTACTATGAGAATTTTAGCAGAGGAGAAAAAGAACCGGACGGATCAGCTTCTTCTGACTGCGCCGGTGGCAGTGTGGAAGGTGGTTTTAGGAAAATATCTGAGTATGATTACAATTTATGCAATTCCCATTCTCATTGCAGCGACGTATCCACTGATTATGGGACAATATGGAACGGTGTCTTATACCATGGCCTATACAGGAATCCTCGGATTTTTCTTCCTTGGATGCGCTCAGATTGCAGTAGGACTGTTTCTTTCTTCTGTAACAGAGAGTCAGATTATAGCGGCGGTTCTCACCTTTGGCGTATTGTTTTGCAGCTTTGTAATGGAAGGAATTGAAAGCTTCTTTTCGGATACCGCTTTAAGTTCCATGTTGGCAGTTTTAGTGCTGGTTGTCCTTTTGGCGCTTGTGATTTATCAGATGACAAAAGATGCCTTGCTTTCTTCTGTAGTGGGAGCAGGAATGGGAGCAGTGGTTTTGATTCTTTATGCTGTAAAAGCTTCCCTTTTTTCTGGACTAATTCAGAAGGTATTGGGATTATTGGCGATTGCAAATCATTTTGACAATTTTGTAGGCGGTATTTTAGACATTACAGGTATAGTCTATATGCTTTCCGTTATCTGCATTTTTGTTTTTTTGACGATTCAGTGCATACAGAAAAGACGCTGGAGCTAAGAAATTCAGGGGAAAGAAAGGATTGCAGGTATGAAGAAAATAAATTTGAAGAAGAAAGTAAACTTCAGGGAAATTATTGCACAAGCGCGGGAAAACCGAAAGAAGAATAAAAAAAGATTAAAACATGGTTCCTATAGCATGGCAGTAACCGGAATTGTAATTGCCAGTGTGGTTGTTTTCAATATGGCAATACAGGAATTGCCATCTAAGTACAGAGAAATAGATTTGAGCAGCCAGAAGCTTTTTACGATTGGGGAACAGACAGAAAAAATGCTGAAGGAACTGGATAAAGATGTTACATTTTATTTCATTGCCCAGGAAGGAACAGAAAGCAGTGAAATACAAAAATTGCTGGAAAAATATGAAGAAGGAAGTAAGCATATCCAGGTAGAGCAAAAGGATCCGGCGGTAAATCCTACCTTTGTATCCAAATACACATCGGATAATATCAGCAATAACAGCGTCATTGTAGTGTGTGGAGATAAGAGTAAAGTAGTTAATTATTCAGATATGTATGAGACTTCTATTGATTATAATACTTACTCACAGCAGGTAACAGGATTTGACGGAGAAGGTCAACTGACCAGTGCCATGAACTATGTAATTTCAGAGGATATGCCAATTCTCTATACCCTTGAAGGGCATGAAGAAGCTGCTATGAGTGAAAATATGAAAGAGACCATTCAAAAGGCAAATATTGAGATTCAGAATCTAAATCTCTTAACAGAAGAAGCAGTGCCGGAAGATGCAGAATGTCTTTTTGTTTTTGCTCCGGCAAAAGATTTAACAGAGGATGAGGCAAATAAAATTATTGAATATCTGGAACAGGGCGGAAAAGCGCTGATTGTATCAAATTATACAGATCAAGATATGACGAATTTTAACAGAGTTTTGGAAAATTACGGTGTTCAGCCGGTAAATGGTATTGTGTTTGAAGGGGATTCTGATCATTATGTGTCTCAAAACCCGTATTATTTACTTCCAGATATAGAAAGCAATGAAATTACAAGTGAATTATCCTCTGAAAGCCGCTTTGTACTCACTGCTCTTTCTCAGGGAATTCAGAAGATGGATAAGGTAAGAGATACCTTAGAAATTAACAGTATTCTTAAAACTTCAGGCAGTGCATACTCGAAAACTGATTTGGAAAACATGGAGACCATAGAGAAGGAAGAGGGAGATATTTCCGGTCCCTTTGATTTAGGTGTCATGATAAAGGAAAAAGTTGATGAGGAGAGGGAAACCCAGATTGTTTATTTTGCTTCTCAATCTATTTTTGATGATACCATGAATGCTATGGTATCAGGAACAAATTATGAACTATTAGCAGCTTCTCTTGGCTGGATGTGTAATACAGAAGAGGTCAATATGGTTTCTATTCCGGCTAAAGATTATGATACCAGCAGTCTGCTGATACCAGCTACAGATGTTCATTTTTGGAGTATTTCTGTAACTGTGATTGTTCCACTTGCAGTGATTATTCTTGGCTTTGGAATTTGGATGAAGAGGAGAAAACAGTGATATGGCAAAGAAGAAAAAAGGGTTAATCATTGCTCTTACGGTTTTCGTGCTTTTTTCTGCACTATATTTTGTGTTGAAATCACTTAATTTAAGTAAAGAAGAGACAGAACAGGAAGCGGCTGTAAAAACGGTTTTCGAAATAGATGCAAAAGACATTTCAGAAATTAAATTAGAGCATAATGGAAAAACTTCTACATTTTTACACGAAAATGATGTATGGAGTTATGCGGAGGATGAAGCGTTTCCTCTGAGTGAATCTGCTATGTTGGATTTTGTATCAAATGTAACCTCTATTGAGTCTTCCAGAGAAATTGAAAATCCAGAAGATGCAGCAGAATACGGTCTGGATAATCCGGAGGTAAAGGTTACTGTTCAAAACAAAGAAGGAAAGGAGGTTTTGCTGGAGCTTGGTGATGATAATGAAGCCGTTGGAGGCTTTTATATGAAAAAAGATGGAGAAAAACCAATTTATCTGGTGGATTCTACCGTAAAACAGAAACTTTGCATTGAGATTCAGGATTTAGCAGAAACAGAGGAAATTCCATCAATTTCATCCACAGAAATTAAGAAGGTAGAAATAGATAAGGATGGTATTACCACAAGGCTAAAAAAAGATGAGACATCAGAAACAGGATGGACGTATGAGAAAATTCAAGCTGGAAAGAATGTCGCTTCTGTGGCAGCAGATAGCGGGAAAGTAAGCAGTCTTATGGGAAACTACAGTGGAGTTACCTGGCAGGAATTTGTTTCTTATGATAAAAATAATTTAGCTTATTATGGATTAGATGCTCCGGTTGCAGTGAGTGTTGATTATGAAGTGACAGAGACTGCAGAGGAGGATGACGAAGAAGCAGCAGAAGAAACAAAAGTTGCCAAAAATGTTGTGTTTTATATCGGAAAACAAAATGAAGCCGGTGATTATTATGCTATGCTAAAAGATGGAAAATATATCTATACAATATCCGCAGCTACAGCAGAAGGCATTATGACAATTAATGAAAGTGATTTGGTAAGTTCCTTGGTTGCAGATTATTCTTTTGCAGATTTAGACAAAGTAACGTTTGTAAGGAATAATGAAACATACGTAGCAACAAAAAAGGAAGAAGAATCAGAACAGAAATATTATTTAAATGATAAAGAAGTTGATAAAACAGTATTTTCAGAGTTTTTCTCCAAAGTGACCAGTATGGAATGGCAGAGTAGAAGTATTGAGGCAGAAACAAACAATCCTTCAGAAATGACAATTATGTTTGAAATGAATGGTGGAATGAAAGTGACTGTGGATTACTATTCATACGATGCAAATTTCTATTTGATAGTAGATTCTAAAGGAAATAAAATGCTGGCAAATAAAATGAAAGTGAGAGAAATGTTAGAAGCCTTTGATAGTATGATTGAAGAATGGCAAGAATAAAATGTTTCACGTGAAACATTGAAAGAAAATAACCATGAAGCTATAGTGCTGTGCTTCATGGTTATTTTTTTAAAGATAAATATTTAAAAGTTCAACAAATTTTTCCGGAGTTTCTAATTGCGGCAAATGTTTAGCGTGTTTCAGAGTGGAAGTCTCAATGGCCGGATTGCAGGTTATATAGGATTCTGCAATTTTTTCAGATTCTTTTTCTCCTTCGCAAGAAAGGATGGTAATGCTTTGATTCATTTCACTCAGTGCATGGTTAATACTGTTATTGGTATATCCGCTTACCAGGCTGGAAAGTAAAAATTTTGAACTGCTAAAACTTCTATGGGAAGCCTCATAGTAAGTATCAATCATTTCCGGTGTTACTGAGAAGGGATTGTATAAATATTTCTCAGTAAACAGAAGCTGAATATTGCTCTGGCAGGTGCGGATATTATAAATTAAAGTACCAAAAACGGGAAGTTCTAAAATAAATTTGTGTAGCTTACTCCGCTTACTTGGAATTCGGTTTAAACTTGCCAAAGATGGAGGATTGATTAAAATGAGCTTGTTTATATAATCTGTATCACTATAACCGGCAAGAACACTAAAAGAGCCAGAATATCCATTTGCTACAACATCTGTTTTTTCTCCAATAACATTTTTGATAAAATCGGTAATCAACTGTACATATAAATAATTGGTATAGGTAATTCTTGGTTTTTCGGAACGTCCACATCCTAATAAATCAACTGCATAGACGGTGCGAGTTTTCGCTAATTCATCAATTACTTTGTTCCATTCATAAGCAGAACTGTACACATTTAAGTCATGAATCAGAAGCACGGGAGTTCCATGTCCTTTTTTTCTATAATAGATTTTACCAAAACGCCATTCATAATAATTATCGGCAGAAGATTTTAACAGGTTTTTTAAAGTAGCAGTGGCAAAAACAATTCTATTAATTACATAAATAATACCGGTTGCCAAAGATAAAAGAATACCCGCAGTCAATAGTTTATGTTTGTTTTTCTTCATAATTTAAGAATTACCTCCTATAAATAAAAATTAACGGTTTATGTCTGAGGTTTCAAAGCTGTCTATGGATGATGCATAGACTAACTGTAAAGATATTAATATTATAATGCAAAAAGAGAGATTGTACAAGAAAAGATTAAAATCCATTGAATGTTTCACGTGAAACATTATCTATGTACTTATAAAAAACATAAAATAATGTTTCACGTGAAACATTGCTATAGAAATAGATTTGGAAAGGTGCTATAATTGAATTTGTAACAAAATAGATAGAAGAAATATAAGGGGAAATTTACGTGGGAAGAATTATTGCGATTGCAAATCAAAAGGGCGGAGTAGGAAAATCTACAACGGCCATTAATTTGTCTGCGTGTTTAGCAGAACTAAACCAAAAGGTTTTGCTGATTGATATTGACCCGCAGGGGAATACCACCAGTGGCGTTGGTGTGGATAAAGATGAGACAGAACAAACTCTGTACGAACTGTTAGTAGGAGAGTGTGAATTAAAAGATTGTATTATAGAAAATGTATATGAAAATCTTTCTTTGATTCCGTCTAACGTAAATTTGGCAGGTGCAGAGATTGAATTGGTAGGAGTAGAAGGAAGAGAGTATTTGCTAAAAAATCAGATTGATACGGTAAAGGATGATTATGATTTTATTATTATGGATTGTCCACCTTCTTTGAATATTTTAACCATTAATGCTATGACTACTGCAAATTCAATTCTGGTTCCTATTCAGTGTGAATATTATGCGTTAGAGGGTCTTACTCAGCTTATTCATACCATTGAACTTGTGCAGGAAAGATTAAATCCGGATCTGGTAATGGAAGGCGTTGTATTTACTATGTATGATGCCAGAACAAATTTATCCCTGCAGGTTGTGGAGAATGTAAAGAGTAATCTAAATCAGTCCATCTATAAAACCATTATTCCGAGAAATGTGCGTTTAGCTGAAGCACCAAGCTATGGTATGCCTATTAATATTTATGATACTAAGTCAGTGGGGGCAGAAAGCTACCGCCTTTTAGCAGAGGAAGTTTTAAACAGGGAGGATGAAGAATGACGCCAAGAAAAGGAGGATTAGGACGTGGACTGGATGCCATGATAAGTGAAACCGCTATGAAATCCAGACCAACTGCGAAAAAGACAACTCCGAGCAAAGAAAGCAAGAAAACAGTAGAAGAAAAAAAAGAAGAAAACGTTTTAACAGTAAAAATGACAGAAATAGAACCAAATAGAAAACAGCCGCGAAAACAGTTTGACGAGGATGGATTGTTGGAATTAGCAGAATCTATTAAGCAGTTTGGTGTGCTGCAGCCCCTGTTAGTGCAAAAAAAGGATGATTATTTTGAAATTATTGCAGGGGAGAGGCGTTGGAGAGCTTCCAAATTAGCGGGATTAAAGGAAGTTCCGGTTATTATCAAAGATTTTTCAGAACAGGAAGCAGTGGAAATTTCTCTTATTGAGAATATACAGCGGGAAAATCTGAATCCTATAGAGGAAGCAGTGGCATTTAAGCGCCTTATGGAAGAGTTCCATTTGAAGCAGGACACCATTGCAGAAAGAGTATCCAAAAGTCGTACTGCTGTTACCAATTCTATGAGACTTTTAAAGCTGGATGAGAGAGTACAGCAAATGCTCATTGATGAGATGCTTTCAACAGGACATGCCAGGGCACTGCTTGCTATAGAAGACAAAGAAATGCAGTACAGCGCTGCAATCAAGGTTTTTGACGAAAAACTTAGCGTTAGAGAAACCGAAAAGCTGGTAAAGGATATTTTAAATCCAGCGGAGAAAAAGCCAGAGAAAAAAGAAGATCCGGCTTTGGAATTGATATATCAGCAGTTGGAAGAGAAGATTAAAGGAATTGTTGGTTCAAAAGTAGCAATTCGGAGAAAAAATAAAGATAAGGGAAGAATCGAGATTGAGTATTATTCTCAGGATGAATTAGAACGTATTGTAGAATTATTAGAAAGTGTAAGATAAGGAGCCAGATATACTTATGAATAAATTTATACAGAGTCTGCAGTCCTACTCTGGTATATTATTGCTTATGCTTTTGGTAGTTGTGGTTATACTATTAGTATGTGTTTTTAATCTATCCTTAGGACTTAACAGACTAAATCGAAAATATGCTCTTTTTATGAAAGGGAAGGATGGACAGTCTCTGGAAAAACTGTTTAAGAGAAAATTTGATTTGATTGAAAAATTAGCAGTTAATTCAGAGATTAATGCAGAAAACATTCAAAAGCTGGAAAAAATGCAGGGACTTGCCTTAAATAAATACAGCATTGTAAAGTACGATGCCTTTGAAGATATGGGAGGCAAATTGAGTTTTGTGCTGGCAATGTTAGATTCAAAGAACACAGGATTTTTGCTGAATGCGATTCATAGCCGGGAAAATTGTTTCCTCTATGTCAAAGAAATCGTAAATGGAGAATCGTATGTCATGCTTAGTGGAGAAGAAATTGAGGCATTAAAAAGAGCTGTAAATTTCGGAATTGAGGAAAGTGAATTTGATATATTTAGCTAAGAAAATATGGGAATAAGAGAAGGAGAACGAAGATGTTAGATATTAGATTTTTAAGAGAAAACCCTGAAGTGGTGAAACAGAATATTAGAAATAAATTTCAGGACAGTAAACTTCCTCTGGTGGATGAAGTGATTGAACTGGACAAAAGAAACAGAGAAATCAAGCAGGAAGTAGAAGCATTAAGAGCTGAAAGAAATAAGATTTCCAAGATGATTGGAGGTCTTATGAAACAGGGCAAAAAAGAGGAAGCAGAAGAGGCTAAGAAAAAAGTTACTGCCAATGCAGAAACTGTGGAAAGATTATCAACAGAGGAAAAAGAAGTAGAAGAAAAAATCAGAACCATTATGATGACTATTCCAAATATCATTGATCCCTCTGTTCCCATTGGAAAGGATGACAGTGAGAATGTGGAAGTGCAGAAATATGGAGAACCAGTAGTTCCGGATTTTGAAATTCCTTATCATACAGATATTATGGAACGTTTTGATGGGATTGACCTTGCCAGTGCGGGAAAAGTAGCAGGAAACGGTTTTTATTATCTTATGGGAGATATTGCAAGGATTCATTCAGCAGTTATTTCTTATGCAAGAGATTTCATGATTAACCGTGGATTTACTTACTGCATTCCTCCATTTATGATTCGGAGCAATGTAGTAACCGGTGTTATGAGCTTTGCTGAGATGGACGCCATGATGTATAAAATTGAAGGGGAAGATTTGTACCTCATTGGAACCAGCGAACATTCTATGATTGGTAAGTTTATTGATACCATTACTCCGGAAGAGGAACTGCCAAAGACATTAACCAGCTATTCTCCTTGTTTCCGTAAAGAAAAAGGCGCTCATGGTATTGAAGAAAGAGGTGTATATCGTATTCACCAGTTTGAAAAACAGGAAATGATTGTAGTTTGTAAACCGGAAGACAGCCCAATGTGGTTTGATAAATTATGGCAGAATACAGTGGATTTATTCCGCTCTCTGGATATTCCTGTGAGAACATTGGAATGTTGTTCAGGAGACCTGGCAGATTTGAAAGTAAAATCTATAGATGTAGAAGCATGGTCTCCAAGACAGCAGAAATACTTTGAGGTAGGAAGCTGCTCAAATCTGGGTGATGCGCAGGCCAGAAGACTGGGTATTCGTGTCAGTGGTCCGGACGGTAAATATCTGGCGCATACCCTGAACAATACAGTAGTAGCGCCGCCTAGAATGCTCATTGCATTTTTGGAAAATAATCTTCAGGTAGATGGTTCTGTTAAGATTCCAGAAGCATTAAGACCATATATGGGCGGTATGGAAGCAATTATTCCAAGCAAATAGATGGAGGTGCATCCTTGCACAGTTATTTAAAATCAATAGGGTTTTCTGAAATAGAAGATAAGAAACAGCTTGATGCAATTTTGAATGATGTGATTCAGACATATGATGAAAAAATTGTAGTAGAAGACAGAAATGGTCATTTGTTCACAGAACTTTCAAAGATGTATGGATGTGATTTCGGGATTACGGTTTGTGGTGAATACAATGAAGAAAATCAATTTGAAATGGAATATTATTTTCCTTATTTCAGAGGTACCGGAATCACCATGCAGGAAGAAGTGACCATAGAAAAACATACAGGGAAGGAATCCTTTGCGGGGGCCTGCGATGACCTCCGCATTGGAGTGACTGTAATTTTTTATCTGCAAAATGCAGGTGAATATCTGACACAGCGCAGCAGAGGGCACATTTCAGACAGTGTGTATAACATTACCCTGTCAGGGTTGGCAAAAAAAGGTACGATTTTGCTTCCCGTTATGACATTGGAGGAAGAAGAACAACAGTCAAAACGGGATGCAGCTGACAGAGGGCGATTAATAGCCGCTGCCAAAAACGGAGATGAAGAGGCTATGGAAAGTCTCACCATAGAAGATATGGATACATATTCTATGATTTCCCAGAGGGTGCAAAATGAGGATATTTACAGTATTGTGGATACTTATTTTATTCCTTATGGAATGGAATGTGATTTATATAACGTTATGGGGCAGATTTTAGAAGTGACCAGAGTTTGCAATACTGACACAGGGGATAGAATCTATGAGATGCGGATTCGCTGCAATGGACTGGAAATGGATGTCTGCGTTAATGAAGATGACTTGCTGGGCGTTCCTCTGGTGGGAAGACGATTCAAAGGAATTGTGTGGCTGCAGGGGTATGTGGAGTTTGGGTATTAATATATAAAACAGAGTGGACGGATGGTTTTTAGAGAATCCAGAAGCCTGCTCTGTTTTTATAAAAACTTTTCATAAAAAGAAAAAATTGGGCTTGAAAAAAGGAAAAGAGTATAGTAAGATAAAGGGACGGACAAAACTAAAATATGGGTTTCCTTAGTTAAATGGATATAACAAGCGCCTCCTAAGGAGGAACCAAGGTTATCACTTCCTGAAAAAACTTTTGGGTTCAAATCTAGTTAAGAAGAGTAAAAATTGACACGAAGGTGTTACCCTAATAGGTGAGTGCTTTGATGTCACCAACATGAAAAATAATAGTAATTAACAGCTTGAAAAAAGCTGATAATTAAATAAAGGTTGCCATTACCAAAAAGCCGGAAAATCGCGTGTTTTCAAGGGAAAATGGCATTTTGTCTCGTTAGTTAAATGGATATAACATGGTCCTCCTAAGACTAAATTATAGGTTCGATTCCTATACGAGACGGCCAGTCAAAAGCGTTCGATTATTAGCAGAAATGCAAATAATGGGGCGCTTTTTTGATAAAAAAAATGCATGATTTTATTGCTTTGAGGATGATTTTCAGCTAATACAATGAAATAATTGTTAGCTGGCAGCTAATAAAAAATAGAGTTTTGCAAATAGACTGTATCAGAGATATTGCTAACATTTGGGGAAGTATCTGTTGTCACCATTGATTTAGGAATGTAAAATACAGTAGATCAAAGGAAAAATTCTTTGCAGAATATAATTTGCAAACATATATTAGCTGAAACAATAGAGAAATATATTAGCTATAGCTAATAGAAAACGAGATGCTCGTTTGGAACTGATTTCAAAAATAATCGGATCCAGACGGGCTTTTTTTGTCTGACCGAAGAAGGAGGAAATGATGACGGAAGTAACGAAAGAATTTATTCCGAAGAATGAAGATGAGAAGATTATTGAAATTGAGATTGAAAGACTCTGTTCTTTTAAAAATCATCCTTTTCAAGTGAAAGATGATAAAGAGATGCATTTGCTAAAAGAAAGTATTGAGAAGTACGGAATTCTCAATCCATTGATTGTCAGGCCTGTGCCAGATGGAGTCTATGAGATTATATCCGGTCACAGAAGAAAACATGCAGCTGAGTTACTGGGGTATCGAAAAGTACCAGTAATTATCCGTGTGATGACAGAAGATGAATCTATTTTGAATATGGTGGATTCTAACCTGCACAGAGAAAAAATCAGTTTCAGTGAAAAGGCTTTTGCTTACAAAATGAAAAATGATGTGCTGAAAAGAAAATCAGGTAGGAAAAAAGGTCAAATTGACCACAAAACAAAAAGAAAGAGAACAGTAGAGATTATCAGTGAAGAATGTGGAGATAGTCCAAAGCAGGTACAAAGATATATTTCATTGACGAAACTAATACCTGAGTTCTTACAGAAATTAGATGATGAATTGATATCTTTTAATCCGGCAGTTGAAATTTCAGCATTAAAAGAAGAAGAACAAAAACAACTATTAGAAGCAATGGATTATGCTCAGGCTGTTCCGTCTTTATCACAGGCACAGCGGATTAGAAAATTGAGCAAAGAAAACCAACTTACATTAGAGAAGATGCAGGAAATTATGAGTGAGATAAAAAAAGGTGAGATTACGAGAGTTGCCTTTACGAATGAGCAGCTTCACAAATATTTTCCAAGCAGATATACACCGGCAATGATGAAACGAGAAATTATAGCATTATTGAAAATCTGGCAGAATGAAAATTGGGAGAAATAAATGGAGGAAAACAGTATGTGTAAAGTTATTTCAGTAGTAAACCAGAAAGGCGGAGTTGCAAAAAGTACAACGACTTTAAATCTTGGAGTTGGGTTGGTAAGACAAGGAAAAAAAGTGTTATTGATCGATGCGGATCCACAGGGAAGCTTAACTGCAAGTCTTGGATATGTAGAACCGGATGATATTGGAACAACTCTTGCAACTATTATGATGAATATTATCAATGACGAGGAAATTGCTGAGGAAGAAGGCATTTTACATCATGAGGAACAAGTGGATCTCCTACCGGCCAATATTGAGTTATCAGCCTTGGAAGTAACTATGAGTAATGTAATGAGCAGGGAGCTGATCATGAAGGAATATATTGATACGATGCGATCACGATACGATTATATTTTGATTGATTGTATGCCGAGCTTGGGAATGATGACCATCAATGCTTTAGTAGCTTCTGATACGGTTTTGATACCTGTACAAGCTGCATATCTGCCGGTTAAAGGACTTCAACAGTTGATCAGGACTATTTCTATGGTAAAGAAGAGATTGAACCGAAAGCTGACGATACAGGGAATTCTTTTGACAATGGTGGATTTTCGTACTAATTACGCCAAAGATATTGCTTCCAGAGTGAGAGAAACTTATGGATCTAAGATTTCTATCTTTGAAAATGTCATTCCACTATCAGTTAAGGTAGCTGAAGCAAGTGCGGAAGGAAAAAGTATTTATTGTCATTGTCCAAAGGGAAAAGTATCTATGGCTTATGAAAATCTGACACAGGAGGTTTTGGAAAATGAAAAGTAGAAGCGCAGAAAAAATCAAATTGACAAGCATTGATGAATTGCTGGGAGTAGTCAATGAAGAATCGGCAATGGAGATTGATATCAGTAAAATTCATGCTTTTAAGGATCATCCATTTAAGGTATTGGATGACGAAAAGATGACAGACTTGGTGGAGAGTGTAAAGGCAAAAGGGATACTGACACCAGTTTTGTTACGATCCGATGGTGAAGATGGATATGAGATGATATCAGGTCATCGAAGAATGTACGCGGCTATTAGAGCTGGCTTGGAAACAATTCCTGCAATTGTCAGAGAGCTGTCAGATGATGATGCAGTAATCGCCATGGTAGATGCCAATATTCAACGAGAAGAGTTACTTCCGAGTGAAAAAGCATTTGCTTATAAGATGAAACTGGATGCGATGAAGAGACAGGGAAAAAGAGCTGATTTAACTTGTGGTCATAATGGCCACAAGTTGGGTAAGAAATCAAGAGAAGAGTTAGGGGAACAAGTAGGAGAGAGTGCTCGTAATGTTCAGCGTTACATTCGACTTACAGAATTAATCCCGGAATTATTAGATATGGTAGATGCAAAGAAATTGAATTTTACCATTGCCGTTGATATTTCCTACATTGATAAGGAAATGCAGAAATGGATTTATGAGTATATCCGGGATACAGGATTTATTAAACCAAAGCAGATTACAGCTTTGAGAAAACAGTTGGAAGAAGGACCAGTGAACCAGGGATTTATGATCTCAATTTTTAATAGTTGTATAGTGGTAAAAGCACCGGAACGAAAAGTGGTGTTATCAGGAAAGAAGCTTACAAAATATTTTCCGGAAGACTATTCGGAAACGGATATGGAAAAGGTGATTGAGACATTACTGGAACAATGGAAAAGAGAACAGAAATAAGGGTTGTCAAAATAAGACAACCCGAAGAAAGAAGAGATACAGAAGTTTAAAAAAAGGACTTCTATGAGAGAAAGGAAGGGAGGAAGATACATGGATAAAAAAATGAATTTTAAATATTTTTATGGAACAGAAGCAGACCAGTTTAGTTTTTACAGAATACCCAAAGCTTTATTTACCAATGACTGTTTCAAGGATCTTTCCAGTGATGCGAAGATCTTATACGGTTTGATGTTGGACAGAATGTCTTTATCTATTAAGAATCAGTGGTTTGATGAAGAAAATCGGGCATATATCTATTTTTCCATTGAAGATATCATGGAATTATTGAATTGTGGCAGAAATAAAGCGGTGAAATCTCTTCAGGAGCTGGATGATGAAAAAGGGATAGGTTTGATTGAAAAACGTAGGCAGGGATTTGGAAAGGTTACGATCATCTATGTAAAATCATTTATTCAGGAGGAATGTGAGGAACAGAAAAAAGAAAAACCAAAGATGGTGAAGTTTACAAATCAAACTTCAGTAGAGGAAGAAGAGACAGAAGAAGTTTACATTTCAAACTTCAAGAAGTCCCAAAAACAAACTTCAAGAAGTCCCGAAAATAAACTTCAAGAAGTTTACATTTCAAACTCTAATAATACTAATATTAACAATACTAATCTTAGTGAGAATAAATCTAATCCTATCGTATCTGCAGATGGGATAGGATCCGAAGAGGATGAGATGGAAACATTACATGCGTATCAATCTCTGATCAAAGAAAACCTGGAGTATGATGCCCTACTTGTGAGTCATCCTCATGACAAAAATCAGATTGATGAAATAGTGGATCTGATTGTAGAGACTGTCATGTGTAGGAGTGATAGAGTATTGATTGCAAGCAACTGGTATTCAGGAGCTTTGGTAAGAGGAAAATTCATGAAGCTGGATTATTCGCATGTAGAGTATGTGCTGCATTGTCTGGAAGGAAATACGAGTAAAATCAAGAATATCAAGAAATATTTACTTGCAGCATTGTTCAATGCTCCTTCAACGATAAGTGGGTATTACCGGGCAGAAGTAAATCATGATATGCCATGGCTGGCAAGATAGCGAGGAGGATGGATATGGGGATTTTAAAAGTGTCAGGAAAAGTGTTATTGATTCCATTGTGGTTTATTGTTTCAATCATAGGTGTCGGAGTGAAACTACTAGTACATATGGTGGCAATCGCAAAAAAGATATTGGGATTTGGAATTGTAGTTTTGTTTATAGGAACAGTGCTCTGTTATCAAGACTGGATACAGGCAGCTTTTTTAGCTTGTATGGGCGGTGTTTTGAAGTTTATTGTATTTGCCGGAGAATTTATAGATGCTGTAATGGACTTATTTAGAGAAAGAATATGTGCATTGATTTTAGGTTAAAAAAGATGATGATAGTTGAAATAGTCATCTTAGTAATTTCAGATGAAAAGAGCCTCTCCTTCATGGAAAGGCTCTATAAGAAAAGTCCAAACTGGGATTTGTCTGATTAGCAATTATCTTTTGCAATTTATAACTGCATCAAAAAGAATACCAGTACACTCAAGAGTATTGTTACTGTCCCCATTATGATAAACATCATGGAAGTAAATCTTTTTGAAATTGGTCTATCAATATAACACTTTTTAGGATTGTTTGGATTATAATAAACTGTCATCTTACTGTTGATAGGCCACAACTGCTCCGCAAGTTGATGCAAATTTGCAATAGCTCCAGTTTTTACATGTAGCCATCCTTTTTCATCTTCATAGACTTCTGGTTTCATCGGTACAGGTACTCCTGATAGTTGCGTTGTTTTAATTCCTCGAAATTTTTTCTTTGCTTTATAACAAGTTCCATTCACAAAGTACTCAACGATTGGGTACACTCTTCCATTTCCAGGAAACCCATATTGTTTAATAATACCGTCTGTCTTTTTTGTACACAATTTATTTTGTCTTTTTACAATGATATTGAAAGTAACTCCTAGCAGAACTAATATTACACCAAGACCTCCAACTGTCATCAATTCTAACCATGCAATTTGTATTTCAGACATAGTTTCATCACCTCAAATTCTTATTTGTCATTTTTTTCAGTATATCATAATTATTATCTCTTCGGCAGATAAAAAGTTTTTACTTCTACAGAAATTTCTTCAAAGCCCATTTCTACATAATAATCTCGGATGAAAACGGATCGGTAATAATCCTGTAAAGAATAAATATCAAGAGTTTTAAAATCGACCAAACACAGCGGGATCGGTTCTTTCTTTTCATCTTCATATTTCCAATATTCTAAAGAAGCAGCAACTTTATCAAGGCAACTTTGGCAGAGATGATCCGTTAGATTTCTTTTGTTCAATTTATAGTTTTCCGGTAACGTGATATCTATCTCAGCCATTCCTCTGGAAACATCTCCATGAGAGGAATAGGTGATTTCGCCTGTGTTTCCAAAAAGCATATTTGAACTGGTCTTATTTAATATTTCATTTCCGCTTTCATCATATGCTTTCAGTTGGAAATCTAAGACGTGCCAATCATTAAGAGAAATCAGTCCAACCGTATCAAATTTTCGATAATAGTCCATCATACTATAATCAGAGCTTCCACATAAATAGCATGTAGAGATATCATTCAGGCTTGATTGCAGATCGTCAAAGGTTATTTCTATCCGTTCTTTTGGGGCGTCTGCTTTCAGGGAATGTGTTAGAAAAATACCGTGATGTTGATGGATAGCATAACCGATGAGAAAGGATACAGCTAATAGGATGGTGCACCAGAATAAATCTTTCCTGATATGATAATATTTTTTTCTTTTTTCATGCATAATCGAATTCCTCCGTGAAAAAATATAGTGTACTTAAAATAAGTCCGTTTAAAACATTCTACCATTATTTGTACTTAAAATGAACTTGAAATATGAACTTAATATGTACTTATAGAGATGGAGAGAATAATCATGGAGAAAGAGAAGCATTTAGGATTACGGATTGATGCTGAAACGCATAAAAAACTGAAAAGCCTGGCAGAATTTGAAGGGCGTTCAATCAATGGAGAAGTGTTATATTTAATACGTCAGGCGATCATGGAATTTGAAAATAAGCATGGCGAACTGAAATAAAAGAATCTTCATATATGGATATAAGAAAAGCCCGTTCAGTTGTATGGAACGGGCAAATTTTATTTGGCCAGGAAGTTGCTCTGTATTTCCAACGGCATATTGTAGTTCTGACCACGCTTGATCAGACTGTATAACTTGAAGCTCATGAGTTCCGGACTGGAGTTTAAGCAGCTACAGAGCCCGAAATAGTTCAGGTCTTCGTTCTTTGACAGGTCTGCGATTTCTTTATCATCCAGGATAAGATCTGCAGCGAAAAGGTTCGCTTCGTATTCCGTATTATCCCTCATGTTATATAAGACATCATCTTTCATTGGCGCCATTTTGAGCTGAGAACGATGCAGAATGATGTGACCGAGTTCGTGGGCGGCAACAATCTTTTTCTCTTCCTCAGAGAGAAAACTGCTTACCATAACATAAATGGTTTGGCAGCTCATGAAACAGTATCCTTTTAATTTTTCGTAGCGGTCTGTTTCTCCAACGATCACATTCATTTCTTCCAGTATTTCAAAAGGATCCCTGGTCTTGAACTTTTTTACAAGTTTTTCTACTTTGTTGTAAATATATGAATTCCCCAAATATATCACCTCGTGTATGAATCAAACAGAAGTGGTAATGTACTTCTGACAATAAAACTATATCCTATAGGCTGTCCCATAATCACCCCATCTATTTGGCATCTAAATATTTCTTTGGTGTAAATTTCTTTGCACGTCTCTTGGAATCCAGATATAAAGACTGGATTTCATCCATAAAGGCCGTTTTGTCTTCATCAGAAAGTTCCCCGCCGGCGAACATTGCAGCGGCTTGTTCTAAGATCTGCTGAGCCTGTTTTGCTCCGCGGTTTCCAAATTGTTCAGATGCTTCTGTGATAAAAGTCTCTTCTTCTGTCATGAGATAGGAGATATCACAGCTTAAAATGTCTGCAAGTTTCTGGTAAAGATCGTGCTTCTTTGGGTAACGGCCTTCAATTTCCCATCCCCGAACAGTCCGAAGGGAGACACCGACAGCATCGGCTAATTGGGTTTGGCTGAGTCCTTTGTTCTTTCTTAAATTTTTCACTTTTTCACCGAATGTCATAAAAATACCTACTTTCTAATTGGCGTTTCAGGATCCCTGTGTATGATGCTGAAACGGTATAGGAAATAAATTTCCCATAATCAACAAGTTGCCTCTTGACAAGAGGCGAATGATTGCCTATAATGTGAATCACAACAGAACGGCAACTACTTGCCTATAATATAAATGATATTTCCTTTTTTGTCAATGGATTTACTGAAAATTGCCTGTTTTGGCACGATCTCTATCGTGTGAAAACGAGTTGGGATGAGATCTGATTGCTTATGGGAAAGAGAAAGATAGGCAACTTATGGGAGGTGATTGATTTGAAACAGAAGGAAACATTCCTCTGTATTGATCTGAAATCTTTTTATGCTTCTGTTGAGTGTGTGGAAAGAGGACTGGATCCGTTTACTACCAATCTGGTTGTTGCAGATCCGGACCGATCGGTATCCACCATTTGCCTTGCCATCACGCCGGCTATGAAAAAGCTGGGGATCCGAAATCGTTGCAGGATCCATGAGATACCGGATCATATCGAATATATTGTAGCAAAGCCGAGGATGCAGCTCTATATGGAGTATTCGGCAAGGATCTATGGGATTTATTTAAACTATATGGCAAAAGAGGATATCCATGTTTACAGTGTGGATGAGTGCTTTATGGATGTCACAAGATACCTTTCCCTGTATCACCTTACAGCGAAGGAAATGGCACAAAAACTGATGGATGCGGTCATGGAAGAAACCGGAATTACAGCAACAGCAGGAATCGGAACCAATCTGTATCTTGCAAAGATCGCAATGGATATTGTGGCAAAACATATAGAGGATCATATCGGAATGCTGGATGAGATCTCTTACCGGGAACAGTTATGGGGACATAAACCATTGAGTGATTTCTGGCGCATTGGTTCCAGAACAGAGAGAAAATTAGCCGGATATGGAATCCAAACGATGGGGGATATCGCACTTGCCTCTATTCAATCGGAAGACTGGCTGTATAAAATGTTTGGGATCGATGCAGAACTATTGATCGATCATGCCTGGGGCTGTGAATCCTGTAAAATGAGTGATATCAAGAATTATCATACAGAAGAGCATAGTCTTTCCAATGGACAGGTATTGATGAGAAATTATACAATTGAAGAAGCTGCTGTTGTTGTAAGAGAAATGACAGATGTATTGGTTCTGGATCTGGTGGAAAAGGGGCTGGTAACGAATTCTGTAACCTTGTGGATCGCTTACGATCATCGTTTTGAGAGGGAGTCATCGAAAGGAACCGTAAGGTTTCCGGATTGTACCAATCGCTCCAGGGAAATAATCGATACAGTAGAAGCACTTTATCGAAAAATCGCAGATCCATATACCGGAATCAGACGAATAGAAATTATTGCAAATAAGATAAAGCCGGAAGGATATCAGCAATATACTCTTTTTCAGGATTCCATAAAAGCAGAAAAGGAAAGACATCTGCAGGAAGCCGTATTACAGGTGAAAAAGCGTTATGGAAAAAATGCGATCATGCGGGGATCCAATCTGTTGGAATGCTCCACCTATCGAGAGAGGAACAATCAGGTTGGAGGACATCGTGCATAGGAGGTGAAAATATGCTGGCAGAGGCGTATCAGAAATATTTATATGTTCCAAGACCGGTTTCCAAGAGATACCCTATGGATGTGCAGCACAGAGCGAAACAATTTGCCCCTTTTGCAGCACTTCGGGGATTTGAAGAGATCGTACGGAAACAGGAAATACTTTATGAACAAAGGAAGATGTTATCCGAAGAACAAAAATGCGGATTGGATAGGAAGCTACAGATGGTTTCTGTTGGAATGAAGATACAGGCAACTTATTTTAAAGAAAGCCGGGAAATGAAACCGGCAGGCCAGTATCATACGATTTGCGGAACCGTTGAATTTTTTGATCCATCGATTCATTTACGGATTGATGATACGATCATTTTGATCCCGGATCTTTGTGAGTTATCCGGAGATATATTTGAAGAATTGGAATTACCTTGTTAAATACAATCGGCAGAAATTCTTAGGATTCTGGGTGAGTGGGAATCCGGAGAGAATAAGGATGGATGCGCCAGATCAACAAAGCAGGTCTGGGATTTGATGATCATGCTGTTCGTGCAGCTTTGGCACTTACGGAATGGACAACATGATGCTCATAAGGCGGATTTGATTTCCCTTTGATCCGTTGAGTAATAAAATGGAATTTTTTATTATTGCTTAAAGGAGGAAGCCTATGGGATCAGATGCTATCAGATGGCATGTACATTGCTCTGTATGCGGAGCATTTATTGAAAAAAGCGCACATTGCGATTCAGAAGTAGAATGTAAGAAATGTAGAAGCACTTTGGAGATTTTAGTAAAAGATGATATTGTTTCAGTACGGCCTTTGCACATCAAAGACGAAAAACTGAAAGAAAGAATGCGGGTATATTCTCAAAAAGTGATGAATTCCCGAAAGGAAACTAAATAAAATGATCTGTCAGGATAAGCGGTGGATTTGGCTGGAACCATCAAGGCTGCACCTGATAGCAAGAGTTTGTCAAGGAGCTGAACCTGACTGGAATCATGAAGAGCCCGGCAAAACATTTGCAGATACAATGCAGGATGATATTTCATTCTGTGTCTGTGGAAGCATTTGTTTTGCCGGCTTTTTTTGTTTTCTCAAAAATTTAAAAAAAAGTTGAGTTTTTAACCTGTAAAACAGGGCTTTTTCCTTTCGATATATAGAGGGCAAAGTTTCGTGTGCAAAAATCAGAGATGATACGGAGTTTTGTATGATATAGCCGAAGGAGGTAATTACATAGGAGCTGCGGGCTCCCGTTCAAAAAAAACGGGTGAGTTCGTGGCTAATTGTGATGAGTTTTTTATAGAGTTCATGGATCACCCGTAGCCGTAAGGCAGAAAGGTGGTCCATATGTTGACATTAAAAGAATTAAAGAAAGTAGTAAAAGTGGCAGGTATGACAAAGAGAGTCCCTTCTGAAAAGGCGTTAGAAAAAGAAGAGATTGTAGTAAAGGAAATTCTGAGTGGGGAATGTGATATTACCGTTTACGCAAATGGGTATGTGTTATACAGGGAAAACGGAAAGAAAACCATCTTTCCACTCCATTCCTGTAAAGATTATCAATACATGGATGTGAAGGAAGATCGAAGCATTATGAACGAAGAATTTTTTGACAACGAAAACTGGTACATTCGTCTGTTAATGGAAGCAACGGATCGTATGGAAATAAATCAGGCTAAAGTGGCATCAAACCATAGACTCGTTTCGTATAGCGATTATGCGGATGACAGGATCTTACTGCTAGATCCAGCTTCAGATCTTCTCGACCAGTATATTGAAAAAGAGGTGGTCCGCGATTTCTTAGGTTGTCTGACTGCCAGACAGAAAGAAATCATCCAGTTATTTTACTTTGAAGAAATGAATCAAGAGAAGATTGCGGACTATCTTGGAATCAGACAGCAGAGTGTTTGTGAAATGCTGCAAAGAGCACTTTCTGTCATGAAAAAACATGCAGATGCAGAAAAAAAATAAAAAAAATCAAAAAAAATTAAAAAGCACCCTGTAAAATAGGCCATTTTCCTTTCGTTATATGAAGACGTTTCTAAGAAACACTTCATGTACCTTGAAAAGAGAATAGCCTGCCCGGAGTGATACCTGCCTTGAATGTGCATTGTGCGTGTCCTGACAGAGAAAACGTTTTGGAGATATGGACTCTAAAACAGGAACGGATCCGGGGAAGAGAACAGGAAAACGCTTAAATCTTAAATAAAAAATAATTGTCTGAATCAAAATGAGGATGACAGTAGAAATCATATGGCGGTGTTTGTTTGAAAAGGCAGATACCGCCATATATTTGTGCTGTTATCTCAGCAAAGTGCTGACTGTCCCAAATAGCACAAGACTAGGAAAGGAGGGGATTATTTTCAGGAAAGAATGATGGAAAACGATGAACAAGTATAACGGATAAATAAGATTCAGAAGAAAGGAAGGATTTAAGAACATGAAAGTGAAACAAAAAGCAAAGCGGGTTGTATCCGGATTGCTGACAGCGGTCACTCTTTTATCTACGGTGTTATCACCAATCAACAGTTATGCTGCGGAGCTTCCGAAAGAAAGAAAACTGCCTCTTTTGGAAGAGGTACAAAGCCAGCTAGATGAAGATGAAATTGTTTTGGCAAAGGATCATCAAGTGGAAGTGGGAACAAGTTTTGACGTGAAAACAGATTTTACAGGGTTAGAGATCAAGGATTCAGCAAAGGTAAAGATTACTTTTGAGGAAGCAAAGAATGAGCAGGGAGAGGATTTTACAACATCCCACGCAGATACCTATAAAACTGTTTATTATGTAGAAACGGTCAATCAGGAACATCCGAATTATCAGATCAGCAGAAATGTAGTCGTAAAGGAAATAGAAAAAGAGAGTGAAAGTCCTTCAGCAGATGCAGAGCAATCCGAAACAAAAGAGACGGAAGAAGATAAGGAGGATTCAGAGAAGCCGTCAGAAATCCCAATAGAGACACCGGATGTATCAGAAGGAAATGCTGCTTTTGATGCTTTGGTAGAACAGATGACAGAGCAGGATACCTTTGATGAAGGATCGGGATTAGCATTACATGATGTAATGGAACAGGCAGTAGAACAAGGTGTTGATTTTAATGGAATGGAACCAGGTGAGATTACTACAATCAAAGCGATGGCTAGAACTGCAGGTGTAGGATCTCAGCAGGTAACTATTGAAAAAGGTCCAATATACCGATATGCAGACTACGGGCTTGGAACATATCTTACAGAGCCGTATTATATTTCTTATGGAAGTGTAAGAGCAACGGCTTATTGTATCCAGCCGGCAAAACCGGGACCAGAATCCGGCACTTATACAATCACAAAGCTGGCTGACAATCAGGCTCTTGCAAAGGTATGTTATTACGGTACCGATGCGGCAGGTGCAGAAAGTTATTTTGCGAACAAGCACAGTGATTTTTCAGCAGGAAAGAGATTTATTCTTGTCCATATGGCGGCGGCTTATGCTTATGGCAGTAGTGATGCGTTCTATGGAACCAATGCAACAGGACAGGAACTAGCAATGGATATTTACAATTATTGTGTAAAGAAGCCTGAGATACCGGATGTGTCTATGTCATTTTCCGATGCCAATGTAAAGGCTTATGTAGAAGGAAATACACAGCGTACAAAGGAAATCACATTCCATGCGGCAGGACAGCAGAGTGTGACGATCAGCCTTCCATCCGGAGTGCGTTTTCACAACGTAAGTACAGGAAGTACAAGCGCACCGGGAGCAAAGGTAACGATCCAAGGTGGCACAAAGTTTTACCTTTCTGCACCGCTTACACAGGCAAGTGATACTGCAGAAGTATTTGCTACAACCATGGCAGGCGGCCTGGAAAAAGATTATTCTGCGTATAAGCTGACAACGAATTCCAGTACCCAGGATCTTGCCTTTATTTTTGGAGAAGGTGTGGAAACAACAAATAAAGTAAGCCTGAATGTTACATGGACAAAGCAGGCGGAAATTTCGATTGTAAAAAATGATAAAGACACCGGAAACCATCTGGCAGGAGCCATTTATGGTGTTTACCGTGATAAGGAGTGTTCAGATCTGATCACGCAGATGCCAGCAACAGATAGCAAGGGCGGTTCTAAAGTAACGATTGAAAAAATACAGGATGTTGTGTATGTAAAAGAGATCCAGCCACCGGCAAATTATCAGGCAGATCCAACTGTTTATCCAGTAGATGTCAATATCGGTAAAACAAGTACAAAGAATGTTCTGAATGAACGTACTTATGCAAAGATCCATCTGATCAAAGAAGATGCACAAACAGGAGCAAATCCACAAGGAGATGCGACTTTAGAAGGTGCGGTGTATGGCCTCTATGCGAGAGAAAACATTGTACATCCAGATGGAACAACAGGAATTGTCCATAAAGCCGGTGATCTTGTATCTACCTTAAAAGTAGATCAGAAGGGAGATGCGGTGGTTAAAGACCTGTATCTTGGAAAATATTTTGTAAAAGAGATCCAGGCACCGGAAGGATATCTGTTAGACGAGACAGAGCATGATGTGGAATGTTCTTATGAAGGTGGCACAGTTCCAACGATAGAACGTACTGTGAAATCAACAGAACTTGTTATGAAACAGCCGTTCCAGATCATAAAAGCTGCGAACAATGGAGAAACGGATGCAGAGCTGTTAAAAGGTGCAGGCTTCAGCGCTTACTTAAAGAGCAGCCTGGAGAAAAAAGAAAATGGAAGTTATGATTTCTCCCATGCAGAGCCAGTCATCCTTACAGCAGATGGTAAAACGGAAATGTTCACAGATGAGAAAGGGTATGCGTGCAGTATTCCGCTTCCATACGGAACGTATATTGTACGAGAAACAACCACACCTCATAATTATAAACCGGTAGAGGATTTTGAGATTACCATCCGTGAAAACAATCCGGATAAACCGCAGGTTTGGAAGGTACTGCTGGATAAAGAGTTTTCTGCAAAGTTAAAGATCATCAAAAAAGATGATGAAACAAAGAAACCGGTGTTAGTAGCCGGTACAGAATTTAAAATTTATGATCTGGATCATAAGAAATATGTGGAACAGGTAACAACCTATCCTACGGTCACAGTCCATAAATCTTTCTTTACGGACAGCCAGGGATACCTGATCTTACCGAAACACTTAGAGATCGGGCACTATCGTATTGAAGAAGTGACAGCACCGGATGGATATGTTGTCAACAAAAACTATGTAGAGATCACCGTGGATTCGGATACTGCCTATGAAGTAGATGGAGTAAGTGGAGATGTGATCATTGAAGTTTCCTATGAAGATCAGCCGGTAAAGGGAAATCTTATTGTGTATAAGAAAGGTGAGATGCTTTCTGGTTTTGAGAATGACTTTATCTATGAGGAACAGTATCTTTCCGGAGCAGAATTTGAAGTAAGAGCTGCAGAAGATATCTGTACTCCGGATCATCAGAAAGATGCAGATGGAAACCGTATCGTACTTTATGCAAAAGATACGCTCGTGGCAACGATCACAACGGGAGAGAGTGGAAAAGCTGTAGCAAAGGATCTTCCTCTTGGAAGATACTATGTAGTGGAAACTAAGGCACCGGAAGGATTTGTATTAAATCCAGAACCGGTAACGGTTGCATTAACATATCAGGATCAGGAAACACCAGTCGTTGAAGCAGAAGCAATGGTAGGAAATGACAGACAGAAGGTATCAATTTCCGTAGAAAAACAGGATATAGAAAACGGGCAGGTATTATCCGGAGCTTTGTTTGGCATCTATAACAAGAAAGATATCCAGGCAAATGGAAAAGTTCTTGTGAAAGCAGATACCTTATTACAGGAAATGACATCCGATGAGAACGGTATGGCAACATGCACCCTGGATCTTCCATTTGGAGAATACTATGTAAAAGAATTAAAAGCGCCGGAAGGTTTTGTTTCTTCGGATGAGGTGCTGGAATTTGTTGCAGAGTATCAGGGACAGGAGACAAAGCTTGTTTTCTTACAGACTGTAAAGAAAAATGAACCAACTACAGCAGAATTCACAAAGTCTGATCTGACTACAGGCGTAGAGCTGGAGGGTGCAAGATTGAAGGTCATGGATAAAGATGGAAATGTTATCGATGAATGGACATCTGAAAAGGATAAGCCACATGTGATCAAGCGTCTGGTTGTCGGAGAAACCTATACCCTTCATGAAGAATTTGCTCCATATGGTTATCTGAAAGCAACGGATGTGACATTTACGGTCAAAGATACTGCCGAAGTACAGAAAGTGGAAATGAAGGATGAAGTACCAAAAGGACTTTTGATCATCAACAAAAAGGGAGAATTTTTAGAGAAGATCACCCTTTTGGATAATGTGAAAGGAACGGTAGAACATTTCTTTGAATATATCACAGGAAACTTAAGTGAAGTCACTTTTGAAGTCTATGCTGCAGAAGATATCAAGGCTGCGGATGGTGTAAGCGCAAACCATTATAAGAAAGATGAGCTGGTAGGCACGATCACAACCGATGAAAAGGGAATCGCAAAAATGGAAGACCTTCCGGTAGGAAAATATTATGTGAAGGAAGTGAAAACGGCACATGGTTTTGTACTGGATGGAGAGCCTAGATTTGTGGATCTGACCTATCGCGATCAGGATACGCCAGTGGTTACTTTTGATGAAGAATGGCAGAACAACCGCCAGAAGATAAAAGTAACTGTCCTTAAAAAAGCAAAGGATACAGACCGTATGCTGGAAGGTGCGATCTTCGGGTTATTTACAAAAGAAGAGATCAAAAGCAGAGATGGAAAAGTCCTGATGGAAGCCGGAACGCTGATCGAGCAGAAAACAACGGATGAAAATGGACAGATCCTTTTCAAAGCAGATCTTCCAGTAGATGGAACTTATATCGTAAAAGAAATCTATGCTCCGGATGGTTTTGTGACATCGAAAGAAGAAAAGGAATTCTCTTTTGAGTATGGAAAACCAGAAGAAGCCGAGGTTTCCTATGAGTTTGTTTTTGAAAATGAGCCGACAACGGTAGAACTTACGAAAACAGACCTTACCACAGGAAAAGAACTTCCGGGGGCACATCTGAAGGTGACAGATGAAGACGGAAATGTAATCGATGAGTGGGTATCTACAGAGAAAGCTCATGTGATCAAAGAGCTGACAGTTGGAAAATCCTATACGATGACAGAGACAAAACCGGCAGATGGATATGTAACTGCAGAGAGCATTACCTTTACAGTAGAAAATACTGCAGAAATCCAGAAACAGGAGATGAAAGATGATGTGACAAAGGTATTGATCTCGAAACAGGATATTGCAGGAAAGGAACTTTCAGGTGCAAAACTGACCATCTTGGATGAAGAAGGAAATGTGATTGAAAGTTGGACTTCAACAGAAGAGGCACATTATATAGAGATGCTTCCAATCGGAACATATACGCTCCGAGAAGAGACAGCACCGGAAGGATATCTGATTGCAAAGGATGTGGTATTTGAAGTAAAAGATACCGCCGAAGTGCAGAAGGTTGTTATGGTTGATGAGGAAAAACCAAAGGAAAGCACTCCGGAAGGTGGAAAACCGTCGAAAGATGCACCTAAGACTGGGGATAACTCCAATTTGCTTTTATGGCTGATCGTGCTTGGAATGAGCTTAAGTGGAGTGGTAGTCCTTGGAAGAAAAATAAAGAAGAAATAATGTAAGGGAAAGCGTTCATGGAAACCTGAGGGAATCTGTGAACGCTTTTTTGTAAGGAGGAACATGAGGATGGACAGGAGAAGAGATAAGAACCTGATCGTGGAACCAAATGCAGCAATGCCGGGGAGAAAATACAGTGAAGAAAAACCCTGGTCTTGTAAATATTGTTATTGGTGGGAAGGAAGAAAAAAGGGATGCATTGAGAAGCAGTGCTATTATTTGCTTCCCACAAAGGATCAAGGAAAGAAAGGAAGTGGTTAATTGCAGGATGAAGTGAATGAAAAAATCATAGCTCTGTGTGTCCAGACAACCCGGATGAGTACCGGTGTGTTAAAGGCATCTATGAGAAAATTTCTGGATGGAATGAGCAGACAGAAACAGAAACGGGTACAGGTAAAACAGGCTGTCAAAACAGGAAAAGCACAGGAAAAGGGCAGAGAAAAAGAAAGAAAACGACAGGAGATGAAAAAGCCTCATGGAAAGCAGACGATAAAGCAACTGATCGCACAGGGAGCGCAGCTTACGAATATCCAGATCACAGATCAAAATATCAAGTCTTTTGACCGGGTAGCCCGAAAATATGGGATTGATTATAGTCTGAAAAAGGATTCCCGTGTGGAACCGCCGTTGTATCTGGTATTTTTTAAATCGAAAGATGTGGATGTGATGACGGCTGCTTTTAAAGAATATGCAGGTATAGAGATGGATCAGTCTAAAAAGAAAAAACCTTCTGTCCGAAAGAAACTACAGAAGACAAAGGAGAGAAAAGCAAAACAACGTCAGAGAGTAAAAACAAGACAGAAAGTCAGAGGACAGGAACGATGATCCGGGAAAAGATGCAGAATATCCAGATGAAGAGAGTGGTGATATTAAGCATTCCGTATCTGATCATCTTCTATCTTGCAGATAAATGCTTTTGGCTTTATCGTCATTGTATGGGACGTAGTATGATTGAAAAAATCTGTGTGATGCTGATGAATTTTCCATTGGCATTTGCCAACTGGTTTCCGAGCTTTTATCTACAAGATTTGCTGGGAGGTGTGATCGTAGCACTTATTTTTAGAATCGTCTTGTATTATAAAGCGAAGAATGCAAAGAAGTTCCGGCATGGAGAGGAGTATGGATCAGCCCGGTGGGGAAATCGGAAAGATATCGAACCATTTGAAGATCCGGTATTTGAGAACAATATTATTCTGACCGAAACAGAACGGCTTACGATGAATAGCAGACCGAAAGCTCCTAAATATGCCAGAAACAAGAATGTGATTGTGATCGGAGGATCAGGTTCTGGAAAAACAAGGTTTTATGTAAAGCCTCAACTTATGCAAATGACAGATCATGTATCCTATGTGGTGACAGATCCAAAGGGGACGATCATTGTAGAATGTGGAAAGATGCTAGTAAATGGAGGCTATCGGATCAAGGTGCTGAATACGATCAATTTCAAAAAGTCGATGCACTACAATCCATTCCATTACATCCGTAGTGAAAAAGATATCCTCAAACTTGTGAATACCATTATCGCAAATACGAAGGGGGAAGGAGAAAAATCTACGGAAGATTTCTGGGTGAAAGCGGAACGCCTTCTGTATTCTGCTCTGATCGGTTATATTTGGTATGAAGCGCCGGAAGAAGAACAGAACTTTTCTACTCTTTTGGAATTCATCAATGCCAGTGAAACGAGAGAAGAAGATGAAGAATTTAAGAATGCGGTTGATGAACTGTTTGAAGAATTGGAGGCGGATAATCCGGAACACTTTGCAGTCAGACAATATCGAAAATATAAGCTGGCTGCCGGAAAAACAGCGAAGTCGATCCTTATTTCCTGCGGCGCCAGACTTGCTCCTTTTGATATCCAGGAACTTCGGGAGATCATGTCTTATGATGAAATGGAGCTGGATATGATCGGGGATCAGAAGACAGCAATGTTCGTGATTATCAGTGATACCGATGATACATTCAATTTTGTGGTGGCGATCATGTACACACAGCTTTTTAATCTGCTCTGTGATAAAGCAGATGATGAGCATGGTGGAAGACTTCCGTACCATGTGCGATTACTGCTGGATGAGTTCAGTAATATCGGCCAGATCCCCAAATTTGATAAACTGATCGCAACGATCCGAAGCCGTGAAATCTCCGCCTCTATTATTTTACAGTCGCAGAGCCAGTTAAAAACCATTTATAAGGATGCTGCTGAAACTATCACAGGGAATTGCGATACCGTATTATTTCTTGGAGGAAAAGAAAGCTCCACGTTAAAGGAGATATCGGAAACGCTGGGAAAAGAGACCATCGATCTTTACAATACCTCTGATACCAGAGGGACAAGCCAGTCCTATGGTTTGAATTATCAGAAGACAGGGAAAGAATTGATGAGCCGGGATGAACTGGCTGTAATGGATGGAAATAAATGTATCTTACAGCTTCGGGGCGTACGGCCATTTCTCAGTAACAAATATGATATCACAAAGCATAAGAGATATAAGGAACTTGCGGATGAAGATGAAAGAAATGCTTTTGATGTGGAAAAATATCTGGAGCATAAGCTGGTATTTTCACAGGATACAGAATTTGAGGTGTATGAAGTAAATGTAACAGAAGAGGATGTGAAAGAAGCAGAACAGAATATATCATAGAAAAGCACGAAGAATATATGAAAACAGAATAAAAAGCGTTAGTGCATGTAGATATCCATCTATGTGCTCTTTTTTGCGTTTTTTTAAGAAAAAGTCCTGATGATCAGGCAGAAAGGAGAAGAAAGTGAAGATGAAAATAAGATCACCTTGCAAAGAAAACAGGTAAAAAAAGAGGTCTGAATAATAGGGAAAGGAGAGAGGAAACGCTGACAGACCATAGAAGCAGCGTTTATTCAGAAAAGAATATGGGATTTTTCGGAAGTGCAATTACAATCTTACAGACATTAGTCGTAGCGATTGGTGCAGGTCTTGGTGTCTGGGGAGTCATCAACCTGATGGAAGGTTACGGTAATGATAATCCTGGTGCAAAATCACAGGGAATTAAGCAGCTTATGAGTGGCGGTGGTGTGATCCTGATCGGTACACAGTTAATTCCGCTTTTGAGTGGATTATTTGGTTAAAGGAAAGGAGTAGAGATCCATGTTCAGTCAAATTTTTGATGCGATTGAGGAATGGATGAGGGAACTTCTAACAGGTATGATCAGTTCTAACCTGGACCGTATGTTTACGGATGTCAATCAGAAGACAAGTGAGATTGCGGGCCAGGTTGGACAGACACCACAAGGATGGAATGGCAGTATCTTTAGTATGATCGAAGGATTGTCGAATTCGGTCATCATGCCGATTGCAGGCATCATCATAACTTTTGTATTGTGTTATGAATTGATTTCCATGCTGACAGAACGTAATAACATGCATGATATTGATACATGGATGTTCTTTAAATATTTTGTGAAAATGTGGATCGCCGTTTATCTGGTAAGCAATACATTTACCATTACGATGGCAGTCTTTGATGTAGGACAAAGCGTCGTAAACTCGGCGGCAGGGCTGGTTTCCGGAGACACATCCATTGATATCAGCTCTGCGATCACAGATTTATCAGCTACATTGGAAAGCATGGAGATTGGAGAACTTGTGATATTGGCATTGGAAACTTTGATCGTAAGTTTCTGTATGAAGATTATGTCTGTACTCATTACGGTTATCTTGTATGTCCGTATGATAGAAATTTACCTTTATACCTCAGTTGCACCGATCCCATTCGCAACGATGAGCAACAGAGAGTGGGGACAGATCGGAACGAATTATTTCAGAGGACTCTTTGCCCTGGCATTCCAGGCATTTCTGATGATGGTATGTGTTGCTATTTACGCAGTATTAGTGGCAGGCATCCAGTTTTCAGATAATCTGAGTTCTTCATTATTTGGTGTGATGGCATATACGGTGATCTTATGTTTCAGTCTGTTCAAGACAGGATCACTCAGTAAGTCGATCTTTAATGCACATTAGAAAAGAAAGGAAGTGAAACACATGGCGTATGTGAGTGTGCCGAAAGATTTAACGAAAGTAAAGAATAAAGTGGCATTTAATCTTACAAAAAGACAGCTGATCTGTATTGGTATTGGAGCAGCTATGGGAATTCCCTGCTATTTTCTCTTTAGAAATGCTCTTGGAATCAATAATGCTGCAGTCCTTATGGTACTTATGATGCTGCCGGCCTTTTTGTTTGCCATGTATGAGAAAGATGGAATGCATCTGGAAGACGTATTGATGCATGTGATCCGGGTGAAATTTATCCGGCCAGCTGTCAGAAAATATGAAACTGAAAACTATTATGAATCGGATCCAGACGGAGAAGATCAAGAAACTATGAGAAAGGAAGAAAGGAAAGGGGGAGAAAGCGGTGGTAAGAAAAAGAAAAAAGACCGCAAATAAAAAGACGAATGGAAAGAAAGATGTAAAGAAACTTACCGTTCAACAGACCATTGCCTACAAAGAAATGGGGAGGGATGGTATTTGCAGGGTGCAGGGAAATGTCTATTCCAAATGTATCCGGTTTTACGATATCAACTATCAGTTAGCACAGAATGAAGATAAGAATGCAATCTTTGAAAACTGGTGTGATTTCCTAAATTATTTTGACAGCAGCATCCATTTTCAGCTCAGTTTTATCAATCACAAGAGCAGCATGAAGGAATTCGAGCAGGTGATCAAGATCAGTCCACAGGGAGATGCTTATGATGATATCCGTATGGAATATGCCAACATGCTGAAAAAACAGCTTGCAAGAGGAAACAATGGTTTGGTGAAAACGAAATACATCACTTTTTCTATTGAAGCGGAAAATATCCGGGAAGCAAAACCAAAGCTGGAGCGTATTGAGTCTGATATTTTAAATAACTTTAAGATCCTTGGTGTGATGGCATATCCTCTGAATGGAGAGGAGCGACTGCGGATTCTGTATGAAACGTTTAATCCGGATTCTACAGTGGAATTCCAGTTTGATTATGGATCTATGATTAAAACGGGGTTAAACACAAAAGATTATATCGCACCTACCAGTTTTGTGTTTAAGGATGGGAAAACCTTCCAGATGGGAAATACGATGGGGGCGGTTTCTTATTTACAGATCCTTGCTCCGGAGTTGACGGATAAGATGCTGGCAGAGTTTTTGGATATTGATAAGGACTTGATTGTAAATCTTCATATTCAGTCTGTGGATCAGATGAAAGCGATCAAGCTGGTAAAAAGTAAAGTAACGGATATCAATAGAATGAAAATTGAAGAGCAGAAAAAAGCAGTAAGAGCAGGGTACGATATGGATATCATTCCGTCGGATCTGAATACCTATGGAGGGGAAGCAAAACGGCTTTTGGAAGATCTGCAGTCACGAAATGAGCGTATGTTCCTTGTAACAGCGCTCTTTTTAAATACCGCAAAAAGCAAGCAGGAATTGGAAAATGCGATCTTTCAAACAGCCGGTATCGCACAGAAATATAATTGTATGTTAAAGCGTCTGGACTATCAGCAGGAAGAAGGACTTATGAGCAGTCTTCCGCTTGGTGTAAATCATATTCCAATCAAGAGAGCGTTGACAACGACCAGTACAGCGATTTTCGTACCATTTACCACACAGGAATTATTCATGGGCGGCGATTCTTTGTATTATGGATTGAATGCTACCAGCAATAATCTGATCATGGTAGACAGGAAGAAGTCGAAAAATCCAAATGGTCTGATTCTTGGTACACCGGGATCGGGAAAATCTTTTGCGGCAAAAAGGGAAATGACGAATGTATTTTTCACAACTAAGGATGACATTATCATTGGAGATCCGGAAGGTGAGTATTATCCATTGGTTCATGCTTTGGGAGGACAGGTCATCCATATTTCCCCAAACAGTAAGGATTATATCAATCCGATGGATATCAATATGAATTATTCTGAGGATGATAATCCGTTGGGAGTAAAATCTGACTTTATTTTATCCCTTTGCGAATTGATCATGGGAAGCCGGGACGGAATTGAAGCAGAAGAAAAGTCTGTTATTGACCGATGCCTTCCCCTTGTATATCAGAACTATTTTTCTGATCCGAAACCGGAAAATATGCCGACTCTTGGAGATCTGTATGACTGTCTCCGCAAACAGAAAGAACCACAGGCACAGAGGATTGCCACAGCTCTGGAAATCTATGTCAACGGATCTTTGAAGGTGTTCAATCACCAGACGAATGTAGAGCTGAATAACAGGATTGTCTGCTTTGATATCAAGGAGCTCGGAAAGCAGTTAAAAAAACTTGGAATGCTCATCATACAGGATCAGGTGTGGAACCGGGTGACGATCAACCGTGGCGTAAAATCTACCTGGTACTATATCGATGAATTCCATCTTCTTCTAAAAGAAGAGCAGACGGCATCTTATTCGGTAGAGATCTTCAAGAGGTTTCGGAAGTGGGGCGGAATCCCAACTGGAATCACGCAGAATATAAAGGATCTCCTTTCCAGCCGGGAAATTGAAAATATTTTGGACAATAGTGATTTTATCCTGATGTTAAATCAGGCTGCAGGTGACCGGCAGATCCTGGCAAAACAATTAAATATCTCACCGTATCAGTTGTCTTATGTTACGAATTCCGGGGAAGGAGAAGGACTTCTCTTCTATGGGACAACAATCATTCCGTTTAAGGATAAATTTGATAAGTCGCTGAAGTTATATTCGCTCATGACAACAAAGCCGGAAGAAGTGGAACAAAGAGAAAAGGAAGGAGGCGGAAGTCTTGGCAGGGAAAGAACTGAAAGGAAGAGAGAAAGTTGTCAGTAAAATGACAAGAGACGGTCTGACGGAAGAAAATCTGGCAGATGGTTCTGTAAAAGATATCAGCCATAAAAGCCGAGGCAGACCGCTGGAAATGAAACAGGACTTTGTTTTTGACCGGGAAAAGAAGAAAGACAAGCTGTCAGATGGACAAAGCGAGGAACGGAATCTGCAAAAAAAGCAGATCCGAAACTCCTCTTTGCGAAAAGAAGCAATATCTGAGGAACCTATTTTAGAAGAATCTGTGTTAGACGGAGAGGGAGCTGGGGAGAAAAACGTATCTGAAAAATCTCCCCAATACAAGAAAAAGTTTCGGGAACATGCGCAGATACCGGAAGATGACTCCTTGACCGGACAGAAGAAAAAGATCCGGAAAAAGCAGATCCAGAAACAGATGAGAAAAGAGCAGGCAAAATCCGGAAGGTTATCCTTTGATGATGAGGAAAATCAGATGGTAAAAGGACCGGGGATGAAACCGGGCAGAACCATTGGAAGGTATGCGGTAAGAGATGCAATTTCAAAAGGGGTATCGGATTCAGAAGAAGAGGAACAGGATGTTGCAACGGAAACGGTTCAGTTTGCAGAAAGAGGAACCGAAACAGCGGTAAGAGGTCTGCGCTATGCACAGCTTCGGAGCCAGCGTGCAGATGTAAAGGCAAACCGGAGAGGATATCATCTGGATGAAACCGGAGAAAAGTTAAAATTTGGTATGAGTGACAGCATGGGAAAAGCAGGGGCGGAGGAAACGGTCAAAAGGTCGGAAGAGAAGAAAAGGGTTCTGAACCGCTTTTTCCAGAGAAAACGATATAAGGATGCCTATCGGGCTGCCAGAACAGGAAAAACTGCAGGCAGTGCAGGTGGGGCGGCAACTGTTGCCGGTGTTGAGAATATAACCGTGAAAGCGAAGATCGCATTAAAAGAGATTGTGAAGCGGAATCGGGCTGTATTTTTCGGCGCCGGTATTTTTGTGCTCTTATTTCTGATCGTGGCAGTATCTTTGGGAAGCTGCAGCGCTTCCATACAAGGGGGCGGCTCTGTGATCGAGATCACCACATATCCGGGAACGGATGAAGATATCTATGCGGCTGAGAACTACTATGTTTCTTTGGAAACGGCTTTGAACCAGCAGATCAATGAGATGGAAGCCACTCATCCGGACTATGATGAATACCAGTACAACGTAGGCGAGATCGCTCATAATCCCTATCATCTGATCTCCTATCTGACAGCAAAATATGGGGATTGGAAATTTGAAGATATCAAGGATGAATTACAGGCTTTATTTGAAGCACAGTACAGCTTGGATACGGAAAGCAAAACAGAAACCGTAACAGAAACGAAGACAGTACGGGTAGGGGAATCCTTAGGGAACGTAGTTACCAGCGGTTACTGTAATTGTTCCATCTGTTGTGGACAATGGTCAGGCGGTCCTACAGCGAGTGGCGTTTATCCAACCGCAAACCATACGATCGCGGTAGATGCTTCTGATCCATTTGTTCCGATGGGAACAAAGATTGTGATGAATGGCGTGGAATATACCGTAGAGGATACGGGAGCCTTTGCAAGATATGGAGTGCAGTTCGACGTTTACTATGATAATCATAGTGCAGCATCCGCACATGGTCATAAGACCTGGGAAGCGTTTATTGCGGATAGTAACGGAAGCAATGAAGTGACAGTAACGAATACGACAACGAAGAAGATCTTGTATGTTACCTTAGGGAATACGGGATTTGATGCAGTCGCAAGAGCAAATCTGAATGAAGAACAGATGATCTTATATAATGCTTTGAACACCACCTATGGCAACAGAAATTACTTGTGGGATATAGGAAATATCTCCACAGGCTCCGGTTCGGACGGAATGAGTTATGAGATACCGCCGGAAGCATTACAAGATGAAGAATTTGCCCGGATGATCCGGGAAGCTGAGAAATATCTGGGAGTCCCGTATGTATGGGGAGGATATTCTCCTTCTGGATTTGACTGCTCCGGATTTGTATCCTATGTGATCAATCATTGTGGAAACGGATGGAATCTGGGAAGGCAGACCGCAGAGGGATTGCGAAACAGTTGTACGTTTGTTTCTCCGGGAGATGCAAAACCGGGGGATCTGATCTTTTTCCAGGGAACGTACAGTACGCCAGGAGCAAGCCATGTGGGTATCTATGTGGGAAATAACATGATGATCCATTGTGGGGATCCGATCCATTATTCCAATATCGGTACAGCATACTGGCAGCAACATTTTATGTGTTTTGGCAGATTGCCATAAGAAAAGGAGAGTGAAAGATTTGAATAAAAAAATCAAGAAATATATGGAGGAGATCCATAAGACAGAACAGAAGATCGCTGATCTTCAGCAGTATCTCAAAGGACTTCATGCTGCTTTGAAACAGGAAGAAGATAATGAGATGATCAAAAGCATCCGTGGAATGAAATTAGACAGTCATGCCCTGCATGATCTTCTGAATGGAATCCAGGAAGGAACCGTAAAATTTCAGGTCAGCCAGGAGTCTGAGGAAGAAGGAACAGGCTCCTTTGTATTTACAGAAAAGAAAGAGGAGGGACATCCGTATGGTGAAATGGAAAAAACTGAATAAGAAAGTGGCAGGAGTATTGTTAGGCGTTATGGTGCTTTTTTCTGCATCCACAACAGCCTTTGCATATGTGGATCCGTCGGCAGAGACGGCAAATACAGAAGCGGCACAGACGGAGACGGTACAGAATAAAGAAACAGAAAAGCCGGCAGATGAGGGGGTTCTGCCGGAAAATAATAAAACAGAGAAGAAAGAAGATGCTTTTACAGAACCGGGAAATGGGGAAGTCCAGGATGATATCCAGAATGGATCCAGTAAAGAATTCCTTACGATCACAACAAAGAATAACAATACCTTTTATCTTGTGATTGACCGTAGTTCTACCTCCCAGAATGTATATCTGTTATCTCAGGTAGATGAAAATGATCTGAAGGAATTTGTGGATCAGGAAAAAGAGCCGGCAACTGTCACACCCACTCCGCAGGTAGTCATCGATGAAAATAAAACCGAAGAAACCGATAAAAAAGAAGAGATAGCAAAGCCAGAAAAAGAGAAGATGCCACAAGCGAATATGGGAGCAATGGCAGCGATCCTTATTCTTGCGTTAGGTGGAGTTGCAGCTTATTACTACTTCAAGATCTATAAGCCAAAGAAAGAGGAAGAAGAGGATTTTGAAGAGGAAGGACTGGAAACAAGTGACGGATTGGAGATCATCAATGAGGATGAATTTGAAGACCGGGAAGAAGAAAATGAATAAAAAATAAAAAAAATGAGTGGAACGCCCTGTATTTTTGGGGCGTTTCCTTTCGTTATATGAAGGAGGTAATAAGTTATGTATTTAGTAATTGCAGAAAAACCAAGCGTGTCCAAAGCGATTGCAGAAGTGATCGGGGCATCAAAAAAAGAAGAAGGGTATCTGGAAGGAAAGGGCTGCATTGTCAGTTGGTGTTTTGGTCATCTTGCAGAATATGTTCCACCGGATTCTTATGATGAAAGGTTCACCAGATGGCTGTATGAGGATCTTCCGATCATCCCAGAAGAATGGAAACTGGCAGTATCCAAAGATAAGAAAGAACAGTTCTATATTTTGAAAAAGCTGCTGAACCGCCCGGATATCGAGTTTGTGGTAAATGCCTGTGACGCCGGACGGGAAGGAGAACTTATCTTTAAGCATGTATATGATCTGTCCAGAAGTAAAAAACCGGTCAAGAGATTATGGATCAGTTCATTGGAAAGTTCTTCGATCTTAGAAGGGATAGAACATCTGAAAGCTGGAGAAACCTATCATAATCTGGCAGAAGCAGCGGTTTGCCGGGCACAGGCAGACTGGCTTGTCGGTATGAATGCGACAAGAGCTTACACAACAAAATATTTTAAAAAGCTGACAGTAGGACGCGTGCAGACGCCGACACTTGCCATGCTTGTCGAAAGACAGAAGCAGATTTCAGGTTTCAAAAAAGAAAAATATTTTAATGTGGTTTTGGATTGTGATGGACTGATCGCAGAGAAGAAGAAAATCTTCGATGTGGAAGAAGCAGAAAGAGTGTGGAAAACCTGTCAGGGCAGTGATGCGATTGTGGAAAAGGTGGAGTCAAAGGAAAAGACGGTAAAACCGCCGAAACTGTATGACCTGACAAGCCTACAGAGAGAGGCGAACCGTATCTATGGAATGACTGCTCAGCAAACATTAAATGCGGCGCAGAGCCTGTATGAGCAGAAGCTGATCACTTATCCGCGTACAGACAGCCAGTATTTGACAAGTGATATGGAAGAAACAGCGAAACAAGTGATCCGTAAGATCCATGAGAAATATCAATTGCTGGGACCGTTTGACCAGCCCAAAACACCGGATGTAAAGAAGGTGCTGAATGACAAGAAAGTATCAGATCATCATGCAATCATTCCTACGGTAGAACTTGCAGAATTTGATTTTTCTAAGTTAAGAGAATGGGAACAGAAGATTTTATTCCTGATCGCAGTACATACCGTAGAAGCAATGGAAGAAGATCATGTATTCATGGAGACAGAGGTGGAAGTGCGATGTCAGGATGAGATTTTTAAAGCAAAAGGGAAAGTGGTCAAGCAGAACGGTTGGAAACTTTTTGAAGAATGCTTCAAGAATGAGGATGGACTTGCTATAGAAAACCCGGCGGATGCAGGGAAGGACAGCATTCCAAAAGTAGAAGCAGATCATAAGTTTTACAACGTATCCGCAGCGAAGACGGAACATTTTACAGCACCACCGAAACCGTATAGTGAGGATACCCTGCTTGCAGCTATGGAGACTGCTGGAAATAAAGAATTTGAGGAAGATACCGAGAAGAAAGGGCTGGGCACTCCGGCAACAAGAGCAGGGATCATAGAAAAACTGATCGCTTCCCAGTATGCGGTACGAAAAGGTAAACAGATACTTCCGACAGAGGACGGAAAAGTATTGATCGATATCTTACCGGATTTCTTGAAGTCTGCCACCATGACAGCGGAATGGGAAAACCAACTGTTAGAGATGGAGCAGGGAAAGATGGCTCCGGGACAGTTTATGACAGGTATCGAAAAACTGCTTTCCATGATGCTGAATCATTGTGACTCCATTCCGGAAGAAGAGACACGAAGGTTCCAGAAAAAAGAGAGCTTGGGAACCTGTCCGGTCTGTGGCGGCCTGGTCTATGAAGGAAAGAAAAATTTCTATTGCGGTAACCGTGAATGTAATTTCTGTCTCTGGAAAGAAAACAAGTATTTACAGAGCATGGAAAAGGATATGGATGCCAGGATGACTGCTGAGCTTCTGAAAAATGGAAGTGTTCATGTGAAGGATCTGTATTCCAGAAAGAAAGATCTGTATTTTGAAGCAGATCTGCATATGGAAACCGATGAAAACGGGAGAGTGACATTTTCATTATCTTTCCCGAAAAGAAAAACAATGAAGAAAAATAAGAGAAAATAGGAGGAATAAAATATGGAATTTAATCAATTTGTTGACGAAGTAAAGGGAAGAATCAAACAGTTTCTTCCGATTGAATATGAAGATGCACAGGTAAGAATCGAAGAGGTAAAGAAATTAAATGAGAATTATCTCGGGATTACGGTCTTAAAAGAAAATCAGGTAATCGCTCCCACTTTTAATCTGAATCAATTGTACAAAATGTATCAGTCAGATCCAGAGGTTTCTATGGGAAGCATTTTGAGAAGCATTACGGAACTGGTGCTTGATGTACCGGAGCAGTTTAATCCGAAGAGCATTACAGAATATGAGAATGCAAAGAAGAAGCTGTTCATCCGCGTATCTTCGGCAGAAAAAAATGAAGAAATGCTGCAGAACGTACCTCACCAGATGAGAGAAGATCTGGCAATTACCTATCATCTTGCCATCCGCATTGATGATATTGGGGTGGGTTCTACGACGATCACGAATGATATTTTAAAGCGTTATGGGATCAGTGAGGAACAGCTTCATGCAGATGCTATGGAAAACAGTCCGAATGTCAGACCCATCCATGTGATGGTAATGGGAAGTATGATCGAGCAGCTTATGGGAATGGGACCAGAAACAATTCTGAAAGATGAATCTGTTCAGAGTATTGCAGAAGTTATCTCAAATGGAATGGGAAGTGAGAATCCGATGTTTATTGTAACGAACTCACAGACAGTAGGTGGAGCAGGTGTGATTTTTTATCCGGAAGTAATGGATCAGATCGGGGAAGGCTTTCAGGGAAACTTTTTTATTCTGCCTTCTTCCACTCATGAAACATTAGTCATTCCGGATAATGGAGCATTTGATTACCGGGTTCTGGAGGATATGGTCCAGACGATCAATGAAAATGAAGTCGCTCCGGAAGAACGACTTTCCGATCATGTCTATCATTATGATGTGAAAGACCGGGTATTTGAAAGGGCAGATAAATTTGAAGCGCGTCAGAAAGAAAAGGCAGCCAAGCTTGATAAAAATGAACATACCGGAAAAGAGCAGAAGATGGAGCATCCAAAACCAAAGAAACATGCTATGGAATTATAGAAGTGTAGAGTCCGTATAACAATAAGATGGGAATCCCTCATACACACGGCTGTATGGGGGATTTTTTTAAAGAGAAAGAGAGGAAATGAATGAGCGAAGAATTGACAAAAACCAAATTACTTCCCATACAGGGGAAAGATATGGACAGTATCATGCAAAATCTGGAAACAGGAGTCGCAGAATTATTTACCAGTGAACGGTATCAGGAATATTTGAAAACAATGTCAAAATTCCATAATTATTCTTTTAATAATACGCTGTTGATCGCCATGCAAAGACCGGATGCCACCTTAGTAACGGGATATCGGAACTGGCAGTCTATGGGCAGACAGGTAAAAAAAGGGGAGAAGGGAATCACCATTATCGCACCGGCGCCAATCAAAAGAAAAAAGGAGCAGGCAGTATTGGATCATGATCAGAAACCAGTCATCGGTCCGGATGGAAAACCAAAGACGGAAGAGGTAGAGGTCACACTTCCGTGTTTCAAGGCGATTACAGTATTTGATATTGAACAGACCACAGGAGAGCCGATTCAGACACTTGCTCCGGAAATCCTGACAGCGGCAGTAGAAGATTTTGACTTATTCCTGCAAGCAATCCGGGAAATCTCACCAGTGCCGATACGATTCGATGCGATCGAAGGATCTGCAAACGGTTATTATCACAACCTGGATAAAGAGATCGTGATCAAAAAAGAAATGAGCCAGAGCCAGACCTTAAAAACAGCGATCCATGAAACCGCACATGCAAGGTTACATGATAAGGAGATCATGGAAAGCCAGGGCATCGAGAAGGACCGGCTGACAAAAGAAGTGGAAGCAGAGTCAGTCGCGTATTGTGTGTGCTCTGCCTTTGAACTGGATACGTCAGAATACAGTTTTCCGTATATTGCAGGTTGGAGCAGTGGAAAAGAAATGAGAGAATTGAAAGCATCTATGAATGTGATCCGTAAGACGGCCGGAGAAATGATCGATGAGCTGACAGAAAAAATAGAAATGATGCTGGAACAGAAACAAGAGAAATTACTTGCTGCAGTAGAAGCTGCCGGATACCGTTTTGCAAAAGAAGAAAGCAATTCCCAACATCTGCAGTTTATTCCAGACGGCACTCATAGGATGCAGGGACATTTATTTGCAAAATCCTGGAATGAAGTGGAACGATGGGTAGAAGCAATCATAGAAAAAGGAGATCCGATCCAGAAAGAACGTGTAGAGCGAGTGATATATCCGGAACGGTTTGAACAGAGTTTTGAAGAAATGATGTTTACAAGGAAAGAATGCAGGCTCTCAATCTATCATTTGGATAAAAATGGATCTGGAAGAGATCAATTATTTGTGGGAATGGAAGACCTGCAGGAAAAAGGGATCACGATAACTGCGGATCAGTATCGATGTGTTTATTCCAGCCTGTATCTGCCAAATGAAGATATGAATGCGATTTACAGTATTTTTAATGATGATCCACCGGCTGATTATAAGGCACACTCCCTGTCTGTCAGTGATGTTGTGATCATGAATCAGAATGGGGATATGAAAGCATATTTTGTGGATCGCTTTGGATTCCAGGAACTTCCGGATTTTGTAGAAGAGAGAAAAAAGATACTCGGAATGGAAAATGACATTCAGAAAAAGGATATCTTAGAGCAAACGAGTTGTATCAGCTTCTATGCGGCAGAGTGTTCAGAGTTTCCGATATTAGGAGAAGTTCATCATGATCTTACTTTGCCGGAAGCTTTAGAAGCGTATGAGAAGATACCTGCAGAACGAATGAATGGGCTCAAATCTGTTGGTTTTAACCTGCAGGAAGGGAGTGATTATGACGGAATGATGGATCTGATGGTTGCCGGAAGATCACAAAGAGAAATCTTAGATTCCATACCATTTTACAGGGAGAACAAGTTGGTGCAGGAAGCCCTGAAACGTGTAGAACAATATATCGACAAAAAGCCTCTGAATGTAGAGAAAACCAGACCAAAAGAAGAAAAAGGAGAGATACAGAAAACCAAATCTCAAAAAAGAAGGGAGGATATGAGCTTATGAGTAAAGTAACATTTGAAGAAGATGAATTGGCGGTTGTGGCTCTTTTCCAGGAAAACACAAGAAAGGATACGATAGATATTTTGAAAGACACTTTAGAGGCATTGGAAGAAACGAAAGAAGATCCGTTGGAAGACGATCTGCTGGAAACGATTGCATCTGCGATCAGTAAGTTACAGATGATCGAAGATAAATATTATTATTCCCTGGATCTAAATCGTTATCTGAATAACCTGGAGGATGATGCTTATGAAGAATGATCAATTTGCAGTTTACCGAGTAGACCGTCACTCGGAAGGGAGAGACCTTTGGCACCTTTCCTATCAGGAAGCGGTAAGCAGGAAACTTGCGATAAGGATTGAATATTACCGGCAGATGGATATCAGGCCATTATTGGCGGGGGAGAGTGCAATTGCTTTATGGAAACGCATGAAAGAGTCCTGTGAAGTCAGTGATGTGCTTGTACTGAATCAGAATGGGGAAATCCATTGTTATTATGTCAATGAAGATTATCCACAGCTTTTATCAGGGTTCATCCGTTTAAACCCATCAGGTACATTGGTCACATTGGATACGGAAAATTACCGCATTAGTGGAAAGCCGGGAAACTGGATGGCTACGGATGATATCATCATTGATGGAAAACAGTTTTATCTCATGGAGCATCAGGAATATCACAGGCAGGTTGCCTATATCATCCTAGATAGTTATGGGAAGATGATCATGGAGGAATGTAAGAATGGATTTGATGAAAAAACCAAACAGAAACTCCATGAGCTTATGAAAACACCGGAACAAAGGGAACAGGAATATCAAAAATATAAAGAAAGGCTGGAACATTATCAGAAATTTTTTGAGAATGGGACTTATGAGAGAAGCTGGGAATCCGGAACAGAAGAAAACTATAATATGGTGGATGGCCAGGTAAATAATCTAAAAAATGCAGAAGAGAAAAGTGTGGAAAGAAAGCCGGCACAGAAGCTATACCAATCCTCAAAAAAGAAACCAAAGAAAAGAGAGTCAGTAATCAAGAGATTACGGGAAAAACAGATTGCAATCGCTGTGAAATCTGGAAAACCGGTACCGAGATATTTGGAGCAGGAGATGGAAAGGAGGAGAGACTAAATGCTATGAAATTGTCAAAGTATGAAAAAGAAACGATTATCCTGACAAATGAAGAAGATCGATATTATAGTGTCTATACATTTAATCAGGGATTACAGAAACGACTAAAGAATTTTGCAGAGAGATATCCGGAATGCTGCTATCTAAGCAACTCAACAAAAGAAGGAAGTGAAACCTATATAATCCAAAAGGGACGGTTATCATTGAATTTAAGACCTCCTTATGCAAAGGAACGAATTCAGAAAGCATTAGAAACAATTCAAATAGCACGTGAGGAGAAGTCGGATGATTCATAAGACACGATTTAAACAAAAAAAGCCTCATGACCATGAGGAAAAATGAAAGCAAAAAGTATTCTGTGATAAAGTAATAAGGCTTAGAAGAGAAAATGTCTCTTCTAGGCTTTTTTTTAGTAAGAAAGTAGTTTGGACATATGTTTTTGAAACGACAATAAGTATAGTAAAATTTGTACCAGAGGGCTATACTTTAACAGGACGATAAACATCGTCCTTTTTAAATTGCAAGAATACATAACGAAAGGAGGTTAAGAGAATGTCAAGGACTTCAAAAATTACTGCACTTTATGAGCGTTTATCAAGGGATGATGACCTTACTGGCGAGTCAAATTCAATTATCAATCAAAAGAAATACTTGGAAGATTATGCCCGTAGAAATGGGTTCGGTAACATTCGACATTTTACGGATGATGGTTTTTCGGGTGTGAATTTCAATCGCCCCGGCTTTCAAGCGTTGATTAAGGAAGTAGAAGCAGGCAATGTCGCAACAATCATTGTTAAAGATATGAGCCGATTAGGGCGAAATTATCTGCAAGTTGGCTTTTATACGGAAGTTTTATTTCCACAGAAAGATGTTCGTTTCCTTGCAATAAACAACAGTATTGATAGTGATAATGCTTCGGATAATGACTTTGCTCCGTTCTTGAATATTATGAATGAGTGGTATGCAAAAGACACAAGCAACAAAATCAAGGCTGTATTTGACGCTCGTATGAAAGATGGAAAGCGTTGTAGCGGTTGTTTTAAAGTTTTCATCTATACACTTTTTTATCTTTTCCTGTTCTTTTTCTTTATCCATAACCGTTAAATTTTCAAGCAAATCAGCTTCCCATTGTATTTGAAAATCAAGTCCATCAATTTTAGATGGAGTATGATGGTTGCCTATTATAAAGCATATTCTATCAATATTTTTGTTATAGCCTACCTTTTTTAATATTTCTTTCGCTACTTCTGGTCCTTCCTTTTCTTGATAGACACCATCAATAGAACCGTATTTTTTTTGTGCTTCAACCGCACCAATATCATGTAGTATAGCAATAATACTGATGAATTCTTTTTCTTCCTCTCCGATATTTTCTCCTTTCATTATATCTTCTGCATTTTTCAAAACTTTGAGAGTATGCTCTATGCCAAAAGGAATTTCTTTGAATACTTCTTTCATCTCTATAATAATTTTTTCTTTAAACATAAATTACCTCCATTTATACCTTATAGGTGTTTTAGTTCTATCTATCCACTTTTTTGTTCGCCGATACAATCAGCATCATGGGACGGCGCATTTCATCCTGCATCCCCGGAATATCCATCATGTTTTCCGGCGGCTGCGGCTCCACAATATGATTTATTATAAAACCATTTGAAAGCAGTGTATTTAGATATGTGGTCAGTGTTCTATGATATTTTGTAACCTTTTCTCCCAAAAACACAGCTGTCCGTTTGCCCTCATAATAATAATTATCCACCGGAAAATGCAGTATTTTTCCTTTTTCGTTATAATGCCAGTCTTGTGTTCCATAGGCAGTAAAAACAGGATGTTCAACCGTAAAAACTAGCTTACCACCAGACTTCAGTATTCTATATATCTTTTTTACTAAAATCTCATAATCTGCTACATAGTGAAACGCAAGTGAACTTAATATTACATCAAAACTCTCCTCTGGGAATTCCACATCTTCTATAGCACAGCATTTATATTCAACCTGTGGAAAATGTGTTTTTTCTTTGGCTACCTCGAGCATTTTATGAGAAATATCAACACCTACAACAGAAGACGCTCCGTGTTCCATCGCATAAATACAGTGCCATCCATAGCCGCATCCTAAATCAAGCACACGCTTATCTTTAAAATCCGGCAGCAGCTTTCTCAATGTTTCCCATTCTCCTGCACCGGCTAGTCCCTGCTGTGAGCGACTCATTTGACTGTATTTTTGAAAAAATATATTATCATCATATTTGTTTTCTTTCATCTGAATTCCCCCTCGTTTAAAAAGTTATTTATCTCCGTTGCAATTTTTTTCACTTCTTTATAAAGCTTCTCGGTCATATCGTAGCATTCAAAAAGTGAAAGACTGAGTACTTCAAAAATATGATTAACCCTTTCGGCATATTTTTCAGGTTTATATTCAAAAGTTTCAAGCAGTTTTATAGCTTTCTTTTCGTTAATGCAATAAGCATTATTGCATGCAAATAGTACTTGATTTAAGCATGAAATAATACGAAAAACATGGCCTGCAATATAATATTTATCCTCTGCTCCCGCATTTGCTTTTACAAACATTAAAGAGAACTCTGCTTCAAATAAAAAAAGTTTATCAAGCTCTTCTTTAGAGCACCAGGGTAAATTTCCGCCTGATTTTTTAATTCGCATAAGCTTTCATTTTTAGCATATTGTATCTTGCTGATCGCCAATTCTCCACGATACATAGCACTTATATAACCATGGGGATGCCCAGTCTGATAATTGGCAGTAACAATTCCTTGCTCCGTATCTTTGATTATTTGTTCCACCCGTTTTATATCACGTAAAATCAAGTCAACATGATACCCATTTATAACTAACCATCCGCCGCCATTAATCCAATCACCCCACGCTCCGGGAGGTACAACCAGGTTATTTCTATTCTCATCATCCAACTCTGTAGCAATTTGATTAATCGCTGTAATGTCAAATGATTCTGATTTGTAATAGATTCCGATATCTATATCAGAATCCTCTGTATGGGTGCCTCTTGCACGGGAACCCCCTAATACGATGCCTTCTATATAAGGCAAAGAGGATAATTTTTCTGTCACTGATTGAATAATATTATCTATCATACTGAATCACTCCTTTCAATATCAAAAGCTATATCCCATGCTGAGAAACGCCTTTTTTGCCATGTGTTCCTTATGCTTTACGTATATTTCTATGGAAAGGGGGCCTTCAAAATTCATCTTGAAGGCCTTATTTTTTCTGATTAGAGGTCTAACCTACTTAACGTTTAGTTAAAATCAATAACCTCTTTCACGGCCTACTTACGATCTGTCAAATACGAAAAGTAAAATAATTATCGGACTAAGTTTAATTTCTTATCTTTAATTTCATAAATTACATCAGCCACATTTTCAAGTAACCGTTTGTCATGGGTGATAAACATGATCGTTCCTGCATATTCCTTCATTAGTATTTCCAAGGCCTCCAGGCTTGGTATGTCAAGGAAGTTGCTCGGTTCATCCATTAGTAGGATGTTATATCTACCCATAAGCATTTTAGCTAGCAATAATTTCATAATTTCACCACCGCTTAAAATAGATAAGCTTTTTCCAATATCGTTCTGTTTAAACCCCATGGATGCAAGCACGGAACGAATTTCTGAAACATTGTAATCACAATCCTCCTTCATAAACTCCAGGACTTTCTGATTACTGTTGTACTTGTAACCATTTTGTGCAAAGTATCCTATTTTTGCCTTAGGTGAAATAGAAATTCCATCTTCATAGTTTAAGATCATTTGGATTAAAGTTGTTTTTCCTGTTCCATTCCCACCAGTTAGAGCCACTTTTGCTCCAAGCGGAATTTGAAAAGATGCATCTTCAAACAATACCTTATCTCCAAATATTTTAGTAATATCCGTACCGACAATAGGATATGGATTATGGAGCTCCAATGCTTTACTTTGCCTGAAACGAATTCTGCGAATGTCTTCCGGAGCTTCTACATTTCCTAAGGCCGCAATCCGATGCTCTAGAGATTTAGCGGCATTATGCATCTTTTTTTCCTTACTTCCCATTGATTTCTGATGAGCCAAACGCCCTCCACGTTCCGTACTTTTTTTCTTTGAAGCACCTTTTGCCTTCTGTTCTATTTTACGAGCCTGTTTTCGCTTTTCCTCCGCAGCCCTTTCCAATCGGGCACGTTCGGTAACAAATTGCTCGTATTCTGCAACCTGGTTCTTGCGTTCTTCCTCTTTCTGACGAAGATAATCAGAATAGTTTCCCCAATACTCAGTGATTTTGCCATCTTTCAGTTCCCATATTTTATCTACTACCTCATCAAGAAAATAGCGGTCATGGCTAATAACTAACAGTGCACCTGTAAAATATTTTAGCTGTCCGACTAGAAAATCAATTCCTTCACGGTCTAAATGACTCGTAGGTTCATCCGCTAAAATACCATGAACCTGTGCCGATAAAGCTTGTGCTATTTTAAGCCTTGTTTCTTCACCGCCGCTCAAGGTTTGTATATCTAATTGCTTAACACCAAGCTTGCCTACAAGTGCAAAATCTTTTTCCTCCTGCAAGGTTACTTCGTCCAACTGAGGGATATAGGCAAGTTCACCCAGACGATTCATTTTACATCCTAGAGGAGTTAATTCGCCTAAAAGCACCTTGAATAAAGTGCTTTTTCCTGCACCATTTGCTCCTACTAAACCAATACGGTCATAATCATATACTTCTAAATTATCTATATCTAAAACATCGCGTCCTTTAAATTCCACACGAATGTCTTTTGCTTTTAATATCAATTCCATAACATTTTCCTCCTGTCTATAATCGCATGTTTTCATTTGCTTGTACGCAGGGAAAACCCTGCGATTTAAGCAGGAAGAATTACATGAAAATAAGATACATAAATATCCCTCCAATATTGTTTATTTTAAATCAAATTTTCTAATCTCAGTTATCATTGGGCAAACTATTGCAATGCAAATAATTAAAATACCTGATAGTAAAAACCAATGATTTACACCGATTCTATCAGCAAAGAATCCAGAAAGAATTAACCCAATTGGCATAGCAAGAGACATGATACTTCCAGTTAAAGAAAATACACGTCCTAAATATTCAGGCTTAATTTTCTCCTGAAAAAGAGCTGTTTGCACACCGCTGTAAAACGGAACCGAAAGCCCCATTATTGCACAGCAGACTACAAATATGAAAAATCCACTTTGGGGAAGTAATCCTGAAATGGTTAAGCTTATCCCCATCATAAAAATGGATGCCGTTATTAATAAGATTCGCTTTTGGTAATTCCCAAATAACCCTAATAATAGACCCCCTATCAACATACCAGAGGCATAAGCAATCTCCGTAATAGAAATATACATCGGTGTACCATTAAAATATTCCATAGTGATTAAAGGATATAAAGCATTTATGGGCATATAAACAAACATATATAATGTTCCAACGAGTAATAAAGCAAATAATCCTTTATTTTGCCGTAGTACAGCCATTCCTTCTTTCATTTCTCGTATGAAATTTGGTTTCAAACTTTGCACTTGATCACCCAGCTTAGGAATACGTACAATTGCTACCGTAATAGATGCAATCACAGCACCCAATACATCGATGGCAATAATAGCATTTAGTTCCCAAACGGAGTATAAGAGTGCTGCAACCGCCGGACTAACAATATAGCTTATAGACTGCAAAGACTGACTATAGCCTGCACATTTCGTAAGCTGTTCTTCTGGTACTAAAAGTGGCGTAACCGCATTGAGAGCCGGGGTGTGAAAAGCCGTTCCAATGCTACGGATAAACAATACTACCATAACCATCCAGATAGGTAGCTCCATATACAATGCAACAATAGCAAGCACTGCCCCAGCTGCTGCGATAATTAAATCAGCACCAATCATTATCTTCTTCCTATCATGACGATCCACTAATACACCAATAGCTGGTCCAAAGACCGCATAGGGTAAAAAACCTACTAGTGAAGCCATAGACAAGACTATCGCAGATCCTGTTTTCTCTGTAAGGTAAAAAATGATCGCCATTTGCAGGATGGCACTAGTGATTAATGATACTGCCTGCCCTGCCCATATTGTATAAAACTTAAGTTTCCAATTGTTGTATTTTTCCATTTATATTATCTCCTGCATATTATTTTGCTTGAATTTCTATTTTGAACAGCATTCTAGGCAATAAAAAATGCAGGCCAAAATCCACAATGTGGCTTTTGGTCTGCATACATACAATTTGGAAACATTCATATTAAAGACATAGTTAAATAAAGGTATAGTTAAATAACTTATATCTCACCGTAACTAATGAATGCTCAATATCGTATAAATAAGCACAACAAAAAAGCCTATCATCGGGGATAGATTCTGCTTTTTTTATTGCCAGCTTATCTTAAACGCATTGAGGCTGTCATAGTTTCGGTTCCTCCTAAACTCTTATTTGTATCAGCATATATTTTAACACAATAAGTTGTTTTAAGCAACGTTTAAAATTGAAAAAAGCCACGGACAGCGATAGCAAAATACGCAATACCGTCAATGGTCTCGATGAACAGTGCAAGCACTGCCATTGACGGTATTTCTTTATTTTGCTTATGAGCAGACAAGGGCAGTAAGCCAAAAGCTGGCTTACCGCCCCAATCACTCATTCTGTTATGCGTAGATAATCTCGCTGTAAATGATTTCTCTAACTCTGGACTGAATTTCATTCATTTTCTGTACCCACAGCATAGCATTATCTGCTTTCAGTTTCTCGGTCACATTTTCCTGCTCTGCAATTTGCTTTGTCAGCAGGAGCAAACGCTCCTGTGCCTGTCTGTCAATATCTGCAAGGTAGGAGTTTAGTGTACCCTCAATCAGCATTGTGGTATAGAGGAACTGCTTATGCTCCTTTAGATACTGCTTGTGGCGCTGTCCCCACAAACCGATAGGCTGTGTTTCTTCTTCGGAAAGTATCAGACAAGGGATATAATAATCTCCCTGCAATTCATACCATAAACCGTTGCTTTCATCAAAAATGTACTTGTCCATATAATAAATCCTCCAGTATAATATATTCGCACATACGTCACAGTTCTCCGATTGCCACATTCTCTTATATCTTGTTATCAGATTTTCTTGCCCTTGTGTTTGCCCTTATCAGCTTCCAAGGGAAGAATAAACGTAAGTGAAATCGTATAATAAGTTAAGGTGAGCATTTTGCGATAAACCCTTTATTTTCAAGGCTTTCGGAGGATTTTATTAAAACCCTGTGAGGGTTAATAACCACTTATAAAAATGTGGTTTTCAAATTGCAGTTTGTATAACTGGCAACCCAATCACAATTAAATCTTCACAGCTTTGCTAAGCAGGAAATCTGAAATGATATGCTCCCTTTATGAGAGACAGTAAAATAATAAACTGTCATCACGAAGAGAGCATATCTAAAGATTTCCTGCTTTTTTTATTTTATTAAAAAAATTATAATTCTGCAGAAAGTTCATGCATCCAGAAGGACGCAGCATCATATTCTCTTGGTTCAGATAATACTGGAACGGTGAGGACATCGATTGGTACGTAAAGTATTTTAGCCATTTTAGCAAGGATTTCATCACGAGGCTTTCTTGCATCTGCTTCATATTGTGCAATTCTGACATCAGCAGAATCTTCCGGAAAGCCAAGTGCAATACCTAGTTCTTTTTGTGTGAGATGATTTTTCTGTCTCAAATGTTTTAATTTTCTTCCAAACGTAATCATAATAGAAAATCCTTTCTGTAAGTTATTTTGATTGTGCGAGGTGTCAAATGATATATCATTCGGCACCTCTGGTTTTATGATCTTTATTCCCCGGTACTTCCGAAAGCACCAATATCTCTTGCTTCTCCGAGATCCAGAACAAAGTCGGCAATTAGAACGGGAGTGATAACCAGTTGCCCTACACGGGTATCTTTGCTGAGTATTTGGGATTCTGAACTAACATTGCTGATAATGGCATGAATTTCGCCACGATATCCGGAATCAATAGGCGGAAGTTCGCAGACCAATCCTTTTGCAGCCATGCTGCTTCTTGGAAAGACATAACCGGCATATCCATCCGGAATCATGAGCCCAAATCCTAAGGGAATTCTTGCAATCTCTCCTGGCTTTAATGTGCAGTCATAAGGCATATACACATCGGCGCCGGCATCGTTTTCATGAGGTCGGAAGGGATAATGATCTTTCTCTAACCCAAAGTCGATCAATTTAATTTTCATAAACAGCTTCCCTCCCTTCTACGAGCAGAGGATAATCTGCTTTCATTATTTCTAATGGAGACCAGTCTTTTGGGATGGGGATTCCACAGGACATAGCACCTTCTTCACAACATCCCCTTTGGCAGAAAGGACCGGTCAGCTTCGGTGAAAATAACACCGGATCGAATTCATATAGTTTCTGCCAGATGTCCAACATTACAATTCTTGTTTCGTCGGTATTTCTTCTGCAGATACGCTGACTGATCATATGTTTCCACTCATAAGGTGTAGCACAGATGATCAGAATATTTCTTAAAGCATGGGGGAGGGCATAGCCGGCAGAATCATGATGAAATCCCACAGAACACAATTCCTGATAACATCTGAGATCCGATAAGCAGCTTTGCAGATAGAGATCAATGTATCTCTGTTCGGAAAAAAGGATTTCATATGGGATCACAAATGCAGCTTTTTCTGAATAGTTGCTATATTGCAGAGATGCACTCATGAATTTTACTTCATTCTGATGACGAGTGATCTGTGCAAGAAAACGTCTGCTTGCTCCTACAATCGCAACGGTGATCACAGTAAATTTCTGTACGGTTGGATGGGGAAGACTGGCAATCCGGTCTACAGTTTTATCCGTAAAAGATTTCTGATAAAGAGCCATAAGATCATCCATGTTTTGAATGGAATGCCCCTGTTGGGTAAGCCTTGCTGCGAATACCATGTTTTGAGCTGCTTCCTGAATGGTATAACTATTTAAAATCTTTGTCTCAATGTGATCCATAGGCTTGTTCCTCCTTTATCAATGCTTTCAGCAGAATGAGATAGTTGATGCAGTCTGTGATCTTCTCATCCCATTGTTCTAACTCAAATTGGAGCAACGAAGAGTAACACATATCATAGAGAGATACGACATGCTTCGACATCATTCCGGCCAGAGCAGTCTTAGGTGTGCATCCCTGTAATGAGGCAGCAATTTTAAATGCACTCAGGCGATCAATGCGGTCTCCGGTGTATTCTTTTTTCTTGTGTACCAGTACATCGGCACATTTTCGATATTGTTGTTCAAGGACAACATTAAATTCATTTTGTGTCATATTGTAATTCCTCCTTCGTAAAATGATTTATAATTCGGGTTCCCGTGTCTTTTGTTTTTTGGGAACCTGGTTGTGGAGAATTGCTTCCACATTTTTGTCTACGGTTCTTAAATCTTGTGTCAGATCCTTTAGAGATCGGATGGATGATTTTTGCTGGTCGATCTGTTCCTGCAAGCTGGCTTTTTGTTCCTTCAATGTTTTGATAGGAAGCATCTTTCCATCTGGATAAAAAGATTTCAGCCAGTCACGGGCTTCTTCATATGCTTGAATTTCAGCGGTGTGTTCCTTTCGGAATCTGCCTTTGTTTTTCGCTTTTAAAAATTCGGTATAGATTGCTTTCTGTGCAAAATATTGTCCGGTGTAATGAATCTGCCGGTTGATGCTTTTCAAATCTGCATTCATTTCCATAAGCTGATCTGTTGCCTGATCTAACTGTTTTTGAGATTCGGAAAAGGCACTTTTTAATTCGGTTTGGGTATTGTATCCATGTTCTTGCACATAGATAATGGTATTTGCCATTTCCTGAAGATTGGATATTTTTACCCGATGAGCATATCCGGGACTTTGCATTGCTTTCACATTTTTCTGAAGATCTACCACCAACCGTAAATGAGATCTGACATAAAGAATGGTTATCGGATTTTTTCGTAAGAAGAGCTGTTCTAAATGTTCTTTGCCGTATTGAGTTCCTAAAGCCTTCTCTGTAATCCGTTTGTCCCGATCCGGATGGAGATAACGATATCTTCCCCTCTCTTCAATAACGGAAATCTGATATTTTTCAAAAAGCAGAGATTGGAATTCCTGAAAGTTTTTGGAATGCGAGCTGCATTCTTCAATGGCATTTCTGAGTTCCTGCTTCTGTGTTTGAAATGTTGTGGCTGTTGGTTTCAATCCATCGGCAATGATTTTTTTATTTGTCTCTTCTAATTTTTTCTGTCCGGATTTTTGAGCCATATATTCTGCTTGTGGCACTTTAGTTTCAGCCGGAGAGAGAAGATCGATTTGATGAAGTCCCTCTTGGATGCACATATCCATAATTTCCTTTTTGAAATAATCCAGAAATTTATTTGTGGATCGGTGCTTGTATCCGGCTTCATGATCGTGAGGCTGCGTCATATAAGATTCTCTTTTTACTGTGTTTTTACGAACACTATTGATAACAATGTGCGTATGGATATTGCCGGATCCATTGTGACCATCGGTATGTGTCACGATAAGAGCCTGATATCCTGGAAAAATTTTCTTTGCAAGTTCTAAAGATAGAGCCTGTGCTTTTTCTCCCGTCAGATCACATTCAATAGCATCGGCAGGATCATAACTGATGATATAGTGATGACTTTTGATTTCGGATTTGCTTCGGTTCTTTTTAAAATGTTCATTACATTCATAGCATTCAACATCAAAAGTATCGGGATTACAGTTGAGACCATCCATGTATAATTCATCTCTTCGCAGTGGTCGATTAAATTCATCAAGAATCATTTTTCCGGTTGATTCATCATGTTGAAAGATGAGATAATCCAGAGCATCTGAATAGTTTGCATTTCGACTTTTAATATGTTTCACTATTGCCATGATAATCACCTATTACTTTTAGCAGTTCTTTTTTTAATCTATAGAGATCGTAAAGGCATTGCTGGATTTCATTTGCTACAGATTTAGAGTACGCTCCTCCAGTGTTAAAATACTTTGCAATCTGATTAAGATTAGAGCCGATTTTTCCATACTCTGCTAAGAGCATTTTTACTGTTTTGCTTTCAATGACAACCTCATAGTGTATGGCCATTTTGTGATCTAAAATCAGGTTTCTCAGATAATCAGAACGTGATAATTTTGCCTGAGAAGCGGCATGATTGACTAACTCTAATTCAATGTCACTTAATCTTAAACAGATGATATTAGAGTGTTTCATTTCATTTCTTTTTTTCTTCGGTGCCATGTTCCTCCTTTCTTAATTTGGCACTTCCAACTTTATGGCACTCCACAAGAAATATCAGCTGTCCCTTCTGATACTTCTGGTGTTGCGTACACATTTTATGTGGAAGCCAATCTGACATTTTGCAAATGTCAGTATCGAGGGTATGGGGAGCGAAATCCACATCAAGATAAAACTCAAAGTAATAGGAAAGCCAAAATGGCGATACCGTATTACTGAGTGGATCTTGCTCTTGAAAGATTAACCCTCTCATATAACGAAAGGCTCAGGGCAGAAAATACAGGGTGAGATAGAAAAAAAGTAAAAAAACTGCTATACTACAATTCAGAACAAAGCAAAAAAAACGATTTTGAGAATAGAGGTATGAAGAAAATGGTAAAACCAATTATGAAAGATATATTTTTTCTGGGACAAAAATCTGAACCGGCAACAAAAGCCGATCTTCAAGTTGGAAAAGATTTAATGGATACGTTAGCTGCGAACCGTGAGGGATGTGTTGGAATGGCAGCGAATATGATCGGTGTGAAAAAAAGTGTCATTATTGTAAATATGGGATTCGTAGATGTGGTAATGTTTAATCCTGTATTGGTAAGAAAAGAATCACCTTATGAAACTGAAGAAGGATGCTTATCTCTTACAGGAGTGCGTAAGACAACGAGATATCAGATGATAGAAGTTGAATATCTGGATATGAATTGGAAGAAACAGAAATTGAAACTTGATGGTTGGACTGCACAGATTTGTCAGCATGAGCTGGATCATTTGGAGGGCATACTGATTTAAGCCGAGAGAAATTTACAGGAGTGATACTTTATGGGAACGGAAAGAACAGATGAATTATATAAGGTTTTACTTACCAAAGGATATCCGAAAGAACTTTGTGCAGAAATAGCCTATAAGAATCTGAATACAGATTATACAGCGACCAGGATGTTGGGATACTTGTATCGTTACACAGAGCCCAGATTGGAAGATGTGATAGATGAAATGATTGCAATCCTAAGTGACCGGGAAGAAATCATAAAGAAAAAAGAAATGGAGCAGTCGCAGGCTGTTATAAATGAGATTTATAGAAATGGATTATAAATTTTTTTAGTCACCCTGTAAAAATCCTCTTTTTCCTTTCGTTATATAGAAGGATCTTTTTCCTTCCTATATGTATGAAAGAAGAAAGAGGGTTTTTTATATGTCAGAAAAAAGATGTTATACCGTAAAAGAGATTCAGGAAATTTTAGATGTAAGCCGCCCGACAGTCTATGCATTATTAAAGAAAAAAGAGTTCCGATGGATCCAGTTGGATGGAGGAAAGTATAGAATTTCAAAAAAGAGTTTTGATGACTGGCTTGATAAACAGCCGGAGTAAAAAATCTGGGATGTTGGTTGAGAGAAAAAGTCGCAATCGACATCCTAATTTTTTATTTGAAAATGATGTATGATGCAGAAAAGAAAGGAGAGTTGATCAGATGAATCAAGTTGTTATAGAAGAAACTTCGTTTGAAGAAGTGCTTTCAGAAATAGAGGAGAACAGTAAATACAAACGACTTCCTCCAAAGGAAAAAACCTGGATGACAGTTCCAGAGATTGGAAATCTTTTGGGACTAAAGAAGACAGGCAGATACTGGCTGGTTCAGAAAAATTATTTTGAATGCAGAGAAATCGCAGGACAGATGCGAGTGAATATTGCGAGCTTTGAGAAATGGTATGCAAACCAGGTGAAGTATCATAAAGTGAACGGGGAAGAACCGGGGAAAAACCTAAAAAAATGGTCTTATTCCATATCAGAAGTTGCCAAGATGTTGGGGATTAGTGAAACTACGGTTTATGATCTGATTAGACGTGACGGTATAAAAACAGTTACTGTTGATTACTGGATCAGGATTCCGAAAAAATCTTTTCAGGAATGGTATGAGAAGCAATCGAAATATCGCACACAGAAAGACAGGGAAAAGGACAAGGAGCTGGAAGGAGCAACAATTACCATGCCAGAAATGGCAAGGCTTCTGGGAATTCCAAGACGTCAGGTATATGAGATTTTGAAGAATTCTAAATACAGCCATTTTTTTGAAACGATTGAAATTGCAGAGAAGAAAAGAATTACAAAAGAGAGCTTTCAGAAATTTTTAGATGGACAAGATCATTATAAATTGGATCCGGCCAACGATTATGAAGAGTTGTCAATGGAACAAAATTTTAGTTTGGCAAATTACAGGCGAAAGAAATTAGCCAAAACCGGAGATCGTAGTAAGAATGGAAATCTGAGTTATCTGACATTTGATGAGGCAGCGTTTCTTGCAAAGGTCAGTAGAGGGATGATTTACAAATGGATGGATGATGGGAAATTTTCAGCAGTGAAGATTGGAAACATATCCAGAGTAAAAAGAGATGAATTTGAAGCTTGGTTGGAAGAAAGGAAAGGGAATTAGCATGGCATCGATCAGAGAACGAAACGGAAAATTTAATGTGATCTATAACTATAAGGATGATTCCGGTAAACGGAGACAGAAGTGGGAAACATATGATACAAAAGCAGAAGCAAAGAAGCGAAAAAGAGAAATCGAATATAAACAGGAAATGGGCGCACTTGTTGTGAGAAAGTGCAATACATTGTCGGATCTGCTCACGGAATACGTTTCTTTGTATGGAAAAGAAAAATGGGCATTATCCACTTATGAAGGGAATGTAGGGCTGATCAGAAATTATATTGAGCCTATGGTTGGCTCTGTGAAACTTTCGGAGATTAACACCCGCTTTATGGAAAAATATTATCAGGGATTGCTACAGACAAAAGCAGTCGGAAATCCGGTGAAGGGGAATAAGAAAAATGAATTTGTTTCTGCGAGTACTGTCAGAGAAATCCACAAGCTGCTCCGTAATTGTTTTGAGCAGGCAATCAAATGGGAGATGATAGAAAAAAATCCGTGCACCTATGCAACGGTGCCGAAACATAAATCACAGAAACGGGAAATCTGGACAGCAGAAACCTTGATGTATGCAATGGATGTCTGTGAAGACGAACGGCTGAAGCTGGCAATCAATCTGTCATTTTCCTGTTCCCTACGATTAGGGGAAGTGCTTGGTTTGACCTGGGATTGTGTAGATATTTCTCCGGAAGCAATCGAAGAGAATCGTGCATACGTTTATATCAATAAAGAAACACAACGGGTAACAAAGGAAACTCTGAAAAATCTGGAAGGGAAAGATGTGTTGCTGGTATTTCCTTCGCAACATAAAACCAACAAAACTGTTCAGATTTTAAAAACACCAAAAACAGAAAGCAGTATCCGTAAGGTATTTCTTCCCAAAAGCGTTGCTAATATGTTGGTTGAGTGGAAAGCGGAGCAGGACGAAGTAAAAGAAGTCTTAGGTGAGGAATATATAGATTATAATTTGGTGATGGCAACGACATTTGGAAATCCCATTGGTACCGGAGCAATCCGGGGACAATTAAATAAACTGATCGAAGAATATAATCTTCCGCCGGTTGTCTTTCATAGTTTGAGACATAGCAGCGTGACATATAAATTAAAACTGAATGGCGGAGATATCAAAGCGGTTCAAGGGGATTCCGGGCATTCACAAGTGGATATGGTAACAGATGTGTATTCCCATATTATTGATGAGGATCGAAGACGAAATGCAGAATTATTCGAGGAAGCGTTCTATGAGAAGAAAAACCTGGATCCAAAGATGCGAGAGGAAACCACAACTCAGACAGTAGATGTGCCGGATGATGTGGATGCAGAGCTGCTTGCAAAAGTATTGGCAAATCCGGAAATGAAAGCACTATTGGCTTCGTTGGCAAAGGCGATGAAGTAATGAAAAATAGTGAAATTTTAGTGGAAAATTCGATGTGCAGAATTTTCAGCAAGTTAAAATATAAAACAGCAGTTTTTATCCAACTATTGAAAGTTTCATCCAAAATGGGGTATAATATGGACGAAAGAACAAAGGAATGGATGATAAACCTAAGGAAGGTAGGTGTAGAGGTGAGAAAGTTTGATTATATGAAATTAGCAGATAGATTGTGGGATGGAGAAGTCGTGTCATATATTGCAAAAATTCATGAATGTAAAGGGCGTCAGGAATTATTTACAAGGCAGAAGCCGGTTGAACTGGAGCGTTTGATAGAAATTGCACGTGTACAGAGTACAGAGGCATCAAATAAAATAGAAGGTATTGTTACAACAAGTACACGTATTAAACAGCTTATGAATGAGAAAACAACACCTAAATCACGAGATGAAAGTGAAATTGTTGGATATCGTGATGTACTTAATACCATTCATGAGAGTCATGATTTCATACCAATTAGAACAGCATATATTTTACAATTACATCGTGATTTGTTAAAACATGCAGGTCTTTCCTATGGAGGTCAATTTAAGAATACACAGAATTATATCAATGAGACAAAGGCTGATGGAACAGTAGTAACAAGATTTATTCCGTTGTCACCGTATGAAACGGAACAGGCAATAGAGGCAATTTGTGAAAGTTATAGAAGAACATTGGCAATGGAAACGGTTGATCCGTTGATTTTAATTCCAACATTTATTTCTGACTTCCTTTGTATCCATCCATTCAATGATGGAAACGGAAGAATGAGCAGATTACTGACTTTATTGCTTCTGTATCAAAATGGATATGAAGTTGGAAAGTATATCAGTATAGAGAAGCAGATTGAAAAAACCAAAGATGCGTATTACGATGTATTGGAACGAATTGATTATGGATGGCACGAGGAAGAGAATGATCCAACTCCTTTTATTAAGTATATGCTTCAGGTAATTCTCGCTTGTTACAAAGAATTTGAAGAGCGAGTTGGATTGATGTCAGAAAAAAATAGAAGTACGGTATATGATGTTGTTAAAAATTATGTAACTGAAAAAATAGGTAAATTTACTGGTGCGGAGGTTATCGCAGCATGCCCGATTGGTAGTCGATCAGCTGTTTTAAATGCATTGAATAAGCTTACAAAAGAAGAGATAATTGTAAAGTGCGGTTCAGGGAGGGGAACGTTCTATGTACGGAAAGATGCTATGGAAAATGAGAACCTTCCCCAATAGAGGTGATATTATTCATAATATGTTGGAATATGTTGATATTGCTGGAGAGTATGTTTAAATCAGGTAAATGCCCGAAAAGTCTTAATGAAAATCACAATATACGAAAAAAAGGAAGGGATTTTAATGCTGAATATTTATTATGGTGATATGAAAGAAGCTGTATATAATACATCGGCTTATTTTAAATATGATTATGAAGATAGTTGGATTGTAGATCCTTTTGTGAAAGAAATGATTCAAGATGTAGATAAGTCAACAGTTTTGGATAGTGGAGTAATAGATAGTCCGGTTTTAGGAAAGATTCCGCCAACCGGGTTATCCGGAGGAGTAAAAACGTTAATCCTTTTTAAGTTTAATAAAGATAAAATTTTCAACGTATCAACCTGTGGAGATAACTGTGCGAAATGGCTGCTTAAAATTGCAGAATCGGAAGACAGGACTGTAAATCTGAGGCATCTGATGGATTTCGGTAAGGAACCTTTTGAAATTCGTATTTTGAATACTAATGAAATTGTTCATTCTATGAAAGAACTGGTACCGATTGCAGGAGAATTTGTCTAATGGAGGGGTGGTACGATGAGAGGGAAACATAGAGTTATTGTATCAACAAAACGCTTAAAATATGATTTTGAAATTCGGAAAAATTTAACGATCATTCGCGGGGACAGCGCTACGGGAAAAACTACTCTTGTAGATATAATTCAGGAATATGTGAACAATCCAACAGGAAGTCCGGTAGATTTGACATGCGATAAGAAATGTTATGTGCTGGAAGGTGCTTTGTGGAAAGGACAACTGGCGGAGATTACGGACAGTATCGTATTTATTGATGAGGGAAATGATTTTATCAAGACTGAGGAGTTTGCTAGAGAAATTCAGAAAACAGATAATTATTATGTGATTGTAACGAGAGAATCCTTGCCAGCTTTACCATATAGTGTGGAAGAAATTTATGGGATCCGGACATCCGGGAAGTATGGAACATTGAAGCAAAGTTACCATGAATTATATCGGATATATGGGACAAATGAGTAGCTTGGAGAATATGCATGGACTATAAGTAGCAGGAGATCACTATGTTAAAAATATATTTAGGAAATATGGAGAATGCGATTTATCATCCTCCGACTTATTTCGATAATCGATATGAGGATGAATGGATTACAAACGAATTATCAATCAGAATAATTAAAGCTGTAGATAAGTCAGAAGTGATAAGTTCTCATCTGATACAAAGTCCAGTATTAGGAACGATTTCCACAAAAGAACTGTCAGGTTCTGTAAAGACATTGATGCTGATGGCATTTGACCAATCTGGAAAAGTGTTTAATGCGTCTGTATGTGGAGATGATTGTGCAAAATGGATTCTTTCTATAGGTAAATCAAAAGACTTGACAATAAATTTAAGACATATTATGGATTTTGGAGAAGAAGATTTTGAAATAGAAATTCTCAATACAGGTGATATTGTTCATAATATGTTGGAATATGTTGATATTGCAGGAGAGTATGTTTAGATCAGGTAAATGCCTGAAAAATATAACTTTACTAATGTTTTGGATGTCACTACAAGTAATATATCATGGGAGTTACATTTGAAAAGCGTGAATCTATTCATGACGGACAAACAGAAAGATGATATTTTTTCATCATTTATTACGGATGAAATTTCTGATTTTAATTCTAATGTATATTATACGAATCCGGATTACTTGCGATGTTCCTATTTAGAAGGAAAAATGTTGGCATAAAAAATTTACATTATCAGTAGTCAAAACACCGTAGACAACCAGTCTAAAGTACGGTATTATATATGTAGAAATCAATTCAATTTCATATTGTTTATCATTCTCGAATGCTTGAACGATGGTAGCCATATTTTTCATAATGGTGGTGACACGAAGGTATTCCCCAAGTATTAGCTGATGCAAATATTCTGCTAATAAACAGGTCTTATCTAAGGCATATATGTGGGGTACAGGAATTGACTTGATTTGACTCGGAAGTAGAAAAAAGCCGTGACTTTAAAGGGCTTATAATGATAGTTCTTGTCTGGAATTGACACTACCTATTCGCTCTCCTAAGCGCTAGTTGTGGGTTCGATTCCCGCAGGAAACGTTTGAGAATGTGGAAATGCCTTGTATCAGGGGTTTCCACTTTTTGTTTTGTTTTTGCCTAAAGATTTGAGATAACTGATACATATAAAGAATTAAATTTGAAGAAATCAATGCTTTGTGGTATCGTTATAGGCATAGCATATAGCTTGGAAGGATAAAGCAGAAATTGCTCAGTCATTGTAGAATATTGATAGATGAAAAGGAAGGGATTTTTATGCTGAATATTTATTATGGTGATATGAAAGAAGCTGTATATAATACATCGGCTTATTTTAAATATGATTATGAAGACAGTTGGATTGTAGATCCTTTTGTGAAAGAAATGATTCAGGATGTAGACAAGTCAACAGTTTTGGATCGTGGAGTGATAGACAGTCCAGTGTTGGGAAAGATTCCGCCAACGGGGTTATCTGGCGGAGTGAAAATGTTAATCCTTTTTAAGTTTAATAAAGATAAAATTTTCAATGCATCAACTTGTGGAGATAACTGTGCGAAATGGCTGCTTAAAATTGCAGAATTGGAAGACAGGCCTTATCTAAGGCATAGATGTTGGTTCGATTCCCGCACGGGACGCTGCGGAATGATTTGCAGAAATTGCGAATCATTCCGTTTTTTAGTGGAAATTGCAGGGAAAAATCCAGATATAGATTACGATAAACTTGCGCATATGTTATACTCAGAGTATAGGAAATAAGTGAGAACCGGGCAGGAGGCTTGTGGTCATGCAAGATAAAGTGAAAAAGATACTGGATGATAATATTTGGAGTCCGGAAGGGAAATGTTGCTGGGATATGTTACAGCAGGGGAAGGATGGACCGTGTGAATTTTGCAAAGTAAGGGAATTAATAGCAGAGAAAAAAGAAAGAAGCCGATTGGAAAAAGACGAGCTGTGTAATGTATGGAACCGGACGAAGGGAAAGGGAATGTTAGAAGAACGTCTGAGGCATATGGAGGACAGTGGACATACCTATCTGCTTGTTTTGCTGGACACTGATAATATCAAAGGCGTTAATGAAAATTATGGGTATGGGGAAGGTGACTTCTTTTTACAGCGTACTGCTCAGATTGTAAAGGAATCCTTACGGGCAGAGGATTTTATTTTTCGTTTAAGCGGAGATGAATTCATTATTGTAATGCAGGATCTAAAAGAGGCCGAAGGAACGAAAAGAATTCTAAAATGGAGAAAGCTGCTTGAAGAGGAGGAAAAGAAGCTGAAGAAATCCTATAGAATGTCTTTTTGCTATGGAACGACTTATATAACAGCATCCAATACACTGCAGGTGAATGACTTAATTGCCCAGGCAGATGAGAAAATGTACGGTGAAAAGCTGAGAAAGAGGAAGAACTATGCGGTGAAAATGAACCCTTTTCGTTCTAATTCACATGAAGTACGGGAGATGGAATATCCGTCAAAATTTCTTTATGAAGCCTTGGTAAATAGTACAGATGATTTCATTTATTTTTGTGACATGAAAACCGGATTGTTCCGTTATCCTCCGGCTCAGGTAGAGATGTTTGATTTGCCGGGAGAGATTGTAGGAGACGCATTATCTCACTGGAAGAAGATTGTGCACCCGGAAGACTGGGAACGTTTTTATAAATCAAATATGGAAATCGGAGAAGATAAGGCAGATTATCATTCTATAGAATTCAGAGCCAGAAAACGAAGCGGAGAGTATGCCTGGATTCGATGTAAAGGGCAGCTGATTCGTGATGAATATGGAAAACCTGTTTTTTTCGCAGGGATTATGAAGCTTCTGGGACAACAAAATAAGGTGGATCCTTTGACACAATTATTGAACCATGCAGAGTTTATGAAAGCCATGGAGCGGAATATTCGGGATGAAATGGTGGAACAGATGGCGGTTATGCTTTTGGACATTGATGATTTTCATCAGATTAATGAGTTATATAACCGTTCACTGGGAGATGAGGTTTTGAAAATTCTCAGTCAGGCTATACAAGCTATTTTACCGGATAATGCTACCTTATACCGTATGGAAAAAGACTGTATGGGAATTATTCTGGAGAACGGGGATACCTTGCAGGCTGAGTATTTATACCGGGTGATTCAGAAACACATTATGCGAATGAGGGAATGGCAGCAGAAAAAATTAAGCATAGAGGTATCTGCCGGATGTTCCATGTATCCAAAGGATGGGACAACTGCAGAGGAATTGTATCGATACGCTGCATTTACATTGCAGGAAGCCAAAAAACAGGGGAAAAATCAACTGTTATTTTTTTCGGATGAAATCCTGGAAAATAAATCCAGATTTATTCGTCTGGTGCGTCAGTTACGGGAAGATGTATCCAGGAATTATAGAGGCTTTTATGTGGATTATCAGCCTCAGGCAGATACAAAAACAAAAGAGATTGTCGGTGTAGAAGCATTGATGCGCTGGAGAGATATACAGGGAAGATTGATATCTCCCGGAGAATTTATACCAATCATGGAAGAAAACACTATGATTTACAATGCAGGATTGTGGATGATACAAAAGGCGCTAAAGGATAGTAAAGAATGGATTGAACTACGTCCAAACTTTACGGTTAGTGTCAATATTTCTGCATTACAGCTTTTAGAGGATTCTTTTCTGGAGGATTTGTATAGAGTGATTGAAGAAGAGAAGTTCCCTTTTGAAAATCTGATTCTTGAACTGACAGAAAGCTATACCGTGAAAAATATGAATACTTTTTGGAAAAAGTTCAGCCAGCTCAGGGAAAAGGGAATAAGAATTGCAATCGATGATTTCGGAACAGGTTATTCCTCTCTTGGAGTGTTGAAAAATGCCCCCATTGATATTGTGAAAATAGACAAAACCTTTGTAAAGGATATTTTAAAAAGTCATTTTGATGCCACATTTATTAGTTTTGTGGTAACTATTTGTCATGAAGCAGATATTGCTGTTTATCAGGAAGGAGTGGAGATGGAAGAAGAGTATCATTTTTTATATGATATGAAAGTGGATTGTATACAGGGATATTATTTTGGAAAGCCAATGTCAAAGCAAAAGATTACAGAAAAACTTCAGAAGCATCAGGAAAGGTACAGCAGAACTGATACAAACCATGGCTGCATTGTGGGAACAGCGAAAAAAGAAAAGAATTTTTACCAGGCTATGCTTTCAGAAACTGCGGCATATGCAGAAGTAGATGTGGAAAGTGGATGCCTTATGAAGGCAGGAGGATTTTGGGAAGAATATTTTTCTGATAAAGGCTGCCAAAGAGAGTCCTTTTCTAAAATTGTGGAGTGTGGGATTTTACAAAATGCAATACCGGAAAACAGGGAAGAATACAGAAGCTATTTGGATATAGAGAATATGAAAAAACAGTATCGGGAAGGAAATTATACCAGGAAATATTGTTTTCAGAGCATGGAAAATTATACACTGTGCTGGATGGAATTAACGGTGCACGTTTTTCAGGAAGGAGATACAGGAAAGATTTATGCACTGCTTTATCTGAAAAATATAGATAGCGCTAAAAAACGGGAACTGGAACAGGAAATGGCTGCCATGAGAGATCCACTGACAAACGTTTTCAACCGCAGAAGTTTTGAGCAGGAAGTGAATAGCTTCATGCTTGGGGAGAAAGATGCTTTTGGGACCATGTTATTGGTGGATATGGATGATTTTAAGAAGATTAATGATACCTATGGACATTTAAAAGGGGATGAAGTCCTTCGGAAGCTGACGGATGTGTTAATGTCCAGCTTTCGGCGCAAGGATGTGATAGGGCGTTTAGGAGGAGATGAATTTGTTGTCTTTATGAAAGCTGTGAAGAAAAGAGAAGTTCTGGATCGGCGCATGGAGCAGTTCTATGAGACCTTGCAGATGATGGAAGATTGCCCAATTACCTGCAGCGCCGGGATTGCTATTGCGGAACAAGAAACATTTTCTTATCAGGAGACTCTGCGTCAGGCAGATGAGGCTCTGTATCACAGTAAACAAAAAGGGAAAAACCGATACTGCTACTATGAAAAAGAAAAGTAAATGCAGCCGGTTCTTCCCATAAAATTAGCAAAATGTTTTGGGCAGAGAACAGATATATTCACTGAAATCTTTCATCTGTGTTGTCATAGGATGAGAATAATTGTAGCAAAGATAGAAAAATCGCTCAGAATCCACTTCTGGTACAGAGCACTGGAAGAGGAGGCCTGCGGCGATTTTTTCTATTGCGCAGCGTTCTGATACAAAGCCAAGTCCAAGATTTCTGGATACTGCATCCAAAATAGCAGGGGTGCTGGTACTTTCCCAGCGTACCTGGTATGGTACCTGCTGCATTTTCATAAAGGCTTCAAAAATGTCTCTGGTGCCGCTTCCCTTTTCGCGGAGAATAAAGTTCTGATTGTGCAAATCAGATACATGAAGCTGCTTTCTTGTGGCAAAGGGGTGTTCAAAACCACAGATAATGCAGAGCTTGTCTGTAAATACAGGCTGTGTGATAAGAGCGTCATGGTTTATAATTCCCTCTACAAGGGCAATATCTAATTGGTTTTGCAGAAGCATATGTTCAATATGATTGGTATTGGAAACGGTTACGAAGATATCAATATCAGGAAATGCGGTGTTCATATGCTCCACGATTTTTCCCATAATATTTGTGCCTACTGTGACCGTTGCGCCTATACGGAGAGGGCGAATAGAATTTACGGTTTTCATGGTCTGTTTGAGATTTTCCTGAATGGCAATGATTTCCCTGGCGCTTTCTAAGAGAAGGGAGCCCGCAGGAGTGATACCCAGTTCTTTTGCATTACGGTCAAAAAGTTTGGTGTCATATTCTTTTTCCAGTTCGGAAATAATCTGGCTGACGGTAGGCTGGGAAATGTAAAGATGCTTTGCAGCTTCACTCATATTTTTAAATTCTGCAGTTGCGATAAATGCTTCTAATTGTCTGATAGTAGCCATAAAGTGGACCCTCCTTGTCTGGTATAAGCTAACTCCTATACCTTACATTAAATATTACTATTTTACATGGGAAATAACAAGTGATAACATAAGGACAGCAAGAAAAATCACAGAAAACAGGAGGAAAAACATGAAGGTACTTGTATTAGGCGGCGTTGCTGCCGGAACAAAAATTGCTGCAAAGCTGATGAGAGAAGACCGGGCCAATGAAGTAACTGTGCTGAATAAGGGCAGGAATATTTCTTATGCGGGATGTGGGCTGCCATATTATGTGGGCCATGTTATTGAAAACAAGGAAGAACTCATTGTAAATACACCTTTGAAATACGAAAAATTAACAGGGGTAAAAGTTCTGACAGAAATGGAGGCAGTCAAAGTAGAGCCAAATCAGAAGAAAGTTTCTGCTATTGACTTAAAAACCGGGGAAACAAAAGATTTTTCCTATGATAAGCTGGTAATTGCTGTAGGCGCAAGCCCTGTAAAACCTCCTGTAGAGGGCTGTGATTTAGAAAATGTATTTTTTATGAGAACTCCGGAAGATGCTATTCGGCTTCGTACTCTGATTGATGGTGGAAGTATTAAAAAGGCAGTGGTAGTGGGAGCCGGTTATATTGGACTTGAGATTGCAGAAAACCTGAAGACCATAGGGGTACGTCCTTTTGTACTGGATATGGCACCTCAGATTCTTGCTCCTGGATTTGATAAAGAGATGGCTGATTATGCAGAAGGAAAGCTGTCAGAAAGCGGAATTCCGGTGGTGACAGGAGTCACTGTGACTGCTATTGAAGGAAATGGTAAGGTTGAGAAGGTTCTTACAAGCAAAAAGGCATATAAAGCGGATTTAGTGGTGCTAAGCGCGGGAATCCGACCCAATACCGCTTTCTTAAATGATACGGGGCTTGAGATGGTAAAAGGAACCATTTTAACCAATGAGTATGGAGAAACCAATCTTCCGGATATCTATGCAGCAGGTGACTGCGCTATGGTACACAATGCGATTACCGGTAAGCCTGCCTGGTCACCGATGGGTTCAACAGCTAACATTGCAGGACGTATCATTGCGCAGAATATGATGGGAGCCAAGATTTCTTACAGAGGCACCCTGGGTACAGCAGTGTGTAAGCTGCCGGGAATTAATGTTGGAAGAACAGGACTTACAGAGGTTCAGGCAAAAGAGGAAGGGTTTGACCCGGTAAGTGTGGTCACCATTGTGGACGAAAAAGCACATTATTATCCGGGAGCAGGACTTCTGGCTGTTAAAATGATTGCAGATAAATCAACAGAGCGGCTTCTTGGGGTTCAGGTAGTTGGCAATGGGGCAGTTGATAAGATTGTGGATATTGCAGTTACAGGCATTATGCTGAAGGGAACGCTGACACAGCTTTCAGACCTTGATTTTGCATATGCGCCACCATTCTCTACAGCTATCCATCCTTTTGCACATACTTTAAATGTGTTGAAAAATAAGATTAGCGGACGATTTGAAACCTTTACGCCGGCAGAGTATGCAGCAGGGAAAGCAGAGGATTACCGTCTGGTGGACGTATCCATCCAGCCCACAACAGAAGGCGCGCCTTATGTGGAACTTACGGATGTGAACGGACCAATAGAAGGATTTGACCCGGAGGAGAAACTTCTGTTAGTATGTAATAAGGGAAAACGGGCATATCTGCTTCAAAACCGTATGAAATTCTATGGATATAAAAATACAAAAGCCCTGGAGGGCGGAAACTTTTTCTCAGATGTAGAAGTGGAATAAACAAAGCGAAAAGGAGAAATGATTATGGCATGTACAATTAGCGCAGAGGAAATCAAAAGAGTAAAAGGGTTAGGTTTTTTGAATAACAAGGGAACAGATTTGTTTAATGGTCGTGTAATTACCGTAAATGGAAAGATTACAGCGGCTCAGGCAAAAGTGATTGCAGAAGCAGCAGAAAAGTTTGGTAACGGGGATGTGGAATTTACCACCCGTCTTACAGTGGAAGTAAGAGGAATTCATTTTGATAATATTGAACCTTTCAGAGAATATATTGCAAGGGAAGGGCTTCAGACAGGCGGTACCGGTTCTGTGGTACGTCCTGTAGTTTCCTGTAAGGGAACCACCTGTCAGTATGGTTTGTATGATACTTTTGCACTGTCTGAGAAAATTCATGAGAGATTTTATCTGGGATACCGCACAGTGAAACTTCCTCATAAGTTTAAAATTGCTACAGGCGGATGTCCAAATAACTGTGTAAAACCAGACTTGAATGATTTGGGAATCGTAGGTCAGCTTGTGCCAAATTTTGATGAAGACATGTGTAATGGATGTAAGAAATGTAAGATTGAGAAAACCTGTCCTATGAAGGCTGCAACAGTGGAAGATGGCGTTTTGGAAATTAATAAAGATGTATGCAATAACTGCGGACGTTGTATTGGACAGTGCCCATTTGATGCTATTGAAGAGGGAACACCAGGATATAAGATTTACATTGGCGGAAGATGGGGCAAAAAAGTTGCACAGGGACAGCCGCTTTCTAAGATTTTCACATCAGAAGAAGAGGTACTGGATGTAGTGGAAAAGGCAATTTTATTGTTCCGTGAGCAGGGAAAGACAGGAGAGCGTTTTGCTGATACTATTGCAAGAATCGGCTTTGAGGAAGTAGAAAAGCAGCTTCTTTCTAATGAAATTCTGGAGAGAAAGCAGGAAATCCTGGATGCAAAACTGCATCTTGCAGGAGGAGCAAGCTGTTAGTGAAAAGTTGTAAATAAGAATAAGGGAGCATCGTAAAATAACTGATTTTGTCAGTTGTGGAGCGGTGCTCTTTTCTTTATAATAAAGGACAAAGAGAGAAAGGACAGTGATTATCATGGATAGAAGAAAAACTCTGGAAGCATTTGCTTCGTATGTGAATCAATATGACAGTAAAGACCCCAAGATTAGTCTGAAGATAAAGCATACCTATAAAGTAGCAGAGCTTTGTGAGAAAATCGGCGCTGCGCTGGGGCTTACAGGAGATGGTTTGGATGCAGCGTGGCTGTGCGGTATGCTGCATGATATTGGCAGATTTGAGCAGATTCGGCAGTATAACACCTTTATAGACGGTAAGTCTGTGGACCATGCAAAATTAAGCTGTGTGGTATTATTTGGAGAGGGCAGAGATAAAGATGGAATTTTAAAAAGGCTTCCAATGCCTTGCCAGATGGCGGAATTTGAGAAATTTGCAGATATAGAGGGTTATGAAGATGAGATTTATACAGCCATTTACTGGCATAGTTCTTACCGTATTCCAGAAGATTTAGATGAGAGGACAAGAATGTACTGCAACATTTTAAGGGACGCTGATAAGCTGGACATTTTTCGGGCGAATCTGGATACGCCTCTGGAGGATATTTATAATGTAAGCACAGAGGAATTATATAGAGCGCGGATAACGCCGGAGGTCATGAAAGCCTTTGATGAACATCATGCAGTGCCAAGGGAAGTGAAGAAAACCCCTGCAGACCATATCGTAGGCCATGTGTGTCTGGCGTATGAACTGGTGTATCCTGTTAGCCGGGAATTAATAAGGGAACAGGGATATTTGCAGAAGATTCTGGAGTTTGAATCTGAGAATCCAGAGACACGAGAGCAATTTGCATATATGAGACAGGAGATGAAAAGGGTACAACTTATAAAAACAACTTGATTTTTTTCCGAAAAAGACTAGAATAGAAAATTGTGACAAAATAGATGATTTTATTCTGGTTGGAAGAGGAGAGAAAAAGATGACAAATGATATGACATCGGGGAATCCGGTGAAGTTGATTATAAGGTTTATGATTCCCATGTGTCTGGGCAATATTTTCCAGCAGTTTTATAATATTGCGGATTCTATTATTGCAGGGCAGTTTCTGGGAGTTGATGCCCTGGCTGCCATTGGAAGTACAGGCTCTTTGATTTTTCTGGTTGTAGGGTGGTTAAACGGGCTTACAAGCGGATTTTCTATTTGGGTAGCCCAGTGGTTTGGCGCAAAGAAGCTGGACCGGATGAGGCATTATATTGCCATGTCTGTTTATATTTGCATTGCTTTTGTCATTGTTATGACTGCAGGGCTTCTGGCTGCCAATGAACCCATACTTAGACTTATGAATGCGCCGGAAAACCTTATGGATGACATCAGCAGCTATATGGCTATTATTTACGCAGGGCTGGTGGTAACCTGTGCCTATAATGCGCTTTCTGCTGTTTTAAGGGCATTGGGAGACAGTAAATCACCTTTGTATTTTTTGATTATTTCAGCGGTTATTAACATTGTGCTGGATATTGTGTTTATTGTGGTCTTTCATATGGGAGTGGAAGGCTGCGGATATGCTACAGTGATTGCCCAGGGAATTTCAGCCTTGCTTTGTCTGATTTATATTGCGAAAAAATTTGAGGTTTTAAAGCTGCAAAAAGAAGACTTTCATTTTTCCTTTGAAACCATTAAGAAGCTTATGGTTCTGGGAGTTCCTATGGGACTGCAGTTTTCTATTACAGCCCTTGGTGTTATTATTGTACAGGGCGCGATTAATGTTTATGGGGCAGTTCACATGGCGGGCTTTTCTGCTGCCGGAAAGATTCAGAATATTATCTGTACCGTGTTTGTTTCATTTGGGGCTACCATTGCTACTTATGTGGGACAGAACCGGGGCGCCGGAAATATGGAACGGGTAAAGAAAGGTGTTTATCTCACCCAGGTTATGATACTGGTATGCAGTGTGGTGATTATGGCGGTGATTCTGCTTTTGGGTAAGTATATGATTTTGATTTTCATAGACCCGTCAGAGACAGAAGTGTTGAAAGTGGCACAGACGTATTTCAAAGCAGTTGCCTGGGCGTATCCGTTTTTAGGAAGTATTTATCTGTACCGAAATGCATTGCAGGGGCTTGGATTTGGGCTGGTACCAATGCTTGGAGGTGTATTTGAACTGGTGGCAAGGGCTGCCATTGTCTTTGCTATTGCAGGAAATGGCAACTTTTTCCAGGTTTGTTTATCAGACCCGGCGGCGTGGATTGCAGCGCTGATACCGCTGATTCCGTATTATTTCTGGGTGATGAAGAAAAGTGGAGAAAGATAAAAGGTAATAGAGTAGAGCATGTGGACTGTTGTACTAAGTTGATACATTTTGGTACAATAGTCCAATCTTTTTTCTTGTAATTTCTTATAGTCTGTACTATAACGAAGTTAAGAATAACAAATCTTTGAAGTCTAAACGGTAATCTGCTGTTAAAGAAATTCCCTTAAAGTAATTGAATAAGAGGTTTGTGTAACACAAAATGTTGAAGTGTGATAGAAAAAGGAGGACAATATGGGATTTGACATTGTACGTGGCGTTATAAAAAATGCATATGCAACGCAGCAATTAATTAAAGCCTTAAATAGAATGGCAGATAAAATGGAGATAAATGGTACATTATTTTTAGGATATCCATTAAGTGCGGCAGGAAAAGATATTGTTTCAGTAGATGCTCTTTTAATTTGTCAGGAGAAGGGAATCATAGCATTTATTTTTAATCAGCAGAATGTGAATCAAGAGGAAGAACAAGATATATTGTATTATCAATTGAGTAATATGCTTTCAAAATATAATATTCTGCGAACGAAACGGAAGTTGGCAATAGAGCCCAATGTAGTTACATTTTATCCAACATCCGCTATACCGAAGTCAACAGAAGAGTATATTTATTGCAATTCTGAAACAATAGAAAGAACTATTAAAGAACTTCCGGAGTTTGATTTAAAATGGTAGTTGCCGCTGTGCGAGACACTTTTGAAGATATCATCTATGAAACCTAAAAAAAAGAGAGGTGGAGTTCAGAGAGAGAATTCATACGGTGGTATTATAAAAAAAATAGAAGCTGAGATTGCAAATTTAGATGAGTGGCAGAAAAAGGCAGCCTTTGAGATTCCAGAAGGTCCTCAGAGAATCAGAGGACTTGCCGGTTCAGGTAAAACTGTAGTGCTGGCGTTAAAAGCTGCATATCTTCATTCCCAGCACCCATCCTGGCATATTGCTGTAACCTTTTATACCAGAGCACTGGCTCAACAGTATAAAGAAATGATTACTAATTTTTCTTATGAGTTTATGGGAGAACAACCGGATTGGGACAGACTTCATATTTTTCATGCATGGGGGACGGCATCTGAGCCGGGAGTTTATTCAGAAATCGCAGGAATAAGAGGTGTTATTCCTAAGACGTATGCAGGCGCTAAAGCACAGTATGGTGTCAATGGTGCATTTGAAGGAATTTGTAAGGAGGTATTGTTTGCAGCAGAGGGAAGAGAAGAAGAAGTTCTATATGATGCAATTTTAATAGATGAAGCTCAGGATTTGCCGGCACCTTTTTTTAAATTATGCTATGCAGTGGCTGCACAACCTAAAAGAATCATTTTTGCTTATGATGAACTTCAAAGTCTTAATAGCACTCAAATGCCTGGAATTGATGAAATGTTCGGAAAAGATGAAAATGGAAATTCCAGGGTGAGATTGGTAAATCATGAAGGAGAAGCGAGACAAGATATTGTGCTTCCTGTGTGCTATAGAAACACTCCATGGGCATTAGCCTTAGCACATGCTCTTGGATTTGGCATTTACAGAGAAGGGGACTTAGTTCAACTTTTTGACGATATGGAGCTTTGGAATAGTATAGGATATAAGGTCATAGGTGGTGAGGCAAAATTTGGGCAACAGGTAAGGCTTGCAAGAAGAGATGATTCTTATCCGGCATATTTTAAAGAGTTGCTTAGACCGGAAGATGCAATTCAAATACATTCTTTTGGAACAGTTCAAGCGCAGTATCATTGGGCAGTAAGCCAAATTGAACATGATATAAAAGAAAGAGAATTGGATCCTGATGATATTTTAGTAATTTTTCCGGATGCATATTATGCAAAAAATCAATATAATGATTTTCAAAGATATCTGGATATGAAAGGTATTTCATCTATTTTGGCAGGAGTAACTGCTAACAGAGATACTTTTAGGATTCCAGGTCATGTAACTTGTTCCAGTATTTATAGAGCAAAAGGAAATGAGGCTCCTATGGTATATATTTTAAATACAGAATATTGTGCCAGAGGAAGCGAATTGATTACTCTGAGAAATAAACTGTTTACAGCTATTACCAGATCCAGGGCATGGATTCGGATTTGTGGTGTGAACCCGGAAATGGAGATTTTGCAGAGAGAAGCAGAGAAATGTGTAGAGAATCATTTTGAATTGGATTTTAAAATACCTACCCAAAAGGAATTAGAAAAGAGCAGACTGCTGTACAGGGATCGTTCTGAAGGAGAAAAAAAGAAAATTAAATCCTACAGTAATGCCCTAAATCAGATTATAGCCTCTTTGGAAGCAGGAGAAGTTAATATAGATTTGGTTCCGGAACTTGGAAAACTTTTAAATGCAGTAGAGGCTGCGAAAGAAGCTGAGGGTGAAGATGAATAAAAATTTAGAGAACACTTACCAACAGATAGAGAATACAATAGAGACATTAATTATGCAGGGGGTTATGAAATATAAGATACAAAGTGAAAAAACTGTGAATCAAAAAACGGGATTGGAACAAGTTTCGTGGAGGAATCATGTGGGAGGACGTGCGGTAAGCAGTAAAGCATTTAATCAAGTGCAGCAGTATTTAACAATTTTATCTTCCAGGGCATATCAGGGATTAATGTCAGACTATTCTATTATACGGGCATCTTATGTATTTGAAAAAGAAAAATTAGTTTCTCACAATTTATTGTGGTGGCCTTGTCCAGTGAGAATTGATGAGGAAATGGTGCAGGATATAGGACTCATAGAAGGGATTCAGATGCTTTTGGAGGATAAAAATGTGGAGAAATATCTGAATATGAGGACACCTGTAAGAATAGATTTTGATGCTAAAAATGACAAGAGAGATCATCCCCGGGCACATATACATTTGCAGCATTATGATTGTAGAATTAATAGTGTAGAACCGATTTGTTTTAATCGTTTTATCAGGTTTATATTAGATACCCATTATCCACATATGATGATTGATTATAGGGGATGGAATTATCTGAATTATCAGTATGAAAATAAGAGAAAAGAAATTGAATATGATTCTATGAATCGCTTCATTATAAAGTATGTATGATGAAAAGAAAGAGTGGATATAAAAAAAAGAGGGCGGTTAAATTTATCGCCCTCTTAAGAAGGATATTCATTTTCATACCAGAGTTTTTAAACCTCTAAAATTTGAATGTATCTCTAAGTGGCGCCCATTTCTGGTCTTTGTCGCTTAAATTAAGAGGTGTTCCGTCTTCCAGTGTATATCCGGCAGCAGAAGCATTACCCTGGTATTCTCCGATAAGCTGTGGCCACTCAATGCCGATTTCCGGGTCATTCCATGCCAGGCCGCCTTCATCTCCGGGATGGTAGAAGTCTGTACATTTGTAGCAGAATTCAGCCACATCACTGAGCACTAAGAAGCCATGTGCAAAGCCTTCCGGAATATAAAACTGTTTTTTGTTTTCTTCGGTCAGTTCAATGCCAAACCATTTTCCGTAGGTTTCGCTATCACTTCTTAAATCAACAGCTACATCAAAGACGCTTCCTTTGATTACCCGGACTAATTTTCCCTGTGGAAACTCTTTCTGGAAATGCAGGCCTCTTAAAACACCCTTTGTGGAACAGGACTGGTTGTCCTGCACAAAATTCATAGTAAGACCGGCTTCTTCCATATCTTTCTGATTATAGGTTTCCATGAAATAGCCTCTTGCATCTCCGTGAACAGCTGGCTCAATCACATACAGACCTTCGATTGGGCATTTGCTTACTTTAATCTGTCCCATGTTATCAACTCTCCTAACTGAAATAATGTAGTGTCCTTAAAATTCAATTTCTTGTAAATAGCGTTTTACCGCATCTTGCCAGGTTGGCAGAGGCTCAAAGCCATTTTCTGCTAATTTGCTCTTGTCCAGACGACTGTTAAACGGACGTTTTGCTTTGGATGCGCCATATTCTGCGGTAGTTACGGGCTTTACAGTAACTTTGGCATATTCTTCATGTCCGGCTTCTATTGCCTGACGGAAGATTTCTTTTGTGAAATCGCACCAACTAATATATCCACCTTCATTGGTAGCATGGTAATAGCCATATTTATCGGTTTCAATCATATCCACCAAAAGTCTTGCCAAATCCAATGTATAAGTAGGAGTACCAATCTGGTCATCCACTACGGTAAGGGTATCGTGGGTCTTACCAAGATTCAGCATGGTTTTGATAAAGTTCTTTCCATTTTTGCCGAATACCCAGGCGATGCGGACAATAAAGTATTTTTCCAGATTTTCAGATACTGCCAGTTCCCCTGCTAACTTCGTTTCCCCGTAAACATTGAGAGGCTTGTAATCTTTGCAGTCTGGCTGCCATGGTGTGGTTCCCTGACCGTCAAATACATAGTCTGTGCTGATGTACACCATTTTGCAGTTTAATTCCTTGCATACCAGGGCAATATTTTCGGTTCCTGTGGCATTGACCGCCTGTACAATGGGCTTTTTATCTTCGTCCTCTGCCAAATCTACAGCTGTCCATGCTGCGCAGTGAACCACAACATCAGGGGCAGTAGATTTTAGAACAGTTTCTACAGAAGCTTTGTCTGTAATATCCATGGGAACATAAGGCATAGTGGTTACAGCAGTACCGTCCTGGATGCCGCTGTAAACTTCTTTAATATCTGAGCCAATGCCTTCGTATCCTCTTTTGGCCAGTTCGTTCATGACGTCATGGCCTAATTGTCCGGCAACACCGGTAACTAAAACTTTCATTGCATAAACCTCCTTGTGAGACATCCTTGATTAGCGGTTTGCATACATTTTTTCATAGTAATTCTGATATTCTCCGGAGATGATGGTTTCCCACCATTCTTTGTTATCTAAGTACCACTGGATTGTTTTTTTGATACCATCAGCAAATTTTGTCTCAGGCAGCCATCCAAGTTCATTGTGAATCTTAGTTGGATCGATGGCATAACGCATATCATGGCCTTTTCTGTCTGTTACATAAGTGATGAGGCTTTCTGGTTTGCCAAGTTCTTTGCAGATGATTTTAACAATGTCAATGTTTTTCATTTCGTTGTGACCGCCAATGTTGTAAACTTCTCCAACACGGCCTTTGTGGATAATCAAGTCAATGGCTTTGCAGTGATCTTCAACATACAGCCAGTCGCGGACATTTTCACCTTTTCCATATACAGGAAGCGGTTTGTCATTTAATGCATTGGCAATCATCAGCGGAATGAGTTTTTCCGGGAAATGATAAGGTCCGTAGTTGTTAGAGCAGCGGCTGATGGTTACAGGCAGGCCGTAGGTACGGTGGTAAGCCAGAACCAGAAGGTCAGCACCTGCTTTTGAGGAGCTGTATGGGCTGCTGGTGTGGATTGGTGTTTCTTCTGTGAAGAATAAGTCAGGGCGGTCCAGAGGCAGGTCACCGTAAACTTCGTCAGTAGAAACCTGGTGATATCTCTGGATGCCATATTTGCGGCATGCATCCATGAGCACAGCAGTTCCTTTGATGTTGGTATCCAGGAATACTTCTGGATTTTCAATAGAACGGTCTACATGGCTTTCAGCAGCAAAGTTTACTACCATATCAGGATGTTCTTCTTCAAATAATTTATAAACAGCTTCTCTGTCTGTAATGCTTTCTTTTACAAAACGGAAATTTGGGTTGTCCATGACAGGTGCAAGAGTAGACAGGTTTCCTGCATAGGTCAGGCAGTCCAGACACACAATGCGGTAATCAGGGTACTTGTCTAACATGTGAAAAATAAAGTTACTTCCAATAAATCCGGCTCCACCGGTTACAATGATTGTCATAATAAAAATCTCCTATTCTTAAAATAAAATATATGCATCTAAATAAAAAATATGATTTAGTGCAGGGTATCCAGATATTTTCCGTCTAAGACATCTTTTAAATACTGGCCGTACTGGTTTTTCTTTAATACTTCATAGACTTCCAGAACATCTTCTTTGGAAATCCATCCATTTAAGTAAGCAATTTCTTCCAGGCAGGCAATCTTGCGGTGCTGGTGGCTTTCCATGGTTTTTACAAAGTTGGTTGCTTCTACCAGACTTTCGTGAGTACCGGTATCCAGCCAGGTAAATCCTTGTCCTAAAAGTTCTACATTCAGGCATCCCTGTTCCAGATAGATGCGGTTCAAGTCTGTAATTTCCAGTTCGCCTCTGGCGCTCGGTTTCAGATTTTTAGCGTATTCTACTACTTTGTTGTCGTAGAAATAAAGACCGGTTACACAGTAGTTGCTTTTTGGTTTTTCTGGTTTTTCTTCAATGGAAATTGCTTTTCCCTGGTCATTAAATTCTACGATACCGAAACGTTCCGGGTCATCTACGTAGTAACCAAATACAGTAGCTCCTTTTCCTGTTTCAGCATTCTGAACAGCTGCTTTTAAGCGTTTTTTCAGACCGTGACCTGCGAAAATATTGTCTCCAAGAACCATGGCAACACAGTCATCACCAATAAATTCCTCACCGATGATAAAGGCCTGTGCCAATCCGTCTGGGCTTGGCTGTACGGCATAAGAAAGCTGTACGCCGAACTGATGACCATCTCCTAAGAGTTCCTGGAATCTTGGGGTATCCTGTGGTGTGGAAATAATTAGAATCTCGCGGATTCCTGCGTTCATCAGTACAGATAGAGGATAATAAATCATGGGTTTGTCATAAATCGGTAAAAGTTGCTTGGATGTTACCATAGTCAGCGGATAAAGGCGGGTTCCGGAACCGCCTGCTAAAATAATGCCTTTCATAGAGTTCTCCTTTTTGGTTGTTTCGTTTTCTGGTATCTATGTTTGTATTATATAGGGTAACGTAACGTCACCTGCAAGGGGTTTTTCCAAAATTTCACATAATTTTTAGAATCATGGGCGTTTACAGAGAAAGACTCCGGCCTCTTTTGTGATGTGAAAGGACGTTTTTGTCTTTTTTGCAACAAAACTGCGGAATTCTTTGTACCGGTCCAGAAGATATTGATTCTGGTTTCCATGGCAGGATAAAATATAGTCAATCAAGGGTTCCGGGGTATCCACTTCCAGATAGTCCTCGTATAATTGCCAGGAAATGTTGGAAAAATAGGGAGAGAGCAGGCTTTTTCCATTTTCTTTTCCGAATTTTTCGTAAAGTTTTTCTCCTGAGAGAATAATCCGACTGTCAAATTCCTGGACAAGATTGCTGATTTCTTCCATATGTGCAGAACCATAAGCACTGCAAAGAAAAGTTCCCCCAGGCTTCAAGACCCGTTGTACTTCCCGGCAGACTTTTGGGATATCGCAGTAAAAAAGCACATGGTTAGCAATGACCAGATCAAAACTGGAGTCAGGATAAGGAATCTCATGGCAGTCAAAGGAATGAAAGGAAAAACGATTATCTAGGTTTCCGATTTCACGTTTTGCATCACGGAGCATACCTTCGGAAATATCACTGAGTGTTATGGAGACTGTTATTGGAAGTTTGTCTTTATTTTCTGCCCAGAGGGCACCGCTGCCACAGCCGATTTCCAGAATTTTCATGTTATCTTTTATATGACACTCTTCAAAAAGCCAGGGAAACCATCCTTGTTTATTCTTGGAGTACAGGCTGTGAAGACGGATTCTGGCGGATATATTGGAAGAATTCTGATACTGGGATTTCAGACTTTTCTCCATGTTGGTCAGGTGAATCAGGTTCAGCATACGGCTCCAGTTAATACTCTGTTGTGTGCTAATTTCCTGGGTGGTATCTTCAATGGCTTTCTCTACCATTTGAAGCTGTTCAATACGGTCACGGATGAGCTTTTGCTGCATCTTCAGTGAATTGAGCATGAAGTGAAAGTCTGTATCGTCAATGGTCATTTCTTTGATATCATCCAGTGAGAATCCCAGGTATTTCAGCAGAAGAATCTGCTGGAGCCTGGCAAAATCCTGATCGGTATAGAAACGGGAGCCGGAAGGGGATACATAGGAAGGCTTCAGGATATTTTGTTTGTCATAAAAACGCACCGTTCGGACTGAGATGTTTGCCATGCGGGCAAACTGTCCTGAGGTGTAGTAACCTGGAAGGTTCATGGGAATCCTCCTTTCTGTGGAAAATAGTGGTTAGGATTATTATAACCCAGGGGGGAGGGGGGAGGGCAAGAGGGAAATGCAGTGAGTATAGAAATATAAGATATCATATGACAAGCTCACGTATTTGTGATAGAATGAATGCAACAGTAATCGGATGGAGAATATGAAGTGACAGTAAATTACGATATATATTTTAAGCTTTGCAAAGAAGAGCAATGAAAGACGAGAATGCTAAGGGATATTAAAATAAAGGAGGCATTTAATGGAAAACAAACAGATTGAGAATGACAAGGTTTTATACAAGCCAATCATTACTGATATTAAAGAGTTGGTTCATGCAGGCAGAAATGCCGCCTATAATGCTGTTAATAAAGCTACAATTATGACATACTGGAATATCGGAAAAAAGATTGTTGAGGAAGAACAGGCGGGAACAGAAAGGGCAGAATATGGAAAACGGTTGATTTCTATATTATCAGATGAATTGACAAAAGAGTTTGGTAGTGGTTTTTCTGATAGAAATCTTCGTAATTTTAGAAAATTTTATCTGTTGTTTCCAGATGAAAAGATTTGGAACGCATGCGTGCCGAATCTAAACTGGACACATTTTCGTTCCTTGTTGCGAGTTGACAATGAAGATGCACGTATATGGTATATGAAAGAGGCAGCAAGCGAAGGTTGGAGTTCGAGAACTTTAGATAGAAATATTAGCACACAATATTATTTCCGGCTTTTACAATCACCGAAAAAAGAGGCGGTGATTACAGAAATGCAGGAGAAGACTAAGGATCTTGAAAAAAATAAATACGAATTAATCAAAAGTCCTGTTATTGCAGAATTTCTTGGATTTAAGAACGAAGAATCATTTTTAGAATCAGATTTAGAGAGTGCAATCCTTTCTCATATTCGGGACTTTTTAATGGAACTCGGGAAAGGATTTGCTTTTGTGGCCCGTCAGTAGCATATTGTTACTGAAACAGACGACTATTATATCGACCTGGTATTTTATAACATAGAATTAAGATGCTATGTTTTGATTGACTTGAAGATGGGAAAAATCACACATCAAGATGTGGGACAGATAGATATGTATGTGAGGATGTATGATGACCTTAAATGCAAAGAAGGAGATAACCCAACAATAGGAATATTACTTTGTGCAGAAACAGATGAAGATATTGCAAGATATTCTGTGTTACATGATAATAATCGCTTGTTTATGTCAAAATATTTAACGTATCTTCCGACAAAGGAACAACTAAAAATAGAAATAGATAAGCAGAAGAATATATTTTATATGCAGCATCCAGAATTGAAGGAGTATTCGGATGCAGAGAATTAAAAAATTATAATAAAATGGAGAAAAGAAAAAACACTATCTGGGGGGGAGAAAATAGCAGGAGTCTGCCGCATAATTTTTTAGTGCGGCAGACTTATTATGTTATTTATACTCTTAGGTTGTTTGTGTACCCTTTGTTTCTCTATATACAGAAGGTGACATGCCCAATTTCTTCTTAAAGCTGTTGCTGAAATAATATTGGTTTGCATATCCGCATTTCATACTGATTTCTTTTAAAGATAAATTTGTAGATTCCAGATAATGACAGGCACTTTCTATTCGAAGAGACGTAATGGTGTCACTGATACTTTGACCGGAGACCTTTTTAAACAAAGAACTCAGGTATGCAGGGCTAATGTTAGTATGTCTTGCAATATCATTCAGGCATAGGGAACAGCTTTCAAAGTTTTCTTTAATATATCCAAAAGCTATCGTATATACCTGATTGTGATAATTTTGTAAAGAAGAATCTAGTTTTTCACACACTAAAGTACACAGATGTGTAAGCCATCTTACAAACTGTTCATAGGTACGGAAGGAGTCAAACCTTGTATAAACCTGGATGATTTCCTTTTCCAAATCTTCAGTATCCAGATTCATTTCATATAAAAATTTCAAAATCCGTCCTAAAAGGGAATAAATTCTAATAAACACCAGATTTTTGTCCTGTATTTTTTCTAATAAATTTTGAAAATAACAAGTAAGCCATTGCTCAATTGCTTTTAAGTCTTTGGAACAAATAAGGCGTATCAGTTCTTCTTCGGTATTTTCCGAAAAAGACAGGAGGCTGAATTCTTTACCGAGGGCTTCTCTTGCATCAAAAATGTTTTTATGAGGGAAGAAAAAACGGTATTTCAGTGCATGGGAAGCACTGGCAAAAGATACAGGAAGTTTCCAAATGTTATCAGCGATACTTCCAATTCCTATGTTCAGTGAAAGAACGTTGTTTTTACATAGTTCAACCATGGAGGAGGCTACTTTATGTATGGATTGAAGAAAGTTCTGTGGGTGTTTCGTATTTTGGCCTATAATACAAACAACCCCACTGAACTCTTTTAAATAAAAAACATGATCAAAAATCTGCATTTGTTCTTTTATTAAATCTAGGACATTTAAAAGCTGAATCTGGTACTGGGTAAAATCTAGTTCAGGTTTAGCTGAATTGTATTCTGTTTCAATGATAAGCACATGGAAACAGTCATAGTCAAATTTTAAATCCAGATATTCCAGATACCGGCTCAAGTGTGCGGCCGGATTTTCACCAGGATAATGTAACAGGTCATGAAAGAATTTTTCTGTCATAACAGGCCGGCTGGCCTTTACTAATTCAGTATTTTTTTGTGTACGGTCTATTTCTGTAAAAGCATTTTTGATTTTTTCCGTAAGATAATTATAGTCCAAAGGTTTTTCAATATAATCATATACACCCAGGCGGATAGCTCGTTTGGCATATTCAAATTTGTCATATGCACTTACAAGAATCACTTTTATAAAAGGCTGAATTTCCTGGGCTTTTTGGCTCATGGAAATACCATCTAAATCCGGCATTTCTATATCTGAAATAATTAAATCTACATGAGAATTTTTTAGGGTATCTAAGGCAGAAAGACTATTATATTTTACGGCAATCACGCTCGCATCCAGGGAGCTCCAGTTAATATTTTTTTCAATACCTTCTGCTGTGAGACAGTTATCATCTACAATCATTACTTTCTTCATCATTTTCCTCCATCTGGTCAAATTCAATCGTAATTGAGGTGCCTTCAAATAAATGGCTCTCAATGGAAATTCGGCCATTTCCAAAATAAGGATTAGAAATTCGTTTATTTACATTTCCAATACCAAAATGTTTTTCATAATTTACAATTTTTTCGCTTAGAGTTTTTCGTAATTCCTGAAGTTGTTCTTCTTTTATTCCGATACCGTTATCAGTGATAGAAATGATAACAGTATCATCTCCATAAAAAAGATTGATAGAAATATGAATTTCAGGTGTATTCTGGGATATACCATGCAGGATACTGTTTTCCAGAAATGGCTGGAGTGTAAATTTACATATCAAAAAGTTATCAATGCCATCTTCCATGTTGATTTCCCAAGTGAGGTTGTCGTTATGACATAGTTTTTCAATTTCTAAATAAAGATTTGCAATGGTCAGTTCATCCCGGATGGTGATTAAATCTTTTGATTTTCTAAGAGTCATGCGGTAAAAACGTGTGAGGTTTGTCAGCATCTGATTGGCAATATCTAATTTCCCGAGGGACTGGCAGGTTTGTATGGAACCCAGAATATTATAAAGAAAATGAGGATTAATCTGGGATTGGAGAAGCTGATATTTTAACCGTTCTTCCGCCAGCGACAGCTCCAGAATAGACTGGAGATTGTCATTCAAGGAATGCTGCATTTTTTGAAACGTTACCCCCAATTTATCGATTTCATCAAATGTTTCAGGATTTCGGTCTTTGGATACCAGATCCTGAATCTTGTTATCAGAAGCATCTAATTGCAGAGTTTCCATAGCCTTCGACAATGCCTTGATCCGCAGGGTAAGATTCTTTGAGAACAGAATCACTACCAAAATAGTCAAAGGGAGAGAAATCAAAATAGTCAAGAGGATGCTGTTGATCAGTATGCGTGTGTTTTGCTTTATATAAGAATCAGGAATTTCTGTTACATGGAGCCAGCCGTTTTGTAACTGTGCAGTATGGTAGGTAACATGCGATTCTTTTTTTATAGAATTCTTATTTTGGAATAAAAAATCAAATTTTTTCTCATCGAAGGGGGTAGAAATCAAAGCATCATTATTGCTGGCAATGATTTCTCCATTATCGGTAAGAATATAACTGGAAATATTCTTGTCTTGAAAACTTTCCTGCAGGATAGAAGAAAATTCAGATGTATTTATGTGGACAATATAAGCATACTCTATGATATCTGTGTCAGGATATTTTAAGATTCTACAGCAGGCAATGGTATCGGATATATCGTGGTTATTGGATACAAGAAAAGGGATGGACAATCCTTTCTGGTGAAACCAGATAGAAGATGTTCCTGGATTTTCCAGAGCTTTTTTTGGAATCTGAAAATCTGATAGTTCGGATAATGGAAAGAAATATAAATTTTCCTGAGAACCCAGATGGTCATCCGGTAAAAATATACCAATATATGCTAAATTAAAGGATGACTTGAACATTGATAAATTGCTTCTGGTTTCAGATAGTGCAGCCAGCGTATCTATAGTTGTTTCTGCCTGTATCAAATTATACATATCATATTGAAGAGAGTCAGCCACATTTTCCATTTGCAGCAGGCGGTTATAAAATTGTGTATGTAATTGCTCATCAGAGGAGATAGAAGCATTTAGAATCTTATCTTCTGCAATATTATAGGAAACAGCATAAGAAATCCCACCTATGATGAAGATAGGAATCAATGTACATAATAAAAAAGCACATAAAAGTTTGGTTTGAAAATGAGAAAAACAAAGCCGGGAATTCTTTATGAATTTATTCATGAAATAGTCTCCTTTATGTTGGTTTATCTTGAAATCATTATAAAAGAAAGAAAAATCTCTTTCAACAGGGATAAAAATAATATAAACGAATCGAAAAATATTGTATTTTGAAAAAATGAACACTTTGTTATTCTTAGTTCATCAAAGAAAAGGGCAGGAAGCCCGGACAGGAGGATTTAAGAATGAGAAAGAAAATCGTGAGCGTATTACTGGCAGGAACCATGGCAATGGGAATGTTAGCAGGATGTGGCAGTTCCAAGGGAAGTGAAGGTGAAGGAAGTGCAGCGAAAACAGAAGAAAGTGGGAAGAAAGATGGAGAGTATGATTTGACGCTGTATAGTGTCAATACCACAGATCCTGATTTTGATGGCTGGCTCGAAAATGTAGAGGAGGCCACAGGACTTAACATTAATGTAATTGCAGCACCTACAGACTCTGATACACGTCAGCAGAAGGTTACTACTATTTTATCTACAGGAGATGATGCTGTTGATATTATTGAAATTAATGATGAAATGAGTGCTGCATTTAAAAATTCGGGATGGCTGGAAGGACTGAATGATACCGTTATGACAGAAGATATCCGTGATGAGTTTGCTAAGGGCTATGTAGAAAATATGATTACAGACAAAGACGGAAATATTGTTGGTGTTCCCGGATATGCCGGTTACCTTGCTTTTTGGGTAAACCAGGAGATTATGGATGAAGTCGGAATCACAGAAATTAATACAAAAGAAGATTTTATGAAATATATGGAAGCTGTTTCTGCTGATGGAAGATATGGATATGGCGGTTCCTGGGAAAAAACATATGTATCTAATGAGATTGCACAGTTTGTAAATATGTTTGGCGGAGATTATTTTGACTGGACAAAAGCTGAAAACAAAGAAGCGATTCAGTTTTTAAAAGATATGGTGGATAACAGCCAGACACCAATTGACCAGATTGCAGATAAATATGAACAGATGAATCCAAAGGCAAATGACGGAAAATATGGAAGCTGGTTTATGTGGGGACTTGGAACCGATTATGAAAAAGCAGGTATGCTTGGAGCAGATAAGATTCATATGGCTATGGTTCCAGATTTCAGTGGAAACGGAGAGAGAGCTATTTTTACAGATTCCTGGAGTTATGTGCTGAATACTGCTTCTAAGAATAAAGAAGCAGCAATTAAGTTTCTTCAGTATATGGCAGATGAAGGGGGGATGGCAGCATCATATGAAGCCTTTGACAGATATCCTGCAAGAGCGGATGTGGCTGAGAAGATAGTTCCAGATACAGACCCTGCAAAAGAAATGTATTCCCGTTATGCTTCTGAATGTAATGTTTCAGGACGTCCAATGCTTCCTCAGACTATGGAATTTATCACAGATATGGGTACTATTTTCCAGTCCTGCATGAAAGACGAAATTTCAGTAGATGAGTTTTGCGAGAAAGCACAGGAATTAGTAGAAAAATATAGTGAGTAAAGAATGTAACAACTTAACAAGGAGAGTACACCGCAGGAACTTAATCCTGCGGTGTATTTCCTCAAATGACAGGAGGAGAAAAAAGTGACAATCAGTAAAAAATCAATGAAATGGATTCCCTGGATTTTGATTCTTCCAGTTGTACTTATCCGTGGTTTTACTACCTTATATCCGATTTTAGTTACTTTGAAAAATAGTTTATTTGACATAAAAGTTTTATCAGGAGTCAATGAATTTGTCGGTCTGGCGAATTATGTAAATGTGTTTAAAGATACAAAAGTACAGACATCCATATCCTTTACTGTAATTTTTGTAGTTGTTTCCATGATATTCCATGTGATTCTTGGAGTGGCACTGGCTTTAATTTTAAATATGAAGTTTAAAGGCAGAAGATTTTTGCGGACAATTGTTTTGATTCCCTGGGCTATGCCAGCGGTTGTTATTGGTATGGCAGCAAAGTGGGGATTTAATAATGACTATGGGTTGGTAAATGATTTTATACGGCGTTTTGTAGAAGATTTCCAGTATAATTGGTTAATTAATACCGGTTCTGCCAGAGCAGCGGTTATTGCTATGGATTTATGGAAGGATCTTCCGTTTTTTGCAATTTTGGTACTATCAGGGCTTCAGTTTATTTCTGGAGATATCTATGAAGCTGCAAAAGTTGATGGGGCAAACGGAGTGCAAAGCTTTTTCCGTATTACGTTACCTTTGATTATGAAAAATGTCATTACTTTATGTATTCCGTTTACACTTTGGAGACTGACCACATTTGATCTTGTATATGCTATGACTTCAGGCGGTCCTGGTGAGGATACCTCATTAATTGCTTACAGAATTACAACAGAGGCATTTACAAACCTAAATGTGGGATATGCTGCTACGCTGGCGGTTATGTTGTTCCTTGTAATGGCAGTCTTTAGTTTTATTAATATTAAGTTTATCAACAAACTGGCAGATTAGGAGGGAATGTGTCATGAAGGATAGTAACAAATATAAAGTATATAGAGCCTTCACTGCAGTAGGCAGATGGGTATTATTTGCAGTGGTTGCCTTTTTGATTTTGTTCCCGGTACTGTGGATTTTTATATCGTCCATTACACCGCCAGGGGAATTGTTTAAAATGCCTATTGATTATATTCCAGATCATCCTACACTGGATAGTTATAAATTTCTGATAGAAAATGTAGGGCTTTTGGAAAAAATCGGAAATACAGTTTTAATTGTAGGAATTACCATTGTGGTAAGTACAATTTTATGTGCCATGGCAGCGTATGGATTTTCCAGATTTAATACAAAAGGCGTAAGCATTGCTTTTGCATTTATTGTTGCAACGATGTTGATTCCAGAAGTTGTAACAGCCAGACCCCTGTATGAATTTATGAGAGCAGTAGGATTGTATGATACATATCAGGGTTTGATTATTCTTTATATCAGTGCTGTTATTCCGTTTACAGTATTGATTTTAAAGAATTTTGCAGCAGAGATTCCAGTATCGCTGGAAGAGGCAGCAGCTATAGACGGAGCAAATTTTGTACAAAGATTGTTTAGGGTAGTGTTACCGTTAATGAAACCTGCCATTGCTACAGTTTGTATTATTAATTTTATTACTTGTTTGAACAACTTTTTTACCCCATTATATTATTCCAATGATATTCAGGTATTGTCTGTTGCAATTGTGCAGCTTCCGCTTAGGGATAATATGTATGGTGTGCCTTGGGATTTGGTCAGTGCTATGGGATGGATTATTTTGTTACCAATTATTATCTTTGTAGCAATCTTTGAGAAACAGATTATGGATGGTATAATGGCAGGAGGAGTGAAAGCCTGATTTTGCCTGAAATTTGAGAAATAGGAGGATAAACAGATGTATTACGATTTTGGAGGAAGTTTAGGAAATTTACCATTGGCGAAGCATAGGAAAAGCCGTGCAATTAATGCAGAAAACCCAAAAGGAGAAAAAGGGAAAGGTGGTATGGCATCCAGTGATTTAGGACCTTCCAGAAAAGGAAGCCCATGCCTTAGGGATATTTTAAGTGGTCAGACAGTGACACTTGCAGAGATAGATGGGCCAGGTACAATTAATCATATTTGGATTACCGTAGATTCAAAAACTACAGAGGCAGATTGCTTTGTGTTAAGAGATTTGGTGTTACGTATGTATTGGGATGATGAAGAAGAGCCATCAGTAGAAAGCCCTCTGGGAGACTTTTTCTGCTGTGGATTCGGAAGAGAATGTAATGTGAACTCCATGCCAATTGCCGTGGTGCCAAGCAGAGGATTGAACTGCTATTTCCAGATGCCTTTTCGGAAAAAAGCAAAAATCACTTTGGAAAACCAACATGCAAATCTGATTCCTGCATTTTTCTATCAGGTGGATTATTGCCTGTATGATGAAGAACTGCCAGAGGATATTGCTTATTTTCATGCTCAGTGGAGAAGAGAAAAAATCACACAGTTACAAAGGGATTATGTGATTCTTGATGATGTAAAAGGAAAAGGTCATTATGTAGGGACATATATGGCACTTACAACATTGGAACGTTACTGGTGGGGAGAAGGAGAGATTAAATTTTATATTGATGGAGATGTAGAGTATCCTACAATCTGCGGAACAGGAACAGAAGATTATTTCGGTGGTTCCTGGAGTTTTGCAAAGCAGGTAAACGGTAAAACAGTGGAACAGAATTATTGCACCCCGTATTTGGGATATCCATATTATTCTTCACATGATGAAATGATTCATAATTTGTATCACAATGATGACTGTATGCCAATGAGAGGCTTCTACCGCTGGCATATTCAGGATCCTATTTGTTTTGATGAAGACTTGAAGGTTACGATTCAGCAGATTGGCGTAGGATATAGGGGATTGTTTGAGCGGCAGGATGATGTGGCAAGTGTGGCATACTGGTATCAGGCAGAACCTCATAATCGTTTTCCCAAACTGCCTGACAAAGAAGAACGGTGGCCAAGATAGGAGCAGAACTTGAAAAAATATGTATTGGGTGTTTTGCTTGGCTGCCTGTTGATGGCAGTCGGATGCAAAGACGGGCAAAAAGAAGGCAATATACAGGATGTACAAGAAAACGCAGCTTCTCAGAAAGAAACAATAACCATCATGCATATTGATGCAGAGGTACCTGGATTTTTGGAGTTCATTGAACAGGCGGAAAAAGAACTGGATTTGGAGATACAGGTAGTTTCCTGCCCTGCAAATGCAGATATCCGGCAGGCAAAAATATCTACTATTTTGGCGGCAGGGGAGACTTCAGTGGATATTTTTTCTGTGAATGATGAGATGGTCAGTGAGTTTAAATATAAAGGGTACCTGGAACCACTGAACGATAGGGTAATGACAGAAGAATTACTGTCAAAATATCCTGAGAGTTATATGCAGAATATTACCATGAAGGATGGAGAGGTCTATTCAGTTTCCTATTTTATGGATATCATGGTATTCTGGATAAACCGGGAAATGACAGGAGACAGGAAAATCCAGACACAGGAAGATTTTCTTGCATTATTGGAAGAAGATTGGGGCAAAGGAATCTATGGATACGCAAGTGCATGGGATAATACTTATGTATATAATGAACTTTCGGAATTTATTAATCTTTTTGGAGGAGACTACTATAACTGGGATAATAAAAATACAAGAGAAGCACTGACATTTCTTCATGATATGGCGGCAAAGGGGCAGATTCCTGTTTCCCAGATGGCAGACCAGTATGAACAAATGCAGCAGAAATTCATTGACGGAAAGTATGCAAGCATCTTTATGTATAGTGGTGCCATGGATGTGTTTGAACGTGCAGGGGTTTACAGTGAAGATAAAATTCAGGCAGTACCATTGCCGCAATTTGAAAAGAGTGTTACCAATATTGCTACGTGGCAGTATGTATTGAATCAAGCGTCTGAGCATAAGTCGGGGGCAATGAAATTTCTAAAATATGCTGCGGGCAGGGAGGGAAGTATTTCCTATGCAGAGTGTATGAACCGCCTGCCTGCTAGATTAGATATTATTCTTGAGGAAGAACTTGATATTCCGGGATTTGAGGTGCTGCAGGATTATGTAGAGCATGTGGAACTGAAAGAACGTCCATTTTCTAAAAATACCATGAAGGATATTTCTGCTATAGGTACATTATTCCAGAAATATATGCTGGATGAAATCTCCCAGGATGAATTTTGCCGGAAAGCCCAGGCGATTGTAGACGGGTTTTAATGGATGGTATCAAGTGAATAAAGTTTCATTGTGCTAAAGAAAATATTATACAAATAAAAAAAAGTCTGTTATACTAAAGCGTGGTAAAAGCCAGATGTATCTGTTTTTACTGCGCTTATGTTATGTTGGCTATTATCAGACAAAGACATCAGGAGGAAAAAGTATGTGTGGAATTGTTGGATATGTAGGAACTGAAAACGCAGCTCCCATTTTAATTGATGGCTTATCAAAACTGGAGTACAGAGGCTATGATTCCGCTGGAATTGCAGTATCAGGAGATGAGACAAAGAATGGGGAAATTGAGATTATTAAGGCAAAAGGAAGGCTGCAGGTACTCCGGGAGATGACGGATAATGGAAGAACCGTAAGAGGAACCTGTGGAATCGGTCATACACGCTGGGCAACTCATGGAGAGCCTTCTGTAGTTAATGCACATCCTCATTACTCCAGGGATAAGAAGATTACAGTTGTACATAATGGGATTATTGAGAACTATAAGGAATTAAAGGAATATCTACAGAAAAAAGGCTATGTTTTTGTCTCTGAAACAGATACAGAGGTTGTGGCGCATTTGCTGGATTATTACGATAAAGGTGAGCCTTTAGAAGCTATTTCAAAGGTACTTGGAAGGGTGAGAGGTTCGTATGCACTGGGAATCTTGTTTCAGGAAAATCCCGGAACCTTGTATGCAGTAAGAAAGGACAGCCCTTTGATTATCGGAAAATCTGAGAAAGGTAATTTTATTGCATCGGATGTTCCTGCTATTTTAAACTATACCAGGACGGTCTGCTATATTGGAGACCGGGAAATTGCAGAGATTACAGCAGACCAGATTGCATTCTATGACATTGACCAGGAAGAAATTACAAAAGAATTTAAAACCGTAGAGTGGGATGCCAAGGCAGCAGAAAAGGAAGGCTTTGAGCATTTTATGCTGAAGGAAATCTATGAACAGCCTAAGGCAGTGGCAGAGACCATTAGTCCAAGGATTCAGGATGGCAGGATTGTCATTGAAGAACTGGGAATGACAGATGAAGAAATCCAGGAAATTTCACGTATTCAGATTGTTGCCTGCGGCTCGGCTTACCATGTGGGAATGTGTGCAAAATATGTGCTGGAGCATCTGGCGAAAATTCCTGTGGACGTGGATTTGGCTTCTGAGTTTCGGTACAGGAATCCTCTTATGACAGAAAATACTCTGGTTATTGTTATCAGCCAGTCAGGAGAGACAGCGGATTCTCTGGCTGCCCTTCGGGAGGCTCAGAAGCGTGGCTTCAAGGTGCTTGGAATTGTAAATGTTGTAGGAAGTTCCATTGCCAGAGAGGCAGATAGTGTGCTCTATACCTGGGCAGGACCAGAGATATCAGTTGCAACAACAAAAGCCTATAGTACCCAGTTGGCAGCAATTTATCTCATTGGTCTGCTTTTTGGAGAAATCCGCGGCGTTCTGGGAGAAAAGGAATATCAGGAATATGTAGAAGAATTGGGGAGACTTCCTGAGAAAATCCAGAAAATCCTGGATGAAAAGGAACGGATTCAATGGCTGGCAAATAAATTTTCTCATACTAAAGATGTATTTTTTATTGGAAGAGGACTGGATTATGCCATTTCGCTGGAAGGCTCTCTGAAGTTAAAGGAAATTTCTTATATTCATTCAGAGGCATATGCAGCAGGCGAATTGAAGCATGGCACCATTTCCCTTATTGAAGAGGGTGTTTTAGTGGTGGGCGTTGCCACTCAGCCGGACTTATTTGAAAAGGAAATCAGCAATCTGGTGGAGGTACGCAGTCGTGGTGCATCTGTTCTGGGACTGACCACTTACGGAAATTATGCTATGGAAGATATTGCGGACTTTACCGTATATGTGCCAAGAACCAAGGACTATTTTGCCACCAGTCTGGCTGTAGTGCCATTGCAGCTTCTGGCTTATTATATATCTGTGGCAAAAGGGCTGGATGTGGATAAGCCCAGAAATCTGGCAAAAAGTGTAACCGTAGAATAAGAAACATAAAATCATCAGGCTGGTAAAAGCGGCAGAACAGACTTTGTCTGCCGCTTTGCTTGTGCGCTTTGCGGCGCATGAGAATTTCTATTTTGTATTAATCATTTTTTCATAAAAGCCATTTCTGTATTCACTAGGCGTCATGCCCTCTAATTGTTTAAATACCCGCATAAAGTATTTTTCATCTTGAAAACCGCACATGGAGGCAACTTCCTTGATAGATAAGGTAGCTTTGCTGCACAGAATATTTTTGGCAGTTGTAATTCTTATATGGTTGACATAAGAAGAAACCGGATAGCCAGTGTACTGTTTAAAAAGTGCAGTAAGGTAGGTAGGGTGGTAATGGTACTGCTTTGCCAGAGAATCCACCGTAATGTTCTGGTCATAATGAGTATGAATCCATTCTGTAAGCTGGCATACTTTTCTGGGAATCTTGCTTTTGGCAGGATTATTAACGGAAAAGGATTCCTGGGTAAACTCCAGGAGAAGGAGATTTAAAGCATATCGGCACCGTAAAGTTGCCTGATAATGATCCCTTTTGGCCATGTCCAGGAGCTGTACAAAGAGAATGACAGAACGCTTCTGTGGAGACAAGCGTCCATATTCCGGAAGAAGGAAGCAGTCTCTTGGTGCAGAAAGAGGTGTACTTCTGGCAATGCTTTCCTGATACTCCTGATTTTTAAGCAGAGCAGTCTGGCTGTAAATCAGGCTGTGGGGATCTGTGATATAAAAATGTACCCAGAAGTAAGATAACTTTCCTGTGCTGGGCTTATATCCGAAATGAAGCTGGTGAGGGAACAAAAGGAGAGATTCGTTCTCTTTCACATCATAACGGTGTCCATTTTGGTCTATGTGCAGAATACCTTCTGTCACAATAATAAATACAAAAGTATCCATTTTTCTCTTATCATGCAGAAAACCATCCTGGCTTACCAGATTCCCGCAGGATATGTATTCTACCGGGTAAGTGGCATTGGAAAATGAGTATAACATATGGGATTTGTCCACCTTTTCTTTTGATTTGTGAGTTGTATAAAAACTCCTGTATGATACTATCATATCATCAATAAAAATAACGGTACAGAAAAAGTTTGGGAGGTTTTAAAAATGTTAGAGAAAAAATTACATCCTTTATCTTTAAAGCAGATACAGATTGAAGATGCCTTTTGGAAGGAATACATGGAGCTGGTGAGAAACCATGTGATTCCTTACCAGTGGGAGGCTTTAAATGACAGGATAAAGGAAGCAGAGCCAAGCTATTGCATACAGAATTTCAGAGTGGCAGCAAAACTGGAGGAGGGAAGTTTTCAGGGAATGGTCTTCCAGGACAGTGATGTTTATAAATGGCTGGAAGCTGTGGCTTATTCTCTTATGTGGCACCCGGATGAAAAGTTGGAGCAAACTGCAGATGAAACTATTGATTTAATTGCAGCAGCACAGCAGCCGGATGGATATCTGGATACGTATTACATTATTAATGGACTGGAAAAGCGTTTTACAAATCTGATGGATCATCATGAATTATATTGCCTGGGACATATGACAGAGGCAGCAGTGGCTTATTATAAGGCTACGGGAAAGAGAAAGTTTCTGGATGTTGCTATTGCTTATGCCGATTGTGTGGCAGAACATCTGGGAACAGAGGGAGGCAAGATTCCGGGATATCCGGGACATGAGGTAGCAGAAATGGCTCTGGCTGCCCTGTATGAAGTAACAGGGGAAGAACGTCACTTAAAGCTGGCAAAATACTTTATTGACCAGAGGGGACAGGCTCCGTTATTTTTTGATGAAGAGTGCAAAAAGAATCATAACAAATGCTTCTGGGATGACACTTATATGCAGAAGCAGTATTATCAGGCAGGAAGACCGGTGCGGGAGCAGGATAAGGCAGAAGGACATGCTGTGCGCGCTGTTTATCTTTATTCCGGTATGGCAGAAGTTGCCAGCGCTACAGAGGATGAGGAATTGTTCCGGGCCTGTGAGAAAATCTGGGATAATATTATGAAAAAACAGATGTATGTTACTGGAGCGATTGGTGCTACGGAGCATGGAGAGGCTTTTAGCTTTGACTATGACCTTCCAAATGATACCGTGTATGCGGAAACCTGCGCTGCCATTGGACTGATTTTCTTTGCCAGAAGGATGTTTGAGATTACCAAAGACAGTAAATACACAGATGTTATGGAGAGGGCGCTGTTTAATGGAGTGATTAGCGGAATGTCTCTGGATGGCAAGAGCTTTTTCTATGTAAATCCTCTGGAAGTGAATCCGGAGGCATGTGAAAAGGACTACTTTAAGCGACATGTAAAACCAGTCCGTCAGAAATGGTTTGGCTGTGCCTGCTGTCCGCCAAATGTGGCAAGGTTGCTTTCTTCTATAGGCGGTTACGCCTTTGAATGCAGTGAAGAGGCAATTTATATGAATTTGTTTGTGGGTGGACAGATAGAGGCTGTTCTGAATGGAAAGAAAAACACATTCCATGTGGAAACCCAGTATCCCTGGAATGGCTCTGTGAAGATTAGCGTGGAAAATCAGGAGGAAAGTGCCTTTACATATGCGGTAAGGATTCCGGGCTGGTGCCAGAATTATGAACTCACAATCAACGGTGTAAAATCAGAATATCATGTGGAAAAAGGCTATGCAATTTTAAACCGTATGTGGAAAAACGGGGATGAAATTATTCTGAAGATGGATATGCCGGTGACACTGGTTGAGGCAAATCCAAAGGTGAGAGAAGACATTGGAAAAGTGGCGGTTATGAGAGGACCACTTGTGTACTGCCTGGAAGAAATTGATAATCAGGACCAGCTTCAGGAACTCTATCTGGAAGAAAATCCAGTGTTCACAGAAACCTTTGAAAAAGATTTGCTGAAAGGCGTGGTAACCTTAAAAACACAGGGGAAACGTTTATCAGAGAAAAACTGGGGAGAAGAAGTGTTGTATCGTCCGTATCAGGGAAAGGCTTATGAAAAACAGGAATTAACCTTTATTCCTTACTATGCATGGACCAACCGGGGCGTTGGGGAAATGACTGTCTGGGTGAGAATTTAAGGTTTACAAAAAAGTAACCGTAATCCTTTAATATAGGAAAACGGTTATTTTTTTGCGCTTATTCCGCCGCTAATACATCCCCAAGAGAGGTGTCTCCCATGAAGGTATTTACATTATAGAGGAACAGAATGTCTGTGATTTCGTTGTCTGTAATCAGGCTTTCAATATTGTCATAGTAATATCTTGGGTCAATGACAATGATGTTTCTGTAGTAAGGCACCAGGAAAGGAATGAAACAGTTGGCATAAGAGTCTTTGAAAAGCAACAGATTTTTCTTTCCTTCCATGGGCGTGGAAATGTCAATGCGGGAATGGTTTCCTCCGAAGAATACTTCATATTTATCTTTGTTTTCCAGAGCGGCGCTTTCATACATGGAAGCAGTCCGCTTTCCTTCATCTACAAAGTTTACCACACAGTCTGTATTTACATTTTGAGGAATGTAAAGTTCAATGGTGTCCATGCCTTTGTCATAACCGCTTTTGGAGGTTAATGTCCCCTGAAAGCTGTGGGTTACGGGGTAAATGGTGTACTCCTGGGTTGGACTGTCAATACCAAGGGCAGTGCTGAGAGCATCAAAGGCATATTTCGCCCCAAGGGTTGTCCAGTGATGGTCTGTTTTGTAATAGATTTCTTCATCCTTGTGTGATGTCATGGTTTTTGTCAAGTCTACAAAGTTCAGGGAAGTACCTACTGCGCTCTGGACATACTTAATATCTGCTTCCTGGTCTCTTACCGGAGCATTTCTTGGAATGAGATGGTTATATACATAGGCTGCATTGGGAATCAGGGTCATAACAGTGTTGATGTCCGGATGACTGGCAGCGAAGTTACTGATAGCGTCCAGATTATTATCCAGGGCTTTCTGGTTTGGCGCGCTTGGGATTTCCATAAGATGGTCCTTTTTGCCAATATAGACGCCGTTGGATTCGCGTTTTCCAAGAGCCAGGTCTTCTAAAACTTTTAAGTTAATCCATTTATCACGGATAAAAAACTGGTCTGTTACATAGTCTTCCATGTCTTTCATGTATTTTCCACTGGCCAGGTTTGCCATGGAAAATTCAGGTTTTTGAGCCAACATACGGTTTTCAGATTCTGAATACTTTTTGTCTTTGCTAAAGAGGTTAAAGGCAAAAGCAATAATCAGAAAAAACAGAAAGATACCAGCCATTTTAAAATAGATTTTGGAACTCCGCTGATAAAAGAGCTTTTCTTTTCTGAGTCTTTTTTCTTCCGGAGTCATTTTTCTCTTATGAGGATGTCTTTGGTTTTCCATATTTTTGTATCGCCTCCTGTCAGAATCGGAAATAGAGGAATGGGTTATAAGTTGCATTTACCAGGTAGGCAATGGAAAAAATAAAAATTGCTGTATAAATCACTGCTGCAGCTACAGAAGGATATTTACCTTTCTGTAAGGTGAAGCGGCGGAATTTTTTCCATAACCATGGAGTGGAACACAGGGCGCAGATTACCAGGAGAATCAGGTTTTGTGCCAGATAGTAAAGTCCTGTAGAATCAATAAAGCCGCTGCCGCCGATTCCAAACATATTTCCTATGTATACAAAGGCATCTTTTAGGGTTGGTGAGAAGAATAATACCCATCCAAACAGAACCAGAATGAAACAATAGGCCTGCTGTGCCTTGGCCGGGAGCTTTTCCAGCTTCGGAGCCAGGAATAGCTTTTCTGCCAGTAAAAGAAGACCATAGTAAAGTCCCCAGAGCATGAAGTTCCAGGCAGCGCCATGCCAGAAACCGGTGAGCATCCACACGATTAAGATATTGCGGATATGCTTGGCCTTGGACACGCGGTTTCCACCCAGAGGGATATAAACATATTCCCGGAACCAGGTTCCCAGTGAAATGTGCCATCTTCTCCAGAATTCAGTAACACTTTTTGAAATATAAGGGTAATCAAAGTTTTTAATAAATTCAAATCCGAACATTTTTCCAAGACCAATGGCCATATCGGAATAACCGCCGAAATCGAAATAAATCTGCATTGCATAGGCAATACATCCAATCCATGCTGTAAGAACAGAGCGCTCAGCAGGAAGGATGGCAGCAATGGCATCATAAGTCATACCAATATTGTTAGCAAGAAGTACCTTTTTTCCAAGACCTCTTAAGAACCAGGAAACGCCCTGACCGAATTTGTAAAGGGAATGGGTACGTTTGCTAAGCTGTGCATCCACATCTGTATAGCGGACAATAGGGCCGGCAATGAGCTGTGGAAACATGGTTACATAAGCGCCGAAGGAAACAAAGTTCTTCTGTACAGGCACAACCCCCTTATATACATCAATGATGTAGGAGAGGGTCTGGAAGGTATAAAAGGAAATACCAATGGGCAGGGACAATTCCCTGTACGGAATTTCAAAAGGCAGGATTGCGTTTAAGTTGTTTACCAGGAATCCGTAGTATTTAAAGAATCCCAAAATTGCCAGGTTTACAATTACAGTAAACCAGAAACTGTACCTTAGCATCTTTGTGTTTTCATTTTGCCGGTATCCATCAATTTCGATACCACTTAAATAGTTGAACACAATACTAAAGAGCATGAGGAATACATATACAGGTTCTCCCCAGGCATAAAAAATCAGGCTGCATAATAAGAGCATGAAGTTTTTGAACTTCCAGGGCACAACATAGTACAGGAAGAGGGTTATGGGAAGAAATACAAACAGAAAGAAAATACTGCTGAAAATCATACTTTTTTATCCTTTCATTTTTATGGTCATTACATTTTTAAAGGCTGTTGCGGAAAGCCTGGTCAGCCTTGGCAGCATCTGGATGGACAATATAGAGAATAAAGTTTCCCTGAACATCCAGGATGTGGTTTTCCAGCATATCAAACTGTTCAATCCCGTAACCTTCAAAACTGGATTTCTGAGTTTCCAGGCGGCTGTTAATAGCTTTTGTAACCGCCTCTGCCTGAGAACTGTCCTTTAATTTTACAATCAGAAGCTCCTGGGCATTCATATTTGTCTCCGGTGCATATAAGGTGACGCCTTCATAATCACTGGCATTTAATCCATAGAATTTCTTAAACATACGGTTGTTGCTCTCTGCCATTCCTTCCACTTTGATGGACTTTACCACCTTGTTGGTTACGGTTTTCAAAGATGCTTTGCTTTCCTTGTCTCCTATCTGGAGAAACACAATAAAAGCAAAGAGAATTACAACCATAGCTACCCGTATGGGTGTCAAAAAGGAAATTTTCTTATTCATTTTCTGTTACCTCCATAATGATAGCGTTACCCCAGTACAGATAAAATTCTTTTCGCATATGGATGCCATCCACGTCATAGAGATCCTTATGTTCTTCCACTTCCTCCGTAATATCAATAAAAGGAACTCCTGTTTCTTCAAAATGTGCCTTTAGCTGTTCGTTCCAATCTGGGATTTCCCGCCATTTCTCAGATTTCTGGAAAGCAGGATCCGTGGCAGGAATAATAGAGTTTACATATACCGTAGCATCAGGTAAAGCCTCCTGAAGCTGCTGAATCATCTGGTCATATTCTGTTATATATTCTTCGCAGGTTTTCCAGAACCCAATGTTCATATCATTGATACCAAAGCAGAGAATAATACTGGATGGATTCACAGCCTTTATCCCATCTATGTATTCCGGAATTTTCCGAATGGTAGCTCCTGCATCCGCAAATACGCGGCTGTCATCCACGCAGTCGAAAACCTCAAATCCCACTGCACGGGAATCTCCAAGAATCACAGAGTCATTAAACTGTGCCCATACATTGATTTCACCGCTTTCTAAGGCTGCTTTTCTCTCAGCTCTTTTAATTTCTTTGATTTCCTGTTCAATTTCACTGGTATCCTTTTTTTCCAGGGATTTAATATAGGAAACCCCTTCTTTGATTCCTTCAGTGTTGACTTTTTTACCGGAGGTAACCAGGGAAATAATGGCAATAATAATAGCAGCTACTGCAACCGCCTCTAAAACAAGCCGTTTACGGGGATTGCGAATCTGCCGCTTTACCCATCGAGTCATAGAACGATAGGTTTGATATAGTTTTTTCTTCATTTTAGATTTGCCCCTTATCTATCTTTATCAATATTTAACTAAAAATAATCCTTACTATTTATAATATATCGAATTCGTCAAGAGTGCAATATGCGACAGTATTTGACATAGAGAAATTTTTGGGGTTTTTCACAAGAAATTGGTCAATTTTTTGGGTAGAAAATTTGTGGTTGTATTCTTTTAGATTTTTATGCTATAGTAAGAAGCATTAACAATATTTACAAATGAGGGAGAAATACAAATGAAAGGACATTGGAAAGAGAAATTATTTGGCGACAAACAGTTTTATAAGATGGTTTTGTTAATTGCAGTTCCTATTATGATTCAGAATGGTATTACCAATTTTGTAAGTCTGCTGGATAATATTATGGTTGGGCAGGTTGGTACAGAGCAGATGACCGGAGTGGCTATTGTAAACCAGCTTATTTTTGTATACAACCTGTGTATTTTCGGCGGTGTGTCTGGGGCGGGGATTTTCACAGCCCAGTTCTTCGGACAAAAGGATGACGAGGGTGTGGCAAATACCTTCCGGTTTAAACTTTGGATGGCAGCTATTTTAACAGGTGTTACGATTTTGATTCTGGCTGTATTCGGAGAACCACTGATTCAGATGTATCTCAACGGAAATCAGGACGGAGGAGACACTGCGGCAGCCCTTCGTTATGGAAAGGAATATCTCTGGATTATGCTGGCAGGGCTTCCGGCTTTTATGGTGGTTCAGGTTTATGCCAGTACGTTAAGAGAATGTGGAAGTACCATTACTCCTATGAAAGCAGGAATTACAGCGGTTCTTGTAAACCTGGTGTTTAATTATCTGCTGATTTACGGTAAGTTTGGTTTCCCGGAACTTGGTGTTAAGGGAGCTGCTGTGGCTACGGTAATGTCCCGCTATGTAGAGGCTTTCATTGTGGTTTGCTGGACCCATGCGCACAAGGAACAGAATACTTATATAAAAGGGCTGTATCGTACCATGAAGATTCCTGGTTATCTGGTGAAGCGTATTTTAATTAAGGGAACTCCTCTGCTGCTCAATGAAACCATGTGGGCTGCGGGCATGGCTCTGCTTCTCCAGTGCTATTCTGTAAGAGGAATGAATGTGGTGGCAGGAATGAATATTTCCAACACCATTTCTAATTTATTTAACGTAGTATTTATTGCCCTGGGTGATTCGGTGGCGATTGTGGTAGGACAGCTTCTGGGAGCAGGAAAAATGGAAGAAGCAAAAGATACAGACCGCAAGATGATTGTATTTTCTGTTATGTGCTGTACTGGTGTGGCATTGGTAATGCTGGTTATTGCGCCGCTGTTTCCACAGTTATACAACACAAATCCCGCATCCAGAGAACTGGCGAAGTATTTCATTATGGTGACTGCGGTGTTTATGCCAATGCAGGCTTTTCTCCACGCAGCGTATTTTACCCTGCGCTCCGGTGGAAAAACCATTGTAACCTTCTTCTTTGACAGTGTGTTTATCTGCTGTATCAGCGTTCCTATTGCTTATCTTTTAGGGCATTTTACGGAGTTGTATGTGGTGTATATCTTTATTGCAGTGCAGATGGCAGATATTATTAAATGTATCATAGGATTTGTATTGGTGAAGAAAGGTGTTTGGCTGCAGAATATTGTAGAGTAGAGGAAAGAAAACCGATTTTGACAATCTGGTTAACAGAGTGTCAGAATCGGTTTTTTTATGTAAATTTAACCTTTATTTTGGAAAACCATGATAGTTAAGGTGCATTTTTCTCTTTAAACTAAGTTACAGGTTTTGAACAGGAAGGAGAAAAATTGTGTCAGGGATTGTTTTGAAAAATATATGCAAACAGTATGATGGAGAACATTACGCAGTTAAGAATTTCAATTTGGATATACAGGACAGGGAATTTATTATTTTTGTGGGTCCCTCCGGCTGCGGAAAGTCTACCACCTTGCGGATGATTGCAGGGCTAGAGGATATCAGTGACGGGGAATTGTGGATAGACGGGGAGCTGTGTAACTATTATGAGCCAAAAGACAGAGGGCTGTCCATGGTTTTTCAGAATTATGCATTGTATCCCAATATGACAGTATACGGAAATCTGGCCTATGCGCTGAAAATCAGAAAAGTTCCCAAAAAAGAGATTGATAAAAAGGTACATCAGGTGGCTAAGGTTCTGGAAATTGAACAGTTGCTGGATAGAAAACCAAGCGCCTTGTCAGGAGGACAGAAGCAGAGAGTTGCTATTGGAAGCGCTATTATCCGTAAGCCCAAAGCCTTTCTTATGGATGAGCCTCTTTCTAATCTGGATGCCAAATTAAGGGCGCAGATGCGTATTGAACTGGCAAAATTACATAGGGAACTTGGGACTACTATGATTTACGTGACTCATGATCAGACAGAGGCTATGACTTTGGGAACCAGAATTGTGGTGATGAAGGACGGTGTGGTGCAGCAGGTAGAAAGCCCTGCTAATATTTATAACAATCCTAGAAATCAGTTTGTAGCAGGTTTTATTGGCTCTCCGTCCATGAATTTTTTTGACGCTTATGTAGGAGAGGAAGAGGGCAGAACAACCCTTTATTTAGGTGGTACAGAACTTGGAAAAAAGGTTTATGTAGATGGCAGCAGGGGACAGATATTAAAAGAGCAGGAAAACGGAAAAAAGGTTGTGATTGGTATCCGTCCGGAGGACATCTGGGAGTATGAAGATGCTGTACACAGAGGCTTTGATGAAGCAAGTGTGGATATTGTAGAAACTATTACTGCAAGAGAGATGCCTGGGGCAGAGGTGATTCTTTACTTTGATGCTCAGAATAAGAGTCATGCAGTGCGGTTAAGACCGGATAATCAGACCAGAACCGGGGAAAAGCTCCAGCTTTATTTTGACCCGGAAAAGCTTCATGTATTTGATAAAGAAACCGGAGAAAATTTATTTTACAGAGAGGAAATTTCATTATGAATCAAGGAAAGAAAAAATGGAATGTAACGCCCTATTTCTATTTGATACCCAGTTTGTTGGTGTTTGGTGTGTTTTTATTCTATCCCTTTTTTAAAACTGTTTATCTCAGCCTTTATAAGACCAACAAAATGGGACAAGCGAAATTGTTTGTGGGACTTGGGAATTATAAAGAACTGCTTAGTTCTCCATCCTTTTTAAACAGTCTGAAAGTAACTTTGATTTTTGTATTGATTGTTGTAGTAGGCAGTATGTTTTTGGGATTGGTTGCAGCAGTTTTGTGTAACAAAGCATTTCCTGGCATCCGGTTTTTCAGCACAGCCTATGCACTGCCAATGGCCATTGCCTCCAGTTCAGCAGCAATGATTTTTCAGATTATGCTGCATCCGTCTGTGGGGATTGTAAACAAACTTTTGGGGTTGAATATTAACTGGCTGAATGATCCGAAAACAGCCCTTTATTGTGTGGCAATCCTTACTGCATGGCTGAATAGCGGAATTAATTTTCTGTATTTTTCTGCAGGACTTGGAAACATTGATGACACCATTTATGAAAGAGCCTCTGTAGATGGAGCTAGCGGCATACAGCAATTTTTCAGTCTTACTTTGCCAGGGCTTTCCCCCATTATGTTTTATACCCTGGTGGTAAATATTATTCAGGCGTTTCAGTCTTTTGGACAGATTAAGATTTTGACTGAGGGTGGACCAAATGAAAGTACCAATGTAATTGTGTACTCCATTTATAGAGATGCATTTTTTAACTATCGTTTCGGAAGTGCGGCGGCTCAGTCAGTTATTTTGTTTATTATTATTATGCTTATCACTCTGGTGATGTTCCGTATGGAGAAGAAAGGAGTTACTTATTAATGGCAGATATGAAGAATTTAGCGCTTGAGGGTTTTCGGGAAAATACTATGACCAAAGAGCAGCTATTAGCCCTTAAGACACAAATGAATGCAAAAGCTTTGGCAAAAAGGAGAACACGTACAGGGATTCGTCTTGCAGCCAACTTTGTAATGGCTTTTGTGATTTTACTTCCGTTGTTATATGCGCTTAGCATTGCATTTATGCCATCAGGGGAATTGTTTACCATGGAGCTGAATCTGCTACCAAAGAATCCAACACTCAGCAATTTTCGAGATGCTCTGGTAAATGTACCGCTGCTTCGGTTTATTCTAAATTCTTTTATTATGGCAGGCTGCATTACCATTGGACAGATTATTACATGTTCACTTTCTGCTTTTGCCTTTTCTTTTTTAGAATTTAAGGGAAAAGGAATTTTATTTGCTATTGTTATGGCAACCATGATGGTGCCAGGGGAAGCAACGATTATTTCTAATTATCTGACAGTAGGAAATTTGGGAATGTTAGATACTTATGGGGTACTTATTGTGCCTTACCTGACTTCTGCAATGGGAATTTTCTTGTTTCGGCAGTTTTATATGACTTTTCCGATTTCATTATATGAATCTGCAAAATTAGATGGATGTAATAATTTGAAATTTATTATAAAAATCTTGCTTCCATTGACAAAATCAGCTATCGGAGCCATGGGAGTATATACTTTTATTAATGCATGGAATATGTATATGTGGCCGCTTTTGGTAACAGGTTCTGACAAAATGAGAACCGTACAGATTGGTATTAGTATGCTGGACAGCGTGGATTCCCAGTCTATTACCTTAATGATAGCAGGGGTAGTTATAGTCATCATTCCATCCATCTCTATTTTTATCCTGGGACAAAAACAGCTTATCAGGGGAATGTTTTCAGGTGCTGTAAAAGGGTAAAATTCAGCCGGAATGGCTTTTTAAAATAGATAGAAATAGAAAGAAAAATTTGAAAACATTAGGAGAAAAGAACATGAAAAAAAGAGTAATAACAGCAGTTTTAGCAGCAACTATGGTGCTCAGTTCCCTGGCGGGCTGCGGTAATGGGAAAACCCTGGAGGAACAGACAGCATCCACAGGAGAAACCGGTACACAAGAGAGTGCAGAAGATGAAGGATTTTCTATGGCTGATGCAAAAGACGTGGACGGAACCGAGATTTCCTTCTGGCATTCCATGGGTGGCGTCAATGGACAGGCTATTGATGCTTTGGTGGAGAAGTTTAATACAGAAAATGAATTTGGGATTACAGTAAATGCCCAGTATCAGGGAGAATATGACGATTCCTTAAATAAACTGAAAAGCGCACAGATTGGAAATATGGGAGCTGATTTGGTTCAGGTTTATGAAATTGGAAGCCGCTTTATGATTGAATCCGGTTGGATTACTCCTATGCAGGAAATGATTGATGCAGATGGATATGATATGTCCTCCATTGAACCGAATCTGGCTGCATATTATACCATTGATAATAAGTTGTATTCTATGCCGTTTAACTCTTCTACACCGATTATGTATTACAACAAAGATATGTTTGAAAAAGCAGGGATTACAGAAGTTCCCGACAGTCTGGAAGCGATTGAAGAAGTAGGAGAACAGCTTCTTAGCAAAGGCGGTGCAGGAGAAGTGATTTCTCTTGGAATTTATGGATGGTTTTTCGAGCAGTTTATGGGAAAACAAGGACTGGATTATGCAAATAATGAAAATGGACGCAAGGAAGCAGCAACAGCAGTAGCATTTGATGAAAATGGCGGTGCAGCGAATATTCTCACAGCTTGGAAATCTCTTTATGATAAAGGTTATGCACCAAATGTCGGAAAGGGTGGAGATGCAGGTCTTGCAGATTTCTCAGCTGGAAAATCAGCCATTACATTAGGTTCAACAGCTTCCCTAAAACAGATTCTTCAGGATGTAAATGGAAAATTTGAAGTAGGTACTGCTTATTTTCCAAAAGTAAAATCATCCGATGAAGGCGGCGTTTCTATCGGAGGTGCATCTTTGTGGGCTTTGAATAACAATGATCCTAAAAAAGCAAGAGCTACCTGGGAGTTTATTAAATTCCTTGTATCTGCTGAGTCACAGGCTTATTGGAATGCTCAGACAGGATATTTTCCGGTAACAACGGATGCTCATGAAGAACAGGTATTTAAAGATAATATTGCAAAATACCCACAGTTCCAGACTGCTATTGACCAGCTGCACGATTCTTCTCCAGAATATGTGGGAGCATTGTTAAGTGTATTCCCGGAAGCAAGAGCCACGGTGGAGTCTCAGATTGAGAGCCTTTTAAATGGGGATCAGAATGTAGATGAAACAGTTTCCAGTATGGCAGAGGCTATTAATAAATCCATTGAGGAATATAATCTGGTGAATAACTGATATTTAAAAGGATAGATGTAAAGGGCTGCTTGATTTAGCAGCCTTTTATACTAGTAAAGATATTTAAGATAAAGTATAATAAATAAAATATTAGATAGAAGAAGACAAAAAAGAGGAGGTAAAGGGTCTATGACAAAAATATTTGCCCACAGAGGAGCCAGTGCTTATGCACCAGAAAATACCATGGAAGCTTTTGCATTGGCTGTAAAACAAGAAGCCGACGGAATTGAACTGGATGTTCAGATGACAAAAGACGGTCAGGTGGTAGTCATTCATGATGAAACCATTGACAGGGTAAGTGATGGAAAGGGCGCAGTGAGGGATTACACCCTTGAGGAGCTTCGCAAATTTTCTTTTTCTAATCATATGGAAAATTATAAGGAGGCGGCAATTCCTACTTTAAAAGAGGTGTTGGAATTTTTAAAACCTACGAATTTGGAACTTAATATTGAGTTGAAAACAGGTATTTATTGGTATCCGGGACTGGAAGAGAAAACTATGGAGTTGGTAAAAGAAGCTGGTATGGAGGATAGAGTGATTTATTCTTCCTTCAATCATTACAGTGTACAAAAGATTTTAGAATTGGACAGTAATGCACAGTGTGCATATCTCTACAGCGATGTTATCTTAAATGTGGATAAGTATGCCAAGAAAACAGGAGTATGTGGATTGCATCCAGCAGTGTATCATTTGAAGATGCCCGCTTTCCTGAAAGAGTATCAGGAAAGCGGTTTAAAGATTCGTGTGTGGACCGTGAATAAAAAAGAAGATATGGAAACCTTTATAAAGGCGGACTTAGAAGCCATTATTACAAATTATCCGGATAAGGCTTTGGAAATCAGGAAGCTTTTATCCTAATTTTTTCATTCGCCGCCTTCTTCGCATGGTCATTAGGATGCTGCTTTTTTGTTCCGGCAGGGTGTATTGGGTATTGTCTTCAAAATCTTGTTTTGGCAGTTTTCGCATACTTGCGTAATAAGCAGCAGCCAGTGGAATACATGCACCAATCCATGCAAGAGGATTGGATGCACAAGCTCCGGCGAAGCCGAAGAGTCCGGTAAGGATTAACGCACCGATGGCACGCATGATTAGCTCCATAACGCCAGCCACGGTTGGAAACAGGCTTTTTCCAATACCCTGCAAAGTAAAGCGGTAAATAAACAAAAGAGCAAGTACAGGATACATGCAGCCATTAATGGTAAGATAAGTTTGGGACAAAGCCAGCACTTCTGTTTCTCCAGAACCAACAAACAAGCTTGTAAGCTGGCTTCCGGCAAAGATATTTACAAACCCCATCAGAATACTAAAGCTACCGGAAATGAGAATACATTGGAATACACCTTTGCGAATGCGGTTAAACTTTGCTGCTCCATAGTTCTGTGCAGCATAAGTTGCCATGGCAGTACCAAAGGAATTCATAGGGAATGTGGCAATACTGTCAATTTTCTGAGAAGCTGTGTAGGCTGCTACAGAAACAGAACCCAGTCCGTTAAGTGCAAATTGCAGCATCAGGGAACCAATGGCAATAATGGACATTTGAAATGCCATTGGGAGAGCTACTCCCAGGTGAGAAAAGATGATTTCCGGATGAATACGGAAGTCATCTTTTTTTACCCAAAGTAAAGGTACTTTTTTTACAATGAAAATAATACAAAGTATTCCAGACAGAAGTTGTGCTAGTATGGTTGCCAGACCTGCCCCTGCTACGCCCATGTGGAAGGTTAGAATAAATACAAAATCCAGAACAATATTTACCAGACAGGCAAAAATTAAAAAATATAAGGGGGTTTTGCTGTCACCAAGAGCCCGCACAATATTAGAGAGCAGGTTAAAAAGAATGGTGGCAGGAATTCCCATAAAAACAATGACTAAATATGCATAAGCATCTTCTATAATTTCATTAGGTGTCTGAAGTAATTCCAAAAGTGGTCTGGCAAGAAACACCGCTAAAATAGTAAAAATGATTGCTGCTGCAACACTAATAAGAATACCGGCAGCAAAACTTTTTCGCACAGCATGTTCATTGCCAGAGCCGAATTTCTGAGCTGTAATAATAGAAAGACCGGAGGTCAGACCATTGACAAAACCAATAATAAAAAAGGTAATGCTGCCGGTACAGCCTACGGCTGCAAGGGCATTTACACCAATGGTTCGACCTACAATTAAAGTATCAGCCATGCTATAAAATTGTTGAAAAATATTTCCGATAATCAGTGGCATAGCAAAGAAAAAAATCAGTTTTGCAGGATTACCCTGCGTCAATGTCTTAGTCATAGAAGAAAATCCTCCCTGAATTGTTAATTGCTGATTGCTATTATAGGAGAACAAATAGAAAGTAGAATGTAATTTCTTGTGTTTTAGATGGACTATGTTGTATAGTTAAAGTAGAAAAAAGACTTAGAGGGAGATTTATTGTGTGCGCGGAACAATATGAGTTTACTTGTAAAGACCTGAATCCTAGATTTTTGTTTACCTGTTTCCAAAAGAGAACCGAAGAAGAGCAAAATTATCATGCCCATGATTTCATTGAAATTGCTGTGATTTTGAAAGGAAAGGGCAGATTTTGTATAGATGGGAAAGAGCAGAAGGTGGAAGAAGGAACCATGTTAATTTTGAATCCTGGAACCTATCACAGGAGTATTCCGGAACAAGGAGGAGGGACCACAGAGTTTTATATAGCTTTCTCTGGTGTGGAATTTAAGAATTGCAGACCTGGATACATGCCTCTTTTTCCAGGAGAAAAAATAATACTGCAAATGCCGGAAAAAATGAAGCGTGATATTTTTAAATTATGTATGAATATGACGAAAGAATGGGAAAATACAAACCCAGGTCGTTATTTTATGTTGAAGGCATATTTAATTCAGATTCTTTGTCTAATTGTTCGGGAAATCCAGGAAGAGAAAAAAGGAATTTCAGGCACAGGATATGTGTTTAAATCTACAGGGAAGAAATATGTGGTTCAGCAGATTATGAAATATATGGAAGAACATTATCCGGAAAAAATTTCCCTGGAACATATTGCAACTAATATGTATCTGAGTTCTTTCTATATTTCCAAAATTTTCAAAAGCGAGACAGGAGATACACCAATTAATTATCTTATTAGTCTGCGTATGGAAAAAGCAAAAGAGCTGTTAGACCAAAATCCAGAAGAAACCGTGCAGAAGGTGGCGGCGGCTGTTGGGTATGAAGATGCCTATCATTTCAGTAAAGTGTTTAAGAAATATTATGGGATTTCTCCACTTTACTATAAGGGGAGGATGAAGATATAAAAAGGGACGGATGTTGCAGGTGAAGTATTATTTAGGAATTCGTGCAACATCCGTCTGTTTAAAAATTTATTTCCAATATTTTTCAATGGAGGATTGGGCTTTTTCCTCCGGTAAAGAGAATTTATCTATAATGCGCAACATAGTTTCTTGCTTAGAGAGATTAAATTCCTTACAGGTTTCTACAAGAGATTGGATTCCCTTTTCTAATCCCCGTTCAATGCCTCGTTCAATTCCATCTTCTAAAATCATTTGTCCTAATTTGGTCATGGCAATCACCTCCCTGATTTCATTCATTTCTGTTGCGCTCAAAAGCTTATTTGCAAAAGCATAGAGCACAGCCTGCATTTTTTGTATTTCATCGTTTGTGAAAAGATTTTCTCCATCTTGAATCAGCTTTAAACCTGATAAAATTCTGTTTTTCACAGGCATGTTTCCGCTCATCAAGGGACTGAATAGAAGAGGAACTACATCTTTTCGCTGTATCTTTTGTGCTTTTGATAGTTTTTTAAACAACTTGTCTGCATTTTTCCTTTTTAGTGAAATTACTTTTACTCGGTAAGTATTAATACCTTCCGTGTATTCGCTAAGAGTATTTTTTGATTTACCGGAACAAATGACGCAGGTAATCACTGGTACTTGAAAGACCCGGCTGGTGGCAGCCTCGTATTCCCGGAAGCGCTTTAAATCTTTTATGGTTAGTGCATCGCTTTCAAATTCAAAGTGATACCAGCATCCGTTTGTGGTTTCATAGTTGAAATCCTGATATAGAGCCCTGGCTTCCAGATGAATGAGTTCTGTTGGCATAACCTGCCTCAGTTTTTCATGAATACCAGCCCATTGGAGCATTTCTTCACCAAAAAATTGAGCGGCAGATTTCATTGCCTTATCCTCTAGATGGGTATAGTCGTCTGAAAGCATGTAAGTGTTTATTTTCGGCATGTGCCTCCTTTCAGGCAATGCAGAACTAATCTATACAGCTTTATTATACACAATCAGTGACAGGTTTGCCTATATTTTTTGTATATTTCGTAAGGATAAAATTATTTGAAAGGTGTTTGAGAAAATAGTATTGAGTTGAATAAAAGACAAAAAGAACTGTATTGAGTAGAACTGATTTTTACTTGTCACTATTTATAGATAGTATAGTACAAGGTTGGAAAGAATACAAGAAAATTTTGGACTGAACAGAAGTGAGAACCATGACTATTAGCAGTCTTATTAGGGGGTGAGTTTTTTTATTCAAAAACTGAATGGAATATATAAAATTAATTCAGTTGCAGAATATATTGCATTAAAAAAAGAGATATAGGATTATAATTATTAGACAATTATTTAAAAAACAACATATATTTTGGAAATATAACCATAAACATTGTAATATTTATAATTATATTATATAATAAAGGAACAAAGTAATTCTAATACATCTATTAGAAAGAGGTACGTTCAATGGTAACTGTTGGTCATTATTATACAAGAATATGTATCCGATGTAATTAAAATGAGAGGAGAGACCGAAGTAATGAAAATAAAAGGTAACAACAGCTTTTTTAAATGCTTAGGAATGATTATAGCAATCCTTCTTTTCATCCTTTGTCTCTGTGGCTGCATAAAGAAAAATCCTGAAAAGATATCGAAAGGATTTGATTTAAAACATTTAGAAGAAGATTGCAAAAAAAATGGAGGAAATATTGTATATGCCCAGGATGGAATTTTAGTCAGTCATTGGGAAAAGGGACAAAGTAATTCATTTTATACGTACATTGTCATTCCACCTGTAGAAATGTCTAAAGAGAGCGAGAAAATTCTCACTACAGGCGAGCCTGTCTCAGAATACTCTGTGCAGCTATCGGATGGAAATATATACTCTCATCAGAATCAGGGCGATGTATTTTCAGAAACAGATGCATGGATACACACTTACGGGTCACTTCAAGATATTGCTGATTCCCTTCAGCTTAATATCATTGCCAGTGATTTAGCTAATTATCCGGAAAGTGATAATAATCTTCTTCTGGTGTATAGCAAAACTCCCTCTGCTCAACGTATTTCCATACAGAGTATAATACCAAAAATGGAAAAGGGCTATTCTATAACAGACATGGACAGTTATTTGTGTTTTGGTTCTGCAGAAGTCATTGCTACACATGTATTTACGCATATTACGAAAGAGGCTAAACACGAAGTTTATAAAATCCAGGGCGGTGAGAAAGCGCATCTGCTTTATGATCTATCTACAGAACAAGGGGTGATTTTTGTACGAGTGGATGGAGCCTATTATATGTGGGAGTTGCAAGGGATCAAAAAAATAGAAGATTTGTATGAATTTGCGGATTCTCTCTACATCATTTAAAGAGTAAGGGCTATATTCCTATAAGAAAACAGGAATGTAGCCCTTATGCATTAAGTGAATTCTGCCGTATCGTTAAAACAGGTTTCGAAAGAGGATCAGAGTATATTCTACAAATCTAATTTCAGATCGTTTTCTTTAATCCATCCTTTTTTCCTCATAGGAATAGCAATAAGCCAGGAAAGGACTGCCGGCAGGATGAAGCAAATCAATGCCATTCCAATCCAATCCATAGGAGTGATAGCAGCTTTGGTTCCTGCTGTAATATCATTTACCCATCCAGTGTACACTCCAATCTGTCCTACAAATCCACAGGTACCCATACCGGATGCTACGGCTGCGCCATTCATTTCCATATGAAACAGGCAGGTAGCGATAGGACCGGTTATGGCAGATGCCAGTGTTGGAGGAAGCCATATCTTCGGATTTCTTACAATGTTTCCCATTTGAAGCATAGAGGTTCCGATACCCTGGGCAAATAATCCGCCCCATTTGTTTTCTTTAAAACTCATAACTGCAAATCCAACCATCTGGGCACAGCATCCGGCAACAGCGGCGCCACCGGCAAGACCGGTAAGAGAAAGGGCGGCACAGATAGCGGCACTGCTGATAGGTAATGTTAATGCAATACCAACAATTACAGATACCAGGATTCCCATAAAGAAAGGCTGAAGCTCTGTTGCCCACATAATGGCATTTCCTACTGTGCTGGCTGCATAGCCAATACCAGGAGCCCACCACAGAGACAGAAGTACACCAACTGCAATGGTTACAAAAGGAGTCACAATAATATCGATTTTTGTCTCCTTTGAAACTAGTTTACCGAACTCTGCGGCAAAGATGCTGACAATGAGTACAGCCAAAGGTCCTCCGGCAGCACCAAGTTCATTGGCAGCCATACCAACGGCGGTAAGAGAAAACAATACAAGAGGCGGGCATTGAAGTGCATAGCCAATGGAAATGGCCATAGCTGCCCCAGTAGCGCCTTTTGCATAAGTACCTACGGTTACCAGAATATCAATTCCAAGTTGTTCTCCCAGTGTACTGATAATGGTACCGATTAAGAGAGAAGCAAAAAGACCCTGGGCCATAGCACCTAAGGCGTCAATGCCGTATCTTTTTGCGGAAAAGATAATGTTTTTCTTTTTCAAAAATTCTTTCATGACATTCTCCTTATCATTACTACTGTTATATCATGTGTCTTGTCACATAGATTCTATTATCCACATTTTTCAAGATTCGTCAATAGAAAAATAAAAAGCAAGATTCCTAAAAATATAAGCAATATCACTGTTGAAAAAAAGAAGGTAAACAGGTAATGTAAAGGTAGTTAGAAGAAACAAGAACAAGATTCTTAAAAAATATGAGGAGGAAATTTTTATGGAGCAGAACAAAGGTCGAGTAACCATTCCTACAGATTTAGATGTTATTCCACAGACCTTAGAGGTTATGGAAAAGTGGGGGGCAGATGCTATCCGTGATTGTGATGGAACTGATTTTCCAAAGGAATTGTGCGATGTAGATGCAAAGATTTATTCCACTTATTACACAACACGTAAGGACAACAAATGGGCACTGGAAAATCCAGAAGAAATTCAGCAGTTATATGTTATGACTCCGTTTTATACTGCCAAGGGAGCTACTTTGAGAGTTCATTTAATGAAGGGGCTATATCCAGATATGTTGAAACCAAACAGCAGAGATGATATTTCACGCTGGTGGGAAGTGGTAGACAGAACTACAGGAGAGCCAGTACCTACTGATAAGTGGAAATACCTGGAGGAAGATGGGGACGTGGAAATCGAAACAGAACCTTTCCATGACTATACAGTAAGCTTTCTTGCCTATATTATGTGGGATCCTGTACATATGTACAATGCAGTAACCAATGGATGGAAAGATGTGGAGCATCAGATTACTTTTGATGTGCGTCAGCCGAAAACTCATGAATTTACCATGAAACGTCTGCGTAAATTTATTGAAGATCATCCATACGTTAATGTACTTCGTTTTACAACCTTTTTCCATCAGTTCACTTTAATTTTTGATGAGTTGGCAAGAGAAAAATATGTGGACTGGTATGGATATTCTGCTTCAGTAAGTCCTTATATTCTTGAACAGTTTGAAAAAGAAGTAGGATATAAATTCCGTCCGGAATACATTATTGATCAGGGATATTATAATAATCAGTATCGCATTCCATCCAAGGAATTCCAGGATTTCCAGGCATTCCAGAGACGGGAAGTTGCGAAGATTGCAAAAGAAATGGTGGACATTACTCATGAATGTGGAAAAGAAGCTATGATGTTCCTTGGAGATCACTGGATTGGTACAGAACCTTTTATGGAAGAATTTGCTTCTATTGGACTGGATGCAGTGGTGGGAAGTGTAGGAAATGGCTCTACACTTCGTTTGATTAGCGATATTGAGGGTGTAAAATATACAGAGGGAAGACTTTTGCCATATTTCTTCCCAGATACTTTCTATGAAGGCGGAGACCCAGTAAAAGAGGCAAAAGTAAACTGGGTAACAGCCAGAAGAGCCATTCTTAGAAAGCCAATTGATAGAATTGGATACGGTGGATATTTGAAACTTGCGTTGGAATTTCCGGAATTCGTAGATTATGTTCAAGATGTTTGCCAGGAATTCCGTACCTTATATGATAACATGAAAGGCTGTGTACCATACTGCATTAAAAAAGTCGCTGTTTTAAACTGCTGGGGAAAAATGCGTGCCTGGGGATGTCATATGGTACACCACGCTATTTATTTCAAAGAAAATTATTTCTATGCAGGAGTTATTGAAGCGCTGGCAGGTGCGCCATTTGATGTGAAATTTATTAATTTCCAGGATATTTTGGACAATCCGGCAATTCTGGATGATATTGATGTATTGATTAATGTAGGAGATGGAGATACTGCTCATACAGGAGGAAGCTGGTGGAGTAATCCGGTGATTTCTGCAACAGTGAAAAAATTTGTCTACGAAGGCGGCGGTATTATCGGTATCGGAGAACCTACTGGACACCAGGAAAATGGTCGTTATATTCAGCTTGCAAATGTATTCGGTGTAGAAAAAGAGACTGGATTTACATTGGGATATGATAAATATAATTGGGAGTGTGCAGAACATTTCATTACAAAAGACCAGACAGAAGATATTGATTTTGGAGAAAACCAGAAGAATATTTATGCGCTGGAAGGTACACAGGTGCTAGTTCAGAAAGACCACAGAGTCAATTTGGCTGTCCATGAATTTGGAAAAGGTCGTGCTGTTTATATGAGCGGTTTGCCTTATAGCTTTGCTAATAACCGTCTGTTGTATCGTTCTATTTTATGGAGTACACATGATGAAGAAAATCTGCTGAGATGGTACAGCACTAACTATAATGTAGAAGTTCATGCCTATGTGGAAAATGGAAAATACTGTGTGGTAAATAATACCTATGAGCCACAGGAGACCACAATTTACAGAGGAGATGGCTCTAGCTTTGACTTACAGATGAAAGCAAACGAAATCATCTGGTACGAGATTTAAGAGTAAAAAATATAGAAGTATAAAATAAAAACTGCTGTTTGGGACAGAAAAATTCTGTTGCAAATGGCAGTTTTTGTGTTATGATAGGGAGAAGCTGAAAAACAGCTTAGGCATAAGTCAGAACAGATTCTGGAAAGGAGAATAAAACCATGAGCAAAAAGGTATACAAAAATGTAGCTGAATTGATTGGAAATACTCCTCTTATGGAAGTTACAGGTCTGGAAAAGGAGTATCAGTTAGAGGCAACGGTGTTGGTAAAATTGGAGTATCTGAATCCCACAGGAAGCGTAAAGGACAGAGCTGCAAAAAATATGATTGCAGATGCTGAACAAAGAGGCGTTTTGAAACCAGGTGCAACCATTATTGAACCTACATCCGGAAATACAGGCATTGGTCTTGCGGCTCTTGCGGCTTCTAAGGGTTATTCACTGATTTTGACCATGCCGGAAACTATGAGTGTGGAAAGAAGAAACATACTGAAAGCATACGGTGCCCAAATCGTATTGACAGATGGTGCAAAAGGAATGGCAGGAGCTATTGCTAAGGCTGGAGAATTGGCAAAAGAAATCCCAGGTAGTTTTCTTACAGGGCAGTTTGACAATCCGGCAAATTCCCAGGCGCATTTTCTCACAACAGGGCCGGAAATTTGGGAAGATACAGATGGTCAGGTGGATATTTTAGTGGCATCTGTGGGAACAGGCGGAACCATTACAGGAACCGGTGAATATTTAAAATCAAAGAATTCCAATATAAAAGTAATTGCCGTAGAACCTTCAGATTCTCCGGTACTTTCAGGAGGAGCCCCAGGTCCTCATGGAATCCAGGGAATTGGAGCAGGATTTGTCCCAACTGTATTAAATACAAACATTTATGATGAAGTTATACCAGTAGAAACACAAGCAGCCTTTGATACAGCGAAACTGTTTGCACATAAAGAGGGGATTCTGGTAGGGATTTCAGCAGGGGCAGCTCTCTATGCAGCCATAGAAGCGGCCAAGAAAAAAGAAAACAAAGGCAAGACCATTGTGGTACTTTTGCCGGATAGTGGGGATCGGTATTATTCTACCCCATTGTTTCAGGAATAAAACTTGTTTTTGTTCTGCTTTTGTTTGAAGAAGGAAAATATGGAAAGAATAAAGACAGGACAAAAAGGAGAAATAAGAGTATGAAGGAAATAAAAATTTGTTTTACAAATCCAGATGATGTAAAAGAATTTGTAAGAGCAGCCAGAAAATGTGAGTTTGATATAGATTTGACATATCAAAGAGCAGTAGTAGATGCAAAATCCATACTGGGTGTTTTCGCACTTGGACTTGAGCGTCCTCTGGTAGTGAACTGCCATGGAACAAACCAGGAGTTTGAAGAAAGTATTAGTAAGTTTACTATGTAGGGAAAGAGAAATGAAAAGACGGAGGGTTTCAAAATATGAGCCCTCCGTCAATTTTTGCACTATTTTTTATTATGAAGAATTCCGTCTTCTTTGCCTGTCACATCATTTTTAGAGATTGCATTTGAAAGAAAAGCAGATTCAAAAAAATATCCGTCATCTTTTGGTTTGAATTGATAGATAACCACATCTTCCTCTTCTTCAGTCCATACAAGGACGTTTAAGGTTTTATTCTGGGTCTCCTGCATTTTATAATAAATATCCTGTTCAGGATAATCTTCTGATATTCGAGAAAGAATGTCTTCTGTATAAAAATCCTGAGTATTAGAAGCAGAATTGTTCTGTTGTTTTTGTGATATTTGATGGGGAACATGGATTCTTGATTTTTGATCCCATTTTTCCTTGAGCAGTCCACCTCCTATTCCAATAAGAAAGATTACCAGAACAATGAGTGTTGGGAGAAGGTATAGAAGCATAGATACATGTCCATGTTCTTCTTTGTAGCATATGTATTTTAGAGCGAAATGACAAAGCATTAAAAGTGTAATGCATATAGTCAAAAGGATAGTAAGTATTTTCAGTGGTCTGTTTTCAGAGATAAAAGTAAAAATGGAAAAGAGACCTTGAAAAATCAGCCATATGAGTGTTACGGCTGGTTCATATCCGCGGCGGAGCGGCTTTTGCTGTACGGAGAGCCCTTTTCGTTCTGGTAAAAGGACAGTTACACGTAGAATTACTATAACCATAATAATAGCAAAAGAAGCCCCGATATAGATAATCAAGTTTGAGGATTCAGTTATGGGACCGGCAAATACAAAACACAGGACAGCAGCAAGAGCACTGATTCCAAGTAGAAGAAGATTTAAAATTTTCAAACAGGTTTTCATAGTGAGACGCCTTTCTTTGTTGATCTAGGTATATACTACTCATATTTTATCATAAAAGGACTGCTGTAGGTATTATATTTTGGTATGAATTTTCAAAATTACCATTGTAAAAACTGGACAAATATGGTATAATATATAACGTTGGATCAGTAAAGAAAAAAGGAGAGTAGAACCATGAAGATTACAAATGACATTCTTTATGTCGGAGTCAATGACCACCAGGTTGACCTTTTTGAAGGCCAGTATGTAGTGCCTAACGGAATGGCATATAATTCTTATGTTATTAAAGATGAAAAGATTGCAGTTATGGATACTGTAGACGCAAAGTTTACTCATGAATGGCTGGATAATATTGAAAAAGTTTTAGACGGAGCGAAACCAGATTACCTGATTGTACAGCATATGGAACCAGATCATGCAGCAAATATCCATAACTTTATGAAGGTTTATCCGGATACCACAGTGGTAGCTAATGTAAAAACATTTGCTATGATGGAAAACTTCTTCCGTTCCATGAACCTGGAAGGAAAGAAACTGGAAGTAGAGAATGGACAGTCCTTATCCCTTGGAAAACACGTTCTGACTTTTGTATTTGCTCCAATGGTACACTGGCCGGAAGTTATGGTTACTTATGACAGCACAGACAAAGTTCTGTTTGCAGCAGACGGATTTGGAAAATTCGGTGCATTGGATGTAGAGGAAGACTGGGATGATGAATCTCGCCGTTATTTCATTGGTATTGTAGGAAAATACGGAAAACAGGTACAGAATCTGCTGAAAGTAGCTGCAACACTGGATATTCAGATTATTTGTCCTCTTCATGGACCGGTTCTTAAAGAAAATCTTGGACATTATCTTGAAAAATATAATATCTGGTCATCTTATGCAGTTGAAGATGAGGGTGTTGTGATTGCTTACACATCTGTTTACGGAAATACAAAGAAAGCAGTAGAAGTGTTAGCAAATAAATTACAGGAAAAAGGATGTCCGAATGTAGTTGTATACGATCTGGCTCGTGATGATATGTCTAAGGCAGTGGCAGATGCATTCCGCTATGGAAAACTGGTACTGGCTACTACTACTTATAATGCAGAGATTTTCCCATTTATGCATACCTTTATTGATCACTTAGTAGAACGTAATTACCAGAACCGTACCATCGGTTTGATTGAAAATGGTTCTTGGTCACCAACAGCAGCCAAAATTATGAAGAACATGTTTGCAAAGAGCAAAAACATTACATGGCTTGAAAATCAGGTAACAATCATGTCTTCTCTTAGCGATGAAAATGTAGAGCAGATGGATAACATGGCTGAAGAATTGTGTAAAGAATATATTGCTCAGTCTCCAGAAAGAGCAAATAAAAATGATTTAACAGCTTTATTTAAAATTGGTTATGGTTTATATGTGGTTACTTCTAATGATGGAACCAAAGATAATGGATTAATCGTAAATACAGTAACACAGCTTACAGATAATCCGAATCGTATTGCTGTCAATATTAATAAAGCAAATTATTCTCACCATGTAATTAAGAAGACAGGTGTTATGAATGTCAACTGTCTCTCTGTAGAGGCACCATACGAGGTATTCCAGAACTTTGGTTTCCAGAGCGGACGTACTGTGGACAAGTTTGCAAACTGGCCGGCTTATCGTTCTGACAATGGTTTGATGTTCCTTCCAAAATATATCAATGCATTCATGTCTCTGAAGGTAGAGCAGTATGTAGACCTGGATACACATGGTATGTTTATCTGTACAGTAACAGAAGCTCGTGTTATGAGTGATAAGGAAACAATGACTTATACTTACTATCATAACAATGTAAAACCAAAACCACAGACAGAAGGTAAAAAAGGCTTTGTATGTAAGATTTGCGGTTACATCTATGAAGGTGATGTACTTCCGGATGATTACATCTGCCCGCTTTGTAAACATGGTGTTGCGGATTTTGAACCAATTGGCTAAAGAATAAATGGGGAGCTACTGCATAAAGGGGATTCTGATAAAGGAGAGGACTTTGTGTGGTAGTTCTTTCTTTTGAATTTAAGGAGAGAAAAATGAAACTGGAAGGATTAAAAGCTAATTTTCTGGGCGATAGTATTACCGAAGGACATGGTGTAGAAAACCTGGAAGATACTTATTGGAATGTATTAAAAAGAGAATGTGGTCTGGCAGAGGCCAGGGGATATGGCATTGGAGGTACCAGAATTGCAAGGCAGACACTTCCGTCTGAAAATCCAAGACATGATTTGGATTTTCTTTCCAGAGTGGAAGAAATGGATGCAGATGCAGACTTGGTTGTATTTTTTGGAGGAACCAATGATTTTGGACATGGGGAAGCGCCGATAGGACAGATGAGTGACCGCTCTCCTTATAGTTTTTATGGAGCATGCCATTGTCTTATGAGAAGTCTGATTCAGAAATATCCAGATGCTGTGTTGGTAGGCATGACGCCTCTTCACAGAGAAGTTGAGGAGCGCGGGGGACGCAGATTATTGGATTTTGTAAGGGCAGAACGAGAGGTGGCAGAATACTACAGCATTCCGTTAGTAGATTTATATGCAAAAAGCGGGATTCAGCCCCAGGTGGAAATATTAAAAGAAAAATACTGTCCGGATGGACTGCATCCCAATGCAGCAGGTCATCAATTGATTTACCAGAGACTTAGAGGAGTTCTGGAACAGCTCTAAAATAAAGAGGAGAATCTTCATGCGCAAGAAATGTGCAGAGATTCTCTTCTTTTTGTTTATAGTATTGGAATCTGCATTCCAGACAGATTTCTTATTGCCTTATCTTTTAATATCGTAATTCATATTCATGAGATTCTTGATAGTGGAAACATCATCTGTAATATTTCCATCGCCCCGGATGGTATGTTTGATTACGCTGCTGGCCACAGCAAAATTTACCATATCCATTGGTTTGTAATCATGCATCATGGCATAAATTAATCCACTTGCAAAAGCATCTCCACCACCTACACGATCTAGAATATTAAAAGTAAATAACTTGCTTTCAAAGGTATGATCTTCATACCACATAAATGCTTTTAAGCTATTTTCACTTCCACTGTGAGCATAACGCACATGGCGGGCAATACATTTTAAGTTTGGATAACGTGCAACGAAAGCCTGGAAAATTTCATCCTGTTGTTCATAGCTTGGCTGTAAAGGAATTCCATCCTTTATATCTCCTTTGCTGTGGTTACCTTCATCTTTCCAGAGATGATAAGGTTCGATGCCAAGAAGAACATCCACATAGGGAAGGCATTCTGTACAGAAATCACGGGCTTCTTCCCAGGTCCACAGTTTGCTGCGGAAGTTTCCGTCAAAGCTTACGGTAAGTCCTTTTTCCTTTGCTGCCTTCAAACATGCCATAATGAAATCACGGCAGTTCTGGTTCAGGGCTGGAGTGATACCGCTTAAATGAAGCCAGGTAAATCCATCTAAAAGAGCTGCAATATCAACAGTGCTGAAATCAAATTCTGTAAAAGCGCTATGTTTCCGGTCATAAGTTACTTTGCTGGCACGGATTCCGTATCCGGCTTCCAGATAATAGGTTCCGAGACGGTGGCTCGGCGTCTGTTCCGGTGTAGTCAGAATCACAGGGGTACAGTGAACGTCATTGCTCCGAAGCATACGGACTGCACTTTTGCCAAGACTGTTATTGGGAACCACGGTGAAAAATGTACTGTCAACACCCAGATTCGCCAGGGCAAGAGCAATATTCGCTTCGCTTCCGCCATAACTTGCCTCAAAATTTGTAGCAACACGGATTTTATCGTAGTTTGGAGGAGTCAGGCGGAGCATGACCTCACCAATGGTTATAAATTTGTGGCTGCTGGTATTGTTCAGCAGAGGATTTGAATGCTGCATAGGAACCTCCTTGTATGCAAGACTATATTGGTTTTAGTTTCGTTATTCTTATTTTAGATGATTCAATACTGCATTGCAATGCAAATATCCAATAATTAATGTATTATTATAGGCACATTCTCAGAAAAATTCGATTTTTTATATTCTTTTGGGGTACATTTGTTTCGTTCTTTAAAAATCCGGTTGAAGGTCTGCTGGTTGTGATACCCACATTCTATGGCAATGGTAGTAATATTCATATCTGAATTATGCAGTAAATGTTTAGCGTAGTTCATACGCAGTGCATTGAGATACGCTGTAAAGTGAATCCCAAGAACATTAGAAAAAATTCTGGACAAATGATATTTTCCAATGCCAAAGTGATTAGCAACGCTGGTAAGTGTCAGTTCTTCCTGAAAATGACTGGCAATATAAGCAATAATCTCACAGACAAGATCCTGAGGGGGCTGGTTTTGATAGTCTGTAAGCTGTAGATTTGCACATAGTTGACATAACATTAAAGAAAGAAAAGATGAAATCAGCGGGAGATGTTCTTCTTTTGCCTTGATTTCAAACAGTCTTTTTTCTGCAAAAAGAACATCTTCATGTAAATCTTCCTTCCGGATAACAGGAGTTAAAGGATATTTACTGAGCAGAAGTTTCTTATGAAGGGGCAGCAAGTCTAAATAACCATTGATAATGTTAAGCTGAGTATTTCCCGTGGTGGATAAGGTGTGATAATCATGTGTCACATTGGGGAAAATCACAGCAACATCTCCCTCCTGGATTAAATAGGTTTCCTTTCCAATCTGCATTTCCAGAAATCCTTTTTCAGCACGGACATATTCGATATACTGGTGTACATGGAGAGGATATTGTAAGGGATTATATTCTTTGACAGCAAAAAAGTATTCTTCTTTTTTTTCGTAAAACATAATTTTATCTCCTGCAATAAATGTGTGGTATTTCAAATGAAATATGAAACATTATAACGCAAGGTTTGATAAAATAGCAAATATAATAAGTGCATAAGGAGTGTTGATTATGAACAAAAATGCATTTGCACCCACACCTCCTATGGGGTGGAACAGTTGGGACTGCTATGGAGCTTCTGTGACAGAACAAGAGTTAAGACAAAACATAAACTACATGGCAGAACATTTAAAAGATCATGGATGGGAATATATTGTCTGCGACATTCAGTGGTATGAGCCAACAGCAGATTCCAGTCATTACCATAAGTTTGCAGATTTATGTATGGATGAATATGGAAGACTAATTCCTGCACCAAACCGTTTCCCCTCTGCTGCAAATGGGAAAGGATTTAAGGAGATTGCTGATTATACGCACAGCAAGGGATTGAAATTTGGTATTCATATCATGCGTGGTATTCCACGTCAGGCTGTAGCACAAAATGTGAAGATTAAAGACAGCAATTATACAGCAAGAGAGGTTGCACATCCATCTTCTATTTGCTGCTGGAATACTGATATGTATGGTTTGGATACAACGAAACCCGGGGCACAGGAGTATTATGATTCAATTTTAGAGCTGTATGCTTCCTGGGGAGTGGATTTCATTAAGGTTGATGATATCTGTGTAAAATATGGAAGGCCCGGGGATGAGAGTACACTGGAATATGGCGGTGATGAAATCGAAATGTTGAGAAATGCCATTGACAAGTGTGGGCGTCCCATTGTCCTTAGCCTGTCACCGGGACCCGCTATGGTAGAAAAGGCAGAACATCTCTGCGAACATGCAAATATGTGGCGTATTACCAATGATTTGTGGGATAGCTGGGAAAATATTATGGAAATGTTCAGACGCTGTAATAATTGGAGCCCCTATGTATCGCAGGGATGTTACCCTGACTGTGATATGCTGCCTGTTGGTCATATTTCCATACGGGGCTGTGAGCATGGATTGACAGACCGCCAGACCAGACTTTCAAAGGAAGAACAGAGAACCATGTTTACTCTGTGGTGTATTTTCCGTTCGCCTATGATGCTTGGATGTGAGCTGACGGATATGGATGAGTGGACGAAATCCTTGGTGACCAATGATGAAGTTCTGGGGCTTTTGAAGAAGAGCAGGAATGCTCATCAGGTACTTCGCACAGGTGATTTTATTCTGTGGAAGGCAGAGGATGAAGAGGGAAATACCTATGCGGCATTTTTCAATATTACGAACTGGGAAGAGACCTTTAGGGTGAGTTTGAAGCAGCTTGGGATGGAAGATAAATGTCAGGTATATGATATGTGGAGTGGAGAAGATTTGGGAGAGGCAGAAGAAAATATAGAAATCACCTTGAAATCTCATGATGCAAAGCTCTATCGGTTAAAATATTAAACACAGAAAACATATTTTTAAATTGCTATTTCCGGAAGAATAGTCTACTATAAAACTATATAGTTTAGTCACAAAACAAAGTATGCTGCATTTGCTTTCATGCAGCGGAAAGAGTGAGGTATTTCTATGAGCGAGATTCGAAATCCTATTCTTCCGGGTTTTCACCCGGATCCGTCCATTCTTCGTGTGGGTGAAGATTATTACATAGCCACATCTACATTTGAGTGGTTTCCCGGGGTGCAGATTCATCATTCCAGGGATTTAGTGAACTGGGAGTTAATTTCCTATCCACTAAGCAGGGTAAGCCAGTTAAACATGCTTGGTGAGGATAATTCCTGCGGCGTCTGGGCTCCATGTCTGTCTTATGACAAAGGCACTTATTATCTGATTTATACAGATGTGAGGTCCTTTCTGGGAATGTTTAAGGACACCCACAATTATCTGGTAACTGCAAAGGATATCCGCGGACCCTGGTCAGAGCCGATTTATCTCAATTCCAGTGGTTTTGATCCGTCTTTGTTTCATGATGTAAACGGTAAAAAATATCTGGTCAATATGCTAATGGATTACCGTTCTTATCAGACCAAGTTTGCCGGAATTGTACTTCAGGAATATTCAGAGGAGAAGCAATGTCTGGTGGGAGAGCGTATGAATATTTTCAAAGGTACACCTGCAGGGCTGACAGAAGGACCGCATTTGTACCAGCATGATGGTTATTATTATCTTATGACAGCAGAAGGGGGAACCGGCTATCAGCATGGCGTTATGATGGCAAGAAGTAAAAAGATAGAGGGACCTTATGAGCTGGATCCGGCTGGACATATGCTCACTACCAGACATCTTCCAGCATGGGGACTGCAAAAGGCTGGGCATGCCAGTATTGTAAAAGGGACAAATGGAAAGTGGTATCTGGCGCATCTTTGCGGAAGACCGGTAGGGGAGAAGCGGCGGTGTATTCTTGGAAGAGAAACTGCTCTTCAGGAAGTAATTTGGAAAGATGGCTGGCTTAGAATGGCAGACAATACCAACAGACCGGCTTTGCAGGTTTCTATTCCTGATGTAAAAATCTGTGAGAAAGGTCACGATCTGAAGGAAGAATTTGACCAGGAGCAGTGGAGTCTTCATCTCCAGACCCTGCGTGTACCTCTGGGGAATAGAGCTTCCTTAACAGAACGTCCTGGATATTTGCGGCTTTATGGGGCAGAATCTCCAAACTCCAGATATGAGCAATCTCTTCTGGCGCACAGGCAGCAGAGTTTTTGCTGTGAGGTGAATACAAAGCTGGAATTTGATCCGCAACATTTCCAGCAGATGGCTGGATTGATTTATTATTACAATACCCTTGGATATTATTATCTTTATGTGACACAGGATGAGATGCTTGGAAGGGTTCTTTCTATCATTGCCTGTGATACGGGAGCAGGAACCCATCCTATTGGCGCAGGCGTTCCGATTCCAAAGGGAAAGCCGGTTTATTTGCGGCTGAATATACAGACAGAGAAAGCCTGGTTCTCCTATTCTGTAGATGGAAAACAATTTGAAAGGATCGGACCGGACTTAGATGCCACCATTCTCTCAGATGATTATTATGAAGAGACCACAGGCCATGGCATGTTTACAGGCGCTTTCATTGGTATTTGCTGTCAGGATCTGGCGGGAACAAGAAAGTATGCAGATTTTGATTATTTTTATTACGAAGAACAGGAAGAATAAAGATTCGTACGACGAAAAAGAGATAAAGGAATGGCAGTTTGGCGCCACCCGTTATCTCTTTTTTGTCATTGCCGTTTATTTTTTATCCGGTATAATTTCCAGCCAGTACCCGTCTGGGTCAGAAATGAAGTAAATACCCATTTCTTTATTTTCAAAACAGATGCATCCCATTTCTTCATGGAGTTTGTGAGCTGCCTCAAAGTTATCTGTGCAAAAAGCCAGGTGAAATTCGCAGTCACCCAGGTTGTAAGGTCTGTCAAAGTCTCTTAACCAGGTAAGTTCCAGTTCAAAATCTGTTGTTTTGTTGCCCAGATAGACAATAATAAAAGAACCATCCGGGGCTTCGATTCTGCGTTTCTCAGTGATTCCAAGAGCATTTTTATAGAACTCCATAGAACGTTCCAGGTTTTTTACATTGTAATTTTCGTGAACCATTTGAAATCTCATAGGCTTATCCTCCTAAAATTGCGACTGCATTATTCTTCTGTACACAGAAAGGTCTGACCTTCTTTTTCTATAAGCTGAAGCTGCCTGTTATATGCGCGGCCTTCCGACGAACTGGCAAATTTCTGGATAACGGAGTAATCCTTCCAGAAGTGCATAGGGAAAACATAATGGATGTTTTCTGCCTGTTCCAGAATGTACAGGAGTCCTTTGTTATACCAGTCTTCCTGACGGGGGTCCAGGGGAAGAAAGGCGGCAAAAATATCAAGACCTTTTAAGGGGGCTGTGTAGTTTTTGAAATTTGCAGTCATATTGTTGTTGTATTGTTTTGATTCTCCGGGCCATACCCACCAGTTTAAATCGCCGGCATGATAAATCAGCTTTCCTTCATAACGAACTAAAAAAGCTACGCCGCAATCTGTAGATGGAAGAGTTTGGATTTCCAGTTGTTTGTGGACACCTTCCACCGGAAGAAGCAGCTTCTGCCGGGCTTTCATAAAGTGAATAGAGTCTGCATTTACTGTGGTTTCATACCTTTTTGCCTTTTTCATGATGTCATGGGAAAGAATATAGCATATTTTGGAAAAACCGGCAATAGAAAATATGGCGGGATTAAAATGGTCCCCATGGCTGTGAGAAGAAAATACATATAAAGGCTTTGGGACAGAGGGAATTGGAATGTTTCCCTCATAATAGTCGAAAAGCCAGAAACAATCCTTCCACTCCAGCAAAAAACCACTGTGTCCGATGTAAGTTACTTTCATGAGGAAGCTCCTTTTTTTCTGTTTTTTCTACGTTTACGACGTTTTCTTGAACGTTGTATTCTTAAAATTAAAGTAACAATATAGAAGATTAATGCAGCTCCTATAAAAATCAGCGCGGGGTACTTCCAGTTTGGAAGCTGGCGGAAGTTGTGTGCAAGTTCTTCTAAAAGTCCTTTGGGAGATTGAGAACTTGTAGAAGAATTGTCCGGAACAACATTTGTTTCCTGTTTTTCGTTTTCTTTTTGAAAGTCAATACTGCCCTCTGTCCGTTCTTCTTTTTGTATACCCAGGTCCTTGGCAGCCGTGAGAATTTCGTCAGTAGCCTGTGTGCTGGAAGTTCCAAGAACAGTATCTCCATAGCGGTAGGTAATTTGTAAAGTATGATCTTCTTCTAGCGCAGTTTCAAAAGTGAGAGATTTTTGCAGTTCTTTTGGAAGGATAAGGGAGGATTCCTGGAATATAGTGTTTAAGGAACCTTGCTCAATTAACTTTGAACCCAAGGTATCTTTTTTTGCAGGAGTTAAATCCACAGCACTTGGACTTACTTTCTGGAAATTGTTAAATCCATAGTCAAATAATGCCCGGGTATCATTATAATGTTCGTTGATATCAGCCAGAACCACACAAACCAGACGTATTCCGTTTCTTTCAGCATAGGTTACGAGAGTATTTCCTGCCTTTACAGTGTACCCTGTCTTGCCTCCAAGACAGCCTTCATAATATTCAGAGCTGTCTGGAAGTACCATTTTGTGATGATTGTTCAGCCAACGGGTTTCATTGGTGATATTTGTTTCAGGAACAATATAGTAGGGCGTTTTGATAATTTCCCGAAAGGTTTCGTTTTGGAAGGCCGCACAGGAGATGATAGCTAAGTCTCTGGCAGTGGTATAGTGGTCTTCACTGTACAAACCGTTGGCATTGACAAAATGTGTATTCTGACAGCCCAGGTCTTTGGCTCTTTGATTCATAGAATCTACGAAAGTCTGCACATCCCCGCCGATATATTCTGCAACACCGGAGGAAACCTCATTGGCGGAAGCCAAGAGAATAGCATAAGCGCAATCTTTCATAGTGAGGGTTTCGCCTGGTTTAATGCCAATGTGTGTGCTGTCAGCCTCAATATTATTGACCTCATCTGTAAAAGTAATCTGAGTGTCAAATGGCACCTGTTCAAGGGCCAGCATCGCGGTCATGATTTTGGTTGTGCTGGCCGGGGCGCGTTTTTCGTCAATTCCTTTTGCATAGAGAATAGAGCCTGAGTCTATATCCATGAGAATGGCGGTCTCTGCAACTACCTTTGGTCCCTGGGGCCAGCCGGGAATTTTGTTGGACTGGATTTCCCAGTCATAGCTTTCCGGTTTGGCGGGGGCCTCTGGAGCGCTTGTTGCTGTATTTTCTGCCTCTGCCGCCATAACAGAGATTTGGCATAGATTTATAGTGAGAATCACGCATAGAAGCAATGCTTTCCATAAATCTTTTTTGATTTTCTTTTTCATATAACCTTTGTTTCCCTTCTTGTAAACTATGGTATATTATAAAGTATTTATGAAGTGATAGCAACAAAAACTGCCAGTAGGTTATACCTACTGACAGAAAAGATACATTTTCTTATACTTATTTATTATGGCTGGGATTTATACTGTATATTATTTTTTTAAACCTTGGATAGCATCAATTATTTTTTTACAGGCATCTTCAACTTCATTTTGCGAAAAATCTGTTTTGAGAAGAGTTTCAGCATCATTGACTGCTGAGTTGAGTGCATTAATAGAATCCTGAGTATACCCTGTAGTTTGAATTCCTTTAGCATTGCTAATGAGATTTTTTAAATTTGTTTCATCGACAGGTTGTGCCTTAATATCAGAAACCTTTTCAGACTCAGACTCATTTTGGGCGTTTGTATTTTCATTTGATGGTGATTCTGTGTTGGCAGCAGTATTTGTTTGTTTGCCGCTATCCTTGTCTGGCTTATGGGTAAGAATAATACCTCCGATTATCATAAGGATAAGAACTGCTAATATAGCAAGTACAATAGAATATCTTTTCTTTAAATTCTTTCGCCTTTTTGATTTTTTTCTGTTCTTGTTATTAGTATTTTCCATGTTAATTAAATCACTTTCTAAACTTTAAATGACAGTAAAAACCACTGTGATTTTCACTGCCATTTAAGATTTTTCTATCGAATCTGGAGGAAAATAACTCTTCCCCCAGATTCGATGTATGCCTAGTTATTTCTTCTTGGAAGATTTCTTTTTAAGTGCAATACCTGAAACTACTACAGCAGAACCTAATAATGTAGCTGCAAAAACACCTGCGTTTGTAGTGTCACCAGTTTTAACTCCATTAGTCTTTTCTGGTTTTTTAGTTTCGGTGTTTGGTTTTTCAGGTTTTGTGTTTGGCTTTTCAGGCTTTGTGTTTGGTTTTTCAGGATCTGGGTTCTCAGAGTCTGGGTTCTCAGAATCCGGGTTCTCAGGGTCTGGATTCTCAGGATCTGGGTTCTCAGGATCTGGATTCTCAGGATCTACTTTCTCAAATGTAGCCATTACAGTGTAATGATCACCAATACCATATGGGAAAGCAATAGATGTAGCTACAGTATCCAGAACATAAAGTTCAGTACCTGCATTGTTTGTTACTTTCCAGCCAGTCCACTTATAACCATCATTTGCTTTAACGGCTGGAAGGAATCCTAAAGTATAATCACTTTCCTGTAAGTTTTCATTTTCTAAAACGTCTACGCCTTCCCAACCTTCAAAATAACCTTTTTCAAGATCGATAACAATATCTGCTGATGCAGGAGATAATACATCCGGAATCTTTTCAAACTGAGCTTCAATAGATGCATAACCTACATTAGAACCTTCTGCAAAGTGTGCAAGACCAGCAATACCAAATGTAGATGCATTTGCATCCCATAAGATTTCTTCAGCTCCTTGACCCTTCCAACCAGTGAATACATAACCTTCTTTAGCAGCAACTTTAGGAACTAAGAACTGCTCAGTTGTATTTTCAGGAAGGTTTTCATAGCTTACTACTTCAGCACCTTCTGGATCTGTGAAGTAACCTTTTTCAGGATCTACGTTGAAGTAAACATTAACAGTTCTTTCAGCCTCAGGAATTTCTTCAAATACGGCTTCAATTGTTGCATTTCCTACATTGGAACCGTCTTCAAAGTGTGCAAGACCAGTAACACCGAAGGTAGATGCATTTGCATCCCATTCGATTACGTCAGCCCCCTGACCTTTCCATCCTACAAATCTGTAACCTTCTTTGGCAGCAACTTTAGGAACCAAGAACTGCTCAGTTGTATTTTCAGGAAGGTTTTCATAGCTTACTACCTCAGCACATTCTGGATCTGTGAAGTAACCTTTTTCAGGATCTACATTGAAGTAAACATTAACAGTTCTTTCAGCCTCAGGGATTTCTTCAAATACGGCTTCAATTGTTGCATATCCCTGGTTGGAACCTTCTGGAAAATGAGCAAGACCAGTAACGCCGAAGGTAGATGCATTTGCATCCCATTCGATTACGTCAGCCCCCTGGCCTTTCCATCCTACAAATCTGTAACCTTCTTTGGCAGCAACTTTAGGAACTAAGAACTGCTCAGTTGTATTTTCAGAAAGGTTTTCATAGCTTACTACTTCAGCACCTTCTGGATCTGTGAAGTAACCCTTTTCAGAATCTACATTGAAGTAAACATTAACAGTTCTTTCAGCCTCAGGAATTTCTTCAAACTGAGCTTCCAGAGAAATATCACCGTTGTTGGAACCGTCAGCAAAGTTTGCCAGATCTTTGATACCGCCAAGTTCAAATGCAGTAGCATCTAAAACGATTTTATCTTTACCAGTGCCTTTCCAGCCGGTAAAGACATAACCCTCTTTAGCTTCTACTTCAGGAAGAGCAATCTTGTCTTCAGTAAGATTCTGGAAAGATTCTGTTTCAGCCTCCGGATTGTCTTTAAACTGGCCTTTGTCAGTATTCAGTGAGAAATACACATTAACAGTTTTCTCAGCCTCCGGAATTTTTTCAAACTGAGCTTCCAGAGAAATATCACCGTTGTTGGAACCATCGGCAAAGTTTGCCAGATCTTTGATACCGCCAAGTTCAAATGCAGTAGCATCTAAAACGATTTCATCCTTACCAGTGCCTTTCCAGCCGGTAAAGACATAACCCTCTTTAGCTTCTACTTCAGGAAGAGCAATCTTGTCTTCAGTAAGATTCTGGAAAGATTCTGTTTCAGCCTCCGGATTGTCTTTAAACTGGCCTTTGTCAGTATTCAGTGAGAAATACACATTAACAGTTTTCTCAGCCTCCGGAATTTTTTCAAACTGAGCTTCCAGAGAAATAAGACCAGTGTCTAAACTGCCAGCAAAGTTTGCCAGGTCTTTGATACCACCAAGTTCAAATGCAGTAGCATCTAAAACAATTTCATCTTTACCGGTGCCTTTCCAACCAGTAAATACATAACCTTCTTTTGCTTCTACTTTAGGAAGAACAAGAGAATCTTCTGTAACATTTTCATAGGAAATCATAGATGCTTCTTCATTATCTACGAATTGTCCCTGATCTTGATTAAGAGAGAAATAAATATTAACCTTTTTTTCTACTACAGGTTCTTCTTCATATTTTGCAGTTAAAGTTACATTTCCCTGACCCTGATAGAAAAATGCTAACTCACTTGGAATAAATGTAGTAGTAGAGGCATCTAAGGAAGAGTCTTGTTTTCCAGATACTGTCCATCCTACAAATTTGTAACCTTCTTTTGCTGTAATGGATGGAATCTCACAAGATTCACCTTCTAATAAAGTTTTAGTAATAGTTGGAGTGGATGCATCATTTGTAAAGTAACCATTATCACCTGCATTAAAGTTTGTATTTACAAATTTTTTTACAGGAGTAGTCTCTTTAGCAAATTGAGCTTCAACAGTAATTGTACCTCCTGCATTAATTGCAAACATGTCTACTTTAGCAGTAACAGTATTTCCACTAACGGTAGCTTCATATTTACTACCAGTTGTGTTAGTTATTTTCCAGCCAGTGAATTTATATCCTTCATTGGCTTGAACAGAAGGCAATGTAGCTGTATATGTAGTAGAAAATATGCCAGCATTTCCTTCTAATTTTATTTTTGTGTTACCGTTTACACTGCCCTTGTCAGAATCAACAGATACTTCAGCAAATATGTTGGCTGCGGCTTTAGTTGATGGTTCATTTGACTTGGTTTCCTGCTCAGCAGCCTTTTCTGCATCAGTAGCTTTCGCTGCATTATCAGATGTTTCTGCATTAGCAGTAGTTGTGTCGGCAGCTTTTTCTTCTTTCGTTTTTTCTGCTGTTTGTTCGGCTGTTTGTTCTGTAGTAGCCTTATCGGGTACTGCTGCAAGTGCGCTTACAGTATTCCCACCAACCAAAGCAGTAGACAAACAAAGAGCAAAAAGTCTTGCCATTACTTGTTTCTTTTTCATTGGTCTTATCCTCGCTTTCTGGAAAAATAACTTTTATAACTTTGCACGCAAGATTGCGTAGATACGATGATGTAATACGCACAAGTTACATAATATAATGATAAAATTATTTCTATTAAATGTCAATGAAAAGACTTAAAACTTTATGAGTTTTCAATAGATTTGTTAGTAATTGTAAGGATAGAATAATTTTCTTGGGGTATTATTCTGGGAAAGATAAAGTAAATAGTAGAAAGTATATAAAAATTAGGGGTACTATGTGGCAGACTAACGATAAAGAAATTTTTATGATATATGCTGTATAAGTTACTTTTAAGAAAAGTATTTCCCCAAACCCACTTGACACCCCCAACCACGACCAGTATAATGAACTCATATCTGTAAAAACATAGATGGAGACAGTATTTCACTGGCAAACGTTTCAGCGAACCGGAGAAGGTGCAAGCCCGGTACCAGTAGCGGTGAAAGAAAATCACTCCGGAGTTGCTCTCTGAAAGTTGTTCTTTGAACCAAGTAGGAGACGCCGGCTTTTCCTCCGTTAAAGGGAACGCATATAAAAGCACAAGTGCTTCGTATGTTGTAAGAGGTGGTATAACGAAAGCGTATTCTATAGCTCTCGTCCTGTTACAGGACGGGAGCTTTTTTAACGCACTGCAACGGAACAGAAAGGAGAAAATTATGTATCAAAAAGTAAGTACAGACTTAAATTTCGTACAGCGTGAAAAAGAAGTTGAGAAATTCTGGAAAGACAATGATATTTTCAAGAAAAGCATGGAACAGAAAAAACAGGGCGAAACCTATACCTTCTATGACGGACCGCCAACAGCAAATGGAAAACCTCATATCGGACACGTTCTGACCCGTGTTATCAAGGATATGATTCCAAGATATCGTACTATGAAGGGCAAAATGGTTCCGCGTAAGGCTGGATGGGATACCCATGGACTTCCTGTAGAGCTGGAAGTAGAGAAATTACTGGGATTAGATGGAAAAGAGCAGATTGAAGAATATGGCCTGATTCCTTTTATTGATAAATGTAAGGAAAGCGTTTGGAAATACAAAGGTATGTGGGAGGATTTCTCTTCTACCGTTGGTTTCTGGGCTGATATGGACAACCCATATGTTACATATGATGACAATTACATTGAATCCGAATGGTGGGCATTAAAAGAAATCTGGAACAAAGGTCTGTTGTACAAAGGCTTTAAGATTGTTCCTTACTGTCCACGCTGCGGAACTCCTCTTTCTGCACAGGAGGTTGCTCAGGGATATAAAGATGTTAAGGAGCGTTCTGCCATTGCACGTTTCAAAGTAGTGGGAGAAGATGCTTATATTCTGGCATGGACAACAACACCCTGGACTCTGCCTTCTAACGTTGCCCTTTGTGTAAATCCGGATGAGCAGTATGTGAAAGTAAAAGCAGCAGACGGATATACTTATTACATGGCAGAAGCCCTTCTTGACACTGTTCTTGGAGGTCTGGAAAGGGAAGAAGGAACACCTGCATATGAAGTTCTGGAAACTTATGTGGGAAAAGATTTGGAATATAAAGAATATGAACCATTATATAATTTCAAAAAGCTGGATAAAAAAGCCCATTACGTTGTGTGCGATACTTATGTAACCCTGACAGATGGTACAGGTGTGGTTCATATTGCACCTGCATTTGGTGAGGACGACAGTAAGGTAGGAAGAAAATATGACCTTCCATTCCTGCAGTTAGTTGATGAAAAAGGTGAAATGACCAAAGAAACTAAATGGGCCGGTACTTTCTGCAAGAAAGCAGACCCGGAAGTGTTGAAGGATTTGAATGAGAGAGGCTTATTATTCTCTGCACCGAAATTTGAGCATAGCTATCCACACTGCTGGAGATGTGATACACCGCTTATTTATTATGCAAGAGAATCCTGGTTTATTAAAATGACTGCGGTAAAGGATGACTTAATCCGCAACAACAATACCATTAACTGGATTCCGGAAAGCATTGGTAAAGGACGTTTCGGCGACTGGCTGGAAAACGTACAGGACTGGGGTATCAGCCGTAACCGTTACTGGGGAACACCATTAAATGTTTGGGAATGTGAGTGCGGACATATGCATTCCATTGGAAGCCGCCAGGAGCTTTATGAAATGAGTGGAAATGAAGCTGCCAAGACCGTAGAACTTCACAGACCATATATTGATGAAATCACCATCAAATGTCCAAAATGTGGAAAAGAAATGCACAGAGTACCAGAAGTAATTGACTGCTGGTTTGACTCAGGTGCCATGCCTTTTGCACAGCATCATTATCCATTTGAAAATCAGGATTTATTTGAACAGCAGTTCCCGGCAGACTTTATTTCTGAGGCAGTAGACCAGACCCGTGGATGGTTCTATTCTCTTCTGGCAGAGTCTACCCTGTTGTTTAACAAGGCGCCTTATAAGAATGTTATCGTTCTTGGCCATGTACAGGATGAAAATGGTCAGAAAATGAGTAAGTCCAAAGGAAATGCAGTTGACCCATTTGATGCTCTGGAAAAATACGGAGCAGATGCTATCCGCTGGTATTTCTATGTAAACAGCGCTCCATGGCTGCCAAACCGTTTCCATGGCAAGGCAGTACAGGAAGGACAGCGTAAATTCATGGGAACCTTGTGGAATACTTATGCATTCTTTGTGCTGTATGCGAATATTGATGAATTTGACGCAACAAAATATACATTAGAGTATGATAAACTTCCGGTTATGGATAAATGGCTGCTTTCTAAGCTAAATACCGTAGTAAAAGCAGTAGATGAGAATCTGGCAAATTATAAGATTCCAGAGACAGCAAGAGCTCTTCAGGAATTTGTAGACGATATGAGTAACTGGTATGTAAGAAGAAGCCGTGAACGTTTCTGGGCAAAAGGCATGGAGCAGGATAAGATTAACGCTTATATGACCCTGTATACAGCCCTGGTTACTATTTCCAAGGCAGCAGCGCCTATGGTTCCGTTTATGACAGAAGAAATCTACCAGAACCTGGTAAGAAGCATTGACAAAAATGCGCCGGAAAGTATTCATCTTTGTGACTTCCCAGAGGTTCAGGAAGCATGGATTGATAAAGAATTAGAAGAAAACATGGATGATTTACTGAAAGTGGTTGTTATGGGCCGCGCCTGCAGAAATACAGCAAACATCAAGAACCGCCAGCCAATCGGTAAAATGTTTGTGAAAGCGCCATTTGAATTGTCTCAGTTCTATAAGGAAATTATTGAGGATGAATTGAATGTGAAGGAAATGACTTTCACAGAGGATGTGAGAGATTTCACTTCTTACAGCTTTAAACCTCAGTTAAAAACAGTAGGACCGAAATATGGTAAATTCCTGGGCGGTATCAAGACTGCATTAGCAGAGCTGGATGGCAACAAGGCTATGGATGAGCTGAAGGCAGCAGGTGAGCTGAAACTTGACATAAACGGACAGGAAATTGTATTATTAGAGAGTGATTTGCTGATTGATACAGCGCAGATGGAGGGGTATGTATCAGAGTCTGATAACGACATTACAGTTGTGCTGGATACAAACCTGACGCCGGAACTTCTGGAAGAAGGATTTGTACGTGAAATTATCAGCAAAATCCAGACCATGCGTAAAGAGGCTGACTTTGAAGTGACTGATAAGATTGTTGTTTCGCTGGAAGGAAATCAAGTGATTGAAGGTATTTTCCGTGTGCATGAAGCTGATATTAAGTCTGAAGTGCTGGCAGCAGAAGTCGTGTACAATGAGGTAAAAGGTTATGCCAAAGAGTGGAAAATTAATTCCGAAAGCGTTACATTTGGCGTGGAAAAATTCTCATGAAACCTGTAGGAGGGAAACGAGATGTTAGATCATCATTTCAAGAAAGAGGAATTCAAAGAAAGCGTTAAAGAAAATGTAAAGATGCTTTACAGAAAAACGATTGAAGAGGCTACTCAGGAACAGGTTTTCCAGGCGGTGTCTTTGGCTGTAAAGGATGTTGTCATTGACAACTGGCTTCTAACACAAAAGCAGTATGAAAAAGATGACCCGAAAATCGTATACTATTTATCCATGGAGTTCCTGATGGGCCGTGCCCTGGGAAATAACCTGATTAACTTATGTGCATATAACGAAGTAAAAGAAGCCCTGGATGAATTAGGATTTGACTTAAATACCATTGAGGATCAGGAGCCGGATCCAGCTCTTGGAAATGGAGGTCTGGGAAGATTGGCAGCATGCTTCCTGGATTCTCTGGCAACATTAGGATACTGTGCATATGGCTGTGGTATTCGTTACCGTTACGGTTTATTCAAACAGAAAATTGAAAACGGTTATCAAGTGGAAGTGCCGGATAACTGGTTAAAGAATGGTTATCCATTTGAACTGCGTCGTCCTGAATATGCAAAAGAAGTAAAATTCGGTGGATACGTAAGAGTAGAATATGACCACGCAACAGGCAGAAATCGTTTCGTACAGGAAGGCTATCAGTCTGTTCGTGCAGTACCATACGATATGCCAATCGTTGGTTACAACAATAAGATTGTCAACACACTGCGTATATGGGATGCAGAAGCAATCAATGACTTCCAGTTAGACCTGTTCGACAAAGGTGAATACCACAAAGCAGTAGAGCAGGAAAACCTGGCAAAAAATATCGTAGAAGTTCTGTATCCAAATGATAACCACTATGCAGGAAAAGAACTTCGTCTGAAACAGCAGTATTTCTTCATTTCTGCAAGTATTCAGGCTGCAATTGAAAAATTTAAGAAATCCCATAGTGACCTTCATGACCTGCCGAAGAAAGTAACCTTCCAGTTAAATGATACACATCCAACTATGACTGTTGCGGAACTTATGAGAATTCTCATTGACGAAGAAGGCATGGAATGGGATGAAGCATGGGATATCACAACACATACCTGTGCATATACAAACCATACCATTATGGCAGAAGCTCTGGAAAAATGGCCAATCGAGCTGTTCTCCAAACTGCTTCCTCGTGTATATCAGATTATCGAAGAAATCAACAGAAGATTCCTGTTGGAAATCCAGCAGAAATATCCTGGAAATCAGGAAAAAATCAGAAAAATGGCAATCATTTATGATGGACAGGTGAAAATGGCTCACCTTGCAATTGCAGGAGGATATTCTGTAAACGGTGTTGCACAGCTTCACACAGAAATTCTGAAGAAACAGGAATTAAAAGATTTCTATGAAATGTATCCTGAAAAATTCAACAATAAGACAAACGGTATTACCCAGAGACGTTTCCTGCTTCACGGAAACCCACTTCTGGCAGACTGGATTACAGAGCATATTGGTGATGGCTGGATTACCAACCTTCCAGAACTTGCAAAACTGAAAGTTTATGCAGATGACAAGAAGGCACAGCAGGAATTCATGAACATCAAATACCGCAACAAAGTACGTCTTGCTAAGTACATTCTGGAGCACAACGGAATCGAAGTAAATCCGAACTCCATCTTTGACGTACAGGTTAAGAGACTTCATGAGTACAAACGCCAGCTTATGAACATCCTTCACGTTATGTACCTGTACAATAAGATTAAAGAACATCCGGAAATGCCGTTCTATCCAAGAACCTTTATCTTCGGTGCAAAGGCAGCAGCAGGCTATAGACGTGCAAAACAGACAATTAAGCTGATCAACGCAGTAGCAGATGTAATCAATAATGACGCTTCCATTGATGGAAAGATTAAAGTTGTATTTATCGAAAACTACCGTGTATCCAATGCAGAAATGATTTTTGCAGCAGCAGATGTTTCTGAGCAGATTTCTACAGCAAGTAAAGAAGCTTCAGGAACAGGTAACATGAAATTCATGTTAAACGGTGCTCCAACAATCGGTACTATGGACGGTGCTAACGTGGAAATCGTAGAAGAAGTAGGTGCTGAAAATGCATTTATCTTCGGTCTTTCTTCTGACGAAGTTATCAACTATGAAAACCATGGCGGATATGACCCAATGCAGTATTTCAACAACGATCCTGACATCAGAAATGTATTGATGCAGTTAATCAACGGAACTTACTCCCATGGAGATTTCAATATGTTCCGTGAAATCTATGATTCTCTGTTGAATACAAAATGCAGTGACAGAGCAGATACTTACTTTATTCTGGCTGACTTCAAGTCTTATGCAGCAGCACAGGAAAAAGTAGAAGAAGCTTACAGAGACGAAGAAAGATGGGCTAAGATGGCACTTCTGAACACTGCTTGCTCCGGTAAGTTTACCTCTGACAGAACCATCCAGCAGTATGTAGATGAAATCTGGCATCTGGACAAGGTTGTTATTGGAAAATAAGAACTGAATAAAAGGTAAAATGACAGAGCTGTCGCACTGAGTAGTTTTTCAGTGCGGCGGCTCTGTTTGTGTTGGAGGATGGAATTATGCGGTAGGCACAGCCTGAAATATCTGCTACAATAGAAATGTAACAGCAAAACATAGGGATATGGGGGTCATGAATATGGGAAGCTACTTAAATCCAGGAAGTTCTATTTTTAAAATGGAATTAAATTCACAAATTTATATAGATAAAAGCAGATTGATTGAAGCTACGAACAAAAGTATGAATACCATGCAGAGATTTGTCTGTGTCAGCCGCCCAAGACGTTTCGGAAAGTCCATGGCAGCAGATATGCTTGCATCCTATTATGGAAGAAACGAGAATACAGAAGAATTATTTGGACAGTTAAAAATTAGCAAATGCAGTACGTATAAAAAACATCTCAATCAGTATGATGTGATAAAAGTCAATATGCAGGAATTTTTGAGCCAGACCCATAGTGTGGCGGAGATGCTACAGATGTTAAAGACATATTTGCTCTTTGAGCTTCTGGAAGATTTTCATGACATGCGTTTTAGAAACGAAAAAGATCTGGTACAGGTTATGAAAGATATCTACACCAGGACAGAGCGGCCTTTTGTGATTCTGATTGACGAGTGGGATTGTCTGTTCCGGGAGTATCAGAAAGATCAGGATGCACAGAAACAATACCTGGACTTTTTAAGAGTATGGTTAAAAGATAAAGAATATGTAGCATTGGCCTACATGACTGGTATTTTGCCTGTAAAAAAATATGGAACCCATTCTGCTTTAAATATGTTTACAGAGTATTCCATGACAGATCCTGGAAATCTGGCAGAATACTTTGGGTTTACAGAAGATGAGGTAGAAAAATTATGTGAAGAATACGGGATGGATTTTCAGGAAGCAAAGGCGTGGTATGATGGATATGGCTTAGTAAGTCATGAGAAAAACGGTGATACTCATTATTCTATGTATAGCCCAAAATCGGTAGTAGAAGCTATGCTCAGACATAAATTTGGAACCTACTGGAATCAGACAGAGACCTATGAAGCATTAAAACGATATATCCAGATGGATATGGATGGGTTGAAGAGTGATGTAGTACAGATGCTGGCAGGAAAAAGTATTCATATCAATACAGGAACGTTCAGCAATGATATGACTACTTTTGCAAACAAAGACGATATCCTGACTCTTCTGGTACATCTGGGATATTTGACTTATAATAGTTTGGAAGAAAGCGTTAGAATCCCCAATAAAGAGGTTTCACAGGAATATGTGAATGCTATCAGTACCATGAATTGGCATGAGGTGATAGATTCTGTAGAAGCTTCAAGAAAACTTCTAGAGGCACTGTGGAATTTAGATGGTGAGGCAGTGGCCAGGGGGATTGATAAAGCACACAGAGAAATTTCAATCCTTCAGTATAACGATGAAAACTCTTTAAGCTGTACTATTAGTCTGGCATTTTATTTTGCAAGAGAGTACTATACCATTGTCCGTGAATTACCGGCAGGGAAAGGATTTGCAGATTTATGCTTTATTCCAAGAATGCTACATTCAGATAAACCTGCCGTAGTGATTGAATTAAAGTGGGATAAAAATGCAAAAGGTGCTATTAGTCAAATTAAAGAAAAACAGTATATAGAAGCGCTAAAAGATTACAGTGGGAATCTTTTGCTGGCAGGAATTAATTACGATAAAAAAACAAAAAAGCATACGTGTGTGATTGAGAAGATGAGAAAAGAGTATTCCAAGAATCCTTCGTGAATGTATAGAATATGGGTTGCCGGAACCACAGTTAATAGATTTCGATGGTGATTTTAGGGTGAATATGTATCGGAAACAGGAGAAAGCAAGTTCTGCAGAAACTACCCAAACCATAGATTTTCAATTCACAGAGAAGGATAAAGAGGTATTAAAAGTAATTCAACAAAACCCGGAATTGACACAAAGAGAAATGGCTTTGGAACTTGGATGGTCTGTGGATAGAGTGAAATATTATTTAAATAAAATGAAAAAATTACAGGTGATTAAGCGAGTGGGAAGTAGCCATAAGGGGCATTGGGAGATACTGAGATAGGATTTGCTATATGAGGGAATGGAGAACTAGGGTAAATACACTGAAAATTCATATTCAATCCGTAAGAACGGGGTAAATATATCACCTAAGTGTATTTAGCACCCCGTTATGGGGCAAAGAAACATAAATTTGAGCGTATTTGCCCCGGATTTTTGCATTTTTCAAGAATTCTGGGGTGTTTTTAAATGGTGAATGCTATTTTTGTCCCCAGCCGGGGCAAAAAACAAAGTTTCTGTACCACATTGCCCTTTAAGCCAAGAGCAGCAAAAAGCAGCAACTCTCCACGCCGCATTTCCTTTAATTTTTGAAATCTCCCTCTTGACAAATCCCCCCAAAATAAATAAAATATCAATCAGTTAGAAGATGCTAACCGCGTGCATATGAGTCAACTAGACGAATCAAGCTCACAAGAACTTAAGAGTTCTATTTTTTTACCACATGAATTAGAGAAAGCTAACTAAAGAATGGATTAACTAACTAATCAATAATTAAAAGAGTAACTACAAATTGGAGGATAAAACATTGATGATTCATAAAAGACTAATCTCTACAGTGAGCCACACCAGGAAATATATTGCTGCCAATGTGGCGGTTCAGTGGGTTTCCTTATGGGCCAATATTATACTGTTGCAAATGGTTACATGGTTCTTGGGGGAATTATTTTATGGCAGGGCAGAGAAGAGAACTTTTCTTATTGTAGCTTTGCATGCCATTGGGGCAATTTTTGTGCGTATGGTCTGTTTCGTGCTATCCAGCCGTATGAGCTTTCTTTCCTCAGAATCAGTGAAACAGGTTTTGCGTGAGAAAATTTATGGAAAACTTTTAAGGCTTGGCGTCTCTTACAAGGAGAATGTCCGCTCCTCAGAGGTTGTCCAGGTAGCGGTAGAAGGTGTTGACCAGTTGGAAACTTATTTTGGGTCATACCTGCCCCAGTTTTTCTATGCAGTCCTGGCTCCGGTGACGCTGTTTTTGGTATTGCTTCCTGTAAGCTGGGTTTCTGCAGTGGTACTTTTGTGCTGCGTGCCGCTGATTCCCATTTCCATTGCAGCGGTTCAGACCTGGGCGAAGAAGCTGCTGTCAAAATATTGGGGGCAGTACACTGCTTTGGGAGATACCTTTCTGGAAAACCTTCAGGGGCTGACTACCTTGAAGATTTATCAGGCAGATGAACGCAGACAGGAAGAGATGAACCGGGAGGCAGAAAATTTCCGTAAAATCACCATGAAGGTTCTGACCATGCAGTTAAATTCCATTACCATTATGGATTTGATGGCGTATGGAGGGGCTGCTCTTGGAGGGATTTTGGCAGTGAGACAGTTTTTGAACGGGGAAATTCTTCTAAGTGAGTGCTTATTTATTATTTTGCTGGCAGCAGACTTTTTCCTGCCTATGCGTTTACTTGGAAGCTTCTTCCACATTGCCATGAACGGAATGGCTGCCAGTGATAAGATTTTTAAATTGCTGGATTTGCCGGAGCCGGTGAAGGGGACAAAAGAAATCTCCCAAGAGAGTGGTTTGTGCTGCAGGGATTTGACTTTTGCATATGAAAAGGAGCGTCCTATTTTGAAACAAATCAGTCTTTCGGCCAAGAAAGGGGATTTTGTCGCCATTGTAGGAGAAAGCGGCTGCGGCAAATCCACACTGGCATCTATCTTTACGGGAAAAAATCGGAATTATCAGGGTGAGGTTCTGTTTGGAGGGGCGCAGGGTGTTCCGCTTGCTGAAATTTCAGAGGAAAGCCTGTTAGAGCAGATTACTTATGTGGGACATGCAGGATATCTTTTTAGAGGAACAGTGAGAGAGAACCTGCTTCTGGCGAAACCGGATGGAACAGATGAAGAATTCTGGCAGGTACTGGAACAGATGAAACTGGCTGATTTCCTGAGAAGTGAGCAGGGACTGGATACCATGCTTGCAGAAAAGGGGTCGAACTTTTCCGGCGGACAGTGTCAGCGTCTGGTTATGGCAAGGGCGCTTTTGCATGACAGTGCTGTGTATATTTTTGATGAAGCAACCTCCAATATTGATGCAGAGAGTGAAAATGATATTATGGAGCAGATTTATCAGATGAAAGGAAAGAAAACCGTATTGCTGATTTCCCACCGATTAGCCAATGTGACAGCCGCGGATAAAATTTATGTGCTGGAACAGGGAAAAATAGCAGAGCAGGGAAATCATGAAACCCTCATTACTCAAAATGGAAGCTATGCAAAATTATGGAACACCCAGCAGAAGCTGGAGGATTACAGAAAGGAGAAGGCATCATGAAAAAACGAAATCACTGGAAGCTGATGCTACAGTTGTCAGGATTAGTAAAACCTTTAAGCGGATATATGGTTCTGGCTGTGCTTATGGGACTGGCAGGACATTTATGTGCGACTTTCATTACAGTGTTTGCAGGCTTTGCTCTGCTGGCGGGTCTGAGTGAGCCTGTTCCTGTGAGTATCACTCTGCTTTTTATATGCATGGTAGGGTTTGCCATCATGCGTGGAATCCTGCGGTATGGGGAACAGGCCTGCAACCATTTTATTGCCTTTAAACTCCTGGCGCTTATAAGGGATAAAGTCTTTTTGGCTTTGCGCCGCCTGTGTCCTGCCAAGCTGGAAGGAAAAGAGAAGGGCAGCCTGATTTCTGTTATTACATCAGACATTGAGCTTTTGGAGGTGTTTTATGCTCATACGATTTCCCCGGCTTTGATAGCCCTGTTGTTTTGTACAGGAATCAGCCTGTTTCTTGGCAGTTATCATCCTGTTTTGGGGATTTTGGCAATGGTTTTCTTTCTGATTGTAGGAATTGTTATTCCTATGGCAGTGTCTGGGCTTAACGGACAGGCAGGAATGCGTTTTCGAACTATGAGTGGCAGCCTCAGCAGCTTTGTCCTGGACAGTCTGAGAGGGCTGCCGGAAATTCTTCAGTATCATGCAGGAGATAAAAGGATGAAGGAAATGAGGGAGCAAACAGAAGCCCTCTGTATAGAAGAAGCCAGGATGAAAAAGCTTTCCGGGTGGAATACAGCGGTGACGAATACGGTTATCTGGGTGGCAGACCTGGCAATGCTTTTTGTTTCTGCCTGGCTGTTTTGGAATGGAATGGTAGAGTTTGAAGGCGTGGTGATTTCCACGTTGACCTTAATGAGCAGCTTTGGACCTGTAGTTGCCCTGGCGGCTCTTGGCAGTACCTTGCAAAATACTTTTGCAGCGGGCAACAGGGTGCTGGATATTTTGGAAGAACTTCCTGTGACAGAAGAAATCAAGGGAAGGGAGACCATAGAATTTTCTGGCGCAGGGGCAGAAAAAGTAAGTTTTTCTTATGGGCAGGAAGAGATTTTGCATAAGGTTTCTCTGGACATTCCAAGAGGCGCGGTTGTTGGGATTCAGGGAAAAAGCGGAAGTGGAAAGTCTACACTATTGAAGCTGTTTATGCGGTTTTGGGAGACCGGGAAAGGTGAAGTGAAGATTTCCGGCTGCTCTGTGGACAAGATAAACACTGCAAATCTGCGGAATATGGAGAGTTTTATGACTCAGGAAACTCATCTGTTTCACGACAGCATTGCGGATAATCTGAGGATAGCCAAACCAGATGCCTCCCAGGAGGAGCTGGAACAAGCCTGCAAAAAGGCTTCTGTACACGATTTTATTATGAGTCTGCCAAAGGGATATGATACTTTGGTGGGAGAGCTTGGAGATACCTTGTCAGGAGGAGAGAAACAGAGACTGGGACTGGCCAGAGCCTTTCTTCATGACGCGCCGTTTATGCTGCTGGATGAGCCAACCTCCAATCTGGATAGTTTAAATGAGGCAGTGATTTTGAAATCCCTTTATGAAGAACGCAAAGGAAAAACCGTGGTGCTGGTATCTCACAGAAAATCTACCATGGGAATTGCAGACAGAGTATATTCTGTAGAACACGGGAGGATGAGTTAATGAATGTGAAAAAAATCAGTTATATGGCAATAGGCAGTATTTCTCTGGCGCTTGGCGCTTTGGGGGCAGTTCTGCCTTTGCTGCCGGCAGTGCCTTTCCTCCTTCTGGCTGCCATATGCTTTGCCAGAAGTTCTGAGAAACTTCACAACTGGTTCCTTGGAACCAGCCTTTACAGGAAAAATCTGGAAAGCTACGTGGCAGGAAGGGGCATGACCAGACAGACCAAAATCAGAATCATGGTCACTGTAACCTTGATTATGGCGGTCAGTTTTGCTTTCATGCATCAAGTACTTATTGGACGCATGGTTCTTATTGGCGTCTGGGTGTTTCATGTTCTCTACTTCCTCTTTGGAGTGAAAACCATTCCCGCAAAGGAGTAAGATTATTTCAGGGTGTCACTGTTATTTAAGACCAAAGTGCTGTATAAAAACAAAACATCACAGTCGGTAAAGTCCATGTATTGTTCCAGATAATCCGGGTGAATATACCGGATATCAACCAGGGTGATTTTTGAATAGCCTTCTAAAAGCAGGGGGGCAATGCTGGACCCAAAGGAATCCCGGAATAAAACCAGTTCTTTTGAACTGGAAGCCATAGGATTTTCTACCGTAAGCAGAGAAACAGACCCGGATAAGAATATCTCATAAGGGTCTTTTCCCTCAGCGCGGGAGAGGTCATAGACAGACTGAGTTTTGCCGGTTTCATAGTTGCAGACAACCGCCTGCTCTATGGCGTCATTGGTAAGATAGTACAGGGGCTCAGGGGAAAGGCTCAGGGCAGACTGGCCCGCATAAACGCCCAGGAAATCAGAAGCAGCAGTTTTTTGCTGATAGTCCTGTTTTAAGCTGGTTCCCATACATTCTGCCAGATAAGCAGCTACGTCAGTAATGCGTTCCTGTCTCCAGTGAGTGTCCGTCTTATAATAATCTTCCTGCTCCAGCAAATGGGTAATGGAGATATTTTGGGCAAAATCCATTTTTTCTGCCATAGCCTTCTCAAAAGCAGGATAATCCATAGACAGATGACCGCTTTTAGGAGCAAGGAAGCAGTTTTTGTCAGGAATCACACAAAGATAAACCTTATTTTCCTCTGATAAATATTTGTCATAAATATAACGGAAACGCTGGGAAGCCCGATCAAGAGATTTCTCATCTACCGGATATTCCATGGCACAAGCATAACCCTCTGTCTCATAAATACCATGATTATCCTTCCGTTTGAAACCTTCTGTGGCAGAGAAGGCTTTTAGCTTCCGAAAGGATTCCCGGAAAGGAAATTGGTCCTGGGCATAGGAATCAAAGCCTGTCATAAAGCGCCCGTTTAGTACCGAATCCAGGGAAAGTTCCGGCATTTTCGCCAGCTTGCGCCGCTCACTGTAAGAGTAATCTTCCTTTGGAAAGAGGATGCAGAGGAAGAAGCTAAGTCCCAGAAAGCAGGCAAATAGCACACACATGACTTTATTTTTCTTACGCATGTCTATAAAATTCCTCCATTTAAAAAAGAAAATATTAAAAACGAAAATACAGAAACGGGTTAAAGGAGCCATCTACCAGAAAGGCAGTCATAACAAGAAGCAGTAACAGCAGCCCACAAGGCTCTGCAATAGCCAGGACAATGGCGAATCCCTTGTTTTTGGCCAGGCGCATTTCCAGTACAGTCCACAGATATTTGCATACCGGGGTGGCGCCAATGACAGCAATCAGGAGAAGGAATCCAAAGCTTTTCAGATAATAGATTGCCTCAGGGGACGCCAGAGGGATTCCTCCTATACCGAACATCCCGCCTATATGGGAACAGACCTGTGGCAGATTCTCTGCATGGAATAAAACAAAGCTGATAGCAACAAAAAACAGCACATAAACATGAGAGATAAATTTATGCCTGGCAAGATGAGGAAGAAGCCACAGCTTTTCACACACAAGCAGCAGGGCGAAGAAAAGTCCCCAGAGGACAAAATTCCAGGCAGCTCCATGCCAGAAGCCGGTGAGCATCCATACAGTGAAAATGTTGAAAAACCAGCGGGCTTTGCCAACCTGGTTTCCACCCATGGGAATATATACATAATCCCGAAACCAGGTTCCCAGGGAAATATGCCATCTGCGCCAAAATTCTGTGATACTGGCAGAAATATAAGGATAATTAAAATTTTCTGCAAAATGGAAGCCAAAAATTTTCCCAAGACCAATAGCCATATCACTGTAACCGGAAAAGTCAAAATAAATATGCAGGCTGAAAGCTATGGCATATATCCAGTGAAAGAGAACCGATTTTTCTGTGGAAACCAGAAAGGCATTACACAGTTCCCCAAGCTGATTGGCAATAAGAATTTTCTTTCCAAGCCCAAGGAGAAAGCGGCGGATACCAAGGGCAGCCAAATCTACAGAGTGCGTGCGCCTTTGAAGCTGCGCGGCAATCTGAGAATAACGTACAATAGGCCCGGCAATTAGCTGGGGAAACATGGCAATATAGGTTGCCAGATGGAGAGGATTTCTCTGGGCAGGTTCCCCGCGGTACACGTCTACGGTATAACTAATCATCTGGAAAGTATAAAAACTGATGCCAATAGGTAAGGCAATATTTAGAAGTCCCAGTTCAAGTCCGGTGACAGCATTGATATTTTCCAGGAAAAAATCAGCATATTTGAAATAAAGAAGAAATCCAAGACTGACTGCTACAGAACAAAAGCAAATCCATCTGGCGGCAGGCTTTTGCCGGTATCGTTCCAGCAAAAGCCCAAATCCATAACCAGCTCCAATAGAAACTATCATAAGAAAAAGATATTTCGGCTCGCCCCATCCATAAAAAATCAGACTAAAAGCCAGCAGTACCGTGTTCTTAAATTTTGCAGGAGCCAAAAAGTAAAAAATCAGCGCCAGAGGCAGAAAATAATATAAAAAAGGAATACTGGAAAAAAGCATCCGTTACCTCCTGCCAGGACTAAGGCTCTACAACAGAAGTTTCCAGAAGCACCTTGGAATCTTCCAGGGAAGAGGCAGCATTTTTCTTAAACGTTTCTATTAAATCATCTGCCCCAAAAGCAGTAAGGACATATTTGCTGTCTGCCTTGAGAACTACCAGAGTGTCTGGCATTCCGCAAATCCATTGCCTGGATAAAACATGCTCTTTCACTGCTTCGGCAAAATCTTCCATATTTGTACCCTCTGTTACATGATAAGCAGCTCCGGTGAAGGTATTGGCATTCATCATATGCACCAGAGAAGCCGCGTCATCAATATTTGCAGCCTCTTCCTTTGGAAGCCCAAGAGAAGTATCTAATTCCTCTGTTTTTGAAACATCAAAGGTAGCCGGGCCTTCCATGGACAAATGCTCAGAATCACCGCCGCCCATAGGGAACTTGTCATCTTCTGCATACGCATCCACAACAGTATTTAACACATCCAGAGCGCTTTCATAACTGGAGGCAGTTTCCTGTTCCTTATCTGGTTCCTTATTGTTGCCACATCCCATAAGGGAAAATGCCATAACAGCACTAAGAAGAAAAACCATACATTTTTTCATATTTCATATACCTGTTCCTTTCGTATGATAGAGTCATTGTACCATAGGAAAATTTATAAAAAAAGGCATTGACAATTTTCTTTTTTTCCGTTATATTAAAAGTATAACAATTAAACAAATACTTAATCGTTGAATGAAAGATGAAAGGGGTACTAAATTTATGAAGAAGACCTATAAAATTGAAGTGGACTGTGCGAACTGTGCAAATTTAATGGAGAGTGAAGCAAAAAAAACAGACGGCGTTGCAAATGCTGTTGTAAATTTTATGACACAGAAAATGATTGTAGAATTTGAAGAAGGAAAAGACCCAAAAGCGGTGATGAAGAACGTGCTGAAAGCCTGCAAAAAGGTAGAGCCAGACTGCGAAATTGAGTTATAAAAAGAAAATGGGCTGCCCCAGGAGAAACTTCTTCATGTGGCAGCCTTCCAAATGTATGGGAGGAGACAGGAATTATGAATAAAAAGCAGAAAAAAATGCTCATTCGGATTATCCTTGCAGCGGTTATGGTAATTGTATTTAATTTCATTTCATTAGAAGGTTTGCCAAGGCTGATCCTTTACCTGGCGGCATATCTGGTTATCGGTTATGATATTCTGAGAAAGGCATGGAAGGGAATTTTAAACAGACGGATGTTTGACGAAAACTTCCTTATGGCCATTGCTACTGTAGGCGCTTTTGCACTGGCGATTTACAGCAGAAGCGGAGATTATAATGAAGCCATTGCAGTTATGCTTTTTTACCAGATAGGCGAATTGTTTCAGAGCTATGCAGTGGGAAAAAGCCGCAGAAATATCAGCGCCCTTATGGATATCCGCCCGGATTACGCCAATATTGAAAGGGATGGAAAACTGGAACAGGTTGATCCGGACGAAGTAGAAATTGACAGTGTGATTGTGGTGCAGCCGGGAGAAAAGGTTCCTCTGGATGGCATTGTTTTGGAAGGAAATTCCACCTTAAATACCAGCGCGCTTACAGGAGAAAGTCTTCCAAGAGATGTAAAACAGGGGGACGAAATTATCAGTGGATGTATTAACATGACAGGCGTGCTGAAAATACGCACCACAAAGGAATTTGGTGAGTCTACGGTATCTAAGATTCTGGAGCTTGTGGAAAATTCCAGCTCCAGAAAGTCCAAATCAGAGGATTTTATTTCAAAGTTTGCCAGAATTTATACACCGGCAGTGTGCTATGGCGCTCTTGCCCTTGCATTGTTGCCTCCTCTGGTGCAGATGCTGTTTTTGGGCGGTACAGCCCAGTGGGGAACCTGGATTTACAGAGCGCTTACCTTCCTGGTAATCAGTTGTCCCTGCGCTTTGGTTATTAGTATTCCCCTCAGCTTTTTTGCGGGAATCGGCGGCGCAAGTAAGGAAGGGGTTCTGATTAAAGGTTCTAATTATATGGAAACCCTGTCTAAGACAAAATACGTGGTTTTTGATAAGACAGGAACTCTGACAAAGGGCGTTTTTGAAGTAACAGCTATTCATCACAATGAAATGGATGAGAAAAAACTGCTGGAATATGCGGCTCTGGCAGAATGTGCTTCCTCTCATCCTATCAGCAAAAGTCTCCAGAAGGCTTACGGACAGGAAATTGAGAGAAACAGAGTCCATGATATTCAGGAAATCAGCGGCCATGGAGTGGTAGCAAAGGTAGACGGACATGAAGTGGCAGTAGGAAACAGCAAATTAATGAAGAAACTGGGTGTGGAATATAAAGACTGCCACAAGGTGGGAACCATTATTCACATTGCAATAGACGGAAAATATGAAGGCCATATAGTGATTTCTGATGTGTTAAAGCCACATGCAGAGGAAGTGGTTTCCAGGCTGAAAAAAGCAGGAGTGAAGAAAACGGTTATGCTTACAGGGGATGCCAGAGCAGTGGCAGAACAGGCAGCCAAAGCTCTTGGCATTGACGAAGTGTACAGCGAATTGCTTCCGGGAGATAAAGTGGAAAAAGTGGAAGCCTTGTTGAAACAGAAGACAGAAAAGGAAAAACTGGCCTTTGTGGGTGATGGAATCAATGATGCCCCGGTACTTACCAGAGCAGATATTGGAATTGCCATGGGAGCCCTTGGATCAGATGCTGCCATTGAGGCAGCGGATGTAGTGCTTATGGATGATGATCCCCTGAAAATTTCCAAAGCCATTAAGATTTCCAGAAAATGCCTTAACATTGTATACCAGAATATTGCCTTTGCTCTGGTGATTAAGTTTGGCTGTCTGGCTCTTGGGGCTGTGGGAATTGCCAATATGTGGTTTGCTATTTTTGCAGATGTGGGAGTTATGATTCTGGCAGTGTTAAATGCAATCCGGGCGCTTCGGGTTCACAATTTATAAAAAAATACTACAGAAATCTACAAAAAAGTGCTATAATAGAGCAGAAAAAAGGAAAAGTACAGGAACTGTCGCAAAATGTGGTGAGAAAAATCACCATGTTATGCGGCAACTCCTTTGTTCTTGGGTTAGACAAAACTAATACAAAAGACAGGAGAAAGACAGTATGAATCTTAGTAAATTACCTATTGGGAGTACAGCCACCATACAGTCTGTAGGTGGTTCCGGCGCTCTCAGACAGCATTTTCTGGATATGGGGCTCATACAGGGCACAGAGGTTACAGTTGTAAAATATGCGCCCATGGGAGATCCCATTGAACTTCGGATTCATGGATATGAGCTGAGCATCCGGCTGGCAGATGCAGAAAACATCCAGGTGGGAGAGGCTCATGAGCCGAAAACAGTAGAAAATAAGGCTGCAAAAAAAGAAAAACATCATCCGGGATACGGAGAAGGCGGAAAGTTCCACAATCGAAAAAGCGAAAATCCACTTCCAGACAGTGAAACTCTTACCTTTGCCCTGGTGGGAAATCAGAATTGCGGAAAAACAACATTATTTAATCAGTTGACAGGCTCCAAACAGCATGTAGGCAATTTTCCCGGCGTTACCGTAGACAGAAAAGACGGTGTGATAAAAGGTTATGAAAATACATTAATTACAGATTTGCCTGGTATTTATTCTATGTCTCCCTATACCAGTGAAGAAATTGTCACCAGGGAATTTGTAATTCGGGAAAAGCCAAAGGGCATTATTAACATTGTAGATGCCACGAATATTGAACGAAATCTCTATTTGACTATGCAGCTTCTGGAACTGGGATTCCCAATGGTCGTGGCTCTGAATATGATGGATGAGCTTTGGGAAAATGGCGGTTCTGTGCTGGTAAATGAAATGGAGGAAGCTCTTGGTGTACCGGTTATCCCTATTTCTGCCGCAAAAGGTGAGGGTATTGAGGAATTAATACGCCATGCCATTCATGTGGCAAAATATCAGGAACGTCCGGAAGAAACAGACTTTTGTAACCGCAAAGAAGGGATTCACAGGGGAATTCATGCAGTCATGCATCTCATTGAGGATCATGCAGAAAGGACAGAAATTCCCATTCGCTTCGCTGCCAGCAAGGTTATGGAAGGAGATACCAAGATTCTGGAACAACTAGAGCTGACAGAAAAAGAACAAGGTATTCTGGAAGATATTGCAATTCAGACCCAGGAAGAGACTGGCATGGACCGTGCGGCAGCAGTGGCGCAGATGCGCTTTGATTACATAGAAGAAGTATGTAAAGGTACGGTTATTAAGCCAAAAGAAAGCAAAGAACGGGTACGCAGCAGAAAAATAGACCATTTCCTTACAGGAAAATATACAGGAATTCCGGCTTTTATCGGAATCATGGGGATTGTATTCTGGCTGACCTTTAATGTAATTGGCGCTTTTCTTCAGGGGCTTTTGGAATCGGGAATTTCGGCTTTAACAGATGTTGTAGATCATGCTATGGAAGCGGCTCAGGTAAATAGCGTGGTGCATTCTCTGGTGATTGACGGTATTTTTAATGGCGTTGGAGGAGTACTCAGTTTCCTTCCTATAATTGTAACCTTATTTTTCTTCTTATCCATGTTGGAAGATAGCGGCTATATGGCGCGGGTTGCCTTTATTATGGATAAACTTCTCAGAAAACTGGGGCTGTCAGGACGAAGTATTGTACCTATGCTCATTGGATTCGGCTGTACAGTACCAGGAGTTATGGCAAGTCGGACCTTGCCCTCTGAAAGAGACAGGAAGATGACCATTCTTTTGACACCTTTTATGAGTTGTACAGCAAAACTTCCTATTTACGCTTTCTTTACCGCAGCCTTTTTCCCAAAACACGGGGCGCTGGTGATGATAGGGCTGTATGTGTTTGGCATTGTTATGGGAATTATGATGGCATTGATTTTCAAGAAAACCGCTTTTAAGGGAGAGGCAGTGCCTTTTGTGATGGAACTTCCAAACTACCGTATGCCAGGAGGGAAAAATGTATTGCATCTTCTGTGGGATAAGGCAAAAGATTTCCTTCAGAGAGCTTTTACAGTTATATTCCTGGCAACGATTCTGATTTGGTTCCTGCAGAACTTTGATACCGGATTAAATATGGTGGCAGATTCCCAGGACAGTATTCTGGCTCTGGCAGCAGGTGCGTTAGCTCCTGTTTTCGTTCCGGTAGGATTTGGAGACTGGAGAATTGTCACAGCATTGATTTCTGGTTTTATGGCAAAAGAAAGTGTGGTATCTTCTCTCACTGTATTGTTTGGCAGCACAGCAGCATTACAGGGTAGCCTCAGTACCGTAGGAGCAGGAGCGCTCCTGGTATTTTGTCTCCTGTATACACCATGCGTGGCAGCCATTGCCTCAGTAAAGAGAGAACTGGGAGGCAAATGGGCTATAGCAATGGTAGTTGGTCAGTGTGTGCTTGCCTGGCTTGCCGCTTTTGCTGTATATCAGATTGGTATGTTTTTCTGAAAACAGGAAATTTCCATCATTTCCTCAATCATGCGATGAAGGGTTTGGGCTTTTCTGTTTTTACTGGCGCGGTAATAGGTTTCCTTGCCATCACGATGGGATTCGATTAACCCACTGGCACGGAGCAGACGCAGATGGTGAGCAACAGCCGGGCTGCTCATTTCCATCATGGCGGCAATATTAATCACGCACTCTTCACAGTGACAGAGAATCCAGAAAATACGGATTCGCGTAGTGTCGCTAAGCTGTTTAAAAACATCCGCAATAATTTGAAAGTTTTCTGTGGATGGCATATTTTCCATAAGCTGATCCTTGGACTGGCCATGTTGATGGGGCAGAGTAAAATGTTCCATACGAATTCCTCCTTTCCGATTAGTGTATCATAAGAGCAGGGGTTTGAAAATATTTCTGCAAGAATTTCTGTATTTTGGACAAACTAAGAAAAAGGAAACAGTTGGAGGCTGGTATGGAAGAGGCAAGGTTAGAAAATGTGCAGGTGCAGATTTTAAGCAGGGAAGAGTTTGCGGCTTTAAAGGGAGAATATCCCTATAAGCGTCAGTTTATAAATAGTCTGGAATATATACCTTACTGTAAGGTGGAGGTTTATTCGCAATGCCTTCTGGGGACGGTATGTATTCCAGATAAAAAGAATCTGGAGAAATCACCGGAAACTTTCGGTTATTATATCCAAAAAGGAAAAATTTGTTTTATTGGAGATAGCAGCATCCTGGAAGAGTTCCTGAAAAAAGTAGGAGAAGTGGATTTTTCTATGGGAAGCGGAGAAAGAACCGAATATCAGGAGACAGAAATTTTACTGGCTCTGTTTAGCCGGTTGATTGACAGGGAAGTATCTTATTTGCAGAAATTTGAAGAAAAGAGCATGGAACTGGAAAATATGCTTTTGGAAGACGCCAAAAGAGAGATGCCTGGAATCTTTATGCGGCTGCGAAAAAATATAATGAAGCTTCATGGCTTTTATGCACAGCTTACGGATGTTGGGGAAACCATGCAGAGAAGGGGATGTGAGCTAATATCCAGGGAGCAGGCAGAAGACTGGAATATTTTTACCAGTCGGGTTTCCAGACTGCATGGGTATACGGAAAATATCCGTGAGAGTCTCCTGCAGCTTCATGAATTATACCAGGCGCAGATAGATATCCGGCAAAATGAAATCATGGCAGTGCTTACAGTAGTCACCACAATTTTCCTCCCTCTTTCTCTTCTGACAGGATGGTATGGTATGAATTTTACCAATATGCCGCTGCTAAGCTGGAAATATGGATATGTGACAGTGATTTTGCTGGCAGCGGTGATATTGGGGTTGGAGCTGAGATATTTCTGGAGAAAAGGGTATTTGAAGCGAAAAAACAGATTTGGGAATGACCACTAAAGATAAGAAATTTTAGAGGTGAAATTCCGCAAAAAGTTTTTTCTGGTACAGTTTGTCAGAAACAGATTTGACGATATCATCAAATCTGTTCAGGTTTATTAATTTTTCATTAATTCTCTCAATGCTTCACACATAGTCTCCATCTCCTTAAACAGATTGAAATTGCTTTTCATAATAGTATCCATTACAGATTGGTAAAGTTTATCTGTTTTGTGTTTTCTATATTCTTTTAACAATTCTTGTGCATCTTCTGTATTTTGTATATGGTCTGTGAGATTCCTCAGCCAGATTTTGCTTTATTTAGAAGCCCCTTCCCCATTAAAATATTCTTTCACTAATTTCACAACTGTACCGGAAAGCAGGAATACTGCAATCAGATTCGGGATGGACATAAGCCCGTTAAAGGTCTCCGCAATGCTCCATAAAAGTCCCAGATCCATAGTAGCGCCCAGGATGGCAACCAGAGAATAAACAACCATAAAAGGTTTGATGATTTTTGAAGAAAACAAAAATTCAATACATCTGGCGCCATATAAACCCCATCCGATGATGGTGGAAAAAGCAAAACAGCACATGGCAATAGCAGTAAAGATAGAAACCCAGTTCCCATAGGTAGAAGTAAAACCAAGAATCGTAAGCTCAGCTCCGGCAGCCTGGCCATAGGCAACAGGTATATCACTGCATAAAATAACCAGAGCAGTGAGAGTACAGATAACAATGGTGTCAGTAAATACTTCAAAAATACCGAACAGACCCTGTTTTACCGGTTTTTTTGTATCTGCACATGCATGAGCAATAGAACCAGTTCCAAGTCCAGCTTCATTGGAGAAAATTCCTCTGGAAACACCTTTTTGCATGCTGAGGAAAAAGCTTCCCACTACACCTCCAGTAAAGGCAGCAGGATGAAAGGCACCATAAAAAATGGAATAGAAAACTTCCGGAATTTTCTGGATGTTCAAAAGAACTACACCTACAGCAAGAATAATGTAAAACAGCGCCATAAAAGGAACCAGACGTTCTGTTACATGACCAATTCGTTTAATACCGCCAAGGAGAACCATACCTACCACAGCAGCCAGAAGAATGCCGAGAATCAAGTTGGATATCCCCAGAGAATCTTCAGAAATAATGTGATAATTTAACAGTGCGGAATTAATGGATGCAGTAATGGTATTGACCTGTGTGGCATTTCCTGTACCGAATACAGTAAGAACACCAAAGACAGAAAATAAAACAGCAAGCCATTGCCATTTTTTCCCAAGACCGTTTTTTATGTAATACATAGGGCCGCCTACCAGTTCCCCGTCAGCGTTTCGTTCCCTAAAGTGGACTGCCAGGGTAACTTCTGCAAACTTTGTACACATACCCAGCATGGCAGAAACCCACATCCAGAACACAGCCCCCGGTCCGCCGATAGCAATCGCGCCGGCTACGCCGGCAATATTTCCGGTGCCTACTGTGGCAGCCAAAGCAGTGCAAACAGCCTGAAAAGGTGTCAGTGCGCCATCAGAAGCGTCACGTTTGCGGAACATTCTGCCAATAGTGGTTTTTATAGCATAGGGAAACTTACGAATCTGCAAAAAACGGGTGCGGATACTAAGGTACAGCCCCACGCCAATAATGCAGACCATAGCAGGCACGCCCCAGACAAAATTGTTTATGGCAACATTGATGGATTCAATCAACTGTATCATGAAAAATAACCTCTCTATTTTTATTATTCGCTCTTCATAATAGCACATTTGAAAGGAAATGTACATTTTCTTCCAAATGTTAGAGAACTATTTCACATAATAAGCAATTTCTTTTTTGGCCCGTTGATATTGTTCCAAAGACATAGTTACTTTTCCCTTGCGGGTGCCAATGAGCCCATCTTCCTTTAATTTAGCAATGGTGCGGTTGATGGTTTTCACAGTCATGCCTAATTCTTCCCGTATACCCTCCCTTGTTTTGAAAAGTGTAATCTCACCGGTCTTCTCAATGTGATGGAGGGAAGCATATTTCAGCAAATAGTCTAATAACAGAAAGTTAGGCGGGTAGAACAGCTTTGCGCCACGATTGTAAGAGGAACGGTAGAGCTTATAAGCAATTTTGTGAGTAATTAACCGCAAAAAGTGAATATCCTGTGCAATCCACATTTCAAAATCCTTGCGGGAAATCATAAATACCACACACTCTGTTAAGGTTTCTATGGTAACAGAAGTTTTTTCTTTTTCCGCCAGAATGGTAACTTCACCTATAAAATCTATGGGTTCATTTTTTTCAATCATAAAAACATTGCCATTTTCAAACTCATTAATCACCCGGTGGTCGCCACTGCACACAATACCAAAGTAGTCAAGAGGATAGTCCTTCTGGTGAATAATGGTTCCGGGAGGGAAAGTGCGGATGGTATAGCGGGATTTTAATTCCTGTGGCATATAAGTAAAATAAGTAGCAACATCAGGATAAGCCTGTATCAAATCTTCCAGTGTCATGGGAATCACCTCAAATAAGTAATAGAATCATTATACCACACTTTTTTACAAAATAAGCCATTTGTCCTTTTTTTCAGAAGGCGCCTTTAGTAAAATCTGGGATGTTAATACAAATATCTGCCAAGAAGGAGAACGTTATGAAGCAGGAGAAATTCCTTTATACAGGTATTGGTGAGCGCCTGAAAAAAGAATGGAAGATTTATCTCGCCGCATTTTTATTTATTGTAATTGCTGATTCTATAGGACAGATTAAAGTGCCCATAGGGCCGGGAACTTTGATTCTATTTCCTATTTTTTATTCGATTCTCATGGGAATCCTGTCAGGTCCCCAGGTATTGAAAATTTTTAAGAAGCCACAGGTAAAAGCTGCATCAAAGCTGGTTATTGTATGTATTTGCCCCTTTATTGCCAAGCTGGGTATCAATGCAGGCGCCAGTTTTGAAACGATTCTTTCCGCAGGTCCGGCGCTTTTACTTCAGGAGTTGGGAAATTTGGGAACAATTTTTCTGTCTTTACCGATTGCCCTGTTTTTTGGCTTAAAGAGAGAAGCCATTGGAGCCTGTCATTCCATTAATCGTGAAACAAACCTTGCATTAATGCAGGATATGTATGGACCGGATTCACCGGAGGCTCGTGGAAGTCTGTCGGTTTATATTATTGGCGGCATGATAGGAACTATTTTCTTCGGATTTATGGCAACGGTAATTGCATCTTTTGGTATTTTTCATCCATATGCCCTGGGTATGGCATCTGGAGTAGGAGCCGGTATTATGATGGCGTCTGCAACAGCCAGCCTGTCAGCCATGTATCCGTCTATGGCAGACCAGATTTCGGCTCTTGCCAGCGCCAGTGAAACAATTTCCGGAATTGATGGAATTTACATGGCAATTTTCCTGGGAATTCCCCTGTGCAACTGGCTGTACAAAAAGCTGGAGCCGAAAATCAGCACTGTACATAATAAAATTTCCCATAAGGAGGAGAACAAATGAGATACATAGAGTGGATTGTAATGTTTATTGTAGCAGGGCTTGGCATTGCACTGGCCAATTTTGTAGGATTTCAGGTGGGCTTTGCAGATTCTTTGCCGGGAATTGCAGTGCTGCTTCTGATTTCGCTGGCAGCAGTGGTGCTTAGTAAACTTTTGCCTGTTAAGCTTCCGGTGGTTGCTTATTGTTCTCTTCTTGGACTTTTGCTGGCCTGTCCTCTGTCTCCTGTCAGGGACTTTGTTATTGAAGCAGCAGGAAAGATTAATTTTACTGCGCCCCTTACCATGGTAGGCGCGTATGCCGGAATTTCCATAAGCGACCAGTTAAAAGAGTTTGCAAAACAGGGATGGAAAATGTTGCTGATTGCAGCGCTTGTTATGGTGGGAACCTTTACATTCTCTGCCCTTATTGCACAACTGGGACTTATGATGACAAATGCAATTTGAAAAGGCTGGAAAGAATATGAAAGAAATACAATTATGCGATATTCTCATCAAAGACACCTCCTATCTTACAGAAAAGTTTCAGGTTAAAAAGCACCAGAATATTGTGATTAAGAATGGAAGGATAGAAGCGATTTATCCTTTATCTGATAAGGAAGAAAAAAACTATACAGGAAAGGAAGAACTGGACGGAAGAGGACGTTTATGGATGCCGGGGTTGATAGATGGACATATGCATACAGGACAACAGCTCTTAAAAGGAGCTGTTTTGGATGAACTTCCCATGATATGGATCAGAATTATGCTGCCCTTTGAGAGTACTTTGACGCCCCAAAAGATGGAGCTTAGTGCGAATCTGGCAGCGCTTGAGATGATAAAGAATGGCACGACCGGATTTCTAGATGCGGGAAGTTATTTTATGGAAAAAGCGGCAGAAGTTTACATAAAATCCGGACTGCGTGGCGCTTTGTCTTGCTCTGCTATGGACCAGGGAAATTTCCCGGATTCTATTCGCCAGACAACAGAGGAAGTTCTGGAAACCGAAGATTTGCTCTGGGAAATCTGTGCGGATAAAGGAAATCTGAAAGTTTTTTATGCGTTAAGAGCGCTTATGAACTGCTCACAGGAATTGATTGAGCGCTCTGCCCAAAAGGCACAGGAGCGTGGCACATTTCTTCAGGCACATATGAATGAATATCCGGGAGAAGTAAATTACACACTGGAAAAATATAAACTTCGGCCTGTAGAATATCTGGAAAGTCTTGGAATATTGCAGGAAAATTTCGTGGCAGCACATGGCATCTTATTATCTCCGGGAGAAAAAAGACTTCTGGAGAAGAGAAACGTAAAAGTTGTCCACTGTCCCTTCAGTAATTGTGGAAAAGGTGTTCCGGAAACCCCGGATCTGGTGGAAAGAGGCATCTCTATTGGGCTTGGAACAGATGGTACTGCTCATGGAGGATTAAGTCTGTGGAATGAAATGAAAATCTTCCGTTCAGTTATGAACAGTACCTGGGGAAGCAGGAATGCAGACCCAGAGGTAATGCCTGCAGAAACAATTTTGAATATGGTAACCAAAGGCGGAGCCAGCATTTTGGGAGAAGAAGGAGCTCTTGGCGTTCTGAAGCCAGATTACAGGGCAGACTTGATTTCGATTAACTGGAACCAGCCGCACTTGCTGGCTACTTCTAATCCGGTACATACACTTCTGGAATGTGTCACAGGAGGAGATGTGGCAGACAGCATCGTGGAAGGGCGGATATTGATGAAAAACCGTCAGGTTTTAACCCTGGATGAAGAAAAAATTCTGTGGCAGGCAATGCAGTATTTTGAGAAAGGAGAGATATCCTCATGAATGGTGCATTAATAGGAAGTATGGCAGTACTTGTAATCATCGGAGCTGCCAATGGTGTAATTGGAGGTCTCATTGGTATTTGTGGAATTGCAGGATTCTTGCTGCCTATGCTGTATACAGGCGCTTTGGGATATAGCGTGGATCAGGCGCTGGCGTACAGCTTTCTGGCATTTCTGGTGTCTGGATGCATTGGCGCCTGGCAGTATCGCCGGGAAGGAAACCTGGATATTCCTCTTTCAGTAAAGCTGGGAGCAGGAAGTGCTATAGGAGCTGTGGCAGGAGTGGCGCTTCAGTCCATGATTGAAAAAGAAACAGCAAAAGCTATTTTGTATGTAGTAGTGCTGTTTTCAGGGATTTCCATTCTGTTTAGAATGTGGAAAGAGAAAAAAAGTGCAGGACAAGAAGAGAAAAAGTCCGAAAAAAATCTTACAGAAAACATCGGATTCCTTTTGCTGCTTGGTATGACGACAGGAGCAGTTTGCGCTTTGTCCGGAGCAGGCGGTCCGGTGCTGGTAATGCCGCTTTTAGTGGTATGCGGTGTCTCTGCAAGAACAGCGGTTGGTGTTGCATTATTTGATTCTGTTTTTATAGCAGTTCCCTCTTGCGTAGGGTATCTGGCGCGTATTGACTGGAAGGAATCTGTGGTACTGCTGTTTTTGATTGCCATTACCCATGGGATTGGGGTATGGGTTGGAAGCCGCTTTGCCGGAAAAATACCAGTTCAGGGACTGAAAAGATTTATTGCTATATTTTCAGTGGGAATTTCCCTGTATATGTTGTTTGTGGCGTGAGGATATCACGCCACTTTTTCTAAATCAGACAGTGCTTTCGTCGTGATTCCAGTACTGTTCCAGATAGGAGGCAGCTTTTTCAGAAGAGATAGAAAGCTTTTCCGTCAGCTTTTTCAAGGTATCCTCATAGGAAAGGTGAAAATCCTGGCAGATAGAGATAATCGCCTGTACACCTTCAGCAATACCCTGCGCACGTCCTTCTGTTAAACCACTATCTCTTGCTTCTTCACGCAAAAATTCTCTGTAATCTTCTTCATCAAATTCTGTAAGGATCATATTCATAACCTCCGCTTTGTTTTTGCGAAGCAAATCAGACAAAATTCCATTTTTAATGCAAGTATCTACGGCTTTTATTACAGCATCTTCCCGCCGACATCCTTTATTGATAAAATCCCGGATGCAGGCTATGAACTGTGCATACTGCTTTAGAAGAGAGCATTTTTCCATAAGCTCTCTGTTACAGCCTAAATTAATGTTCAGCATAACAGCAGTACATTCCAGAGCCGGAGCTTTCTCTTTCTGTATAAATAAATCACTAAGATGTAGAATCTGCCTTTCTGGCTGATCTTTTGTACCATTATAGAATACAAAATACTGTGGTGTTGGAATGAGTAACGGGGTTTCGGTATAAAGACGTCTTTTGATAGGTTCGATGTGGGCGCGGTATAAGTCTGCAAAATAGAGCAGCCCACGGAGAGGAAGGTTAGGGCTAAAGGAACTTTGATGTTCATAGAGATTTATAATATGGTCTATGATAAAAGAAGTATCGTTCTTCATACCCATATATACAACGTCTTCTAACGTGGTAATTTCTAAATCTTCTTCATTTGTATAAGCGGTCCCGTTTAGTGCATTGTAAAGAGCCAGAAGGTCTTTCTTTTTGCGGAAAATCTTACGGAAAAGTTTGTCTTTATGCTTCTTGTTTACTTTTAATTTACTCATAAAGTGTTCCTTTCTTATTGTAACAAAACTTTTTTCTCAGAACAATAACAGACGTCTTTTTTCATATCATTTTTGTTTTATAAAACTTTCTAAAGGAAATATCTGGCGAATGCCAAAATGAAGAAAGCAGAGAACACTGCTTTGATGAACTCATGGTAGCATTGAGTATGGGAAATGTCAAGAAAAAATTATATGTAAAAAGTGCAAAAAAAGAGTGTGTATATTTGGTTAGATTAACTAATTGATGAAATGACATATCTGTGTTATGTTAGTGATAAAGAATATCGGAAACGTTACCGATATCGTTACCGGAAGCGTTTTGTATAAATGAGTTTAAGGAGAAAAATTATGAGAGCAAGTGGTGTATTACTTCCAGTGTCCTCTTTACCATCTAAGTATGGAATCGGCAGCTTCTCAAAAGAGGCTTTTGAATTTGTAGACCAATTAAAAAGAGGAGGACAGAAATATTGGCAGATTCTGCCTTTGGGTCCTACAGGATATGGGGATTCGCCATATCAGTCTTTTTCTACTTTTGCAGGTAATCCCTACTTTATTGACTTGGAGACCCTGATTGAGGAGGGACTGCTTACAAGAGAAGAATGCGACAGCGTGGATTTTACAGGTCATCCTGCTTATGTGGAGTATGAGAAGATTTATTACGGTAGATTTCCTGTGCTTAAAAAGGCATTTCAGCGTTTTGTGCCAGACCAGGTGTTTTACGATTTTGTAGAAGAAAACAAGTTTTGGCTGGAAGACTATGGCCTATATATGGCTGTTAAAAATAGTCTGAACGGTATTAGCTGGAGTGAATGGGAAGCTGGACTGAAACGAAGAGTGCCGGAGGTTTTGGAACAGAAACGTCAGGAGCTGGCAGAAGAGATTCGTTTTGTCTATTTCCAACAGTATGAATTTATGAAACAATGGAGCAAATTGAAACAATATGCAAACGATAATGGAATCCGCATTATTGGAGACATTCCTATTTATGTGGCCTTTGACAGTGCGGACGCGTGGGCGAATCCAGAACTGTTTCAATTTGATGAGGCGTGTAATCCTATTGGTGTGGCAGGCTGCCCGCCGGATGCATTTGCTGCAACAGGACAGCTTTGGGGAAATCCTCTGTATGATTGGGATTATCACAGAGAAACAGGGTATGCATGGTGGATTCAGCGTCTGAGATATTGCTACAAACTCTATGATGTGGTTCGGGTAGACCATTTCCGCGGTTTTGATGAATATTATGCAATTCCTTTTGGTCATGAAACAGCACAGTATGGAAAATGGGAAAAAGGTCCGGGGATTGAACTGTTTCAGGCAGTAAAAAAAGAACTGGGAAACGTAGATATTATTGCTGAGGATTTGGGGTATCTTACAGAGAGTGTGATTCAACTGGTAAAAGATACAGGATATCCTGGAATGAAGGTATTGCAGTTTGCCTTTGATTCCAGAGAGGAGAGTGATTATCTGCCTCATAATTATAATCATAATTGTGTGGTTTATACAGGAACCCATGATAATAATACCATTTTGGGATGGCTGGATGAAATGGCGCCTCATGACAGGGATTTTGCTCTGCGCTATATGAATAATTATCATACGCCTCATCATGAAATGCCATGGGATTTTATTCGTCTGGCTATGGCCTCTGTGGCAGATCTGGCAGTGACGCCAATACAGGAATTTCTGTGTCTGGGAGGAGAGGCAAGAATTAACCGGCCTTCTACATTGGGAACGAACTGGAAGTGGAGATTAACACCAGGCCAGATAACGGACCAGGTAATAGGAAGAATGTATGAAATGACGAAGCTATATGGCAGACTCTGAGAAAAAGGCAGAAAGGCGGCGTCTGAATGGGGAAGATGACAATTAAAGATATTGCCAGAGTGTGTGGGGTTGGTGTCAGTACCGTTTCCAGAGCTATGAATAATCATCCCGATATAAATCCTGAGACAAGAGCCAGGATTATGGAAGAAATTGCAAAGGCAAATTATATTCCCAATAATAGTGCGCGAAATTTAAAGTGCATAGGGACAAAATCCATTGCAGTATTAGTAAAGGGGATTGGAAATGGTTTTTTAGGAGATTTGGTAGGCGGACTGGAGCGGGAATGTAAAAAGCGGGAATACAGCTTTTTGCTTCAATATGTAGAGGAACAGGAAGATGAAGTGGATGCGGCCATACGGATTGCCAAGGAAAAGAAACCAAGTGGTATGGTATTTTTGGGAGGAGACTTTTCCCATCCTGAGCAAAAAATGGAGCAGTTGGATATTCCTTTTGTGCTAAGCACCATTGAGGCACCGGAGGATAAAGATGGGAAATATGCCTCAGTTTCTGTGGATGACTTTATGGAGAGCTATAAAATGACAGAATATTTGCTGAATCTGGGGCATGACAGAATAGCGGTTATCACAGCGCCAAGAGATGATAAAAGTATAGGGAGACAAAGGCTGCTTGGCTACAGAAAAGCGCTTATGGATAAAGGCGTTCCTTACAGAGAAGAGCTGGTTAAGTATATGGATGCAGAGGAAGACCGGTATTCTTTGAAGTCAGGATATAAACTTACCGGAGAATTGCTGCGGGAAACATCCTTTTCTGCAATCTATGCGGTGTCCGACAGTTTAGCTATGGGTGCGTGCAGGGCGTTAAAGGAAGCGGGAATTTCCATTCCAAAGGATTGTTCAGTTGCCGGGTTTGACGGGACAGAGGAGGCAGAGTTTTATATTCCGAAGATTACCACAATCCGACAGCCTGTGGAGGGTATTGCAAAAGCCACAGCAGATATTTTGTTTGATATGATTATAAACAAAAAAGCCCCTCAGAAAGTCGTGTTTCCAGGAGAACTTCTGAAACGGGAATCAACGGATATTTGTCATTGAGCATGAATAACAGTAAGATATGTCGCTGCTGCGGCTCTGGGAGAGAAAAATGATATTTCAGGGCTGTTGGCAGCGTTTCTCTTCTATACAATGGGAAAAAAGTGTGGTAAGTTATTAGAGAAAAAAATAGGACAAGGAGGGATTACTATTAAGGAATTAGTAGAATTATTTTGGGTCTTTATGAAAATGGGCTCTGTCACATTTGGAGGGGGCTATGCCATGCTTCCCATTATTCAGAGAGAAGTGGTAGAAAAAAGAGGATGGGCTACAGAAGAAGAGGTTATGGATTATTATGCCATTGGGCAGTGTACACCGGGAATTATTGCGGTGAATACCTCTACCTTTATTGGATATAAGTTGAAAGGCATTTTAGGAGGCTTTGTGGCTACCTTTGGTTTTGTATTTCCGTCAATTATTATCATTACGATTATCGCGGCATTTATTCAGAATTTTGCACATCTTCCCTACGTTACTTATGCCTTTGACGGGATTCGCGCCTGTGTGTGCGCCTTGATTCTGGATGCAGTGGTAAAACTGGGAAAAAAATCTGTGATTGATAAGTGGTGTCTGGGAATCTGCGTTGTCATTACAATTCTTAGTGCCTTTACGTCTCTTTCTCCTGTAATTCTGGTGGTTTTAGCAGGAGCAGCAGGAGTCTGTATTAAAAATCTTGAGAAGCTGAAGGGAGAAAAGAAATGACGTTTTGGTTATTGTTTTATGAATTTTTCAAAACCGGGCTTTTTGCAGTAGGCGGCGGTATGGCTACGATTCCGTTTTTATATGCTATTTCAGAGAAAACGGGATGGTTTACTGCAGCAGACATTGGCAATATGATTGCGATTTCAGAGTCCACACCAGGAGCTATTGGCGTGAATATGTCCACTTATGTTGGATTTCATGTGGCGGGAATTCCGGGGGCATTGATTACCACCTTTGGGCTGGTATTGCCTTCTATTCTTGTGATTATTGCGATTAGTAAAGCGTTGAAAAAGTTCAAAGATTCCAGGCTGGTGCAAAAGATTTTCTATGGTCTTCGTCCGGCGTCTACAGGGCTGATTATTGCTGCGGGGCTTGGTGTGGCTCTGGAGACATTTTTCCCCGGAAGTCAGATAACCGAGATATCCGGCTGGCTTGGTAATGTACAGTGGGGAAGAATTATTCTGGCGGCAGCGTTGTTTTTGGGAATTAAAAAATGGCAGAAGCATCCGGTGGTTTATATTGCCATCGCAGCGGCTGTTGGGATGCTGTTTAAATTGTAACAATATAGGCTAAATTTAGAAAATCTTGCTTAACAACCTATAGGGTTCCAAAATAAGTAGGTGTAATTTCAGAATTTTTTTAAAAACCACCTATTCGTGCCTGAAAAATGTAGGCTAAAAATCACAAAACAATATTTCCAACCGAAAAAGTATTGGAAATTTGAATGGGGCTATCTGTTACCACAAGGTTATTTTATGAGTTGGAATATTGATTTTTCAAGATAGGAGTCCAATTTTTGACATGGGAAGTTTTAAAATGTAATGAAAAAATTTTTGCAGAGAGGATGGCAAAATGAGGCACAGAAGATGGAAAAAATGGCTGTGGATATTGGCAGCAGTATTGGTGATAGTATATCTTGCCGGAGCAAATTTTCTAGTGAGTGCGGCGCTTGTGCCATCAACCATGGAAAAACTGGATGCATTTTCCAGAATCACAGAGGATAGCTATGAGGCGCTGGTGCAGACGGATGATATTCAGCAGCAGAATGCCAAAGCCTGGGATGAAACCAGAGAATGGGCAGAGAAGGCTCATGGACAAAAGCTGGAGAGAACAACAGAGGATGGCTACCGTCTTGTTGCTCAGGAGATTTTTTCAGAGGAAGAGAGTCATAAATGGGTGCTTCTTCTTCATGGATATACTGGATGGAAAGAGGCAATGTATCCTTTTGCCGCCTGGTACAATGAAAGAGGATATCATGTAATAGTGCCGGATATGCGGTGCCAGGGAGAGAGTGAAGGGGATTTTATTGGCATGGGGTGGACGGATCGTCTGGATAATATGATGTGGATTGACTATATTTTGCAGCAGGATTCAAAAGCAGAGATTGTAATTCACGGACAGTCCATGGGAGCTGCCTCTGCTCTTATGATGACGGGAGAAGCAAAACTGCCAGAGAATGTAAAAGCTGTAGTTTCAGATTGCGCCTTTACAGATGCCTACACCATGTTTGGAGAGAAAATGAAGGAATGGTTTCATCTTCCTGAATTTCCACTTCTGGACACAGCGAATCTTATGCTTCAGATACGGGGTGGTTATGACCTAAAGGATGCCTCAGCGCTGGAAGCGGTGAAGAAAAGTGAAACACCTACCCTGTTTATACATGGGGATCAGGATGAAATGATAGATGTGAAAATGGCTGAGGAACTTTACCGGGCAGAGGCCTGCAAGGAAAAAGAACTGCTGATTGTAGAGGGAGCCGGACATGCACAGTCCCAGGATAAGAACCCGGAAGGATACTTTGGGACTGTGGAAGAGTTTTTAAAACGAGCAGGACTTTAATGAATTCTGTAATGAAAATATAGAAGACTTTTCATATAAAAATCGGAAATGTAACAGAAGATTTTTATATGAAAGGTCTTTTGCGTTTTTGGTTAATAAAAAGTCTTTCCAGAGGCATCTAAATCCTGTTCCAGTTCGTCTGGAATATATTTCCGGAAAATGTAAATAAAAATATTGGATGTCAAATAACCGGTAAGCCCTATTCCGCAGCAGAGAAAGAGACCAATAAAAGGCGGAAAAGATATTCCAAGCAGTATAATGGTGAGGTAAATTACTAATAAAAGCAGAGAGCAGAAAAAATGTCGGATAGACATTAAAAGGGCATTTTTGACATTGTTAAATATATTGTTTTCAAACTTTGCCTGTACCGGAAAGATATACAGGGCTAATAGTACGAAAGGAATCAGGAACACGGAGCAACTGACAAGCATAACACGTCCCATGGTGTTGCCAAGCGCCATACTGAACCTGATATCAATAGAAAATACCAATCCCACCAGTACCAGAACAATCCAGAGGATGGTGGATTGCTTGAAGTTCTGCCGGAAGGATTTTCGGAAATTCTGGGTTACATAACCTTCGCCGGTGCGGATGCGCTTCATACAGCTATAATAAAGGGCTGTAGTGGAGGCGCCTATAGTGATTATGGGAAGGCTGTAAAGAATCCAGAGAAAATGCAGAGTTACAATATCTGCCACAAAATAAAGAAAACGGGAAAATGGACTGTCATATGAAAATAAGTTCATAAAAAAACGCTCCTCCTGTGTAAGTTCATAGTGATAAACATATTATAGCTTTTTTGCTCCTGAATAGGAAGTGTAATATTGAACAAAAAACTTTAGATAAAACTGTAATATTTTAATAAAAACTAAATTAAATATTGCATAGTAGTTTATATTGATGTAAACTAAAGAGAAGAAAAACAAATTTATCCTTTTGAAAAGGGGTAAAGGGAGGAAAACATGAACCAGAATAATTACAAAAAAACAAGCTACAATCAACCTTTTATTGAACAGCGGGCAGATCCATATGTGTATAAACATACAGATGGGATGTATTATTTTACAGCGTCGGTACCGGAATATGACAAAATTGTCATGAGAGGTGCGAAGACAATCAAGGAACTGAGAGAAGCCAAGGAACATACTCTTTGGAGGAAGCACAAGGAGGGGCCTCAGAGTATCCATATCTGGGCGCCGGAGGTTCATTATCTTTATGGGGAATGGTATATTTATTATGCAGCCGGAGATGCTGCGGATGTGTGGGAAATCCGACCGTATGTGCTGCATTGTAAAGGTCAGAATCCCCTGGAGGACGAGTGGGAAGAGCTTGGCATGATGAAGGCCGCAGATGGAGATGATTTTTCCTTTCGTGCATTTTCCCTGGATGCGACTGTATTTGAGAATAAAGGAGAATGTTACTGGGTTTGGGCAGAAAAAACAGGTGTAGGAAAGCAGATTTCCAATCTTTACATTGCAAAAATGGAAGCACCTGATAAGCTGGCTACTGTACAGGTGCTTCTTACCACGCCGGATTATGACTGGGAACGGATAGATTTCTGGGTGAATGAAGGACCGGCGGTTTTGAAACATAATGGAAAGATTTACCTTACCTTTTCTGCCAGCGCTACAGGGGCATGTTACTGTATGGGTATGATGTGCGCAGATGAGAATGCGGATTTATTGGATCCTCAGTCATGGAAAAAGTGGAATCATCCTGTTTTAGAGACGGATGAAACAAAGGGGCTTTATGGACCCGGGCACAATTCTTTTGTGAAAGCAGAGGATGGAACGACGGATTTATGCATCTATCATGCAAGGCCTTATGATGAAATTATAGGAGATCCTCTGTATGATCCCAATCGTCATGCAATGATTATGGAAGTGAAATATAGAGAAGATGGAACTCCTGTTTTTGATTACGAAAATAATATACAATTTTAAATATTTTTGAATAATCTAAACTATATATAGTTTACTAGGGAAAATGCACAAAAATAGAATGATAAAATTGTAAAATAAAGCGAAAATGAATGCTATATTTAGAAATAAATAAATAACTATTGAAAATACTAAAAAATAGTGCTATTATTTTAGCAACGAATAAACAAGGTGATTAGAACATATCACTAAGGGAGGAGCATTTTTATGAAAGCAAAAAAATTTTTGGCAGTAGGACTTGCAGCGACCACTCTGGCAACAACAGCATTGGCTGGATGTGGAAAGTCTGATTCTTCTGAAACAGCAGATGGTAAAAAGAACTTATCTGTATTTATCTTTGCAAATGATCATGAATCAAAAGTTTACAAAGATATGATTAAAAAATTTGAGGAAGATCATAAGGATACTATTGGCAAAGTGGATATTCAGATTACTACTCAGGAAGAGTATTCCAAGACCTTAACTGGTATGATGACAGCAGGAGATTTACCGGATGTATTCTATGTGGGACCGGAAGCAGTAGAACAGTATGTAGAAAACGGTTATATTGCGAATTTGCAGCCTATTCTGGAAGAAAAGGGTATCAGCACAGATGGATTAGTAGCGCAGGAAGCCCTGAACAGCTATCGCTATGATGGAGAAAAGACCGGTTCCGGTGATTTATATGCACTGCCAAAAGATGCCTCTGTATTTGCTTATGCATACAACAAAGATATTTTTGATGAAGCTGGTATTCCATATCCGGACCCGGAAAACCCATATACATATGAAGAGTTTGTGGATGTATGCCAGAAACTGACGAAAGATAAAGACGGTGATGGCGAGATCGACCAGTGGGGATGCGGTATGGCAAACGCCTTTATGCTGCAGCAGTATGTATGGTCTAACGGAGCTACCTATTTAACAGATGATTACAAGACCGTAAACATTGATACACCTGAATTTAAAGATGCAGTGCAGAAATATGTGGATTTGACTTTAAAATACAAGGTGACACCAACCGTTGAACAGGATGCTTCTCTTGGTGTATATCAGAGATGGCTGGCAGGACAGGAAGCATTTTACGCATGTGGTACCTGGGATGTAGCTGCATTCATGGATAAAGAAACGTTCCCATTTAACTGGGATTTATGTGCATATCCAACACTGTCTACCGGAAAATCCATGACATGGCTTGGAACTGTAGGTTTCTGTGTATCTGAAAAGAGCAAGAACAAAGAAGAGGCTACAGAACTAATTTCTTATCTGTGTACAGATGAAAACGGACAGAAAGAACTTTCCGGTATTACTGGCGGACAGTCCATTCAGCTTCCAAACATTAAAACACTTGCAGAGGGAGAATTTGTAGAAGCAATCAATGACGGAACACTTTCCTTCCCGTCTAATGTGGATGTGTTCTTTAACTATCTGAACGGAACAGATAAATATGAAGGTAGATTCCAGGAAACAACTTATACACCAAATGCAGAATGGAATGATATCTTCCTGGAAGGACTGGACAATGTGAAAAATGGTTCTATGACAGTGGACGAGTATATTGAACAGGTGAAACCAAAGATGCAGGAATCTCTTGATGAAGCTTGGGAAAGCGTAGAATAAGCTGCAAATTAGGAAGGGGATGCTGCTTTATGTCGCATCCTCTTTCCTGTTTATCTGGAGGGAAAGAAAGATGAGCAAAACAAAAGTAAAACAGACCAGAAAAAAGATGAGCAAGGCTGCTTTTAAAGAACATTGCTGGGGATTAGCCTTTGTGTCACCGCCATTTATCGGCTTCTGTGTTTTCATGGCATTTCCCATTGTGTTTGCCTTTGTGGCAAGTTTGACCAAGTGGAATGGTATGAACAATATGATGGATAATTTTGTGGGACTGGAAAACTATATTAAGCTGTTGGGTGATGAGAAGTTCTGGAAGGTTCTGCTGAATACTGTAATTTATATGATTGGTATTCCCATAGGTATGATTCTGGCTCTTATTATTGCAGTGGGTATGAACCGGAAAATTAAAGGTATCAAAGTGCTGCGTACTTTATACTATGTACCGGTAGTATCTTCATTGGTTGCAGTGGCAATCCTGTGGATGTGGGTGTTTAATTATGATTATGGTTTGCTGAATAGTATTATTGAGGCGATTACAGGAAATCATGGACCGAACTGGCTGGGGGATGAAGTGTGGGTCAAGGTTTCCATGATTATCTTTATGGTATGGAAGGGACTGGGCGGCTCTATTATTCTGTACCTTGCAGGGCTTCAGAGTATTCCCAGAGATTACTATGAGGCTGCGAAGATTGACGGAGCGAATGGCCTGAAACTGTTTCGTTATATTACCATGCCCCTGGTATCTCCGGTTACTTTCTATCTGTTAATCACAGGACTGATTGGAGGTTTCCAGGTATTTGTAGAAGTATTGGTTATGGTTCCTAATGGCGGATTGAACTACAGTGCAGCTACCGTTGTATTCTACTTATATGATAAGGCATTTGGAAATAATCAGATGGGATATGGCTCTGCCATGGCGTTTATTCTGGCAATCTTTATCTTCATTATTACAGCAATTAACTTTAAGGCTCAGGATAAATGGGTAAAAACCATTGAGTAGCAGGAGGGAAAGAAAAAATGGCGAAATTAGATGATAAAAGCTCTGAAGTAAAAACGAAAAAAGCGAAGATAGTAGATGCGATTGTCTTTACGCTTTTGCTGCTGGGCGCCATTGCCATGGTGTTCCCTTTGATTTATATGCTGCTGAGTTCCTTTATGACAAAAAACCAGATTTTATCTGCAAACTTCAGTATTATTCCGGATCCCTGGAAGTTTGGCAAGTACACAGAGGTGCTTCAAAAGCCGGAGTTTTTAAGAGGTTTAAGAAATACTTTGACCGTAGCATTTCCGGTTCTGGTGGTAGGTGGATTTACCTCTTCCCTTGCGGCGTTTTCTTTCAGTAAATTGAAATTCAAGGGTAAGAATGGTATTTTCCTGGGACTTCTGGCAACTATGATGATTCCTTTTGCAGTTGTTATGATTCCACAGTACGTTATGTTTACTAAGATGGGATGGACTAACAGTCTGCTTCCTCTGATTATACCGGGGCTGTTCGGCAATGTAAGTATTGTGTTTTTCTTAAGACAAAATCTTACCAGTATTCCGGACACGCTGGTGGAAGCGGCCAAAATTGATGGCTGTGGTTATTTCAAAATGTACTATAAGATTTTCCTTCCTTTGATGAAGGGAGCGTTAATGACACAGATTATTCTGTGGTTTATGGGGATCTGGAATGACTACCTGGCTCCTACTATTTTCATTCAGGACGAACAGTGGTTTACGTTACAGGTGGTTATCCGTTCCTTTAATGCCTATTATGCAGTGAATAGTGATTATCCTCTGATTATGGCTGCGTCTGTGCTGGCAATCCTGCCAACCCTGTTGTTATTCTTTTTCTTCCAGAGATATATCATTGAATCCATGGCAGTGACCGGTGTAAAAGGATGATGAATATGGAAACGTCAAAAGAAAATGCAGAAGGAATCCTGCGGCTAAATGATACAAATGTATATCGTAATCCCACAGTCTGGTCTCATGATCCATCCATGATGTGGGATCCGGTGACAAAAGCCTATTATTCTTATAGTACAGATGTGTACAGACCAGAATGCGGGCTTACAGAAAAGATTGGAATCCCGGTAAGGAAATCTCAGGATTTGGTGCATTTTACTTATGAAGGTATTGCGCTTTCTGAGAAAGCTATTTCACAGGGCAGAGATAATGGAGAATTTTCTCCTACTGCCGGTTTCTGGGCGCCCTATGTGGAATATGTAAATGGGGAATACAGAATGTACTATTCTGCTACCAAAGCTTTTGGGAGTTCGGAGTCCAGGATTTGGCTGGCGGTAGCAGAGAATCCTTTGGGCCCTTTTGAAAACAGGGGCATTGTGGCAGATACCTGGGGTACAGATGACACATATCCCAATGCTATTGACGCTCACGTTGTCTGGGATAAGGGGCAGTGTTACCTGGTGTATGGCTCCTTTTTCGGAGGGGTTTATATAAAAGAACTGGAGCCATCTACAGGGCTTGCTCTGGATGGAAATCCCAAAAGTCTGGGGCTGTGTATTGCCAGAAAAGGAAAGGATTTTCCAAAGGATGGACCGGAAGGAGCTTCGATTATTTATGTTCCTGAAAATGGATGGTTTTATCTTTTTCTATCCTATGGATGGCTTGGAGATGATTACGACATCTGTGCAGGGAGAAGCCGGAAGGTCACAGGGCCTTATGTAGATATGGAAGGAAAAGACCTTGTGGAAGAAAGTGTAGGGGTACGCATTGCGGGAAGTTATGAATTTCAGGCAGAGCATCCCAGATTTCTGGACAATGGAAATGGCTGGAAATGGGGAGGTCTGCGGGGACCTGGGCATGGAGTTCCTTTCTATGATGAACTACAGGAGCGATACTTTTTTATCCATCATGTAAGGGATGGAGCATCTGTTTATCGGGTTCATGAAGAAGAGGATAACCGGGATAGCTATCAGGTTCATTATATGATGGTGCGCCCTATGTTTTTCCTGGAAGAATGGCCGGTGCTGGGACCGGAACCATATACAGGAGAGATAAGAAAAATGCCACTTTCTGAAGCGCCGGAGGGATATTGGGAAATTCTGGATTTCGGCGGAGATGGACATAAGCAGCAGAAAGCCAGAAAGGTTTATATAGAGGATTTTCGCAAGCACTTTGAAAATTCTATAGTTTATGAATGCAGAGATTTTGAGAATGAAAAAAACTCCATTGTCATGTCTGGGATTGACAAATCTGGTCTTGCATATTGGGGGAAATTCATGTATAGTATTGTTTAGATAAATCTAAAATGTTTAAGGTTATCTGGAAAGTGGGAAGAAGCAATGTTACATATTAAGAGCTTAGATGATGGTCTTGAGGTGTTTAAGGCTCTGGGGTCAGAGGTTAGAATCAATATTGTAAAACTACTGCTGGAAAACCGTGAGATGAACATGAACGAACTTGCATCCAGTCTTGGGATTACCAATGGGGCTCTTACCAGTCATATTAAGAAGCTGGAAGAGGCGGGAATTATTAAGGTGATTACCGAACATGGAGGACATGGAAATCAAAAATTATGCAGGGTCGATGTGGATAAAATCCTGGTTGAAGTCGAGAGTGAAGAAACAGAGGATGAAAATAATATCTATAATACCGAAGTGAGAGTGGGACATTATTCTGATTATGAGGTATATCCTACTTGCGGGCTGGCAACAGATGCAGCGTTGGTTGGAGAGGTTGATGACCCAAGATATTTTGCTCATCCAGACAGGATTAAAGCAAGGATTCTCTGGTTTACAAAAGGATATATTGAATATATTATCCCCAATCTTTTGCCAAGTGCTACGAAGATTGAGCAGATTACCCTCTCCCTGGAAATCAGTTCTGAGGCGCCGGGGGTAAACAGTGATTGGCCTTCTGATATATCATTTTACCTAAATGATGTGAAAATCGGAACCTGGACCAGCCCTGGAGATTACGGGGACGTGCAGGGAATCTTTACACCAGACTGGTGGTTTCCAAACTGGAATCAGTATGGACTTCTGAAGATGATTGTGATTAATAAAAAGGGAACTTTTGTAGATGGACTAAAGATTTCAGATGTGGATATCAGAAGGTTTAATCTGGATTACAAAAGTACGATTCGTTTTAAATTCCAAATTGAGGAAGATGCTAAGAATATTGGCGGTCTTACCATTTTTGGCAGTGGGTTTGGAAATTATAATCAGGATATTAAGGTGCGCATTGCGTACAGTCAGATGCAATAAAAATAACAAAACAGCCCGGCATTCTGTGAGCTTTACAGAAGCGGGCTGTTTTTTCTTTCATGGGACATCATGAGAAAGGCGATAAGATGAAAAAAAGAATTTATTTTCTGCTTGGCACAATACTTCTGGCGGGACTTGCAGGTTGTGGACAGAAGGAAAAATTAAAAGCAGAGAAACCGGTGGAAAAGGAATTTCAGGAAGTGTCGGTTCATGACCCTTCTGTAGTACAGGGGGATGACGGAAGCTATTATATTTTTGGCTCCCATCTGGCAGTAGCTAAAACAGATGACTTTATGAACTGGGAAACTGTAAATCAGGGTGTGAAAGATGACAATGGAGTGATACCGGACGTGTATCTTAATATGAAGGAGGCTTTTGAGTGGTCTCATAGTAATACCTTCTGGGCTCCGGACGTAGCCAGACTGGAAGATGGTAAGTATCATTTATATTATTGTAACTGTCAGGGAGATGCTCCGGTCTCCTGTCTTGGAACAGCGGTATCCGATAAGGTAGACGGTCCTTATGTGAATGAAGGTCTGATGCTGAAATCTGGTATGCCTGCCAGTGAGAAAGACGAGGATGGGGACTTATATCAGGCCACCACAGACCCTAATGTGGTAGACCCCTGTACGTTTTATGATGCACAGGGGCGGCTGTGGATGGTATATGGTTCCTACTCCGGAGGTATTTTTATCAAAGAAATGGATGCCAAAACAGGTTTGCCGCTGGAAGAGGGATATGGTAAAAAACTTCTGGGAGGTAATCATCTGAGAATTGAAGCTCCTTATATTATGTACAATGAAGAGACAGGATACTACTTTATGTTTTTATCCTTTGGCGGGTTGGATTCAGATGGTGGTTATAACATTCGCGTGTGCCGCTCCGAAAACCCGGATGGTCCTTATGTGGATTCTATGGGACAGGAGATGGAAGACTGTAAGGGCGCTGCGGGAACAGCCTTTAGCGATGCTACAGCAGCTTTATACGGGACAAAACTTATGGGAAGTTATAAGTTCCTGTGGAAAGAAGGAGAAGAGGGCGAAAATAGAGAAGGCTACCTGTCTCCGGGCCACAACTCCTGTATTTATCAGGAGGAAACGGGCAAGTATTTCATGATTTATCATACCAGATTTGAAAATCGGGGAGAAGAGCATGAAGTGCGGGTACACCAGATGTTTTTCAATGAAGAAGGATGGCCGGTGATTGCTCCATATCGGTATACAGAAGAGGAACTAAAAGAATATCCCGCAAAGGAACTGGCAGGAGGCTATAAGCTGATTAATCATGGAAGAGAAATTTCAGCAGAAATGAGTGAGTCCCAGGAAATCCAGCTTACGTCCAAGGGGGAAATCCAGGGATTGGAAGAAGAAGGAACCTGGAAAATCGGAGATAATTGCAGCATTGAACTGGAGATAGACGGAAAAACCTACAAAGGCATTTATCTGAAACAGTGGGATGAAGATGGTAAAAAGTACGTTATGACCTTTACAGCACTTAACAGTGAAACTGGTATGAGTGTATGGGGAAGCGGTCTTAATGCAATAGAAGAGTAAAAGAAAGGATGGACAGATATTATGGCAAAATTAGTAATCAATCCAAACAAGAAAGTGAGTAAAATCAACAAGGAAATCTACGGACATTTTTCTGAGCATCTGGGAAGATGCATCTATGAAGGAATCTACGTGGGAGAGGATTCCCCTATTGAAAATGTAAATGGCATGAGATGTGATGTAGTAGAAGCGCTGAAAGAAATTAAAGTTCCGGTTCTGCGCTGGCCAGGGGGCTGCTTTGCAGATGAGTATCACTGGAAGGATGGAATCGGTCCAAAAGAAGGCAGAAAGAAAATGATTAATACCCACTGGGGCGGTGTAGTGGAAGACAACAGCTTTGGTACCCATGAATTTTTTGAACTGTGTGAACAGTTGGGATGTGAAACTTACATTAATGGAAACTTAGGAAGCGGTACCGTACAGGAAATGTCTGAGTGGGTGGAATATATGACCTTTGACGGAGTTTCTCCCATGGCAGAGCTTCGTGCGAAAAATGGTCATGAAAAACCATGGAAGGTGGATTTCTTTGGTGTTGGAAATGAAAACTGGGGCTGCGGCGGAAATATGAATCCTGATTTCTATGCAAATGAATATCGTAGATACCAGACCTATGTGAGGGATTACAAGGCAGGGGAACATGTGGAAAAAATCTGCTGTGGCGCAAATGTGGATGATTATGAGTGGACAAAAGAGGTTCTGGCAACCTGTTTCAATCATTCCCAGCCATTCCAGCATGGCTTTATGGACGGTCTGTCCTTACACTATTATGTACATCCGGAAGGATGGGACATCAAGGGAAGCGCTACAGATTTTGATGAAAATGTGTGGTATAAAACCCTGAACAAAGCCCTGTATATGGAAGAACTGATTAAACGCCACGGTGTGATTATGGATGAGTATGACCCGGAAAAGAAAATCGGCATGATTGTAGATGAATGGGGAACCTGGTATACCTGTGAACCTGGAACAAATCCGGGATTTCTCTACCAGCAGAATACCATGAGAGATGCCCTGGTAGCAGGTATTACTTTAAATATCTTTAATAAACACAGCGACAGGGTGAAAATGGCGAACCTGGCACAGATGGTAAATGTGCTTCAGTCTGTACTTCTTACAGAAGGCGATAAGATGGTGAAAACACCTACATACCATGTGTTCAACATGTATAAATATCACCAGGATGCGACTTTGGTGGAAAGCTCCATTGAGACAGAAACCATTGGAACACAGGAGGAATATCAGGTGCCAAATCTCACAGAGTCCGTATCTGTGGATGAAAACGGTGTGCTGCATCTTACCATTACCAATCTTTCTGTTTCTGAGAGCTATGAGGTAGACGCTGCAATCTTAGACAGAGAAATCAAAGAAGTGAAGGGTGAGATTGTAACAGAAGAAATGCATGCGAAAAATACCTTTGAAGAGGCAGATAAGGTTTGCGTAAAAGAGTTCTCAGATGTTCAGATTACTGAAAAGGGACTGAAATTTACTATTCCAGCATGCAGCGTGCTTCATGTTACTGTGAAATAAGGTATGGAAAAGAATACAAGAGTTTGCAAAAAATGCCTCCTCCGGGACATGGGGGAGGCAGAGGCTTTTGAAAATATGTATCAGTATATTGCGAATCTGTCGCCGGAAGATAAGGTGTCAGATGAGGAATATGAGCAGCGCCTTCTGATATGCCGGCAGTGCAGCCACCTGCTGTCCGGCATGTGCGGCAAATGTGGCTGTTATGTGGAGATGCGGGCTGCTATGAAGGTAAGACATTGCCCAGATGTTCCGGGCAGGTGGTAAAGCAGCCAGTGCATGAATGCTATTAATTGTTCCAGTCGGGTACGGAGATTTTGCGGTTAGTTCCCGGCTGGACATATAATATAATAAGCTCTTTCTTTCTGAAATCATCTCTTTGATTTGTCTTAAAATAAAAATTCTCATATCCTCCCAATAGATGGAAAACTATATGCAAGATTTACCAAATAAATATTGTCTTATCCTGATGTGAAAAATACTTTTGGAGATGAGATTGGGTAATTCGTATAAAAACGCTTATGTGGACACGTGTCCATATTTTCAGATATTGCATAATTTGATAATATGCTTTAGTATATTGACTATACAAATAGTGCATATTTTACAAGAGAGTATTAATATGAAAAAGAATGTAACAAGAAAAGACATTGCAAAAGAAGCCGGGGTTTCTGTATCTGTGGTGTCCAGAGCTTTAAACAACAGCGGATATGTAGAAAAAGAAAAGAAGAAAAGAATTTTGGAGATTGCTAAGAAGGCAGAATATGTTCCCAATCCCATGGCAATGGCTTTACAACAGAAAAGAACCAGACAGTTGTTGTTCTTCTGCGGGGATCTTACAGGAACCTATTATAACCAGATGTATCATGGTATGGCCAGAGAGGCAGAAAAAAGAGGATACCACGTTTTAACTATCATGAATGAAAAGGATTTTGAAATGGTAAAGACAATGCTGGTAGACGGATTGCTTTTTCCTACGGAAGAAGTGGCAAAGTCATATGCAGAAGCAGTAGGTAAAAATTATTATCTACCATCTGTGACAGCTTGTTTTGATCCTTCTGTGGTTTTTGCAAAACCTATGCCGACAGTGGTGATTGATAACAGGAAAGTTTTGAACCTGGCTATAGATTATTTAAAGAAGAAGGGGCATAGGAAAATAGGCATTGCAGTTCCCTTTAACGAAGGATATGCAAATTTGAGATATCGATACTGGAAAGAACGAATGATGCTGGAATTGGGAAGTGAGTGCAAGAAGTATATTTTGGATGTCAAGGGAGATTTAAAAAAATCAGAAAGTCCAAGAGGAAAAGATAACAGAGATTTAAGTTACCAGTCAGAGGGATTTGTTTATATGGATTTGTTCTTTTTGGGAAAACAGGCGGCAAAATTATATATTCAACAAAAGTTTAAAGCCACAGCAGTAATCTGTTTTAATGACGATATGGCTTTCGGAATGATGGAGGAATTAAAAAGAAATGGGATTTCTGTACCTGATGATGTTTCTATTATGGGAATAGACGGGATATATACAAGAGAAAGATATGAGCCTAAGCTGACAACTGTAGCAATATATCCTGAGAGACAGGGGGCAGCCTGTGTTGATGTTTTGATAGATATTTTAGAGGATAATAAATATAAATACATGAATTATTCACCATTTGAGGTGTTAGAAGGTGAAACGGTAAAAAGGATAGAAAGCATATAACATTTGATATAAAAGCATGCGCGCGGCTTTATATAGAAAAGATAAATATGAATGGAGGAAGAAAAATGAAGTTTAGAAGAGCAACAGCATTGTTACTGGCAGGAATTATGGCAACAGGATTGACTGCATGTGGAGAAACTAAGAAAGAAAGTGACCAGGGAGAAAAAGGGAAAAAAGAAAAACTGGTTATTTGGTCATGGGGAGCGGATGAAGAAAAGAAATCTAGAGAGAACATGGTAGAAGCTTTTCAAAAAGCACATCCGGAAATAGAAGTGGAACATTCTGTAATACCTACAGCAGATCATGTGTGGGATCAGAAAATGACAGCCGCATTATCGGCAGGAACAGGACCGGATGTAATCCAGATGTCTCCAGATTATTATGGATTATATACAGAATATTACGAAGATCTAACCCCGTATGTTGAGAAAGAAGGCGTTGATCTGGATTCGGTCATTACGGAGGGGATGCTAGATCCATACTACCGCCCAGATGGAAAGCTGGAAGCAATGCCATTATTGGAAAACGTGTTTGTTTTAGCATATAACAAGGATATGTTTGATGAGTTTAATGTGGAATATCCAACAGCAGACTGGACATGGGATGATTTGGCAGAGGCTGCCAAGAAGTTTGCAGGCGGAGAAGGTGCAGACGCTACCTATGGTCTGGTAAATCACTGGATTGATGCGCCATTGTCTATTTTAGTTAAAGGCGGAAATGCATATTCTGAGGATTTAAAAACCTGTGAGGTAAACAGTGAAGAGGTAAAAGCAGGACTGGATTTATTCGGAGATCTGGTACAGAGTAAGGCAATGCCGGATGACACTGCTGCAAAGGGGCTTCCTAAGGAACAGTTGTTTGTTTCCGGACATGCTGCAATGTATACACTGGGTGGATTTGAGACTAAGTTGATTGCAGAAGAAGTTGGAGAAAACTTTGAGTGGGATGCAGTGCCTATGCCAAAGGTGGAAAACGGTAAAAACAATCTTATGTATGCAACGGGATATGCAATGTTAAATACATCTGAACACAAGGATGCAGCATGGACTTTCTTGAAAGAAGCAGCTTATGCCAACGAAGATATGGCTAAGGAAACAGCAGCGATTGGTCTTCCGGCTTGTAAGAATATAGCAGAGACATATTATAAAGACTTGTCCTATGGACCTATTAAGAACAGCTATTTCCTTGAAGGTCTGGATGGAGCAAAGTTGAACATCTGGGGAGGTGCATTTGCAGCGGCAGGAGATGTTTATACACAAATTTGGCAGTCCGTCACAATTGATGGAAAGAGCGCGGAGGAAGCAATGGAAGAATACTATCCTGCATTAGAAAAGGCATTTAACGAGGCAAATGGTAACTAACCGTAGTTAAACATCTAAGGTCAGATTTTACTTTTGCAAAATTTGACCTTAGAAAGTAATAAGTAATGAAATGGGGTAAGAAACGTGAACGGAAAAGGAAAGAAGAGGAAAGTTTCAGCAATGAAAAAGAGAGAGGCCAGAAATTTTTACTTATATACAGCGCCATGGCTGATAGGATTTCTGGTGCTTACACTATATCCCATCGTGTATTCATTTTATCTTATGTTTACAGATATGAATCTTACAGGAACAGGAGAATTTATAGGACTTGAGAACTGGAAATACGCATTTACAGATGATCCTCTTTTTAAAAAAGCATTTTTTAATACTTTAAAATATGTTGTTATGTTTGTTCCATGCAGTATTCTTCTGGCATTCTTCATTGCTCTGCTTTTGAGTAAAAAAATAAGAGGATTAGGATTTTTTAGAACCGCTTTTTACATTCCTTATATTACGTCTGGAGTTGCAGTAACTATTTTATGGGGATGGATTTTTCAGAAAGACTATGGAATTATAAACTATATTCTTTCACTGATAGGAATAAAAGGGCCCGACTGGTTGGGAGATAAAAATATAGCAATGATTTCTATTGTCATTTTGTCTTTATGGACGATTGGTAATAATATTATCATTATGCTTGCTGGTATACAGGATATTCCTGCATCTTATTACGAGAGTGCACAGATCGACGGAGCAGGATCCTTTAGACAAACCTTTTACATAACTCTTCCATTGTGTACACCTACTATTTATTTTAACTTAATTGTAACGATTATTGCGGCATTTCAGGTGTTCCAGCAGCCTCTGATCCTTACAAATGGAGGACCGTTAAACAGCACTTATACAGCGTCCATGCATTTATATAACAACGGATTCCTTTATGGAAAAATGGGATATGCGTCTATGATGGCATGGAGTATGTTTGCTGTAATCATGTTGATTACAATTGTAGTGGTTTCGACATCTAAGCACTGGGTATTTTATGACGACTAGGAGGAGGAGCGTTATGTTAAAATCACAAAAAAAGAATAAATTACTATCCAGAACTTTAACGTATATTGTATTGATTCTTGCGGCTGTCATTTGTTTATTTCCTTTTTTGTGGATGATTTCCACTTCCTTTAAACCAATGTCCGATATTTACAAAATGCCGCCGACTCTGATTCCAGAGCATGGTACAATAGAAAATTTTATAGAAGGCTGGAAAGGTGCAAATTTTCAGATGTATTTTAAGAATACAGCAGTGATTACACTTTTGGCTACCGTAGGGACAGTGTTTTCTTCCTCTATTGTTGCTTATGGATTTGCAAGATTTCAGTCCAGAATGTCAAAATTTTTGTTTATGGTACTGTTAGGAACTATGATGCTTCCAACACAGGTTACATTGATTCCTCAGTATTTATTATTTTATAAAATGGGAATGGTAGACACTATCTGGCCTTTAGTTATTCCGAGCTGGCTTGGTGGAGGGGCTTTTAATATTTTCTTGTTTATACAGTTTTTTAGGACATTGCCAAAAGAACTGGATGAAGCAGCTAAAATTGATGGTGCTAATTCATTGCAGATTTTTACGAGAATATTGCTTCCAGCAGTAAAACCAGTTATGTTGGCAGTTTTGGTTATGGCGCTTGTGTTTAACTGGAATGATTTCTTTAACCCATTGATTTATTTAAATTCCAATGAAAAGTTTACAATTGCAATAGGTCTGCAATTTTTTAAAGGTTCCCAGGGAAATGTTCAGGTAGGACAAATGATGGCTATGGCGCTGTTTTCTCTTCTTCCTGTTTTGATAGTGTTTGGAACGTGTCAAAAGTATTTTATCCAGGGTATTAAAATGTCAGGCCTGAAGGGTTGATGTTAAAAATAGAAAATTTGGAGGAAATAGGATATGAAATATAGAAATCCAATCATCTCCGGGTATAACCCGGATCCATCTATCTGTAGAGTGGGGGATGATTATTACATAGTGAACTCTTCGTTTGAATATTTTCCGGGAGTTCCTGTTTATCACAGCAAGAATTTAGTAAATTGGGAATTAATAGGAAACTGTCTGGATAGAAAATCTCAGCTTTTGTTAGAAAAGTGTAAGCCTTCAGGAGGAATTTATGCTCCTACGTTGCGTTATCATGATGGAACATTTTTCATGACTACAACCAATGTTTCCCATAAAGGAAACTTTATTGTACACACAAAGGATATAAAAAAAGGTTGGTCAGAACCTGTATGGATAGATCAGGGAGGTATCGATCCGTCGCTTTTGTTTGATGACGATGGAACAGTATACTTTTTATCTACAGCTACAGATGAACAGGGTGAAGCGGGAATCTTTATGTGTGAGATTAATCCTTTTACAGGAGAGAAGCTGACTGAGAGTGTAGTGATAAGTCGTGGGTGCGGCGGAAGATATGCAGAAGGTCCGCATTTATATAAATGGTTTGGAAAATATTATCTTATGCTGGCAGAAGGTGGTACGGAATACGGACATATGGAAACGATGCTGAGATCGGATTGTCCGTATGGTCCATATGAAGCTTGTCCTCATAATCCTATTTTAACACATAGAGATGATATGAGAGAGGAAATTTACTGCACCGGACATGCTGATATGATGGAAGATCATAATGGAAACTGGTGGATGGTTTGCCTGGCAATCCGGCCATGTGAAGAGAAATCTAACAGGGTTTTGCTGCATAATCTTGGAAGAGAAACTTTTTTAGCACCTGTTGTGTGGGATGAGGAAGGATGGCCTGTTGTGGGGGACAAGGGTCTGATTTCACTTGAAATGGATGGACCGCTTCCGGGACCAGAACCAGGGAAGGTAAATCGTGATTTTTCAGACGATTTTTCAGATGAGACGTTCAGCACTTCTTATAATTTTTTGAGAAATCCTAATATGGAACATTATAAAAGAGATACTGGAAATGCTGCATTAGTCTTACAAGGTACAGAAATAACATTAAATGATATGGATAGTCCTACATGGTTGGGAATTCGGCAAAAAGGCTTTGAGACGGTTTCGTCTGTAGAAGTTTGTTTACTGGAAGCAGAAAACAATGTCAGAGCAGGGTTGACCGCATTTTACACAGAATCCTATCATTATGAAATATACATAACAAGAGAAAATGGGGTATCCAAAGTCTGCCTGGCGAAACATATACATGATATTTATGTGGTTACAGCAGAAAAAGAAATTTCTGATGCGGAAAATATTATTCTGCGCGTAGAATCAGATAAAAAATATTACCGATTTGCTTTCAGTGTGGATGGAAAAGTATTCACAGAGTTAGGAACAGGTCTGGTTGTAGGATTGTGTACAGAAGGAACCAAATATATGACCTTTACAGGAACATATATTGGTATGTTCGCAGAAAATGGAATCGCCCGTTTTAAAAACTTTAAGATTAATGTGAAAGATTATTGATAAAAGCCCCTCCTGTTTTTGAACTGGAGGGGTTTTAGAAAATAATACTTTATGAAGAGGTATGGATTATGGAGAATAGCAAACTGCAAGAATTATTTAATGAGATGAGTATTGAAGAAAAAATTGGGCAGCTATTTCAGGCAACTGGAGCAGTATATGAAGAGGAGGCAGTAATTTCAGGTCCGGTAAAAGAGCTGGGAATAAATGAAAGAGACATTTATCTGGCCGGAAGTGTCCTGGGGACTATGGGGGCGAAAAAAACAAAACAGATACAGAAAAAATATATGGAAAAGCATCCCCATCATATACCGTTGCTTTTTATGCTGGATATTATTAATGGATATAAAACGGTTTATCAAATTCCCTTAGGTCAGGGTGCTGCCTTTGAACCGGAATTGGCAAGAAAATGTGCTTCTATGGCGGCAAGAGAGGCAGCGGCAGATGGCCTCCATGTGACATTTTCACCGATGGCAGATTTGGTTCGTGATGCCAGATGGGGAAGAGTCATGGAAGCCACAGGGGAAGACGTTTATTTGAATAGTGTATATGCCAGGGCTATGGTAGAAGGATATCAGGGAGAAGATTTAAGCGGCAAGGAAACTTTGGCAGCATGTGTAAAACATTTTGCAGGATATGGGGCAGCCGAAGCAGGTAGAGACTACAATACAGTAGAACTGTCAGAGAGAACTTTAAGGGATTTTTATCTTCCGGCATATGAAAGTGGGATTCAGGCAGGAGCAGAGCTGGTTATGACATCTTTTAATACCATAGATGGAATTCCGGCTACTATTAATAAAAAGCTTATGAGAGACGTGTTGCGAAAAGAAATGGGGTTTGATGGGGTACTGATTTCAGATTTTGGAGCTATAGGAGAAACAATTATTCATGGCGTTTCTGAAGACAGAGCAGATGCAGCAAGACGGGCATTGGAGGCAGGGGTTGATATTGACATGATGTCAGGAGTCTATCCGCAAACACTCTGTCAATTATTAGACGAAAAGAAAATTGAACTGGAAAGGATAGAAGAATGTGCATGGCGAGTTCTAAAGCTGAAAAATAAACTGGGATTGTTTGAGAACCCGTATAAGGGTGCTGATGAAGGGGTGGCTGAGGAACAAATACTGTGTCAGGAGCATAAAGAACTGGCAGAAACTATGGCAACAAAGTCTTTTGTTTTGTTGGAGAATAAAAATAATATACTGCCTTTAAGCAAAGGAAAGAAAGTTCTTTTTGCAGGGCCGTATGTAAATAGACAGGAAATGCTGGGTGCATGGTCATTTACAGGAGATATATCTGACACAATTACTATACAGCAGGCAGCAGAAAAGAAAATGGAAAATTATGAGGTTTGCTTCTGCCGGGGATGTCCAATTCTTCCAAAAGAAATGAAGCTGGACGGTTTTGTGAATTACAAAGAGGAGGAATTCACAGAAAAGGAAATTGAAGAGATGCTGACAGAGGCGGAAAGCAAAGCTGAACAAGCTGATGTTGTAGTCCTTGCTTTGGGAGAGCATTTTTTACAATCAGGAGAGGCTACAAGCAGAGCAATGATAGAGATTCCTGAGAATCAAATGAAATTATTGGAGAGAATAGAAAAAATCAATCCCAATATTGTGGTTGTTTTGTTTAATGGAAGACCTCTTGATATCAGAAAGATAAAGCAAAGAGCGAAAGCAATTTTAGAGGTTTGGATGCCGGGAACTATGGGAGGAAATGCAATTGTGGATATGCTGGTGGGAAACAATGCTCCTTCCGGGAAGTTGCCAATGAGCTTTCCTTACTGCGTAGGCCAGATTCCGGTCCATTATGATGAACTAAATACAGGCCGTGTACATGTGCCAGGAAGAGATAAAGACAGATATGTATCCAAATATTTAGATATAGAAAATAAACCTCTTTATGCATTTGGCTATGGATTGACTTATACGGATTTTCACATATCAGAACCTGTTTTAAATAAAAATACCATGAGAAAAGGAGAAAAAATTGTAGCTTCTGTAAAAGTAAAAAACTGTGGTGAAAGGTCAGGAGCAGAAACGATCCAGTTATATATACATGATGTTGCTGCGAGTGTAGCACGTCCTAAAAAACAATTAAAAGGATTTCAAAAGATTGAACTGCAGCCACAGGAAGAACAAGAGGTATCTTTTGCAATTTCGGAAGAAATGCTTCGATTCACCAGAGAAGATGGAGTATTTGCCAGTGAAGAAGGTGAGTTTGAAGTTTTTATAGGAAATAGTAGTGAGGAAGAAAGAAGAGCTAAATTTGTTTTGAAAAGTGAGTAACTTATGAGGATAGAATTTGGAAAGAGGAGAATATTGATAAAAAATTTCTTTTTTGTGATCGTTTTAATTATTTTATCTATTACGTTTGAAGTTATTATGTTACCATTATATAAACAAATTTTTCTTTAGATAGTATTATACCGATATTCATTTTGTTTATCTGTTTTCAGAGATATTTTATTGAAGGTATGACAGCAGGTGCAGTAAAAGAGTAAATAATAATATGATTTTTAATTTAGGAGGGTTTCTAAAATGGCAAGAAGAGCAAAAATGGTTCTGGACAAGGAGTTCCAGATTGCACCCATTGACAAACGTATCTACGGTTCTTTTATTGAACATCTGGGAAGAGCTGTGTATGAAGGAATTTATCAGCCGGGGCATCCGGCAGCAGATGAAAACGGATTCCGTCAGGATGTGGTACAGCTTGTAAAAGAGCTGGATGTTCCAATCATCCGTTATCCGGGTGGTAATTTTGTTTCTAATTTTTACTGGGAGGATTCTGTTGGACCTGTTTCTGAAAGACCCCACCGTCTGGAACTGGCGTGGAGAAGCCTGGAAAAGAATGAAGTTGGTTTAAATGAGTTTTCCAAGTGGGCGAAACAGGTAAATTCAGAGGTTATGATGGCAGTCAATCTGGGAACCAGAGGTATTCAGGATGCATGTAATCTTCTGGAATACTGCAATCATCCTTCTGGAACAAAGTACAGTGACCTTCGTATCAGGCATGGTGTAAAGGATCCGCATAATATTAAAGTCTGGTGTCTGGGAAATGAAATGGATGGTCCATGGCAGATTGGCCATAAAACTATGGAAGAATATGGACGTTTGGCAGAGGAAACAGCCAAAGCCATGCGCCTTATTGATCCAGGTATTGAATTAGTTTCCTGTGGCAGCTCCAACCGTGACATGCCAACCTTCCCGGATTGGGAGGCAGTGACATTGTCCCATACCTATGATTATGTGGACTATGTTTCCATGCATCAGTATTACGGAAATCGTGATAATGACAGCAATGATTATCTGGCGCAGTCCGATGATATGGATGATTTTATCCGTACCGTGATTTCTACCTGTGACTATGTGAAGGCGAAAAAACGCAGTAAAAAGACCATGAATTTAAGCTTTGATGAGTGGAATGTATGGTTCCATTCCAATGCAGCGGATGATGATATTACAGAAAATCATCCATGGCAGGTAGCGCCGCCTATGCTGGAGGATATCTATAATTTTGAGGATGCCCTCTTAGTAGGTTTGATGTTGATTACCTTAATGAAACATGCAGATCGTGTGAAAATGGCGTGTTTGGCACAGTTGGTGAATGTCATTGCGCCGATCATGACAGATGCAGCAGGGGGAGCATGGAAACAGACCATCTTCTATCCATTTATGCATGCATCTAAATATGGTCGCGGTATTGCATTGCAGCCGGTAATTTCCGGAACAAAACATGCAACAGCCAAACATGATGAAATTACGGATATTGAATCCATTGCTGTTTATAATGAAGAAAAAGAGGAAGTTACCATCTTTGCTGTAAACCGTAATCTGGAGGAAGATGTGGAGCTTACTACAGATGTAAGAAGCTTTGCGGGATACCGTTTGTTAGAGCATATTGTTATGGAAAACGAAGATTTGAAAGCAGGAAATAGCTTGCTGGAAGAAAAAGTTTATCCAGTAAATGCGGATGATAGAAGCAAACTGGATGGCGGTGTTGTGACAAGTGTGCTTAAGAGGGCTTCCTGGAATGTGATACGGTTGGGAAAATAAGATAATGGAATCTTCCTGTGAATTTAAGAATCTTTTTATTTGCTATGGTCTTAGAACATCTGGCACAATTACAATAAAACAGGGATTTAACAGAAGAGTACGTCCGCAAGGTACAGGAGGAATCCCAGGAAGATAAAGAGTAGATATTCTCATAGTTAGAAGCTGGGGCTGTCGGGAAATAGATAATTCCAAACAGCCCCATTTAATTTATTCTTTGGGATATATGAACTTGTACTTGCCTTTTCCAAAACCGCTGACAGGCTCAATCAAATCTGCATTTTTCAGCTTTGTAATGAGATTACCAGCTGCAGTAACAGAATTGTTTGTAATAACAGCTATGTCAGAACGACCAAAGACACCATCAATATCCATGTTTGCAAATACCGCTTTCGCCTTTGCAATCGTAGCTTGGCTTGCGTTTAGTTTATTAATCGCAACCTCAATCGCAAGGTGATCGGGGGCAATCGCAACATTTTCGTCCCCAATCGCAGCCTTAGTTGCGTTTACCGTTGCTTCATAATTCAAGTTATACAGCGTGACTTGGAACGAGCTGGCATCGGAATAGAATTTCGGCTCCAATTCGTCACGGTAATTGTGGGCGGCACGGTAAGTTTCTGTGATCTTCTTAAATCCGCTGCCTTGGCGCTCCATATAGCCCAATCTGCCAAAAATATCAGCAAGGGCAGGATTGCGGCGAGTGGAGGAAACATTGGAAATATCTCTTTCCTGTATTCGTGTACCGTCAGCCATACCGCCGGGAGAAGTAATGGTAAGATGATCGTCATAAATGTCGATATGGACTTCGCTGCCCAAAATCAGATAGTCACGGTGGATTAGCGCATTGACGAGTGCTTCAAAAATGCTTCGCTCGCAGTAATCGGGCATTTCAATACGGGAGTTGGCGGTTTTCTTCCAACGTGTTTTCATGTTCCGCTTCACAAAGCCTACCCCCTCGTTGAGCAGAATAATCAAGCTTCCAGAATATTCTGCACTGTCGAGAGCATCTACCATGCCGCCGCTTTTATCCAAACCATTCCAGCGTGTGCAGAACAGCCGGGAATGTCTGATTGGAGAATCATCTGCCAGCAAAGCACCTGCATTTGTCAGTTTTCCATATTCATTTCTTATATCGAAGGAATCAAACAGTTTATCTTCCATGCTATTACCGGTCCAGACCTTATATCTCTCTCGTAGCTTGGAAAAAGCGTAGTCCTTGAAAGCACATTCAGAGTTTAGTGTGTCATAGGTTCGGTTCATGCCTTTCAATATAAGCTGATTCAGGGCGAAACTTGGAGCAATCACACTCTCGTTTCCAATGCGGATATATGTCTCCATAACACCATCTGCTTTGTAATAATAGGGCGTAGAGTATCCGGAGGAGACTGTCAGTATCAGAATATTTTTACCATCCTTTCGTTCTGGTACAAGAATGAAGTTGGGATATGGCGAGATACGCTCTTTAATCAGGCGGCTGATTGCTTCCGCATCTGCCTGTGCGTCCGTCAGACCAACCACATTTCGGTTATCATCAATGCCAAAAATCAGAGTACCACCGATACCATTTGCAAAAGCACTGACACTTTTTAGCCAACTTTTCGGCTTCTTTATTTCCAGAGCAACCTTGAAATCACATTCTGTTGCTTCAGCAATCCATTTATCAATCATTGTCTTGTGCCTCCCTATAGGAACTGTTTTTTCTCGCTCTGCTCTTATACACATTATGCTTGTTCTTACACTGCGGGCTGCAAAATACAGTGCTTGGTCTGCTTGCCACAAAGGTCTTCATATACCCCTCCACCATGTATTGTAACCCAAATAACGCTGTTTTATATTACCCCTCCACCCGATATTGCCTAAAAATACTGCGCAGAACCTTATAAAGAGGTTCTTTTATTTTTTCAAGGGGAAGTGGCTGTTCGTAGAGAATAGTGTTATAGCTGACGCCGCTGACCAGTTCTAATATCATGTACATCATGAGCTCAGGGTCACGATAAGTATGGGAAGATTTTGTTAGAAGTTCCTGATAAATCGTATAAACAGCCGGAACATCTTTGTCAGGGGTTTCAATCAGAGAGTTAGTGAAGAATCCCCAGCTTAAATGCTTGGAAATCAGCATGACCAGGCTGTGGTTTTCTGAGAACTGATTCAGGATATTATCAATAATAAACAGAACCTGATCTTCGAAATCAACGATATCCTCATGTTTTTGCAGCTCTGTATATGCAGCCAGGAAAACCTGACTGGCTTTGTGGCTGATGAGGTGATTTCTTATGTCATATTTATCCTTGAAATATAGGTAAAAGGTACCCTTCGCAACACCAGCCGCATTTACAATATCAGAAATAGAGGTCTTGCTAAAACCATTACGAATAAACAGAGAAAAGGCAGAATCCAACAGGGAATTGCGCTTTTGCTGTTTATTATGATCTACTTTGCTCATTTCATATAACCTTCTTTCTTTTCTTCGTACCTTCGTATACTTTGTACATTATAGGGAGGGAAACAGGGAAAAGTCAAACGAAAAATCTAAGGTTCTTCTTTTTCTCTGAATTGCATAAATTTTAAAAGTGACTTTTGGTCATAAATTATATTGACCGATGGTCATTTATATGGTAAAACAATATATGACTAATGGTCAGTTTGATTAAGGCGAAAGGAAGGAGAGTCTATGCAAAAGCTGGGAAGAAAAATTGTAAAGTTCCGGATTCCTATTTTTATTTTAAGCCTGCTTCTTTTGATACCGGCGGGAATCGGATACATAAATACCAGGGTGAATTATGATGTACTTTATTATCTGCCGGATGAAATTGAAACTATGAAGGGACAGGATATTCTGGTGGATGAGTTTGGAACGGGAGCGTACTCCATGTTTATTTGTGAGGGAATGCCGAATAAAGATGTGGCGGCACTGAAGAAAAAGATTGAAGATGTGGAGCATGTTTCCAAGGTTGTGTGGTACGATACGTTTTCTGATACTTCCGTACCTGTAGAAATGCTTCCGGAGAAAATCCGCAGCGCTTTGTTTTCAGAAGATTCTACTATGATGTTTATTATTTTTGATACCACCACTTCGGCGGATGAGACCATGGACGCCATTGGAGATATTCGGAAACTGGCTGGGAAGCAGTGTTTTGTCAGCGGTATGTCAGCTATTGTTACAGATACCAGAAATCTGGCGGAATCTGAGGTGGCTGTTTATGTACTCATTGCAGTAGTGTTGTCCTGTATTGTGCTGGCGCTTACCATGGAATCTTATTTTATACCATTTTTGTTCCTTCTTAGTATTGGAATGGCTATTATTTATAATATGGGAACCAATGTGATTCAGGGAGAAATTTCCTATATTACAAAAGCATTAAGTGCAGTACTGCAGCTTGGTGTTACTATGGATTATTCCATTTTCCTCTGGCACAGTTACCAGGAGCAAAGGAGCAGATTTGAAGACGATCATAAGGAAGCTATGGCTCAGGCAATCGCGGCTACTATTAAATCTGTAGTGGGAAGCTCCATTACCACCATTGCAGGGTTTGTGGCTCTGTGCTTTATGAGTTTTACTCTTGGGCTGGATTTGGGAATCTGCATGGCAAAAGGCGTTGTTTTTGGTGTCATCAGCTGTGTTACCATTCTTCCTTCCATGATTATGATTTTTGATAAAGTATTGGAAAAGACAAAACACAGACAGCTCATACCGGATTTTCCAAAGGTTTCAGAATTTTTAGTAAAACACCATAAAACCTTTGCCTGCTTATGCGTGCTGTTGTTTGTTCCCTTTGCATATTTTCAGGCAAATACCAAGGTTTATTATAATCTGGATGCCAGTCTGCCAAAAGAACTGGAGTCCATTCAGGCAAATACCAAACTTCAGGAAGATTACCACATGGGAGCAGCTCACATGATTTTGATGGATAAGAATCTTCCCAATAAAGAGAAGCACAAAATGATTGCTGAGATGGAAAAAGTGGATGGGGTCAAAGAAATCCTGGGGCTTGAGACTATTATCGGTCCTGCATTTCCACAGAGCATGGTGCCAAAGGACGTGAAGGAAATTCTGGAAAGTGAAAATTATGAATTAATGCTCATTACCAATGAGTATTTGACTGCATCGGATGAAGTGAATGAGCAGCTTGGTGAACTGAACCAGATTCTGAAGAAGTATGACAAGACTGGAATGCTGGTAGGAGAAGCGCCCTGTACCAAGGATTTGATCGAGATTACAGACCATGATTTTAAGGTGGTAAGCGCAGTCTCTATTTTAGCTGTATTTTTCATTATTTTGTTTGTATTCAAGTCTATTTCCTTGCCGGTGATTCTGGTGCTGGTTATTGAAGGGGCAATTTTTATTAACATGGGTATTCCGTACCTTACAGGAACAGAGCTTCCCTTTATTGCTTCTATTGTAATTGGAACCATACAGCTTGGCGCTACTGTGGATTATGCGATTTTAATGACCAGCAGATATGAGCAGGAGCGGGGAAGTGGAAAAGGAAAGAAAGAATCTATCAGTATTGCTCTGGAGAGCAGCATCCGCCCGGTTATGGTGTCTGCCTTTAGTTTTTTTGCAGCCACCTTTGGGGTTGGAATGTATTCTAAGATTGATATGATTAGTTCTCTTTGCCTGCTTATGGCAAGAGGCGCGTTGATTAGTATGTGTGCAGTTCTTTTGTTCCTTCCGGCTATGTTTTGGCTGCTGGATGGATTGATTTGCAGAACAAGTAAAAACTTTAAACCGGGTATTCGGAGAAAATAGGAGGTCTTTTAGATGAAGAAAAAACAGGTTCAGGCACTTTTGGCAGGAATGGCAGCTATGATGGCAGTGATTTTGCCTACGTCTTCTGTCTGGGCAGCAGTTCCGGCAAAGGAACAGACAGTTTACGTAAATGCAGATGAAAAAGGAAATTCCCAGGAGGTCATTGTAAGTAACTGGCTGAAAAACCAGGGGAATGAGCAGGAATTAACAGATAAGAGCAATCTGTCTGAGATTACCAATGTAAAGGGAGATGAAACCTTTCAGCAGAAGGGGGATGGAACTCTTGTGTGGAATGCCGGCGGTGAGGATATTTATTATCAGGGAAAGTCAAAGGAAGAACTTCCGGTTTCTGTGAAGCTGACCTATTATCTGGACGGAAAAGAAATCAGCCCTAATGAGCTGGCGGGAAAAAGCGGAAAACTGAAAATCAGAATTGATTATGAAAATAAGACAAAAGAGACAGTGGATGTTCAGGGGAAACAGGAAGAGGTGTGTACGCCTTTTATGATGATGACTGCTATGATTCTTCCGGCAGATACGTTTACCAATGTGGAAATTACCAACGGACAGATTGTTTCAGATGGAAACAATGAGATTGCAGTCGGCCTGGGATTTCCGGGATTGGCGGACAGTTTACATTTACAGGAAGTGGAGGAATTGCAGGATCTTGAGATTCCGGATTATGCAGAACTTACCGCAGATGTAAAAGATTTTTCACTGGCTATGACTGCTACAGTGGCTACCACGGGTATCCTGGAGGATTTGGATTTGGCAGATGTTGACAGTACAGAGGATTTAAAGGAAAAAATGGAGACACTGACAGATTCTTCCAAAGCATTGGTAGAGGGAAGCCAGGCTCTCAGGGACGGTATTGAAACCATGGACAGTTCGGCAGACACTTTTGTCAGTGGTCTGGAGCAGGCTGACAATGGAACAAAAGCTCTAAAAGATGGTATTGATACCATGAACAGCAAGAAAGGAGAACTTTTAGGTGGTGTGTCACAACTGACAGAAGGCATGAAGGCCTTACAGTTAGGTTCTGTGAGCCTTCAAAATGGAGTTTCTTCTTATACGGATGGGGCTGCTCAGTTACATGAGGGTATTGCACAGACAGCAGAGGGCGCTTCTGCATTAAATGAAGGAATACAGGAGTTAAACAGCAAAAAAGATACTTTGACAGAAGGTGTAGGAAAACTGGAACAGGGCGCAGCCCAGCTTCAGGAGGGAGCAAAAGGACTGCAAGATGGAATCAGCGCTTATACAGCCGGAGTGCAACAGTTAGATACAGGGCTTGGACAATTAAATGAAAAAGTATCTGAGGGTGCAGGACAGCTTGGAGCAGTAAAAGACGCTATGAATTCTATTACAGCCGGTTCTAAGGAACTGATTCAGGGTGCAGCCGCTTTAAAAGCCGGGGTGTCCGGGGCTCAGGGCTCTGCCCAGGCCATAGCTGCCCAGGTAGGTTCTTATGGAGCTGCCGCAGCGGCAGAGGCTTCCTATACAGATCAGGCAGTTGCCGTGATTCAAAATTTCTTAAATAGCCAGGGACAGCCACAGATATCAGTAGAAGATTTGAATAACCAGGCAAATGCAGCAATCGCCAGTGAAAATGCTGCAGTGAATGCTCAGGCAAATGCACAGCAGCAGAGCAATGTAGCGGCCGCTTTAAGCGCAGCAGGGATTTCAGCAGAAGACCAGGCAAAGGTTATGAGCGCTCTGGGAGGAATTTCTGTAGGGGTACAGACTTCGGCATCTCTTTCTGTACCACAAACACAGCCTGATACCAGTGTTTTAGGTGAATTAAATGGAATCAAGGCAAACATGGAAGCAGAGAAGGCAAAGTTTGATACCTCCACACTCCAGGCGCTCCAGGGACAGTTTGGAACCATGAACAGTCAGTGTGATGCGGCTGTACAGGGAGCCGACAGTTTAAGCGCAGGCGTACAGGAATTTTCAAAGGCGGCAGAGTCCATGAAAGACTTGTCCGGCATGGTAGAGGAACTGGCAAAGGCAACAGGACAGTTAAGACAGGGAAGCAGCGCTTTGTGTGCAAAAAATGAAGAACTGAATCAGGGAGCTGCAAGTCTGGCAGCAGGAACCAGCTCATTGACAGAAGGTATGGCTTCGCTGTCAGGTGGAACCCAGCAGGTAAGCGCGGGAATCAGTAAACTGGCAGAAGGTTCTGGTCAGCTTGCAGTAGGAACTGCACAGTTAAAGACTGGTTCTGAAGCTCTGAATGCCAATAATGGAGCTTTGAACCAGGGAGCTTCTCAGTTATCTTCTGGCACAGAACAGCTTTTACAGGGCGGTACTGCACTGTCCGCAGGAGCCCAGGCTTTAGGCAGCGGTATTACCCAGCTGGCAAATGGCGCAGTATCCTTAAAAGATGGAACCGCGGCGCTTGTGTCAGGTGGAAAGCAGTTAAAGGAAGGAACTGTTAAGTTAAAAGATGGTTCCACAGAACTGGCTGAGGGCATGGAGAAATTCGATGAAGAAGGCGTTCAGAAAATTACGGAGCTTTTCGGAGATGAAATGCAGAATCTTTTAGACCGTCTCAGCGCAGTAGCAGATGCAGGCAGCGCTTACAAGGCCTTTGACGGACAGAACGAAAATGAGAACGGTAAGGTGAAATTTATTATTGAAACAGCCGGAATTGAATAAATGTATTTATAAAAAACACAAATGTCCGCTATAAAAGGATTGACAAAAGGGAAAACAGTGCTATAATGAAATTCGTTAATTGCATATTGTGCCAAAAGAAGGGTGCAGGAAAGCGGCAATTCGCCCACCGAAGGAGTAATACTCTCAGGGGTTCCCAAAAGGAACAAGACTGTATCTGGATGGCTCTCTGGAGAATCCCGAAAAGGGTGCCGAAGGTGTAAGCAGATGGAAGAACATCTGTGAATCTCTCAGGCAAAAGGACAGTGAGGTTTAGAAAAATGCAGAAATTCTGCATTTTGAAACGTGCAAAAGGAGCGGAAATCTGAACATATCAAAGTCCATGGGATTTTTTAACACAAAATCTCATGGGCTTTTTTGGTGCAATGGAGCAGAAAAAAAGGAGAGAAGAGAAATGGATATCATGACATCAATTATGGAAAATGTCGCATCATTTGTGGACATTGTGAACACGTTTTTGTGGGATTATGCGCTTCTGGTGTTATTGCTTGGAACAGGAATTATTTATTCCTTTAGTTTGAAGTTTATTCAGGTACGGAAATTTGGCGCAGGTATGAAGAAAATGTTTGGAAATTTTTCTCTGCATGGAAAGAGTACGGAAAATGGTCTGAGTTCTTTCCAGGCGCTGGCTACAGCCATTGCAGCGCAGGTAGGAACCGGTAATATTGCAGGTGCGGCCACAGCCATTGCTTCCGGTGGTCCAGGAGCTATTTTCTGGATGTGGGTCAGCGCGTTTTTCGGCATGGCAACCATTTATGCGGAGGCAGTGATGGCGCAGCACACCAGAGTAAAGGAAAACGGTGTTGTGGTAGGTGGTCCGGTGTATTATATCAAGTATATTTTCAAAGGGAAATTTGGAAAATTTCTGGCTGGATTTTTCTCTGTTGCCATTATTCTGGCTTTGGGATTTATGGGAAATATGGTGCAGTCAAATTCTATTGGAAGCTCCTTTGAAAATGCTTTTGGTGTGAAACCTATTTTCGTTGGCATCGTAATAGCAGTTATCGCAGCGTTTATTTTTCTGGGAGGTATCAACCGTATTGCGAGAGTTACAGAGAAGATTGTGCCTATTATGGCGCTGATTTATATCGTAGGATGTCTTGTAATCCTGTTTATGAATGGAGCTGGTGTTGGTAAAGCTTTTCATGATATTTTTGTGGCAGCATTTAACCCGGAGGCAGTTCTTGGCGGCGCTCTTGGTGTTACGGTACAGAAGGCTATGCGCTTTGGTGTGGCAAGAGGGTTGTTTTCCAATGAAGCAGGTATGGGTTCTACACCTCATGCCCATGCAACTGCAGACGTCAAGCACCCAGGAGACCAGGGAATTATTGCTATGATGGGCGTGTTTATTGATACTTTTGTGATTCTTACATTGACAGCCCTTGTGATTCTTTCTACCGGAGCATTGTCAAGCGGAGAGACAGCTTCAGCCCTGGCACAGGTGGCTTTTGATTCAGCGTTTGGCTCTTTTGGTAAGGTTTTCATTGCTATTTGTATGCTGTTTTTTGCCTTTACTACTATTATAGGATGGTACTATTTTGGAGAAGTAAATGTACGCAGCCTTTTTGGTAAAAAAGCAGTTAAAGTGTATGCAGCGCTGGTTGTGGTGTTCGTGCTGGTTGGTTCCACACTGAAAGTAGATTTGGTCTGGAACATGTCGGATATGTTTAATGGACTTATGGTGATTCCAAACCTGATTGCCATTCTGGCTTCGATTCCGATTGTCAGGAAGCTGAGTCGGGAGCATGAAGGGCTTTTGAAAAAATGAGAAAACACGACTTTACAAATATTTCTGAATATGTTAGCATGATAGATATATGTAAACACAGTGACAAAGAGAGTACATGTATTTCTTGTTTTACAGAGAAGCTTTTGTATGCTGAGAGAAAGCGGATGAGAATATGTGGAAGATGGCTTTTGAGAGGCGCACCGAAGTATGATATTATACCAAGGCTGCGACAGGTTCCGCCTGTTATAGCGGTAAGGTATGAAAGTACCTGTTGAGGTCTGGGCCGCAAGGCACAGATGAACAGAAGTGGTAACACGGGTAAATATAGCTCGTCTTCTTTGGAAACAGAGAAGGCGGGTTTTTTGTTTCATAGGAAAGTGCGTCCTATGAAACAAAAAACGCTCCGCGAGGATCGCACTGCGGCGGAGTGGAATTATGTCGCTGATGCGACCCGCCGCAGGCGGAGAATCTCGCAAGCGAGATTCTTTCTTGTTTTACCGAAGAACTACACTGCAGTGAGCCATACTCTCTTAGAACAGGAGGAAAGAAAATTGGATAAGAAAAAATATTATATTACCACAGCTATTGCCTATACATCGGGCAAGCCTCATATTGGAAATACTTATGAGGCTGTTTTAGCAGACAGTATTGCAAGATTCAAAAGACAACAGGGATATGATGTCTTTTTCCAGACAGGAACAGATGAGCATGGACAGAAAATCGAATTAAAGGCAGCAGAGGCTGGCGTTACCTGCAAGGAGTTTGTAGACAATGTTGCCGGAGAGATTAAGAGCATCTGGGATTTAATGAATACTTCCTATGACAAATTTATCCGTACTACCGATGCAGACCATGAGAAGCAGGTGCAGAAAATTTTCAAAAAGCTCTATGACCAGGGGGATATTTACAAAGGTTATTATGAAGGAATGTACTGCACTCCCTGTGAATCCTTTTTCACAGAATCCCAGTTAGTAGACGGAAAATGTCCTGACTGCGGACGCCCGGTAACACCGGCTAAGGAAGAAGCATATTTCTTCAGAATGAGCAAATACGCACAGAGACTTATTGACCATATTAATGAACATCCTGAGTTTATCCAGCCGGTTTCCAGAAAGAATGAAATGATGAATAACTTTCTACTTCCGGGGCTGCAGGATCTGTGTGTGTCCAGAACTTCCTTTAAATGGGGAATTCCGGTAGACTTTGACCCAAAACATGTGGTTTATGTATGGCTGGACGCTCTTACCAACTATATCACAGGAATTGGTTATGATTGTGATGGAGAGAGTACAGAACAGTTTAAGAAAGACTGGCCTGCTGATCTGCATTTAATCGGAAAAGATATTATCCGCTTCCATACTATTTATTGGCCAATTTTCCTTATGGCATTAGATTTGCCACTGCCAAAACAGGTATTTGGACATCCATGGCTGTTGCAGGGTGATGGAAAAATGAGCAAATCCAAAGGAAATGTTATTTATGCAGACCAGTTGGTAGATTTCTTTGGAGTAGATGCAGTGCGCTATTTTGTTCTCCATGAAATGCCATTTGAAAACGATGGTGTTATTACCTGGGAATTAATGGTAGAACGTCTGAATTCTGAACTGGCAAATACTCTTGGAAACCTGGTAAACAGAACCATTTCTATGTCCAACAAATATTTTGGAGGAGAAGTGAAGCGCACAGGAGTATGTGAATCTGTAGATGAGGAATTAAAGGCAGTTGTTCTTGGAACAAAGGCAAAAGTAGCGGCTAAGATGGAAGAGCTTCGTGTGGCAGATGCCATTACAGAAATCTTTACCCTGTTTAAACGCTGCAATAAATATATTGATGAAACTATGCCATGGGCTCTGGCAAAAGATGAGAGCAAGAAAGACCGTCTGGCAGAAGTCCTGTATAATCTGGTAGAAGGTATCTGCATTGGCGCCTCTCTTCTGGAATCTTTTATGCCGGAAACCACAGAAAAGATTCTGGCACAGTTAAATGCAAATAAGAGAACCTACGAAGAACTGGATACTTTTGGACTGTATCCGTCAGGAAATAAGGTAACTGAAAAACCAGAAATTCTCTTTGCACGTCTGGATGTAAAAGAGGTTATGGAAAAAGTAGAAGAAATGAGAGCCAAAGAAGCAGCCGAAAATCAGCCGGAGGAAGAAAAAGAAGAAGCTCCTGTAGTGGATATTGAGGCAAAACCAGAGGTGACTTTTGATGATTTCATGAAAATGCAGTTCCAGGTAGGAGAAATCATTGCCTGTGAAGCAGTGAAGAAATCTAAAAAACTTCTTTGCTCCCAGGTAAAAATCGGAAGCCAGGTAAAACAGATTGTGTCTGGCATTAAATCGAGCTACGCACCGGAAGACATGGTGGGCAAGAAAGTGATGGTTCTGGTGAACTTGAAGCCTGCGAAACTGGCTGGGGTATTGTCAGAAGGAATGATTCTCTGCGCAGAAGGGCTGGACGGAGAACTGGCACTTATGACACCCGATAAGGATATGCCGGCGGGGGCAGAAATCTGCTAGAGAAAAATTTCCCTATTGACAACACGCAGCTTATCGTATATTATTCTCTTCAATGAAAGGGAGTAGCTGGCACCGGCAGGTGTTTGCGGCATCGTCAATCTCGATGAGACTTTTCTCATCCGTGTCGTGATGAAATAGCGAGACTTTTATTGCATAGCAGACTGTGCAGTAAGGGTCTCGCTTTTTGCTTTTATCTGCACATAAAAAGACCTTTACGAAGCACAATAAAATAAGGAATGGAGGAAAAACCATGAAAGAGTATTATCAAATGTCAAGAACAGAAGCTCAGAAATCTGTAAATGGCAGTACCCATCCTCTTAGCCAGGACCAGATTAAGAAAAACCAGGAGAAATATGGTCCTAATGCATTAGTAGAGGAAAAGAAAAAATCCATACTTCAGATTTTTCTGGAGCAATACAAGGATTTTCTGGTTATCATCCTGATTGCGGCAGCTATTGTTTCAGGGCTTCTTGGAGAGACAGAAAGCGCAATCGTTATTTTAGTGGTTATTACCATGAACGCTATTTTAGGTACGGTTCAGACCATTAAGGCAGAACAGTCCCTGGATAGTTTGAAAGCCATGTCGGCTCCTGAGGCAAAGGTATTTAGAAATGGTGATGTGATTAAAGTACCATCTTCAGAAGTTACGATTGGTGATATTGTTATGCTGGAAGCTGGCGACTATGTTCCGGCAGACGGACGTATTCTGGAAAATGCCAGCCTGAAGGTAGATGAGAGCGCTCTTACAGGAGAAAGCCTTGGTGTTGATAAGACAGAGGAAGAAATCAGTGGCGAAGTACCTCTTGGAGACAGAACCAATATGGTTTATTCAGGAAGCTTTGTTTCTTATGGACGTGGTTCCTTCCTGGTAACAGCAATCGGTATGGAAACAGAAGTGGGAAAAATTGCGAAGCTTCTGAAAAGTACATCGGAAAAGAAAACACCTCTGCAGATGAACCTGGATAACTTTGGACAGAAACTTTCTATTTTGATTTTGGTATTCTGTGCGATTTTGTTTGGTATCAGTGTTTTCGTGAGAAAAGAGCCTATTGGAGATGCTTTCCTCTTTGCAGTGGCATTGGCAGTTGCAGCTATCCCGGAAGCATTAAGTTCTATTGTAACCATTGTGCTGTCCTTTGGTACTCAGAAAATGGCAAAAGAACATGCCATTGTCCGTAAGCTGCAGGCAGTGGAAGGTCTGGGAAGCGTGTCTATCATTTGCTCTGATAAGACAGGTACTTTGACACAGAACAAAATGACAGTGGAGTATTATTATGTAGAAGGAAAAGAAATTCCGGCAGAATCTATTGATTTAGGAGATAAAGCTCAGAAACAGCTTCTGCGCCACAGTATTTTGTGTAATGACTCTACTAATAAAAATGGTGAAGAAATCGGTGATCCTACAGAAACAGCCCTGATTAATCAGGGCGATAAGCTGGGGGTTCCGGCAGAAACAGTAAGAGAAAAATATCCGCGATTCAGTGAAGTTCCTTTTGACAGTGACAGAAAACTTATGTCGACTCTGCACAATTTAAAAGGTGTTTCCACCATGGTGACCAAAGGCGCAGTGGATGTGCTGCTGGGAAGAGTAACCACCATCCAAAAAGACGGAGTGGCACAGCCTATTACTCAGCAGGACATTCAGGAAATTGAGGAGCAGAACCAGAAGTTTTCCAGAAATGGTCTCCGTGTACTGGCATTTGCCTATAAGAGTGTACCGGAAGGAACCGCTCTTAGTATAGAAGACGAAAATGATATGACTTTCCTGGGACTGATTGCCATGATGGACCCGCCAAGGGAAGAGTCTAAGGATGCTGTTGCAGAGTGTATTAAAGCGGGCATCAAGCCTATTATGATTACTGGTGACCATAAGGTAACCGCAGCGGCGATTGCCAAGAGAATTGGTATTTTAAAGGATGAATCCGAAGCATGTGAAGGCGCTGTTATTGAAAATATGTCAGATGAAGAACTTCAGAAATTTGTGGAAGGCATTTCTGTTTATGCCAGAGTTTCACCGGAACATAAAATCCGAATTGTCAAAGCATGGCAGGATAAGGGAAATATTGTTTCCATGACCGGTGACGGTGTCAATGATGCGCCGGCTCTGAAACAGGCAGATATCGGTGTTGCTATGGGAATCACAGGAACGGAGGTTTCTAAGGATGCAGCATCTATGATTCTGACAGATGATAACTTTGCAACTATTGTCAAAGCAGTAGAAAACGGACGTAATGTATATCGCAATATTAAAAGCGCCATTCAGTTCCTGTTGTCCGGTAACTTTGCGGGAATCCTGGCTGTTTTGTATGCATCTATTGCAAATCTGCCGGTACCGTTTGCTCCGGTTCACCTGTTGTTTATTAACCTGCTGACTGACAGTTTGCCGGCCATTGCTTTAGGTCTGGAACCGCACACAAAGGCTGTTATGAATGAAAAACCAAGACCAATGAATGAATCCATTCTCACCAAAAACTTCCTGTCCAAGATTGGAATTGAAGGTTTTGTGATTGCAGTTATGACTATGATAGGATTTTATATTGGTTATCAGGAAAGCCCGCTTCTGGCTTCTACGCTGGCATTTGGTACGTTGTGTACTTCACGTCTGGTACATGGTTTTAACTGTAAATCCGATGCACCGGTACTCTTTACAAAGAGATTTTTCAACAATAAATATCTGGCAGGCGCTTTTGGTCTGGGACTTCTTCTGATTACAGCAGTTATGATGATTCCGGGACTGCACAGCATCTTCCAGGTACAGACTTTAAATATTACACAGTTGTTCATTATGTATGGTTTGGCTCTTGCCAATCTTCCGATTATTCAGTTTATTAAATGGATTCGCAAGAAAATCGGGAAATAAAAAGTGCCAGGGAGGTATGAATGGATTTAAATAAAAAAAATATGAAGAATTGGATGCTTCTGATAGTTTTTGCAGTGCTGGTTTATGGCGTTGTGCAGAGAATTGAAATTCTGGCAGCAGGCTTTGCCTTTCTTTACAGTATTATTATGCCTTTTGTTTTGGGAGCAGCTATGGCGTTTATCCTGAATATTCCCATGCATTTTCTGGAAAAGAGGCTGTTTCGCAAGGCAAAGAAACGGAAATTTGTAAGACCTGTGTGTCTGGTACTTTCCATTTTCTTTGTAGTGGCTGTGATCCAGATTGTGTTGCTTGTGGTGCTTCCGGAAGTAGCCACTACCTTTGCCAGCATCAGCAAAAATATCGAGGCTTTTCTTCCTCATGTGCAAGAATGGGCCATGAATACCTTCCCTGACAGTGAACAGATGGCGGCCTGGATTCAGAGTCTGGAGTTTAATTGGGATAAGATTATTCAGACAGCGGTAGATTTCCTGAGAAACGGGGCAAGCAACGTGTTAAGCTCTACGTTTACAGTGGCAAGAACGGTTATTAATTCTCTTATGAATTTCTGTGTGGCCTTTGTTTTTGCCTGCTATATTTTGCTGCAGAAGGAGAAGCTGTTTGTTCAGGTGAAGAAAGTGCTGTATGCTTTCTTACCACAAAAGGCAGTGAAGAAAACATTGGAAGTAGCTTCTTTAAGCTATAAGACCTTTTCTAATTTTGTTACAGGGCAGTGTACAGAGGCAGTAATCTTAGGAACCATGTTTTTTGTAACCATGAGTATTTTGAGATTTCCCTATGCTTTGCTGGTTGGTGTGGTAATTGCATTTACAGCTTTAATTCCTATTTTCGGCGCTTTTATCGGATGTGTTCTGGGAACCTTTTTGATTTTGGTATCCAACCCCATGCAGGCCATTGGATTTGTTATTTTATTCTTGGTTTTACAGCAGGTGGAGGGAAACCTGATTTATCCTCATGTAGTAGGAGGCTCTGTTGGGCTTCCTTCTATCTGGGTGCTGGTAGCAGTAACTGTAGGTGGAAGTCTCATGGGAGTTGTGGGAATGTTGATTTTCATTCCATTGTCTTCTGTGATTTATGCGTTGTTTAGAGAATTTGTACATAAGAGACTAAAGGAGAGAAATATCCATGATATTTGAGACACACGCCCATTATGATGACGAGGCTTTTAATGGGGACAGAGATGAACTGCTTTGTTCCATGAAGGAGAATGGAATCGAAACCATTGTAAATGTAGGCGCATCTTTTCGTGGTGTGGAAGATACAGTAAAGCTGATGGAGCAGTATTCTTTTGTGTACGGAGCAGTTGGTATTCATCCAGACGAAGTGGGAGATTTGGATGAAGAAAAAATGGAGATACTGTGCAGGTACTGCCATTTGCCGAAAACTGTTGCAGTGGGAGAGATTGGACTGGATTATTATTGGAATAAGGAGAACCATGATACACAGAAAAAGTGGTTTGTGCGCCAGATGGACCTTGCCAAAGAAACAGACCTTCCTATTATTGTCCACAGCAGAGATGCGGCAAAAGATACTCTGGAACTTATGAAGGCTGAGCGGGCAGACTGCTTAAGAGGTGTGATTCACTGTTATTCCTATTCCAGGGAACATGCCAGAGAATATATGAATATGGGCTATTATCTTGGAATCGGCGGTGTGGTTACTTTTAAAAATGCAAAGAGGCTAAAAGAAGTAGTAGAGTATGCGCCTCTGGATTATCTGCTTCTGGAAACAGACTCTCCTTATCTGGCGCCGGAGCCACACAGAGGTGAGAGAAATTGCTCCGCTTATCTGAGGTATGTGGCTCAGACCATTGCAGAAATTAAGGGAGTGTCCTATGAAGAAGTAGTTGACATAACCAGGAAAAATGCAAAAAATCTATTTGGAATTTAGGAAAATTTAATACTCTTTTCTTTGCATCTGTGCTATAATCATTATCATAAACAAATCTAAAAAGTCCCAGGGGATTTCTTTAAAATTCCCTGGGAAAAAACAATTCATTATTCATTAGGTCGGTTCAGACCAAGATTCAGAAATTTTAATGTTAAGTGTATTACAAATGTATTTTTTATGATACTATAAAAGGGGAATGGTATGAAGTTTCAGTGGGACGAAGAGAAAAATCAGCTTAATAAAGCGAAGCACAAGATTTCCTTTGAAACAGCAGCGTATGTATTTGCGGATCCAAAGTGTATTGAACTGTATGATACAAAACATAGTATGGAGGAAGACCGCTTTATTGCTATTGGAAAAGTAGGAGAAGTATTATTTGTTGTTTTTACGGAAAGAAAAGAATCCATAAGATTGATATCAGCGAGGCTTGCCACAAGCGCAGAGAGGAGGCTTTACTATGATCAGGACCTTTACTATTAAACCAGGACAAAGTCCAACAAGGGAACAGTTTCAAGAAGTAGAATATGCCAAAAAGTATCCTATTGCTTTTGATGAAGAATGTGAGGAATTGTCACCAGAGATGATAGAAACATTTAAAGTATCCATAGGACGACAGAACCATAGAAAAAAAGCATAGATAGATAGAATAAAGCTGCATGAAGCGGATAAGATAATATGTTCCTATGCGTTTCATGCAGCAGACTTGGAAAATAATGATTCAATTCTTAACAAATCCGGTCGGTTCAGACCAAGATTCAGAAAAAGCTATAATTTTTTATGTTGAATTAAATTTTGTAAAAACTGTATGGTTTCTTCTTTGGTTTCCAGCAGTTCATTTTCTTCCAGGGATGATGCAAAGTCATAGAAAGAAGCCAGAAGATTTTGTTCTTTTAACAGAATATAAGACAATTCTGTGGATTGTCCTGAAAACATAAGATATCCATAGTTTACGGTAATGGATATGTTCAGGTTCAGAGGGAACTTTTCCAGAGAACCTTTCAAAAGACGGATATCCTGGGAATTTTCCGCCTGTTCGCAGAATTTTTTCAGCAGCTTAACCCGGTCTTCGTACTCAAAAGGTTTGCATAAACCTCTTGGGATTTCATGGAGATATCCGGTCATAAGGAAATGCATAGCGCCTTCACGAGTAAAGTAAATGTGAGTGGTGGCTCTGCTGAGAGTACTTGTATATTGGATTAGTTCTTGCATAAGAACATCTCTGGATGGCAGAGATTCTTCAAGATATTTGTCTATGAGTTCCTGGGTAAAAAGAGGAACAAGACAAGGCTCAGCGCTTAACCCATAAGCATTTGAAGAGTCTTTATAAATCACGGCAAAATTTTTTAAATGCAGATTCAGGATAGAGTGGAAGGTAGCAGTTAAAGGACTGGTATTCATGAGGATTTTTTGGAAACGACTTTGGAATAAAGCAATAGTTTCCGGCTCCTGGATTAAAATGCCTTCCTTTAAATCACTGGAACACAGGATTGCTGCTGAATCTGTAAGGAACATACAGGGAAGAAAGTTCAGGTTATTAAAATGAGAATTAACATTGTCATAATAATAATAGGGTTCGTAGATAACAGGCTTCTCATAAAAGGGAATGAGCTTCTTTAAACACTGTATATTGTAGTTTTGCTGAGAACGTATGTAGCTCTTGCGGTTATTAATGCACAAAATATGTTGGATATGCATATTGCTGTTTTGGTTTGGAAGAGAAGCAGCAAGGTTCAGTCCCTCTAAATGCTCCGGTTGTGCCAGGATGGAAAGGGTACTCTGGGACTTTGTCTGCATCTGGGCAATTACAGAATTTATAGCAGCCACAATTTGAAGTTGGCTGGACAGTGTAGAAGTCCCTTTTTCTGCCACTGCAAAATTGAAATCAAAGGCAGGAGAAGGGGAATCTGTGAAAAAAGAGGCTTCGCTTCGTACATCTGCAAAACTTAACAGGAATTCCAAAACATTTTTCCGGCTGTAATAGATTTCCCATCCAACTTTGGAGAGCAGATAAGCCTGTATCAGCTCCTGGGTTTCCAGAGGATTCAGATTCATAAAAGAGGCCAGTTTCTGAACCAGGGCCTTAGAAGAGGGGGAACGTTTACCATTGATGAGTTTATACATGGTAGAACGGTCCAATTCACAATAAGCTGTGAGCGCGCTGACATTCACATCGCGGGTTTTAATAAATAAAGATAACACATTAGAAAATTCAGACATATATCACAACTCCTTTTATACAATCATGATAATAGACTATTAAAAATATGTCGAAAAGTAAAGAATATTAGAAGAAAAAGTCTGTCCACAAATTTTGCCACATGTTGTAGATATATAAAAAAGTATAAAATTATTACAGAGATGCTTTATAAATTTATTGGAATTATTGTAGATATTTTTGCTGATACAGGCATCTTTCATAATATTTGGGTGGAGTTTATTGAAAATATGCCTTTTAGTGGTTTTATAGGAAAAATGGCATTGGAATTGTTTTCTAAATTTGTACCTGTTGCAGTAGACAGTCAGGCATATTTATCGGGAGCAAAGGAAATACATGGTATTTTAGAATTTTTACAGGAATTTGGAAGACTTTTTCTAACAGCCACCATATATGGTATGCTGGAAAAAATTTTTGATGCCCTTATGGAATTATCAGGACAATCAGCAGTAACAGTATTTATCAAGAAAAGTGTTAGTCATATGGTTGCAGTATTTCTTGCAGCAATTTTTGTTGGTCCACTTCTACAATTTGCTTTTGAGCAAATTAATCAGTTGAAATCGCTGGGGGCACAGATTATGACCTTTGTGGTTTTGCTTATTTCTTTGGTAGGTGCGGTGGGAATTTACGCCTTTTTGTTAAGCGTGACAACAGGATTGGTGATTGGATATGTAATTGTAAAGCTTGTACTCATGAACCTGGTAGATTTATTGTTTTCCAGTTTTTTGTTGGCGTTCATTCTATTAAATATTGCAGAAAAGACATGGACTTTGGCATTTACAGGATTAGGCGCCTGGATTGTTGTTTTGATTGTGCTGGCCGCTATTGATTATGTGCTTTCATCGAAATTTGATTAATAAATAAAATTGGTGGGGAGTATCTGTTTGGATATTCCCCTATATTAATGCAAAAAAACTTGTCAAATTTCTATTTGTTTGTTATAATGACAATAATAAATGTAAACAGTTATTCAAATCTATTTTATCTATTACTTACCCATAAATATAAATGTAAAACAGTAAAATTGAAATGAGTTTATAGAAAAAATGAAAGGCGTTTTATGAATTATTTAACATCTATCCATACAGATGCGGGAATCAGAAAGGATAGAAATCAAGATTCGGTATTAATCGAAACAGCGGCTACAGACTATGGACAGATTCTGTTAAGTGTAGTTTGTGACGGTATGGGCGGCCTTGCAAAAGGCGAGGTTGCCAGCGCCATGTTGGTAAAGGCATTTTCCAGATGGTTTCATCAGGAATTACCCAGACTGCTGTACAGCGGTATGGAAGCCAATACCCTGAAAGAAAGCTGGACCAATTTAATTTTAGAACAGAATCAGAAAATCAATAACTATGGATTAGGATGCAATGTGAGCCTGGGGACTACCCTGGCAGCGCTGCTTTTAGTAGACAATGTCTACTATATTATAAACGTAGGGGATTCCAGAGTATATTACATAAAAGACGGATTCCACCAGATAACTTTAGACCAGACTTATGTACAGAGAGAGATGGATTTGGGGCGCATGACCCCAGAGGAAGCGAAAAACCATCCAAGAAGAAATGTGCTGCTTCAATGTGTGGGAGCCAGCAGTGTGATTGAACCGGACTTCTATATGGGGGAATATCAGCGTGATTCCCTGTTTATGATGTGTTCAGACGGATTCCGTCATGTGATTACACCAGAGGAGTTCTATGAAAAAATGCGGCCAGAGATCATGGTCACAGAAGAGAAGATGAAAGAAACGACTGTATATTTTACAGAGTTAAATAAAGTCCGAAGAGAAGATGACAATATTTCGGTTGCTTTGATTCGGGCATATTAGGAGGAGTCTACATGCTTGAAATTGGATCATTAGTAGACGGGAAATATAAGATATTAAATAAAATCGGGCAAGGCGGTATGAGTGTGGTTTACCTTGCCATGAATGAAAGAGCCAATAAACAGTGGGCGATTAAAGAGGTACGAAAAGACGGTGTTCAGAATTTTGAGGTGGTAAAACAGGGCCTTATAGTGGAAACTGATTTGCTGAAAAAACTGGATCACCCAAACTTGCCAAGCATTATCGATGTCATTGACGGAGACGGAAGCTTCCTGATTGTCATGGACTACATAGAAGGACGTCATCTGGAAAGTGTTATCCGGGAATATGGAGCCCAGGACCAGGCAGATGTTATTGAATGGGCAAAACAGCTTTGTGATGTATTGTCTTATCTTCATTCCAGAAAACCACCGATTATTTACAGGGATATGAAGCCCTCCAATGTTATGCTGAGACCAGATGGAAAAGTCATGCTTATTGACTTTGGTACAGCAAGAGAATTTAAGGAGAGCAGTGTAGCAGATACCACGTGTTTGGGAACTCAGGGCTATGCGGCTCCGGAACAGTATGGAGGACATGGACAGACAGATGCCCGTACTGACATTTATTGTCTGGGGGCTACGTTATACCATTTGCTTACCGGACACAACCCAAGTGAGCCGCCCTATGAGATGTATCCCATTCGGTACTGGAATCCTGACTTATCTTCCGGTCTGGAAGAAATTATTCTCAAATGTACCCAGAAGAATCCAGATGACAGGTATCAGTCCTGTGGTGAGCTACTTTATGCGTTGGAGCATTACAATGAGCTGGATAGTGAGTATAAAAGGAAACAAAACCTGAAATGGCGCAGCTTTCTGGCAACAGCTTCCCTTACAGTTCTGGCAGGGGCAGGAGCTATTGGGTTTAAGATAGCAGAAAATTCTGTAAAAGCAAGCACCTATGAGGCTTATGTGTCAGAAGCAGAGAATCTGGCGACCACGAACCCGGGGCAGTGTATGGAATATTACAAAAATGCAATCACCCTGAGTCCGGGAAGCGGGGAGGCGTATGAAGGACTGCTGAACTTCTTCCTGTGGCAGAATAATGAAAGCGGGAACGATGGAAGCGGACAGGTAGTGTGTGTATTTTCCGATGAGGAAGAGCAGCGAATTCGGAAGGTTCTTGGAATCACAGGAAATTCCAGGAGAAGTAACGAAGATTATCTGAAAGTAAATGGAGAGGCATATGACAAATTTGCCTATGATTTGGGAATTGCGTATTTTTACTCCTATAATGGAACCGGAAACAAGGCGGCTTCCAAGAAATGGCTGGAGATTGCTTCGGAGGCTGCCCCCACAGAGCAGCTTAATGAGAAGAACATAAGCAGAGCTAAAAACCTTTACAAAATTGCCAGTTATTATGAGAGCTTGAGCATGCGAAATCAGGCCGGAGATTCCATGGTTTCTTATTCGGATTACTGGCTGGATTTGGTGAATATGGTAGAGAGTGATGCGGAAAATGGGGAAAGCAATGTAAATACCCTGTTGGCATATAAAGAACTGGTAGCTCAGATTGCATCAAAGGCCGCAGAGTTTAAGGGCGCCGGCATTACAGATAAGCAAATGAATACCCAGCTTGAAAATGCTTATGAGAGAATTTCAAGTATGGAGATTGTAACCGGAACTGCAAATGCAGACTATGAGCAGGAGATGAAGGACAGCCTGCTGGAAAACATTGCTCAGGCTCAGATTACAGTGCAGGCAACTTATAATACATCAAATATAGAAGGAACGACTGGTCAGGGAGGTGTAGAGAGTGGAACAGATACAGCAGCAGATTAATTTATTTCATACCCTGTTTTATGTGTGTCTGGGTATCTGCATCTTCTGCCTGATTCTCAGTATTATCTTTTTCTTTAAATTTGATATTATGAATATTTTTAATGCCCGCACAGGTCGCTCAGTGAAGAAAACGGTGCAGCAGGTAGAAGAGATGAATGCCAGGATAGAAGACATTATCCAGCCGTCTCTGATAAGTCATAGGGCATTGCTGTCGCCAGAGGGAGCAGCAACAGAGGAGCTGGATGTAGGAACAACGGAAGTGTTGAGTAAGACGGGGGATATGGTTACGAAAGAAATGGCGCAGCAGGAAGTAGATGAAAGTCATGGCATGTTTCGGATTGAGAAGAGTGAGATGTATATACATACAGATGAAGTGGTGTAGATGATGCACCGTATTTCAAGATATAGCAAAAGGGAGAAGGAGCTGAGGACTTATGAAAGGAAAGCAAAAAATTTTAAAACAACTGCTTGCAATGGTCTTATCGTTAGTTATGGTATCAGGTATGGTGACTCAATCTGTCCAGCTCAGGGCAATAAGCCTGGATGAGATTCCAATAGCAGAAGAACAGCAGGCAGAGCCACAAAAAATACAAGAAGGGACAGGTCAAAACGGAAATAATAATACGCCACAGGTGCCTGAAAGTACCAAAACATGTACTGTAACAATTACAGGTCCAACTGCCACGTCTGGTAAGCCGGGAGATATTATTAGCGGCTTTAATGCTTTGGTAACAGAGGATGGACAACCAGTGCAAGACGCAAAAGTAATTTGGAAGGCAAGTAACGGTGTAACAGTAGATGCAAGCAATGGAGTTTCTGTTACCATTCCATCAGGTCTGGAAGAGGCTGGGACATTTCATGTATGGGCAATATATAAAGATATAGAATCTAATAAAATTCCCATAACAGTACAGCGTTCTAAAATTACAGCTCATGGTAAAACAATAGATGAATCCAAAGAAAAAGATGGCTATGAGACAACTACAGTAGAAGTAACTACAAATAGTCAGATTCATGTTACTGGGAAAGAAGGTCAGAGGATAGATCTGGAGCAGTTTGATGAGAAAGCTGCATTTACTTATGGAGAGAATGCATCGTATAACTTTCAGGCATTTGTTGCTGCAAAGGATGCAGAGGACGCAAAAGATATAAAGAAACATTGGACAATTAACACAAATAAAAATAATGATGAATATGACCCTCAAATCAACTTTCATAGTGTAGAACAAGATAAAGAAAATTCAGATTTGTGGGTTGTAAAAGGTACTATTTCTTTCAAGGCAGTATATGCGAGAGATGTTGAAATTACTGTTGCGTATTCTCAGGATGCTACGGAAAAGGTTTATAAGGATGCGGAAACATTCGGAATATATAGTATCAAAAAGAAGGAACTAACAGTAAGTGGTATTGCTTTTGATGAAAAGATTTATGATGGTACACCGAACGCTAATGTTAGGGTAATTACATTAGATGGTATTCTTAATCAAGATGATGTACAGGCTGTAACAACAGGGTTAAAATTGGCGGGTGTAAATGCTGATGAAGAGGAGGGGTATTGTCTAAACACAGATTCAAAGAACGGCGGACAGCCATTGGGACTGAAAGGAAGTAAGGCGGATAATTACATTATTAAAAGAAGCACAGATGATGCAGTAGCTACTATAAAGTGTAAAATCCAAAGAAGACCCTTGTATTTAAAAGTAAATGATTCCGGGGAAGAGGGTAAACTCCTGGAGAGACAGTATGGTCAGCCGGGAATATATGAAAATGGCATGCCGAAAGTTGAGGTTGCATCAAGGGAGGAGTTGAAAGACATTGTTGCGGATATTGACAGTGTGGGAGAAATTATGGATCACGATGCCAATATTACAGCCATAGAAGTAAAAGATTATTCTGATAAAAGGCAGGTTGTTGATGGTGAGGACATCCCGGATAATAATTTGGAGAAGCGTTTGAGACCAGATTTAGAAGATGGAGCTTCTATTTCGGATAGTAAGGGAATAAACAACTATAAATATGTAGAAAATACAAATTTACATGGAACTGTACGGATTATTTTTTATAAGACAGTAGAAGCTGATGATTACCTTGCATATTCTAGCACAAACGGTTCTATCTTTATGAACAAGGAAAGTGAGCTTTGGGTCAGAGGTAATGTAAAAAACGAAAATAATGCTTATGATTATGACCTTACATTAGGGCTAAATGGAAAGGGAGAAATTCCATTTGATGCAATTAGGGTAGTAGGAGCAGCAGAGGGGGCAAGTGAAGAGGTTGATGTAATAGTGCCACAAAATAGCAAAGAAACTGTGCAGATTAAATTTGTGATACCTGAGGAACAAAAGAAGATTGCCAAAGTTAATTTGCTTTTACTGGCAGAGGATGCAGCGGGTCAATTAGTAGCGTGTTCAGAACCCGTTCTTCTTACTGTAAATGTGGATGCCAAAGCTCCGGTTGTTTCTTTTGAAAAGGTAACAGGAGAGGCGAATCTGGTTGATAAACTGGTCCGCGCAATTACTTTTAACAGATACAGCAACAAGAATTATGCAATGGATATTTCGTTTAGTGATGAAGAAGGTTCGGGAGTACGGGGAAATAATTCCTGGGAATATTATGTTTTGCCCATTACTGAAGACATGCAAGCAGATGGATTTTCATTGCAGAAGGCTATGGATAGGATTTCTGATAACCAGTGGACGACTGCCAAAGATGGACAGACCAGTATTCCCATAGGAAAGTTTGATGAGGAAATGGATGAAAAGTATCTTGAAGGTCATTATATTGCTGCAGTCAGAAGTTATGATAATGTTCATAACTCCAAGATTTATACTTCCAATGGATTCGTATTGGAGGATAATAGACCGGAAATTGTTTTTAAAGAGAACCCGAAAGATTATTATAACTTAGAAGACATGGAAAAATCTTCCGATCTGTTTACATTGGGAGAGATTGAAGTATCTGATAGGGAAAAAGATGGTGATATATCATCAGCAATTAAAGAGATTAGCTATCAGGTATACAAAGGTGGCACAAAGGATTCTGACCCAAATGACGCAGGAGTGAGGAAACTGATTCCGTATTCAAAGAATACTGTTTTATATAAATCAGAGAAAGAGGAATACCGATACAGTGAACTAAAGGAAGATTCAGCATCTACTAAAATAACAGAGGAGGTTTCTTTTGCTGTTGATGAAAGATTTGATGGGAATGATGTGTTTTTGCGCGTGACAGCAGTAGATAATGCGGGAAATGAGCATTATAATACAATGCCATTAAGATTCGATTTATCAAGACCAGAGATTGAAGTAACTTATAAAAATGTAGGAGAGACTACGGTACATAATGAAAATTACTATAACGGAAATAGAACAGCAACCATTAAATTCAGTGATCGTAATATAGACATGAATCAGGCTGTTTTTTCAGTATCTTTGAAGGATAAAAAGTATGAACAAAATATTATTTTGGATGAAAGAAATATAGAAGTGCTGGAAGGCCTGAAAGATATTTATGGTAATAATATTTTTACAAATGCTACCATTGATATGGATGAAGGGACAGGGCAGGATGAAGATATTCATGTTTCTACGGTTACGTTAGAATTTAATGGTAATGAACAGTATACAGTCAACTATGAATGTAAAGATCTGGCGGGAAATACAAATTCTGAAAAATGGAATACAACATTTATAATTGATAAAATGGCACCGGTAGTTACACAGTTATATGCTGTTGACGGAGAGGAAATCTCTATGGAATCAAAAGTGTATACTCAAAAGCCAATGTTTTATAGTGTAAATATTGCAGAACATAATTTTAAAGCAGATGGGTTACCATTTGAGACAGATTCTAAAACGACTATTACGGAAGAAGCAGATGAGGGAAAAGAATCTAATCCTGATAACATGATGGAAGATGTAAATCAGTGGGGTGAAAATGGTAATTTGAATAACACTGAGCAGTGGAGGTTTACATTTAATTTTACAGAACAGGGAAATTATACACATTCCTTGGAATACAAAGATCTTGCTGGAAACGATGCTGTATTTGTAGATGCCTATGATAATACAATCAGTAATAAATCAGCATTTACTATTGACTGGACACCGGCAAATGCAACAATTACAGTTGGCAGCTTTAATCCATGGAAGAACTGGTTTGCAGAAATTTTCTTTAAATTATTTAGTAAATCTTCTGTAGATGTGTCAATTGAAGCAAAAGATGATATTTGTGATATTTATCCACTGGAGTATGCAAGATTTCATGATTCACAGACAGTAGAACAGTTAGATGCATACAATGCCTGGCAGTCCGCGTCTGAAGAAAAACCTGGATATGCCAAATTTAGTGTGAACTCAGATGAAAGATTGATTGTATATACCAGGGTAACAGATTATGCCGGAAATATGAAATATTATAGTTCAGACGGAGTTATTGTTGATAGTACAAAGCCGGAGCCTGCAGTTACTATTACAAATTTAAGTCAGTCACAGAATGGAATCTTTCATGAGAATGTAACTTTACAGATTGATGTTAAAGATCCAATCGTTAATGACAGTTATGCAGGGCTGGAAAAAGTATGGTATACCGTTTCTGCAACGGGGAATGTAAATGTAAGGGAAACCATTGAGCTTATGAACAATAGTAACAATCGGATACAAAGCCATCAAACTTTTACAGGAACCATTACAATTCCGGCAGATGTTTACAACAGCAATGATGTGAAAGTACAGGCATTTGCCACAGACTTTGCAGGCAACCAGGGTGACAGTGAAGTAACAGAACTGAAGCTTGATGTAACTAATCCTACGATTTCTGTTTTATGGGATTTGAATAATCCTTTAAAGGGAAGATATTATAAGGACACCAGAACAGCAACCGTTACTGTTACAGACCGCAATTTTGACCCGAATAACGTAAGATTCAGTATTACAAACACAGATGGAACATCAGCAAATATTGGTGGATGGAGTAGTAGCAGTAATATCGGGGTATCCGACAGCGCTACCAGCACCTGTCAGGTATCTTTCCCGGCAGATGGTGATTACACCTTTACACTGGGATGTACAGACCTGGCTGGAAACAGCGGTGAATACGGACAAACAGATGAATTTACCATTGATAAGACTTTACCAGAAATGACCGTTTCCTATGACAACAATGACGCAAGAAACGGAAATTACTTCAAGGAAGCACGTACAGCAACGGTAACCATTCGTGAACATAACTTCAATGCTGCAGATGTGCGCGCAGCCATTACGGCAAGTCTGGAAGGAAAAGGAGTTTCCACTCCGTCTATTGGCGCTTTCTCTGGAAGCGGCGATACACATACAGCAAGTGTAAGCTACAGCACAGATGGTGATTATACCTTTGATATTGACTATACAGATATGGCAGGAAACGCAGCAGCAGATTACACTCAGGACAGCTTTACAATTGACCTGACTGCTCCGGAACTGGAAATTACAGGTGTGGAAGATAAATCGGCAAACAATGATGCGGTTTCACCAAAGGTAGAAGCAAAAGACGTAAACTATGACGCAAAAGGCGTTACCATTACCCTGACAGGCGCCAACAATGGTCAGGTAGAGGCAGGAACCGCTGTAAGCGCTATCCAGAATGGACAGTCTATGAAATTCAATGATTTCGCAAGAACAGAGGAAATGGATGACCTGTATAAACTTACTGCAAAAGTAGTAGACAAAGCAGGAAATGAGACAGAAAAAGAAATTATGTTCTCTGTAAACCGTTATGGTTCTGTATTCGTCCTGGATGATGATACCAAAGACTGGTTAATGACAGATGGCGGATATACTTACATCCGCGAGGAGAAAGAAGTAGGAATCCGTGAAATCAATGTGGATAATATTGAATCCAGAAGCATTACAGTAAACTGTGACGGTGAATTGGCAAGCTTGAAGGAAAATACGGACTTTACTGTAAAAACCTCCGGTTCTGAAGCACAGTGGAAGGAAGCACATTACACCATTGCAAAAGAGAACTTTGCCAAGGAAGGTAACTACACGGTTATTCTGAATACACAGGATGAAGCGCAGAACAGCATGAACAACACCAGTGTGAAGAAAGCCAACAAGAATCTTCCAATCGAATTCGCAGTAGATAAAACAGCTCCAACAGTTGTTGTATCTGGTGTGGAGAATGATGCACAGTACCGCTTGGTAGAGAAAGCCATGACCGTAGATGCCAAGGACAATCTTGCGCTTACAAAAGTGGCAATCAATATTGATGGTATAGAAACAGTTTATGAAGGCGAAGAGCTGATGAAAGACAATGGTGTCATTGAAGCCTCTATTGCAAGCGCCAACCGTTGGCAGAGCATTAAAATTATCGCAGAGGATGCAGCAGGAAATGTACTGGGACAGTCTGGGCAGAAGCGAGATGGGGAGCCGATAGCGCTCCGTATTTTGGTAACACCCAATATTGTGATTCAGTATTACATGAATAAACCACTGTTCTACGGTTCTCTTGCTGCTGTAGCTGTGCTGCTGGGACTGATGGTATTCCTTGTATGGAGAAGGATAGTTAGGAAAAAGAAAATTAAAAATAATTAAAAAAAGGAATGTATGATTGCTTGTTCAGCTTTGAAAGGTAAAAATAATTCGCAATGATTTTGCTTGTTTTAAGGCAGATTCCTTTGCGATAAGGTACAATAAAAGAAAAACTTTATCGCAAAGGAAGAAAAAATGAGCAGAGAAC
>CABJAN010000002.1 GCA_902363515.1 Bacillota bacterium | reverse complement strand
TTCAAAAAGGAATAAATGCCCCCATTCAATGTGGATAACTTCTGGGAATTTGAAATAAATGTGTAAACAGGCAAATCTATTAGAATGGCAGGTTATAAAATTAATTTACCTTTTAAAACTGTTAGTAGAGTGAAAAAATTGACAAAGAAATCAGATTGTGATATAAAATAAAAAGCATGGCTGGATGTCATGCTTTTTTTATAACAGGAGAGAAATTTATGGAAAAGTTGAAAATGAGACAAATCCTGTCTCTGACATTTACTTTATTTGCTATCTTTTTTGGAGCAGGCAACATGATTTTTCCTCCGGCAATGGGACAGGTTGCCGGAGAGCATTATTTGCAGGCACTTGCCGGATTTATTCTGACGGATGCAGGGATTGCTTTGCTGGGAATTATTGCTGTAGTGCTGGTTGGAAATAAAATCATGGATCTTGGAGACCTGGTAAGCAGAAGGTTTTCGCTGTGTTTGTCCATTACAGTGTACTTGCTCATTGGACCGCTTTTTGCATTGCCAAGAACAGGAAGCGTATCTTATGAGCTGGCTGTCCGATCCTATGTACCACAGGAGTATGAATGGTTGGCATCTCTTTTGGTGACAGCCGTGTTTTTCGCTCTGACATATTATCTCAGCGGGAACCCGGGCAAGGTAGTAGACATTATCGGGAAATATATGACACCGATTCTTATTGTGAGTATTGTACTGCTGTATCTTGCATGTCTGTTTTTGGATAAATCCCAGCATGCATTGCAATATGGTGCGATTGGGCAGGCCCAGGGCGAATATCGGGAGATTGCCTTCTTTAAGGGCATGATTGAAGGCTACAATGCTCTGGATGGTCCGGCAGGTCCGGTGTTTGCCATTATTATCATTCATGCAATCACTGGGTTTCAAGTGAAAGAGAGAAAAAATGTGGTGAAATATACCGTGATTTCCGGGATTGGGGCAGTATTGATTCTAAGTATTATTTACTATATGCTTACCTATATCGGAGCCACCACGCATACCATCTTTGAAAATGGCGGAGCACTTCTTCATGGAGTAGCCAGTGACCTTTTGGGACCTGTTGGAGGGCTAGTGTTGGGGGCATCTGTCTTCCTGGCCTGTATGACTACTTCCATTGGACTTACCACGTCCTTTGCAGATTATTTCCATGAGCTTTTGCCTTCTGTATCTTACCGCAAAATCACAGCAGCAGTATGTTTGTTCAGCTTCGCTGTAAGCAATGTAGGTCTGTCTTATCTCATAGCGGTATCACAGCCCGTGCTTATGATGATCTATCCGGCATTGATTGTGTTGATTCTGCTTTCCTTTGTAAGAAAATGGATTGGAGACAGGAAGATGGTGTATATTCTCAGTATGATTGGAGCTTTTTGCTTTGCGTTTCTAAATGCAATGGATAATATTGGTATCACCTTTGGACTATTCGCAGAATGGGCAAGAAAACTTCCTCTTTACGAATTACATTTGGGTTGGATGCTTCCTGCAGTCTGTGGAGCTGTTACTGGATTTTTACCGATTTGGAAGAAACATAGGAAACCCTCTATGGATAGGAATAAAATAAATCTGGTAGATTGCGGTGCAAAAAATGAATAGATATTCCATCCATGAAAAATGGAACAAAAAATAACTTTAACGAAACAGCTTGTAAATCTGCTTTTTGTCGATTTCCCGGATTCTTTTTAAGGGGATTCCTGCGGCAGCAAAGGCTTTGTCCTTTAGGTGATCTCGTTTTTTAGCATCCTTTGTTTCATGAGTGCTGTCATCCAGTTCAATGGCAAACAGCACGTACAAATCCTTATCACAAATGACAAAATCTACATGTTTTTGAGCAATTTTATAAAAATATTTCATATATTGTTTTGTATCTGTCACAGCTAGTAAATCTTTTACGCCAACTTTGGGACATATAATACAGTGATATTCGTCAGCCACTTCTCGCAAGAGAAGATAAAAACGGTATTCTCTTTTCGTTAAAAGATGTCTAGCAGCATAGGGATAGTAATTTTTTTTGCGATACAGAATAAAGACAAGGACAAGCAGCAGGCCTATACCTGAAATATAGCAAAGGGATTTCATCTGTCCGCACCTCCGTGAGTAAAAATCGAATATATGTTCTTGTGTAGGGCTATTGTAAACGATTTTTGCAAAAATTGCAAGAAAAACCTATTGAAATCAAGACTTTAAGGGTTTATAATACATAATATAATAAAAGGAATTCTTCAGGGCGGGGTGTAACTCCCCACCGGCGGTATAGTCCGCGAGCGCAAAGGCGTTGATTTGGTGCAATTCCAAAACCGACAGTAAAGTCTGGATGAGAGAAGAAAAAGATGTGATTTTGTTCTGCATGATATTTCTTGCGGAGTTTTCCTATAGGGAAAACAATTACCAGAACATCAGCCCTGAGTGATATACTCAGGGTATTTTTTGTTTTGGAAAAAGCGCATTCAAGTTCAGAATATGAAAAATTCCTTTTCTATGATTATTTTTTTAAAAGGAGAGGATAAAAATGAGTGAACAGGTATTGAAAAAATCCGGTACAGTGCAAAAAGGCAGAAGCAAGGTTCGGACTATTGCGCAGGTGGCTATGTTGGGAGCGGTGGCAACAGTGTTGATGTTGTTTGAATTTCCTATTCCATTTCTGGCACCGCCGTTTTATGAGCTGGACTTTAGTGAGGTTCCTGTATTGATTGGCGCTTTTGCCATGGGACCTATTGCAGGAATTGCCATAGAAGCAGTAAAAATTTTGCTGAATTTTGTTTTGAATGGCACTATAACTGCAGGAGTAGGGGAGATTGCGAATTTCTTGGTGGGATGTGCCTTTTTATTACCGGCTGCTTTGGTTTATAGAAAAAAGAAAACCAGAAAGCACGCAATTTTAGGTATGATAGCAGGTACTGTAATTATGACCACAGTTGCCTGTGTTCTGAATGCTTGGATATTATTGCCGGCTTATGGCATTGCTTTTGGAATGCCTGTGGAGACATTTATAGAAATGGGAACAGCCATTAATGGAGCCATTGATAGTTTGTTTACCTTTGCCTTGCTTGCGGTGGGCCCCTTTAATTTATTAAAAGGACTTTTAGTGTCAGGTATTGTGCTTCTTTTATATAAAAGGATTCGGGTGATTTTAAGAGGCGATTATTCTTAAATATGGACAGAAAACAGGGAGTGCTGCATCTTGCGGTACTCCCTAAATTTGTTTATAAAGATTTTTAAACCAATTCTGCAATCCTGGTAACACCTACATAGATTTCTTGAATTTCATACCAGGTAGGATAGTCGACGACTCCAGTAACAGGAAGGCCAAAAACTTTCTGAAATTCCCGTACAGCATTTTGGGTAGCTTCTCCGTAGATACCGTCCACAGCAATTTTAGGAAGAGCAGGATAAGACTGGGCAATAGCATTTAGTTGTTCCTGCATTTGCCGTACCTTTGGTCCGGAAGAGCCGATATCAAGGGGAGAACCAGGCCAGGAAGCAGGAATTCCGGCGATTTCTTCTGCGCTGTTGATATACATATTGTCGCCATAGAAGTTGCGTAGGATTTCAATGGAGGAGTATCCTTGGTCTCCAAGGTATTTCGAACCCCACTGTGTCATCCACCCCGGACAAGTTACCCGTTGTCCGTCACAGTATTGTGTAAGTATAGGCTGACGTACCCCTGGCCTTGACAGATAGTTATGAAAGACCTCATCTACAATTCTGGAAATACTTTCAAAAATATTTCTTCCGCGCATCCATTTGTGATCAAAAGCAGTAGAAGAGGTGATGGTAAAGTCATAGCCCTTATTGCGGTAGAACTCTGTGTATACCCGATTTAATGTAAAGGACATAATTGCCAATACATTTGCCCTTATGGTTTCATCCGGCCAGGTTGCATAGATTTCACTGCTGGCTACATTTTTAATATAATCGCGATACCGCACATAATAATTTTGCGCAGTGGGATTGGTAGGAACTCCATCGTGAACCACTACATATTCAGGAATCACCACTCTGCTTAATACGATTTCACCGGAGGTATCCATGGGTTTGATTTCATCTTCAGGAATTTTTTCCGGATAGTCTCCATAGAGGGTGTGAGCAGGAATGACAATGTCTTCAAAATTATTTTGAGGCTGGGCCGGGCTCATGACAGCGCGCTGAATAGAAGTGGATTCCGGTAGAATCTCAGAGCCGGAAATGTCTAAATCTTCAAACCCCTCTTTTGAAATGCGGAAGGTGTATTCTGAATAAGGCTGGTATTCAGAAGGGGCCATGCTGTATTCCAGTGGCGGTGCGGGAAGGGTTAATTCAGGAATCTGTCCGCTGGAATCGGTCTTGGCTGTTTCAATGATAGAATCAGGGTCTCCGGTATAAGAAACAGTAACCGTAGCATCTTCTATTGGTTGGCTGCGCAGGGCAGAAATCACGTACAGACGCAGCTTGCCTGTATCGGGCTGCTGTGTCTGCGTTGCTTTTAAGGGAGGAATATACATAAAGAACCTCTGGAAACTTTATTAATCTACCCTATGCAGCAAAAGGAAAAAGGTGAAAAAATTTTGATAGATTTGTATAGGTTGTTGAAAAATTTCTTTATTAGAGGTAAAATATTATTAGAATATGCATAGCGTAATAGAATCCAGGACAGAACAGAGTATGAGAAAAGCTGTCAGATGAAAGGGGAGACTCTCTTTTTCTGCACAGCTCTTTTTTCGCACAGGGAAGTTTTGAAAAGAGAGCTTCTGGAACGGGATTTGCTTTAGGAGGTATAGAGTATGGGAAAATATATTATGGCGCTGGACGCCGGAACAACCAGTAACCGTTGTATTTTATTTAATAAAAAAGGAGAAATTGTAAGCTCAGCTCAAAAAGAATTTACCCAGTATTTTCCGAAGCCTGGCTGGGTGGAACATGATGCCAATGAAATCTGGTCTAATCAGCTTGGTGTAGCAGTAGAAGCAATGCAAAAAGCAGGGGCAGAGGCGGGAGATATTGCAGCTATTGGAATCACGAACCAGAGAGAAACCGCCATTGTTTGGGATAAGAATACAGGGGAACCTATTTATCATGCCATTGTGTGGCAGTGCAGGAGAACTTCCCAATATTGCGATTCCTTAAAGGAAAAAGGACTTACAGAAATGTTCCGGAAAAAAACAGGCCTGATTATTGACGCTTATTTTTCAGGAACAAAAGTGAAATGGATTCTGGATCATGTAGAGGGCGCAAGAGAAAAGGCGCAAAAGGGAGATTTGCTCTTTGGTACTGTGGAGACCTGGCTTATCTGGAAAATGACAAAAGGGGCTGTCCATGTGACAGACTATTCCAATGCGTCCAGAACCCTGCTGTATAATATTAATACCCTGGAGTGGGATGAGGAGATTTTAAAAGAACTGGATATTCCTGCATGTATGCTCCCGGAAGTAAAACCTTCCAGTTGTATTTACGGAAAGACAGACAGCAGCTTTTTCGGAGGGGAGATTCCCATTGCCGGAGCGGCAGGAGATCAGCAGTCTGCATTGTTTGGACAGACCTGTTTTGCAGAAGGAGATGCAAAGAACACTTACGGCACCGGATGTTTCCTGTTAATGAATACAGGGGAGAAGCCGGTATTTTCCGAAAACGGTCTGGTGACTACCATTGCCTGGGGACTGGATGGAAAGGTAAATTATGCCCTGGAGGGTTCTGTATTTGTAGCCGGAGCTATTATCCAGTGGCTTCGGGATGAGCTTCGCATGATTGATTCTGCGGAAGATTCCGAATACATGGCAAGAAAGGTAAAAGATACCAATGGCTGTTATGTGGTTCCTGCTTTTACAGGGCTCGGAGCGCCTTACTGGGATCAATATGCAAGGGGAACCATTGTAGGGCTTACCAGAGGGGTGAATAAATGTCATATTATCCGGGCAGCGCTTGAATCTATGGCTTATCAGGTGCATGATGTCATTGAAGCCATGGAAGCAGATTCCGGTATAGAATTAAATTCTTTGAAGGTAGATGGAGGGGCCAGCGCCAATAACTTTATTATGCAGACCCAGGCAGATATGATTCAGGTTCCGGTAAAACGTCCTGTATGCGTAGAGACAACTGCTATGGGGGCAGCTTATCTGGCCGGACTGGCTGTTGGGTATTGGAACAGCAAAGAAGAGATTGTGGAAAATTGGAGCATAGACAGAGTATTCCAGCCGGAAATTACAAAAGAAGAGCGGGATAAAAAATCAAAAGGCTGGAAGCGGGCTGTAACATGTGCCTGTGGATGGGCGAAAGAGGAATAGAGGAAATTGGTATGAGAATCAGAGAAATGCAAGTGAACCATGAAAAACAGCCCCTTGGCTGTACCTGTGGATATCCGGTGTTTTCCTGGATTACAGAAGGCTGCAAAGGCAAAAGGCAGAAGCAGGCCAGAATGAGGATTTTCCTGGATTCGGAAGGGAAAAGAGAAGTCTATGACAGTGACTGGCAGCAAGACATAAAAAGTACAGCTTTTTGTCCAAATGTGCAGCTTAGCCCCAGAACCAGATACTTCTGGCTGGTTCAGGTACGCACAGAAAGAGGAGAGAAAATCACAAGCCCTGTATCCTGGTTTGAGACAGGAAAAGAACAGGAAACATGGTATGGTACCTGGCTGACTCCAGAAAAAACACAAAATCAGGAATCGGCACAAAAGGGTGCAGGGAAACATTTTTTTGTGCCGGAAGACCTGGTATCTGCCAGATTTTATCTTTGTACCAGAGGAAATCCAAAGATTTTCATAAACAAGAAAAAGGTTTCTAATGGCTACAGGGTATTGGCAAATAAGGAGGAAGAAATCCCTTCTTACATGATTCATAATGTGACTTCTTTTTTGAAAAAAGGGAAGGAAAATGTTCTTCAGTTTTGGGATGGAGAGGTTCTGGGAGAACTTCATATGGAGAGCAGCACAGGCAGGGAGACTGTTCTTGCAACAGAAGAAACATGGGAGAGTGTTGTATCTGATGCTGCCTGTACTGAGAAAAAGGGAGAGCAAGAGCCAGAGGACAGACAGGATAGGGCTCTAAAGTTTTCTAAATTTCCAGAGGCATTGCACCAATATGCTTCGGCTCTTTTACCGTGGAAGCAATATCTGCTATCAGGAGATGAGATTCAGTTGGCAGAGCAGTACGGAACCATGCAGAAGTGGGTGGAAGATATTCATACGGTAGACAAGGCGTTATGTGGTACTGCAGATCAGGGCTTGGTATCAGCGGCTGTTTATTACGAATCCATTCTGTGTACAGCGAAAGCGGCGAAAATACTGGAGATCAGGGAAGATGCGGCGTATTATAAAAAACTGGCAAAAGAAGTAAAACAGGCTTTTTCTGAGGCTTATCTTGAAAAAGAAGAAGGACCCTATACACAGAGCCTTACTGCCAGGATTTTAATCTTATACTGGAATATGGCACCGGAAAAAATGCAAAAACAGCTTTTAGAACAGGTAAAAGAAGAGTTGGAATGTTCAGAAATGAAGATTCAGAGTGAGGAGCCGGACTGGATCTATGGTATTTTGGAAATCTGGAGGTATAGCGTGGTTTGCGGCTTGAAACCTACAGCAACAGGAAGCGGATTTAAACGCGTTGTTCTTGCCCCGAAGCCGGAAAGAAGCATGAAAGGCGCTTCATGCACCTATGAATCAGCATCAGGAACCTACCGGACAAGCTGGAAATGGACAGAGGATGGAATAGTTTTTCACGCAGTGATACCCTTTGATGCAAAAGCCAGATTTGTATTTCCTTTTGTGGGAAAGCAGATAAAGGTCAACGGAAAGCTCTGCAAAGAAGCCGAAATGCCGGAGAAGCTGGTGCTTCATGCCGGAACTTACGAGATAGAAATGAAACTAAAATGAGAAAGAAGATGTAGAAATGTTTGGAGAAAACCATGCGCATATTTTTATGAATGCAGTGAATTACAAAGAAGCGGTGAAATGTCATGAAAACGGTGTTCAGGAACAGGTGATTCGCGCCCATTTCCAGGCATATCAGGAGAAAGGGATTACCTTTGTGCGGGATGGGGGAGATGATCTTCATGTGTCTGAACGGGCCAGGGAAATTGCAGGGGAGTATGGCATTGATTACCGGACCCCTCTTTTTGCCATTCATAAAAAAGGTCATTACGGAAAAATCGTAGGACGTGGTTTTGAAAACATGAAGGAATATGCAAAGCTGGTACGCAAAGTGAAAGACCTGGGGGGTGATTTTATTAAAATCATGACCACAGGAATCATGGATTTTGCTACAGACGGTTCTGTGACAGAGACAGCCCTGGAAAAAGAGGAGGTCCGGGAAATGGTGCATATTGCCCATGAAGAAGGTCTGGCAGTGATGTCTCATACCAACGGAGCCAAGGCGGTTGCAGATGCAGTGGAGGCAGGCGCAGACAGTATTGAACATGGAAATTATGTGGATGAAGATACCTTAAAGCTGATGGCTCAGTCTTCGGTGGTGTGGGTGCCTACCATAACCGTGGTGAAAAATCTTATTGGCTGCGGACGTTTTTCAGATGTAGTGTTAAACCAAATATGGGAAACCGGAAGCCAAAATATCAGGCGTGGATATGAACTGGGCGTTCAGATGGCTCTTGGCAGTGATGCAGGGGCTTATCTGGTGCCTCATGGTCAGGGCCTTTTGGATGAACTGGCTTGCTTTCAGGAGATTTTGGGAGAGGAAAAAGACCTTTTTTTCAGACTTTCGGAAGGAGAAAAATTAATACGAGAAAAGTTTAAAAAAAGGTATTGACGATTTGGAAAACTTTTGCTATAATTCTTTTTGTTGTTCGACAGAATTGAATAGCAAATGCGGAAGTGCTGGAATTGGCAGACAGGCAAGACTAAGGATCTTGTGTCTGTATAGACGTGTGGGTTCAAGTCCCATCTTCCGCAGTCATAAGGAAAATGAAAAATCGTCCTTATGAGAGAGATCAGCGGAAGTGCTGGAATTGGCAGACAGGCAAGACTAAGGATCTTGTGTCTGTATAGACGTGTGGGTTCAAGTCCCATCTTCCGCATAACTCATTAATGAGAAACCGATATTTGTCAGAGAACTGATAGATACCGGTTTTTTCTGTATATAAGGAGAAAAAAATATGCTTACAATTGGATGTCATTTATCATCAGCAAAAGGTTATGAAGCCATGGCAAAGGAAGCGGAGAAAATTCAGGCCAATACCTTCCAGTTTTTTACCAGAAATCCAAGAGGGGGAAATGCAAAAGAAATCAAAGAAGAGGATGTGAGGGCTTATGGGGAAAGAGCCAGGAAGCAGGGAATTACCAGAATTCTGGCTCACGCGCCTTATACCTTAAACGCCTGTTCGGAAAAGGAGAGCGTCCGGGATTTTGCCTTCAGAGCCATGAAGGAAGATATGGAACGCATGGAATATACTCCTAGGAACTGCTATAACTTTCATCCGGGAAGCCATGTGGGCCAGGGTGTAGAGACGGGAATTACGTTGATTTCTGAGCTGCTAAATGAGATTCTCACGCCTTCCCAGACCACGACAGTGCTTTTGGAAACCATGGCAGGAAAAGGCAGTGAGGTTGGAAGGAATTTTGAAGAATTACGGGAAATTTTGGACAGGGTTACACTTTCTGAGAAAATGGGAGTTTGTCTGGATACCTGCCATGTGTATGACAGCGGCTATGATATTGTTGGAGATTTAGACGGAGTTTTGACAGAATTTGACCGGGTGATTGGTCTTGATAAACTGAAAGCCATTCACTTAAATGACAGTATGTATGGATTTGAAAGCCACAAAGATCGCCACGCCAGAATCGGAGAGGGAAAAATCGGATTAGAGGCAATTACCAGAATCATCAACCATCCGGCTTTGCGGCATCTGCCATTTTATCTGGAAACACCCAATGATTTGGAGGGATATGCCAGAGAAATTTCCATGTTAAAGGAACTTTACAAAGAATCCTAGATTTTTTTGAAAAGAAAAGAAGGAAATAGAAAAGAAAACGGGAATAATCTATATGAAAAGGTGTTTTGGAAGGCAGGTGAAGGTTCATGAATATACGTGAAGAGACGCAGATGAGAGAACTGCAGCTATTAAGCCCTTATGCCTCCTGCAGCCAAAAATCCAGAGGGAGAGACCGTCTGGAAGAGGAATGTGATATTCGGACAGTTTACCAGAGAGACCGGGACAGAATTGTTCACTGCAAATCCTTTCGCAGATTAAAGGACAAGACCCAGGTGTTCTTATCACCTCAGGGAGATCATTACAGGAACCGTCTGACCCACACCCTGGAAGTATCTCAGATTGCCAGGACCATTGCAAAAGCGCTTTCATTGAATGAAGATTTAACAGAGGCCATTGCCCTGGGGCATGATTTGGGGCATACGCCTTTTGGACATGCAGGAGAGCGGGTGCTTGACCGGGTATGTCCTCTGGGGTTTGCTCATTATAAGCAAAGTGTCCGGGTGGTGGAACGGTTGGAGAAAAATGGCGCTGGTTTAAATCTTACCTGGGAGGTACGGGATGGAATCCTGAATCACAGAACCAAGGGAAGCCCCCATACTCTGGAGGGACAGGTGGTGCGTTACTGTGACAAGATTGCCTATATTCATCATGATATGGATGACGCACAGAGGGCAGGAGTGATTACGGAAGATAACATTCCCATTACTCTTCGGATGCTTCTTGGCTATACTACCAGAGAACGTCTGAATACCTTTGTTCATGATCTGGTGAAGAACAGCAGGGGAAAGGCGCAGATTGCCATGTCACCGGAGATCGAGGAAGGACTTCGGGATATGCGGTCCCTGATGTTTCAGGATGTTTATTTGAATCCAGCCGCCAAAACCGAAGAAGAAAAAGCAGAGCATGTTATAGAAGAATTGTATCTGTATTATAGTAAATATCCGGAAAAAATGTCAGAGGAATACCGGAAGCTTCTTCATCAGGAAGAAGAAAAAGAGCGGGTAGTCTGTGATTATATTTCCGGCATGACAGACCAGTATTCCCTGGAAACCTTCCGCGAACTGTTTATTCCGAAACGGTGGAGTGTGCAGGGAAAAGAGCAGTAGAAGGACAGGGTGAGGGAAATGAGGGTGCAGTATGTATTATTCAGATGAAATTGTGGAAGAGGTCCGCATGAAAAATGACATTGTGGACGTTATTTCGGACTATGTGAAATTGCAGAAAAAGGGCAGTTCTTATTTTGGGCTGTGTCCTTTTCATAATGAAAAATCTCCTTCCTTCTCAGTAAGCCCGGGGAAACAGATGTACTATTGTTTTGGCTGCGGGGCAGGAGGAAATGTATTTACCTTTATTATGGAGTATGAAAATTATACCTTTGTGGAGGCGCTGAAATACCTGGCCCAGCGGGCAGGAGTGACCCTGCCGGAGGCAGAATACTCCAAAGAGGCAAAAGCAGCCGCTGATCTTAGAACAACACTTCTGGAGATTCAGAAAAAAGCAGCGGCTTTTTATTATTACCAGTTGCGTCAGGACACAGGAAAACAGGGGATGGCTTACCTAAAGGGAAGGGAGCTTTCTGATGAAACCATTCACAAGTTTGGGCTTGGTTGTTCTCCAAGATATTCCGGCGCCCTGTACCAGTATCTGAAAAACAAAGGATATTCAGACGCGCATTTAAAGGAATCCGGGTTGTTTAACGTGGATGAGCGAAGGGGAATGCAGGATAAGTTCTGGAACCGCGTAATGTTTCCCATTATGGATGTGAATAATCGGGTGATTGGTTTTGGAGGACGTGTTATGGGGGACGCAAAACCCAAATACCTCAATTCTCCGGAAACCAAAATTTTTGATAAAAGCCGGAATCTTTACGGATTAAATATTGCCAGAACCTCCAGAAAGCCATATCTGATTGTCTGCGAAGGCTATATGGATGTGATTTCCATGCACCAGGCAGGCTTTACCAATGCGGTGGCCTCTCTTGGAACTGCATTGACTTCCGGACATGCCAGTCTCATGAGCCGCTATACAAAAGAGGTTCTGCTGACTTACGACAGTGACGAGGCGGGGCAAAAAGCGGCCCTTCGTGGAATCCCTATTTTAAAGGCAGCGGGAATCCGGCCAAGAGTGGTGAATCTGGCTCCTTATAAAGACCCGGATGAATTTATTAAGGCAGAAGGAAAGGAAGCCTTTGAAAAAAGACTGGAAGAAGCTGCCAATGCCTTTCTCTTTGAGATTAAGGTTTTGGAGAAGCAGTATGATCTGACAGACCCGGAAGCAAAAACCCAGTTTTTCAGAGAAATATCCAGGAAACTGCTGGAATTTCCGGAGGAATTGGAACGTAACAATTACATGGAGAGTATTTCCAGGATTTATCAGATTAAAGTTGAAGATTTAAGAAAAATGGTAAATAACATGGCTCTTGGCGGCACTTCCATGGGAACTGTGAAGCGGGCAGAAGCCAGAGCCAGAAAAAAAGAGAACAAGGAGGATGCAGGTCATACTGCACAGAAACTGATGCTGACCTGGCTGACCTCCTACCCGACAATGTTTGATACCATTGCCGGATATATTACACCGGCGGACTTTACCACGCCCCTTTATCATAAGGTGGCAGAGCTGGTGTTTGCACAGCACGAAGAAGGAGAAGTCAATCCGGCGAAGCTGCTGAATCAGTTCGCGGATTCTGAAGAACAAAAGGAAGTGACATCCTTATTTCATGCGACCCTGCATCTGGAACGAAAGGAAGACGCCAGACGGGCGCTTCTGGAAACCGTATGCAGGATGAAGCGGGACAGCATTGCATGGCAAAGCGATCACCTTCTGCCTACAGATCTGGAAGAGCTGCAAAAAATCGTAGAAGCCAGAAAAAGACTGGAGGATCTGGAAAGAGGCAGAGTAACCTTGCATATTTCTTTTGATTGAGGAAATGATATAAATTAAGAATTGAGAGGATGGAACGTTTATGGAAATGAACATGGCAAAATTCAGTGAAAAACTGGGAGAACTCATGGAACTGGCAAAGAAGAAGAAAAATGTACTGGAGTACCAGGAAATCAATGATTTCTTCAAGGATTTTCCTCTGGATCCGGAGCAGTTGGAGAAAGTCTTTGATTTTCTGGAAGGAAATGGCATTGATGTTTTAAGAATCCAGGAAAATGATATGGACGGACTGATTTTAAATGATGATGACCTTCCTTTATCAGATGAAGATGATGTGGATATGGAAAACATTGACCTTTCTGTGCCGGAAGGTGTGAGCATTGAAGACCCGGTTCGTATGTATCTGAAAGAAATTGGTAAGGTACCTCTGTTAAGCGCTGAGGAGGAAATTTCTCTGGCTCAGCGTATGGAAAATGGAGATGAAAGCGCAAAGAAACGTCTGGCAGAGGCAAACCTGCGTCTGGTAGTAAGTATTGCAAAACGCTATGTGGGACGCGGCATGCTGTTTCTGGATCTGATTCAGGAGGGAAACCTGGGTCTTATTAAGGCTGTAGAAAAATTTGATTACAGAAAAGGATATAAATTCTCTACCTATGCAACCTGGTGGATTCGTCAGGCTATTACAAGAGCCATTGCAGATCAGGCAAGAACCATCCGTATTCCTGTACACATGGTAGAAACCATTAATAAGCTCATTCGTGTATCCCGCCAGCTTTTGCAGGAACTTGGAAGAGAGCCTCAGCCAGAGGAAATTGCAGAGGAAATGAATATGTCTGTGGAAAGAGTAAGAGAAATTCTGAAGATTTCCCAGGAACCGGTTTCTCTGGAGACTCCTATTGGTGAGGAAGAGGACAGCCATCTGGGAGACTTTATTCAGGATGATAATGTTCCGGTACCGGCAGATGCAGCAGCATTTACCCTTTTAAAAGAGCAGTTAGTAGAGGTACTGGGAACTCTTACCGAAAGAGAGCAGAAGGTTCTGCGCCTGCGCTTCGGACTGGATGACGGAAGAGCCAGAACCCTGGAAGAAGTAGGAAAAGAGTTTAATGTTACCAGAGAGCGTATTCGTCAGATTGAGGCAAAAGCTCTGCGGAAGCTGCGCCATCCAAGCCGCAGCCGGAAATTAAAGGATTATCTGGATTAAGGTGACAGAATTGATGAAGGAATTACAAATTTCCAAAAGACTGAAAGCAGTTGCCGAATTTGTAGGGAAGGGTCTGGTTTTGGCAGATGTGGGCTGTGACCATGGCTATATTCCTATATATCTCATACAAAAAAAACAAATACCAAGAGCCATTGCCATGGATGTGAATCAGGGTCCCCTTCTTAGAGCGGACAGCCATATCAGGGAGTGGGGATTGGAATCATACATAGAAACAAGGCTTTCAGACGGAGTAAAAGCGCTAAAACCAGGAGAAGTGCAAAGTGTTGTCATTGCAGGAATGGGAGGCCCTTTGATGGAGAAGATTATCCTGGAGGGAACAGAAGTTTTTGCACAGGTACAGGAGCTGATTTTGCAGCCCCAGTCTGAGATTGGAGCCTTCCGCAGGTTTTTGGGAGAGCAGGGCTATTGTATTGAAGATGAAAATATGGTAGAAGAGGATGGAAAATACTATCCTATGATGAAGGTGGTTCATGGGAACATGGATTACGCCTCCCAGGCGGAGTATTGTTATGGGCAAAAGCTGCTTAGACAGAATCATCCGGTTCTTCTGGAGTTTTTACTTCGGGAACAGAGAAAAGCAGAAGAAATCCTGGAACGCTTAAAGGATTCTGAAACAGCTTCTGCCAGAACACGGAGACTGGAAATGGAAGAAGAGGCGAAAATCAGAAAGGAGGCGCTGGCATATTATGAAATGTAAGGAAATCCTGAAGAAAATAGAAGAAAATTATCCTCTGGAACGGGCAGAATCCTGGGATAATCCAGGACTTTTAGTGGGGAATCAGGAGCAGGAAGTGAAAAAAATCTTCCTGGCTCTTGATGTGACAGATGAAACTCTGGAAGCAGCAGTGCAGACAGAGGCAGATTTGATGATTACCCACCATCCGTTGATTTTTTCGGGAATGAAAAAAATTACAACAGAGGATTTTATCGGAAGAAGAGTGATCAAACTTATTGAGAATCAGATTTCTTATTATGCCATGCACACCAATTTTGACATTATGGGTATGGCAGAATTAAGCGCTGACTATCTGCAGTTATCAGAACGAAAGATTCTGGAGACAACTTATGAGGAGGGAACGGAAAAAGAAGGTCTGGGAAGATATGGTCAGTTACCGGAAACCATGACTTTGGAAGAATGTGCCGGATTTGTGAAGCAACAGTTTCAGCTTCCCTTTGTGAAAGTATACGGAAATCCGAAAACACGGGTTTCCAGGGCGGCGATTTGTACCGGTTCCGGGAAAAGTCTCATAAAAGCAGTGCTAAAAAGCCAGGCAGAGGTATATATTACAGGAGATATGGATTATCATTCTGCCATAGACGCAGTGGCCCAGGGGATCTGTGTGATAGATGCAGGACATTACGGAACCGAATATATTTTTATGGAGTACATGAAGGAAGAACTGCAAAGAAGGATACCAGAGGCAGAAGTGGAAACCATGCCGGTGGTACATCCGTGTAAAGTAGTATAAAAAATGATAGAATAAGGAGAGGTGCGGGCTATGAATCAAAGAATGATAAGCGTAACAATCTTAGGAAAGACCAGAGAATATCCTTACGGCACTTCTTACGGGGAAATCGTGGAAGAATATAAGGACAGTACCAGATATCCCATTGTCCTGGTTATAAAAGACGGAAAACTCTGTGAACTTCATAAAAAGTTAAAAAAGGATGGGGTTCTGGAGTTTATCACTACAGGAGATGAAATTGGACATCAAACTTATAAAAGAAGCGCTTCCCTGCTTTTGCTGAAAGCCATTTATCATGTGGCAGGGCATAAAAATATCAAAAAGGTGACGCTTCATTACTCTGTGGATGCAGGTTATTATTACACCATTGATGGGAATGTGGAGATTACAGAAGCCTTTCTGGCTCAGGTGAAGACATATATGCTGGAACTGGCAGAGAAAAAAATTCCCATTAGAAAACGCAGTGTGGGAACCAATGAAGCCATTGAAATTTTTCATGAGCATGGGATGTATGACAAAGAAAAGCTGTTCCGGTTCCGGCGGGTTTCCAGGGTGAATATTTACAGCCTGGACGGGTTTGAAGACTATTTCTACGGATTTATGGTGAATCATACCGGGTATTTGAAACACTTTGAATTATATCCATATGATAACGGGCTCGTACTTCAGCTTCCCACCCAGGCAAATCCCAGTGAAGTTCCACCGTTTTGCCCAAGACCTAAAATTTTCCGGATACAGAAGGAATCTGAGCGCTGGGGAGAAACCATGCAGGCAGATACGGTAGGAGCTTTAAATGAACAGATTGTGCAAAAGGGTGCAAGCCAGCTGCTTCTTATTGCAGAGGCATTACAGGAATCAAAGATTTCCCAGATTGCCAGAACCATTGCAGAAAACAAAGATAAAAAGTTTGTGATGATTGCAGGCCCTTCTTCCTCCGGGAAAACCACCTTTTCCCATCGGCTTAGTATTCAACTGTCGGCGCATGGGCTAAGACCCCATCCCATTGCAGTGGATAATTATTTTGTAAACAGGCAAGACACGCCTTTGGACGAAAATGGAAATTATAACTTTGAATGCCTGGAAGCTATTGATGTAAAACAGTTTAATGAAGATATGGTGCGGCTTCTTAAAGGAGAAGAAGTAGAACTGCCCTATTTTAATTTTAAGACAGGACAGAGGGAATACCGGGGAGATTATCTGAAACTGGGGAAAGAGGATGTACTTGTCATAGAGGGGATTCACTGCCTGAATGATAAACTCAGTAGCAGTATTCCTACTGAGAGCAAGTTTAAAATTTATATCAGCGCCCTGACCCAGTTAAACATTGATGAGCATAACCGGATTCCTACCACAGATGGCAGACTGATTCGCAGGATTGTAAGAGATGCCAGAACCAGAGGCGCTTCTGCCAAACAGACCATTGCCATGTGGAACTCTGTACGGCGTGGAGAAGAAGAAAATATTTTCCCTTATCAGGAATCTGCAGACGTGATGTTTAACTCTGCTTTGATTTATGAACTGGCAGTTTTAAAACTCTATGCGGAACCCCTGCTGTTTTCCATAGAACCAGGAGAACCGGAATATAATGAAGCAAAACGTCTCTTGAAGTTTTTAGATTATTTCCTGGGAATTCCGGGGGAATCCATTCCCTCTAATTCCATTCTGCGGGAATTTATAGGCGGCGGATGCTTTGATGTATAAAAGATTTGCTTTTTTGAAATTTTTATGTTAGAATAACCCCTGCGTCATAAGTAGAATAAATAATCGCGGCTGACAGGACCGAAAGGGGTCAGGTGAGGAAAGTCCGGGCTTCACAGGGCAGGATGCCAGATAACGTCTGGTGGAGGTGACTCCAAGGACAGTGCAACAGAAATGAACCGCCGGAAGAAATTCCGGTAAGGGTGGAAGGGCAGTGTAAGAGACTACCGTCTTTCTGGTAACAGAGAGGGCATATGTAAACCCCATCCGAAGCAAGACCGAATAGAAAACATTGTGGCTGCCCGTCACGTTTTCAGGTGGGTCGCTAAAGCCTGCTGGCGACAGCAGGATTGGATAGATGATTATTCACGACATAACCCGGCTTATCGTTTTGCTTATGATGTGAAAAAGGAGCGTTGTAAAATAGGTGATGATTTACCTGTTTTGCAACACTCTTTTTTCATTTCTCTACTGCTGCCCCAGAAGATAATCAATAAACTGCTGGGCAGTTCTGCCGGAAAGCCCTCCGTGCTGCAGTTCCCAGGCATTGGCCTTTAGAAGCAGTTCTTTTTCGTCCATCTGGATGCCCTTGCGTTTTGCCAGAGTCCGTACAATTTCCTGAAATTCTTTCTTTTCCGGAGATCCGAAATAAATGGTCACGCCAAACCGGGATACCAGAGAGAGTTTTTCCTGAACCGTATCGTTGGTGTGAAGGTCATCATTGCGATCTTCCTTGTCGCTGAAACGCTCCCGCACCAGATGTCTGCGGTTGGAGGTGGCATAAATCAGGATATTGTCCGGCTTGCGTTCTAATCCCCCTTCAATCACAGCTTTTAAGTATTTATATTCAATTTCAAAATCTTCAAAAGAGAGATCATCCATATAAATAATGAATTTGTAGTGACGGTTTTTTATCTGGGCTATTACATCGTTTAAATCCTGGAACTGATGCTTATAAACTTCGATAATCCGCAGTCCCCGGTCATAATATTGATTGAGAATGGCCTTGATGCTGGAGGATTTTCCGGTTCCCGCATCTCCGAAGAGGAGGCAGTTGTTGGCTGGTTTTCCTGCCAGGAAGGCCTCTGTATTTTCAATGAGCTTTTTCTTTGGAATTTCATAGCCTACCAGGTCATCCAGGTGGACATGGGCAATTTTCGTAATAGGCACGATTTCAACCTTATCCTCTGTGGTTTTGTGTTCCAGACGGAAGGCTTTGTGAAGCCCCAGCTTTCCCACACCGTAGTCCTTGTAAAAGGCAACCATGTGTTCCAGAAATTCTTCCGGTGTGACAGAATCTGCCAAAAGCTGGCTTAGGCTACACAGGCGGTTTCGAATCCGCGCATTAAAATGTTTTCCGCTATTGCTGCCGCTTTCATAATGGTTAATCAGGTGGCAGCAGGCAGCAGTACCATAGAAATTTTCAAAGGCAGTAAATTCCAGATTATACAGTTCTTTGAAAATACTGAAATCATGAAGCGCCAGATCGTTTAAACTTCCTTTTTCAGGACCGGTGATTTCACAAGAGGTACTAAAGGCGTTTTCATGGTTGACCAGAAGATAAGTCAGGTAGTTATTCCACAGATTTCCCGTAAAACCATAAGTGTTTGCCATTTCTACCAGACGGTTCATGCAGCTATAAAACAAGGGCTTTGATTTTTCGGGATTTTCCGGTTCTTTACAGCACATATCCAGTGCTTTTGCCATATCCTCCAGGATATCCCCCTGGGCAAAATTCCGGTACAGAATACAGTTTTCAATATCAAACATCTTCTTTTGTCCTTCTTTCTTTAATAATTTCCATGAATACGGAGGTTTTGAACTTCCGCATCCAGTCCGCATAAAGCATTTTTGACAGCGCTTTCCATGAGATTTCCCTCAAATTCCACGAAGAAACGGTATTCCCAGTTTTTATCCAATACGGGGCGGGATTCAATGCTGGTCATATTCAGACCATTGTAAATAATATGGGAAAGACTGTTATAAAGGCTTCCGCTGGTGTGGGGCAGTTCAAAGCTTACGCTGACTTTTTTTGCATGTTTGCAGTAGACTTTGTCCCTGGACACAATGATAAATCTGGTAGAATTTCCGGGATTGGAATAAATATTTTCCGCCAGGATTTCCAGGTTGAATACCTTGGCAGCATAAGGGCTGGCAATAGCAGCCTGGGAAGGATTTTGTTCTTCTGCCACCTTTTTGGCAGCCATGGCAGTGTTAGCATATTCATGAACATGCCAGTTGCTGTGACTGTCCAGAAAATCAGCGCATTGCATAAGCGCCTGAGGATGAGAATAAACCTGTTCAATCTGTGAAAGCTCTGTTCTGGGAAGTCCAAGGAGTACGTGCTTACAGGGAATTAACTGTTCGCCCACAATCACATGATTATAAGCTGCCAGAAGATCGTAATTATCCTGAACAATTCCTGCGGTAGAATTTTCAATAGGGAGTACCGCATAGTGTGCCTCACCTTTTTGAATGGCTTCCATGGCGTGTTTCCAGGTATCCACATGAAAGCTGGAAACCTGGTTTCCAAAAAAGGCCTGGACCGCAGCGTGGCTGTATGCCCCTTCTACACCCTGATATACCACTGTTACACCTTCTGTACCCAGGGATTCTATGGGGGTAAAGCCCCAGTCCTGGACAGGATTATGCTTTTGCAAAAGCTGATACTGGCGTTTCCGGCTGATAGACATAATCTGTTCATAAAGCTGCTGGATACCGCAGCGGTTAAATTCATTGTGAGCCATGGAGCCAAGAGAAGATAGCTTTTCCTGTTCCCGGTCCTTGTCAAAGACAGGCTTTCCTATCTGAATTTTATAGGCGGCTACCTGTTCTGCGATTGCCATACGTTTTTCAAAAAGTGCTACCAGGCTGTTATCAATCTCATCAATTTCTTTTCTTAATGTCTGTAAATCCTCCATAAGTAGGTGAATCCTTTCTTTCATATTACAAATACTGCATTTAATAATAGCACTAACACTTTAAAGAGTGCAAGCGTTTTTGGGGAATTCCTCTAAAACCTGTGGAAAAAGAGGGAAAATTGCTTGAAAGACAGATTTTTGGGAATAGTAGGGATAGGAAAAGAGAGAAAGGAGCAGCAGATGAAAGGTGATTTTTTTAAATGTGGAGCCATAGGTTGGTGTATGGAGATTTTTTGGACCGGGATGCATGCCATAGGAAAAAAAGACTGGAAGATGACAGGAAAATCCTCCCTGTGGATGTTTCCTATTTATGGTATGGCAGCCTGTATCGGACCGGTTTCCAGAAAGCTTGGAGAGGTTCCTGTCTTTGTGCGTGGAAGCATTTATATGCTGGGGATTTTTGCGGCAGAATACAGTAGCGGAATGCTTCTGAAAAAGTATCATCTCTGTCCATGGGATTACAGTCAGGTTCCTTATAATTACAAAGGTGTTATACGGTTAGACTATGCTCCGGTGTGGTTTTTTACAGGACTTTTGTATGAGAAAATATTGTCTAAGAAGCGCTGAAAATGGCTTGAAATTACCAGGGAACTGTTATATGATAGTACGAGATATGAAAGCCTAAATACACAGGAGGTAGTCTATGAGACATTTAATGAGTCCGTTGGATTTGTCTGTAGAAGAACTGGCTAAGGTTCTGGACCTTGCCAATGACATTGAAAAAAATCCAGAAGCATATGCCCACAAATGTGATGGGAAGATTTTAGCGACTTTGTTTTATGAGCCAAGTACACGTACACGTTTAAGTTTTGAATCTGCTATGATGCGCCTGGGAGGTAAGGTGCTGGGATTCTCAAGCGCCAATTCCAGTTCCGCAGCAAAGGGAGAAAGTGTTGCAGATACGGTGCGTACTGTGTCTTGCTATGCAGATATCTGCGCTATGCGTCATCCAAAAGAGGGTGCGCCTCTGGTTGCTTCCATGGCGTCTAAAATTCCAGTGATTAATGCTGGTGACGGTGGCCATCATCATCCAACCCAGACCCTTACAGACCTGCTGACCATTCGCTCTTTAAAGGGAAGACTGGACCATATTACCATTGGTCTGTGCGGTGACCTGAAGTTCGGCAGAACCGTACATTCCCTCATTGAGGCTCTGGTTCGCTATGAGGGTGTGAAGTTTGTCCTGATTTCTCCGGAAGAACTGAAAATCCCTGATTATATCCGGGAGGATGTGCTGCGTGCCAGCGGACATGAGTTTGCAGAGATGGAACGTCTGGAAGACGCTATTCCTACACTGGATTTACTGTACATGACCCGCGTGCAGAAGGAACGGTTCTTTAATGAAGAAGATTATGTGAGAATGAAAGACTTTTATATTCTGGATAAGGCCAAAATGGATTTGGCAGGACCGGACATGCTGGTGCTGCATCCTCTTCCCAGGGTAAACGAAATTTCTGTAGAAGTGGATTCTGACCCAAGAGCAGCTTACTTTAAACAGGTACAGTATGGCGTTTATGTACGCCAGGCGTTGATGCTTAGTTTGTTGGGAATGGGGGTAGATTTATGTTAAATGTAGGACAGTTAAATGAAGGCGTAGTTCTGGACCATATCAAAGCCGGAAAGAGCATGACTATTTATCATGATTTGAAACTGGACAAACTGGATTGCTGCGTGGCAATTATTAAAAATGCCAGAAGCGCAAAGATGGGAAGAAAAGATATTATTAAAGTAGAGTGCCCCATTGATACCCTGAATCTGGATATCTTAGGATTTATTGATCACAATATTACCGTAAATATTATTAAAGACGGAAAAATTGTTGAGAAAAAGGAACTTCATCTTCCAAAAGAAATTAAAAATGTTATCCGGTGCAAAAATCCGCGTTGTATTACTTCTGTGGAACAGGAGCTGGATCAGATTTTCTTCCTGGCAGATCCGGCGAAGGAAGTTTACCGGTGCAAATATTGTGAGGAAAAATACAGAGGAAGCAGAAATAAGTAATCTTTTGCAGGCACTTGAACATCAGGTGCCTGTTCTTTCTTAAAAGAACAAAATATAAGGAAATTTTTAGAAAATACTAGACTTTTCCAGGGAGACAAGTTATTATATTGCAGTGTAGAAGTGATACGACAGAAGAATTTAAGATGTGATTTCTAGGAGGGAATGAGATGAAAAAAGTTGTGAAGTTTGGCGGAAGCTCTCTTGCCAGTGCAGAACAGTTTAAAAAAGTAGGAGCCATTATCCGTGCAGACGGAACCAGAAGATATGTGGTACCTTCTGCTCCTGGAAAGCGGTTTTCAGAGGATACTAAGGTGACGGATTTATTATATGCCTGCTACCGGGCAGCAGACCGGGGAAAATTTGAGGCAGTGCTTTCGGAGATTAAGAGCCGTTACCAGGAAATTATAGACGGTTTGGAGCTTACCCTTTCTCTGGAAGAAGATTTCAGGATCATTGAGGAAAATTTCCAGAAACAGATTGGAGAAGAGTATGCTGCATCCAGAGGGGAATACTTAAATGGTAAGGTAATGGCAGCATATCTGGGTTATGAATTTGTAGATCCGGCTGAAATGATTCGTTTTGATGGAAATGGCCAGTTTGACGCTGAGATTACAGAATTATTGGTGCAGAAGCGTTTGAATGGTGTGGATACTGCTGTGGTTCCCGGATTTTACGGAGCAAAAGAAAACGGGGAAATTAAAACCTTTTCCAGAGGTGGTTCGGATGTAACGGGATCTATTCTTGCCGGCGCCCTGGATGTGGAGCTGTATGAGAACTGGACAGATGTTTCAGGGGTGATGGTAACAGATCCAAGAATTATCCAGAATCCGAAGGTGATTGATACCATTACTTACCGGGAATTAAGAGAGCTTTCCTATATGGGCGCCACAGTGCTTCATGAGGATGCGATTTTTCCGGTTCGAAAAGCTGGAATCCCTATTAATATTAAGAACACCAATGCGCCGGATGATCCTGGCACTATGATTGTAGAAGATACCTGTAAAAAACCGCCATATACCATTACCGGTATTGCAGGAAAAAGAGGATTTTGTTCACTTTTTATTGAAAAATCCATGATGAATGCAGAGATTGGGTTTGGAAGGAAAGTATTACAGATACTGGAAGAACAGGGGATTTCTTTTGAACATATTCCATCTGGAATTGATACCATGACAGTGTTTATCCACCAGGATGAATTTACAGAAAAAGAACAGCAGGTGATATCAGGAATCCACAGAGCAGTAAAGCCGGATTATATGGAACTGGAGTCCGATCTGGCATTAATCGCAGTGGTGGGAAGAGGAATGCGTTCCAACAGAGGAACCGCGGCAAGAATCTTTGCATCCCTGGCTCATGCCAACGTGAACGTGAAGATGATTGACCAGGGTTCCAGTGAGCTGAATGTCATTGTAGGGGTACAGGATGATGATTTTGAGCCTGCTATCCGGGCAATTTATGATATTTTTGTGGAAACACAACTTTAAAACCCATACATAAAATCTAAAAGAAATATAAAAAATCTGGTTTTCTCTTGACAGGAGCAGCCAGATTTTTTATACTCATAGTGTATTAAGACACCTAGTACACACAAAACAGGTGTCCTACAGTGCCCAGGAAAGGAGGAAGCAGATTGATTGTCATTGATTATCAGAATCGAAAACCGATTTATGAACAGGTTGTAGAGCGGTTTCAAAGACTTATTTTAACAGGGGCCATGGAGCCGGATACTCAGATGCCTTCTGTGCGGGCGCTTGCTACAGAACTTGCCATTAATCCCAATACCATACAGAAGGCGTACACTATTTTAGAGCAAAAGGGATTTATTTATCCAGTAAAAGGCAGAGGAAATTTTGTATCGGGGAATCAGGATTTAAAGGAACAGGAGCAAACCGTTTTTTTTCAAAAACTTGGAACACTTATACAGGAAGGAAAAGAGCTGGGAGTTTCCAAAGAACTTTGCTTACAGAAAACAGCAGAGTTCTATGAGGAGGGCAGAACATGATAAAAACAGAGAAGTTGTGTAAGGCATTTGGAAAATTGCAGGCAGTGCAGGAGGTGACCCTTTCCATTGCGGACAATTCTATTTTCGGCCTTGCGGGTACCAATGGCGCAGGGAAAAGTACCTTGCTGCGTATGCTTTCTGGCGTGTTGAAACCAGACAGCGGGAAGATTTACATAGATGAGGAAGAGGTATACGAGAATCCGGAAGTAAAAGAGAATTTGTTTTTTTTGCCGGATACCGCCTATTTTTTCCAAAATGCAAGTATGAAAGAAATGGCTGATTATTATGCGATCTTTTATCCCAGGTATGATAAAGCCCGCTTTCATAAGCTGGCAGATAATCTTGGACTGGATAAAAAACGCAAGATTAACACGTTTTCCAAGGGTATGAAAAGGCAGGCCGCTTTGATTTTAGGTGTGTGTGCGGGAACAAAATATCTGTTTTGTGATGAGACCTTTGACGGGCTGGATCCTGTCATGCGTCAGGCAGCCAAGAGTATTCTGGCTTATGAAGTATCCGAACGGGAATTTACTCCGATTATTGCATCCCACAATTTGCGTGAACTGGAGGATATCTGTGACCATGTGGGGCTTTTGCATAGGGGCGGTGTGCTGCTTTCCAAGGATGTAGAGGAGATGAAGCTGCAGATTCACAAGGTGCAGTGTGTGATACCGGAGATTCAGGAAGAAGAAAAATTGTTAGGAGAGCTGGACGTATTGCAGTTTGAGAAGCGGTTATCCCTTCTTACTATGGTAGTGCGGGGCAGCCATGAGGAGATTATGAGTAAGATTCAGGAAAAACATCCATTGTTTGCGGAAGCTATTCCTCTGACACTGGAAGAAATATTTATCAGCGAAACGGAGGTGGCTGGATATGACATCAAAAAATTATTTATGTAAAGGCATCCGGGATCACATCCACAGGCATATGTTTCTGACGATTTTGGTTTCCCTGGCGCTTCTGGTGGCACTTCCCATCCACTGTATTACAGAGCTGGATGTGGCAAAAGGGATGGTGCAAATTCCGGAGGATTCTTTAAACAGTGTTCAGGAAGCATTTTTAGGATGCCTTAGTTCCAATAGCTGGGTTATGGTTGTTGTGGCAGGAGCTGCCATCCTTTACGGTCTTGCCAGCTTTTTCTATTTGTACTCCGGGGAAAAAACAGATTTTTATCACAGCCTTCCATGGAAAAGGGAAGTGTTGTTCCTGGTTTCTCTGGTAAGCAGCCTGGTTAGTTTTCTGGTGCCTTATCTCATTGCCACAGGTATTACATATCTGATAGGTACTTTCAATGGAGGTAATTCCACTAAGGTTTTACCGGCTATGGCGATTGCCATTGGGGTGAATGTGCTGTATTTCCTGGTGTTTTATGCAGCCGCAGTGCTGGCGGTAATGCTTACGGGAAATCTTTTTACCGGTGTACTTGGATTTGCGGGGATTATGTCTTATGGTATCATTATCAAAACTGCTTACTCTAGTTTGAATAGCCACTTTTTTGATACGTTAAGTGTATATTCTTCCGGGATGCAGGAAAACTTTTTATCCCCGTTTCTGGCATACAGAATGATGATTTATACCGGAGAAGAGAAAATCCTTCAATATGGTGTTTTATACGGTGCGATTGTGCTGGTAGTGCTTCTGGCACTGGATTTGTGGCTTTACAAAATCCGCCCATCTGAAAGCTATCACAAATCTATTGCCTTTCCAAAGCTGGAGCCTGTGATTAAAGTTGTTTGTGTTATTCCTATTGCTCTTTTGGCAGCCCTGTTTTTCAGCCTTGGTATGCGCAATCATTTTGTGTGGTTTGTGGCAGGGACAATCGTAGTAGCTCTGGTATTGTCAGCAGCATTTGACTTTTTATACAGCCTGGATATTAAAAGCTGTATTCGCCCGAAAATTTCTACCGGAGTGATTCTGGCTGTTCTGGCGCTGGTTATTATGGGATATCGCATGGATATTACCGGAGTGGATTCTTTTCTTCCGGATAAGGGAAAGGTTCAGGCCATGTCTGTAAAATTTAACAGTATCAGTGAGAGAATGGCTTATCCTGTAAATTCTTATGAAAAGATGGGGGCTGTGAACAATAACCAGATGTGGATGAAAGATTTTGATGCAATCTATGCTTTGGCTCAGATTGGAGTGGAATATTATGCAGACAACAAAAATGAAGAGGCGGATGCTTTTGGTCTTGATACGCTGGTTAATGTAGACCTTGCCTATGAAATGAAGTCTGGAAAAAAGGTATATCGTTCTTATTATCTTCCGGAAACAGAGGAAGTTTTAGCAAATATCCAGAAGATTTATGATAACTGGGAATACAGGGAAAAGATTATGCCTACTTACTATGCAGATGCAGAGGATATTGAGTTTCTTTATGTTACGGATGCATTAGGCAGAAGAATGCAGTTGGATGTCCAGAGAAATGAATTGGAAATTCTTTATAAGACTTATAAGAATGAATTAGAAGGGATGACCTTTGAGGAGGCTGCAGGCGAAAGAATCCTGGGATATTTAGTTGCAGAACAGATGGAACGCGGGAACTATGGAAATACCAAGCAGGATTATATGTTTTCCTGGGATTTGCCCATATATGAAGGCTTTTCTGAAACAAGAGCCATGTTAACAGAACTTGGAAACCCAATTGAAGATCAGATTCCGGCAGAGGAAGTGCTGCAGATTAGGCTGACCACCATGGATGAGATGGGAAACACAGCTCAGGAAATGATTCTGGAAAAACCGGAGGAAATCCAGAGAGTATTAGAACATATGACTTATGAGTATTGCCATTATGGTGTGGGAAGCAAGATTTTATATGACATTAATGTAGAAATTATATGGACAGACCGTTTCAAAGAAACAGGGCAGACCATGTATCTTTTAGATGATGGAAGCCTGGATGATATTTTGCAAAAACTGAATATTGACTAACCGTTTGTATAGCATGGGCGCTCCTTTTGGGGCGCCTTTTTGTCATTGACAAAGAGTCACAGGCAAGAGTAAAATGAACATAGAAGATGTTCGAAAACAGCGAGGATGGAACAAAATGAGCAGATTATTAAAACTGGAAAATGAAAAAGAACTGATGGCTTTGGGAAAGGCATTATCATCGGAAAGCAGAATTAAAATCCTGGAGCTTTTGCAAAAGGGTCCTTTGTGTGTCAATGAGATTGCGGAAATTCTGGGAATTCCCGCTTCTTCTGCTGCATTAAATATCAGGGTGCTGGAAGAGGCTGATTTAATTCGCACAGAACTAAAACCAGGGGTGCGGGGATCCATGAAATTATGCATTCCTCAGGAGTTTCATCTGGTTCTGGATTTGGAGAAAAAGGAAGAGGAGCAGGAGGAAGTCATTTCCATGCCAGTGGGAAGCTATGTGGACTATAAGATTACGCCTACCTGTGGTATGGTGAATGATGAGGAATATATTGATGGGGAAGACGAACCCAGATGCTTCTATGACCCAAGAAGAATCAGCGCAAAACTCATCTGGTTTTCTTCCGGGTATCTGGAATATCGGTTTCCAAATGCAGGGATGCAGAAAGCAGAGGTAAAATCTCTGGAGTTTTCAGCAGAATTGTGTTCAGAAACAGCAGATTATGATCTGGATTGTCCCTCTGATATTACCTTATGGATTAATGGAATAGAAGCCGGAACCTGGACCTGTCCCTCCGATTTTGGAGGTAGACGGGGAAAACTGAACCCGGACTGGTGGGAGGACAAAAACAGTCAGTATGGAAATCTGAAACAGTGGTATATTGATGCTACGGGAACCTATTTAGACAACAACAAAGTCAGTGACAGAAAACTGGGGGAATATCATCTGGCAGAGGGAGACTATATTTCTGTAAAAATCGGAATCCGGGAAGATGCCCGGCACATTGGCGGAGTGAATATTTTTGGCAGTTCTTTTGGTGATTATCCTCAGGACTTAGTCATGAAATTGAAATACGAAAAGAATTTCTAAAAAAGGCTTTACAAGGCGAATTTCTGTGTTATAATTTCATTATGAACATAAAAAATGAATTAAAACACAAAAGATGTTTTGAAAATAAAAAACCATTGGGAGGGTAAACAAATGCAGCAAAAAGTATTGGAGAGATTTCAGGAATTATTTGGAGCAGAGGGAGATATTCGTTCTTATTTTTCTCCGGGACGCGTAAACCTGATTGGTGAGCATACAGATTACAATGGAGGTCATGTATTTCCCTGTGCTTTGACCATTGGTACTTACGGGGCAGCCAGAAAAAGAGAGGACCGCAAAATCCGTTTCTATTCTGAAAACTTCAGCAAAATGGGCGTTTTTGAAACCAGCCTGGATGACCTGGTATACCATGAAGAGGCAAACTGGACAAATTATCCGAAAGGCGTTGTGTGGGCATTTAAGGAAAAAGGTTACGAGGCTCCAACCGGTTTTGACATGGTTATGTATGGAAACATTCCAAATGGATCCGGCCTTTCTTCTTCTGCTTCTGTAGAGCTTTTAATGGGCGTGATTTTAGTTGATCTCTACGGATTTGAAGGGCTTTCCATGATTGACCTGGCTTTGCTGGGACAGTATGCGGAAAACCGGTTCAATGGCATGAACTGTGGAATTATGGATCAGTTTGCCATTGCCATGGGAAAGGAAAATCAGGCAATTTTCCTGGATACCGGTGATTTGAGTTATGAGTATGCACCCATTGAGATGAAAGGCGCTAAGATTGTGATTGCAGCCAGCAACAAGAAGAGAAAACTCACAGATTCCAAGTACAATGAACGTCGTGCAGAGTGTGAAGAAGCACTGGCAGATATTCAGAAACAGATGGATATTAAGGCTCTTGGAGAACTGACGGAGGAACAGTTTGAACAAGTTCAGGATGCCATTCAGAATCCGGTATGCCGTAAGAGAGCAAAACATGCGGTTTATGAAAATCAGAGAACCATCAAAGCGGTTGCTGCCTTAAAGGCGGGTGATTTGGAAACTTTTGGTAAGTTAATGAATGCTTCTCATGTTTCTTTAAGAGATGACTATGAAGTTACCGGAAAAGAACTGGATACTCTGGTGGAAGCAGCGTGGAAACAGGAGGGTGTCATTGGTTCCCGTATGACAGGAGCTGGTTTTGGCGGATGTACGGTAAGTATTGTGAAGGAAGAAGCCATTGATGGATTTATTAAAAATGTAGGCGAAATCTATGAAAAAGAAATCGGCTATGCAGCAGATTTCTATGTGGTAGAAATCGGTGACGGAAGCAGAAGAATCGCATAACAGAAAGGGATAGAGCCATGTTAAATAAAAATATCAGAGATTTGGTGGAATATGGATTAAGAACCGGATTAGTGCCTGCATGTGAGCGGAATTATACCATTAATTTATTGTTGGATTTGTTCCGGGAGGATGAGTATACAGAGCCGGCAGAAGCGCCGGTTTGTGAGGATCTGGAGCAGATTTTAAAAGGCCTGTTAGATGAAGCGGTTCAGAGAGGAATCATTGAGGACAGTATTGGATGCCGGGACTTGTTTGATACTAAAATTATGAACTGCCTCATGCCAAGACCAGCCCAGGTACAGGAAACCTTCTGGAAAAAATATGAGGAAAGCCCGGAAGCTGCTACGGATTATTTTTATCAGTTAAGTCAGAACAGTGATTATATCCGCCGTTACCGTATTAAAAAAGACAGAAAATGGACAGTGGACAGTCCTTATGGCACCATTGATATTACCATCAATCTGTCTAAACCGGAGAAAGATCCAAAAGCCATTGCAGCAGCAAAAAATGCAAAACAGAGCAGCTATCCAAAATGCCTGTTGTGTATGGAAAATGAGGGTTATGCGGGCAGAATGAACCATCCGGCCAGAGAGAATCACAGAATTATTCCTATTACAGTCAATGACTGTCCATGGGGCTTCCAGTATTCTCCTTATGTTTATTACAATGAGCACTGTATTGTGTTTAATGGACAGCATGTGCCTATGAAGATTGAACGGAACACCTTTGTGAAGCTCTTTGATTTTGTAAAATTGTTCCCTCATTATTTCCTGGGCTCTAATGCAGACCTTCCGATTGTAGGCGGTTCTATTTTAAGCCATGATCATTTCCAGGGCGGGCACTATACTTTTGCCATGGAGAAGGCTCCAATGGAAGAACTGGTGACTATTCCAGGTTATGAAGATGTGGAAGCAGGGATTGTGAAGTGGCCTCTTTCTGTTCTACGTATCCGCAGCAAAGATGAAAAACGTCTTATTGATCTGGCAAGTCATGTGCTGGAAGTATGGAGAGGTTATACAGATGAAGAAGCCTTTGTATTTGCAGAGACAGAGGGAGAACCACATAACACCATTACTCCAATCGCCAGAAAGAAAGGGGAGTTCTTTGAACTGGATTTAACCCTTAGAAATAATATTACCACAGAGGAACATCCACTGGGGGTTTATCATCCTCATGCCCAGTATCATCATATTAAGAAAGAAAATATTGGTCTTATTGAAGTTATGGGACTGGCTGTGCTTCCTGCCAGACTGAAAACAGAGCTGGAGGGACTTGCAGAGTGCATCCTGGAAGGAAAAGACCCTGCCAAAGATGCCGCCCTTGAAAAACATGCAGAATGGGTAAAAGCCTTCCTGCCAAAATATGAAAACATTACCAGAGAAAATGTCATGGAAATCCTCCAGGAAGAGGTGGGACAGGTATTTGTCCACGTTCTGGAAGATGCAGGAGTATATAAATGTACAGAAGAAGGCAGAAAAGCATTTAAGAGATTTCTGGCTGCACTGTAAAGAAGATTGCGAAAAAGATAGGCGTCCTGCCTGTCTTTTTTGCATTTCCTGTGGTATAATGGTTGCACTAAGTGCAATCCAGGCCAATATTGCACAAAAAACAGAAGAGTGGTGAAGACATGAAGAAACGTGTAGAGGATTCTTTGACAGAACAGACTTATCTTATGAGACCTAAGTATCTAAACGGATATGGAAATCTGTTTGGCGGACAGCTCATGAGTTGGATAGATGAGGTTGCCAGTATTGTGGCAATGCGGCACAGTGAACAAGATATTACAACAGCAGCCATTGATAATCTGAATTTTAAGCAAGGAGCTACTGTGGATGATGTGATTGTTCTAAGAGGCAGGATTACCTATGTGGGACGTACTTCCATGGAGGTGCGGGTAGATACCTATGTGGAGGACCGCCACGGTATGAGAAAAATGATTAATCGTGCTTATGTGGTTATGGTTGCTGTAAATGAAAACCATGTGCCTGTTTCTGTTCCAGGATTAGTGGTAGAGACAGAATCGGAAAAGGCAGAGTGGGAAGGCGGCGAAAAGCGGTATTTGCTGCGTAAGCAAAGAAGAAAAGAGGGATATTAAATGAATCCAGTATATGAAAAGTTGGAACGCTGTTACAAAAGTGTGAGAAAGCGTACAGATTTTGTACCCAGGGTAGCTCTGGTTCTGGGCTCTGGTCTTGGAGATTATGCAGAGGAAATCCAGATAGAGAAGATTCTTCCTTATGAAGAGATAGAAGGATTTCCGGTATCCACAGTACCGGGGCATAAAGGGAGATTCATCTTCGGCTATGTGGGGCCTGTGCCTGTGGTGATTATGCAGGGAAGAGTGCATTATTATGAAGGCTATGCCATGACCGATGTAGTGCTTCCTGTGCGGCTTATGAAACTTCTGGGAGCTGAAATCCTGTTTCTTACCAATGCAGCCGGAGGCGTAAATTTTGACTTTCACCCAGGTGATTTTATGATGATTACAGATCAGATTTCCTCTTTTGTTCCATCTCCTCTCATTGGAGCCAATGTGGAAGAACTGGGGGAACGGTTCAGTGATATGAGCCAGATTTATGACAAAGAATTACAGAATTTGTTGGAAGAAACAGCAGGAGATTTAGGAATTGCTCTTCAAAAAGGTGTTTATATCCAACTTACAGGACCAAACTATGAATCCCCGGCAGAGGTGCGGATGTGCAGACTTCTGGGGGCAGATGCAGTGGGTATGAGTACTGCCTGTGAAGCAGTGGCAGCCAATCACTGTGGCATGAAAATCTGCGGCATTTCCTGTATCACCAACCTTGCCTGCGGCATGAGCGATACGCCTTTAAATCATAAGGAAGTACAGGATATTGCAGACAAAAAAGCATCGGAGTTTAAACGCCTTCTTACGGAGGCAATCTTGCGTATGCAGGAAAAATGAAAGCATAAAGGAGAACAACATGAGGGAAAAAATCCTGCTCATTGACGGACATAGTATATTAAACAGGGCATTTTATGGACTTCCGGATTTAACCAATTCTGAAGGACTTCACACCAATGCTATTTATGGGTTTTTAAATATTTTATTTAAGATGCTGGAGGAGGAAAAGCCGGATTATCTTACCGTAGCCTTTGACCTTCCTGCGCCTACCTTCCGCCATGAAATGTATGATGCCTATAAGGGTACCAGAAAGCCCATGCCTTCGGAACTTCGGGAACAGGTTCCGGTTATGAAGGATGTGCTAAAAGCTATGGGTATTGCAATTATCAGCAAGGAAGGGTACGAAGCAGATGATTTACTGGGAACCGTGGCAAAGCGAAGCGAAGCAAAAGGCATGGATGTCACCGTGCTATCCGGAGACCGGGATTTGCTTCAACTGGCAACTGACCATATCTGCATTCGGATCCCCAAGACAAAAGGCGGAAAAACAACCATAGAAGATTATTTCGCAAAAGACGTACAGGAGAAATATCAGTTAAGTCCTTTGCAGATTATAGAATTAAAGGCTTTAATGGGAGATACTGCGGATAATATTCCGGGACTTCCGGGGGTGGGAGAGAAAACCGCCACAAAGCTTTTGCTAGAATATAAAAATGTAGAAAATGCCTATGCTCATGTGGAGGAGATTAAGCCAAATAAGGCGAAAAATGCCTTTTTAGAGCATTATGATCTGGCAGTTTTAAGTAAGAAATTAGCCACCATTAATATTGACAGTCCGGTTGAATATGACTGGGAAGAGGCCAGAATTCATGATTTATTTACAGAGGAGGCCTATGAGTTTTTTAAGGAATTAGAGTTTAAAAATTTCCTTTCCAGGTTTGAACATGGAGGGGCAGAACAGAAAATTGCCATAAATGTTACCGCTGTTACAGACTGGACAGAGGCAGAAAAACTTATGGAAGAGGCGTCTCAAAAACCAGAGCTTGGTTTGGAACTTTTAGAGGAAAAAGACAGAGTTCTGGGGCTTGGTCTGGCATGGGAAGACGGGGAAGAGACTGCTACGTTTGCGGTTTTGCCTCAGGGATTTATTACGGAGTCTTATTTACTGGAAAAGGCTCAGGAATTGTGTCAGAGCCTGGGTGAGATTTCTTCTTTAAATATAAAGAGCATGTTAAAATACATGGACTTGCAGCAGCATACCTCCATGTTTGATGCAGGACTGGCGGCTTATCTTTTGAACCCATTGAAATCAGAATACACCTATGATGATATTGCAAAGGAATATCTGGGAGAAATGCTTCCGGCGAAAGAGGACTTGCTGGGAAAATTATCTTATGAGAAGGCTGCTGCAGAACAGGAGGAAGCTCTGGCAAAGAGCATCTGTTATATGGCTTATGCGGCCTTGAAATCCAGAGAGCCCTTGTTAAAAGCGCTGGAAGAAACGGGCATGAAAACCTTGTTTATGGATATGGAAATGCCCCTGCTGTTTACCTTATCGGACATGGAAAAAGAAGGAATCCGGGTCAATGCAGAGGAATTGAAGGAATACGGACAGCAGCTTCAGGTGCGTATTGAGGAACTGGAAAAGCTTATCTGGGAACAGGCAGGAGAGGAATTTAATATTAACTCTCCCAAGCAGTTAGGTGTGATCTTATTTGAAAAGCTTCAGATGCCTGGAGGAAAGAAAACAAAAACAGGATATTCCACAGCAGCGGATGTGTTGGATAAACTGGCTCCGGAGCATAAAATTGTGGCAGATATTCTGGAATACCGCCAGTTAACCAAATTGAAATCTACCTATGCAGATGGGTTAGCCAATTATATTGATGCAGGGGGAAGGATTCATTCTACCTTTAATCAGACCATTACCGCCACAGGAAGAATCAGCAGCACAGAGCCAAATTTGCAGAATATCCCTATCCGGACTGAGCTTGGGCGGCTTTTGAGGAAGGTTTTTATCCCAAAAGAGGGCTTTGTTTTTCTGGATGCAGATTATTCCCAGATTGAGCTGCGTGTACTGGCTCATATGTCAGGAGATGAAAAGCTGATTCAGGCTTATCGGGAAGCCCAGGATATTCACAGAATGACAGCTTCTCAGGTTTTTCATATTCCTTTTGAAGAGGTAACGCCTCTGCAGAGGAGAAATGCCAAGGCAGTGAATTTCGGTATTGTGTATGGTATCAGTTCTTTTGGCCTGAGCCAGGATTTAAGTATTACCAGAAAAGAGGCTGCACAGTATATTGAAAATTATTTTGAGACTTATCCGAAAATCAAAGGATTTCTGGATGGACTGGTAGAACACGCCAAGGAAGAAGGCTATGTAACCACCATGTTTGGCCGCCGCCGTCCGGTGCCGGAATTGAAATCCAGCAATTTTATGCAGCGTTCCTTTGGAGAGCGGGTTGCCATGAACTCCCCTATTCAGGGAACCGCGGCAGATATTATTAAAATTGCCATGATTCGGGTACACAAGAGATTAAAGGAAGAAAACTTAAAATCCAGACTTATTTTGCAGGTGCATGATGAACTGCTCATTGAAACAGCCAAAGAGGAGATCCAGGAGGTTTCAAAAATTCTGGAGGAAGAGATGAAAGGGGCGGCAGCCTTATCTGTATCTCTGGAGATTGATATGCATACCGGCAATAACTGGTATGAGGCAAAATAGCGTATACAAAGGAGGCAGGGCTTATGAGAATTATAGGAGTAACCGGCGGTGTAGGTTCCGGAAAAAGCGCAGTGTTAAATTATCTGGAGGAGCATTTTGATTCCAGAGTGGTAAAGGCAGACGAAGTAGGCCATTTGCTTATGATGCCTGGAAGAGAGTGTTATGAACCAATCATAGAGCTGTTTGGAGAGTGGGTTGTAAAAGAGGACACCTCACTGGACAGACAGGCCATTGCCTCTATTGTTTTTCAGCAGCCGGATATGCTGAAAAAGCTGGATGATATTGTGCATCCGGCTGTGTACCGATATATTGTAAAAGAGATAGAGCGTTCCAGAAAGGAAGAAACAGAATTCTTTTTTATAGAAGCAGCATTGCTTCTGGAAGAAAAATATGATGAAATTTGTGATGAGGTGTGGTATATTTATTGCGAAAAAGAAGTCAGGAAGGAACGTCTTAGACACGACAGGGGATATTCCGATGAAAAAATTGAGAGTTTGATGAAAAATCAGCTCTCTGAAGAGGAATTTGAATCCCGCTGTGACTTCCAGATTTACAATAGTGAGGATGTAGCTTATACCTATCTTCAAATTGAGCGAAGGATGAGAATGTATTATGAATTTATGTAGTATTGCCAGCGGAAGCAGCGGCAACTGTATTTATGTGGGAAGTGATACCACCAGCCTTCTGGTGGATGTGGGAATCAGCGGGAAGCGCATTGAAGAAGGGCTTCAAAGCATTGACCGCACCACAGGGGAGTGTGACGGGATTCTGATTACCCATGAACATTCTGACCATATCAAAGGGCTTGGGGTGATTTCCAGAAAGCATAAAATTCCTATTTACTGTACCAGAGGAACCATGAAGGCAATGGAAAACATGAGTACCCTTGGGAAGATGCCGGAAGGGTTATTCAGACCTATTGAGGCAGACCAGACCTATACCATTGGCGACTTGCAGGTGCAGCCCTTTACCATTTCCCACGATGCGGCAGAGCCGGTGGGATACCGGATTAATCAGGGGAATAAGTCGGCAGGGATTGCCACAGACCTGGGATATTATGATGAGTACATAGTCCAGAAATTATCCGGTCTGGATGTATTGCTTCTGGAGGCAAATCATGATGTGAATATGCTTCAGGTTGGAAGTTATCCATATTATCTGAAGCAGAGAATTTTGGGCAACCGGGGACATCTGTCCAATGAAACTGCAGGGCGGCTTTTATGTAGATTGCTTCATGATCAGATGAAAGCTGTGTTTTTAGGGCATTTAAGCAGGGAAAATAATTATGAGGCTCTGGCATATGAAACCGTATGTTCAGAAGTGACCATGGGAGAAAATCCGTGGAATTCCAGAGATTTTAAAATCACTGTTGCACACAGAGAGCAGATTTCTGAAATGGTGATAGTTTAAGAAAAAACAGACAAAGGAGCAAAATCATGAAGAAAACCATTATCACAGTTGTAGGAGAAGACACCGTAGGAATTATTGCAAGGGTATGTACCTATCTGGCAGAAAACAATATTAATATTTTAAATATTTCCCAGACTATTGTAGATGGATATTTTAATATGATGATGATTACTGATACCAGCATGGCTGCGAAAAAACTCAGTGTGATTGTAGAGGAACTGGATGCTGTGGGAAAAGAAATCGGCGTAGTGATTCGTGTACAACTGGAAGATATTTTTACAAAAATGCACCGTATTTAAGGCAGCCGTGGAAAGGACAGGATGAAAACTATGATTAATATGTATGAGGTCAATGAGACCAATAAAATGATTGAGCAGGAAAACCTGGATGTGCGTACCATTACCCTTGGTATCAGCTTATTAGACTGCATTGATTCTGATTTACAGCAGGTAAATCGGAAGGTGTACGAAAAAATCACCCGTCTTGCCAGATATCTGGTGGAAACAGGGGAAGATATTTCCAAGGAATTTGGAATTCCAGTGGTAAATAAACGTATTTCTGTGACGCCCATTGCCTTAATCGGCGGCGCTGCCTGCAAATCACCGGAGGATTTTGTGACCCTGGCTCAGACTTTGGATAAAGCGGCAAAGGAAGTGGGTGTGAACTTTATTGGTGGTTATTCTGCTACAGTCTGCAAAGGCATGACCAGAGCTGATGAACTGCTAATCCGTTCTATTCCGGAAGCCCTGGCTGCCACAGAGCGGGTGTGCAGTTCCATTAACTTAGGCTCCACCAAAACAGGTATCAATATGGATGCAGTCCGTCTTATGGGAGATATTGTGCTGGAAACAGCCCATGCCACCAAAGAACAGGACTCTCTGGGCTGCGCCAAGCTGGTAGTATTCTGCAATGCGCCGGATGATAACCCATTTATGGCAGGGGCTTTCCATGGGGTAACGGAGGCAGACGCTATTATTAATGTAGGTGTTTCCGGTCCGGGTGTTGTAAAAACTGCGCTGGAGCAGGTAAGAGGAAAAGACTTTGAAACCCTTTGCGAAACCATTAAGAAAACAGCTTTTAAAGTGACCAGAGTGGGACAGTTGGTGGCGCAGGAGGCTTCCAAACGTCTTGGGATTCCCTTTGGTATTATTGACTTATCCCTGGCGCCTACCCCTGCCATTGGCGACAGTGTGGCAGATATTCTTCATGAAATCGGCGTAGAATATGCAGGGGCGCCGGGAACCACCGCTGCTCTGGCTCTCTTAAATGACCAGGTGAAAAAAGGCGGTGTCATGGCTTCTTCCTATGTAGGAGGATTAAGCGGCGCCTTTATTCCGGTCAGTGAAGACCAGGGCATGATTGATGCTGTTGTGGCAAATGCTCTTACCATTGAGAAGCTGGAAGCTATGACTTGTGTTTGCTCTGTGGGACTGGATATGATTGCCATTCCGGGAGATACCAAGGCAACCACCATTGCAGGTATTATTGCAGATGAGTGCGCTATTGGTATGGTGAATCAGAAAACCACAGCAGTACGTCTGATTCCGGTCATTGGAAAAGGAGTGGGAGAGACTGTAGAGTTTGGCGGACTTTTAGGATATGCGCCTATTATGCCGGTGAATCCATATTCCTGTGAGAATTTTGTAAACAGAAAGGGCAGGATTCCTGCACCGATTCATAGCTTTAAGAATTAAGAGTAAGCACATACGAAAGAAAACCCTCTGGATTCTGGGAAACATGAAAAATGTTTTCTGGGATTTGGAGGTTTTTTTGACAATGAATGTTGGTACGTCATGATGCAGATGGAAAAAAGTATCTTTATGATTTGATTGCAATAAAAAAATCATTGACATATATAGGTAAACAATATATTATATAGATAACAAATATATAGAAATCCTATATAAGATTAAAATGGAAAAGGAGGACAAAGCATGGCAGTAAGCAAGAATCTGGTTTCCGGCAGCATGACCATGTTGCTGTTGAAATTATTATCAGAGCAGGATATGTATGGATATGAAATGATTTCTGTGTTGCGGGAACGCTCAGAAAATGTGTTTGAATTAAAGGCAGGAACTTTATATCCTCTGCTACATAGTCTGGAGGAGAAGAATCTTCTGGAATCTTATGAGCAGGAGGCTTTGGGAAAGGTTCGTAAATATTATTCCATCACAAAAGCAGGCAGGAAGCTTTTGCAGGAAAAGGAAACAGAGTGGAAGGAATATTCCCAGGCAGTGACAGGAGTTTTAGGATGGGAGGGATGACAGATGGAAGAATACATGAAGGCTTTATTGGAACAAATCCGTTGCAAACCTGCAAAAAAGCTGGTAGAACAGGAAATACGCGGGCATATTTTGGAACAATATGAAGAAAATCTGGATAAGGGCATGGAGGAAACTCTGGCAATGGAGGAGGCGGTGAAAGATATGGGGAATCCCATAGAGACCGGAATCGCTCTGGATGCTATTCATAAACCGCAGATATCCTGGGGGATGATTGGAATTTTGGCTGTTCTCAGTTTTTTTAGTATTCTCATTCAGGTGCTCATTGGCAGGGAAAATCCGGAATTAGGGAATTCTTATATTTTCAGACATATTTTTCATGTGGTACTGGGATTATGTCTCATGCTGGCAGTGTATCGTCTGGACTATAGTTTTCTTGGAAAACACGGAAAAAAGATTGCTGCTGTGGGCGGTGCCTTGATGTTTTCTGCTATTTTCTTTGGAGGGGCAATGCCGGTCAACGGAAGTTCTGCGTGGCTTCAAATAGGGATTTTACCTTCTGTGTCCCTGACTGCTGTATTGTTTTTAGCTGTTCCTGTTTATGGAGGGATTTTATATTCCTATTATGGAAGGGGATACAAAGCGCTTCTAAAAGCGGTATTATGGATGCTTCTTCCTGTGGTTTTAGGAATTTATATGCTACAGCCGCTTTTCGCCGGAATGCTGTTGATTTTGCAGGGGATTTTACTGTCAACAGCAGTAGGAAAAGGGTGGTTTCAGGTGAGAAAGTTTCCCGCGCTGACAGGGATTTGGAGCGGCATTTTGTTCTTGCCCGCGCTGGTGCTGGGATTGGGAATGAAACTCCAATGGTTTGCGCCTTATCAGATGGAGCGTTTGGCTGTTTATCTGGGGCAGAAAGAACTTCCTCAAAATTCCATGTATTATTTTCTGAGAAACTATATGGGAGAATCCCGACTGTTAGGACCGGGAAACTTTTCTGGAACACTTATGGAAAATGTAGAATCTTATAATGGTGATTATATTTTTCCTTTCATCAGTGCAAAATACGGAATTCTGGCAGCAGTCTTGTTGGTGGCTCTGGTTCTTGCAGTAGCAGTAAAAGGGTTTGCCATTACAAGAAAGCAAAAAAATCAGTTGGGGAGAATGGTAGGATTTGCCTGTGTACTGGTAATTCTTGGCGAAACCTGTATCAATCTCTTGGTTTGTTTTGGTTTTATTCCACCTATTGTAAGCAGCTTTCTCCCATTTTTCTCCTCAGGAGGCTCTAATTTGGTGGTGTTTTACATGCTTTTGGGCTTGATGCTCAGCGTCTATCGGTATAAAAATCTTTTGCCTGCTGAGAAAAAAAGAAAGCAAACAGCAGCAGGCCAGATTTCTGCATAAGGATTACTCTTTATAAAATAACAGGCGGCTTTTGTAAATCATTGACAAAGGCGGTCTGTTTTTTTGTGCTTTTTACAGATTCGTATAAATCGGACAGAAATAAATCCTTTTCAAAAACACCACAGGCAGAAGAATCCAGCGCTTTCTTATAGTCTGCTCCTTTTGTAATGATAGGAATCTGACTGTTTTTCTGCATGATCCTGAGAAAATCAGAATTTTCTCTGCGAAATCCCAAAAGCCTTACATAAGAAGGTGTCAGATTTTCCATGGCAGGGGTGATGCCAAGGAGTGCATGAAGCAGCCCTCGGCTGATTCTGGTATAGGTCAATTCCTTTGTCTTTAAGAGAGAGACAAATTGGGAAAAGGATGCAAATTTGTTCAACTGCCTATAAATCCGTCTGGATAAATCAGGGGAAAGGTCTGCATATTGGCAGAGTGTTTCCGGTGTATGCTGCATAAGCTGGTATTTCAATAGGAGAGAAAAGTCATTTTCCTCTATGAGTGTATCTCTGGCAAGAAGCTTTTGCATATAATTCCAGACAGGTTGAGGCTGCGCTGCGGATAAGGAGGAAAACACAGTTTCAGAACCAGAAATTTTTTCAGCGGAAGTTGTCTCCTTTAGGGCAGTTCTGATAGCAGAAGCACTGGGGTAAAGGGAAGATAAATCGGTACTGTGGTAAGAACTTCCCTTGCGCTCTATGGTCACAGGTTTTATAGAACTGTTCAGGGCCAGGAGTGCTTTGCAATATTCAATTCCCAGAATATTATTAGGCTGGTCCAGAAAATTTTCATCCAGGGCAAGGGAGTGTCTCTGACAATATGTTTTGAGGGCAGCTTTTCTGGCAGAAGGAAAAGAAAGCCCTTGCTTTAGTTTTTTTTTCAGTTCCTGCTGATAAGTTTCCGGTTCTTCCTTTAGAATTTCTGCTATGCATCTACAAGATTCCAGGCTGCCGGATTCGCTCCCAAAGGAGAGAAATTCTATGCAATTTAAGGCATGAAAAATCCCTACACCGCCTTTGGCAAAATATTCGGCGCTGCTGCAGGCATAAGAGCCTGGAAGTTCCAGAACAATATCAGCGCCGCCAAGGAGCGCCATGTTTGCCCGCTCATGTTTGGAAAAAAGGGCAGGAGTACCACGTTGCACGAAATCTCCGCTCATAAGAACTACCGCAACATCTGCTTTAGTTAATTTCTTTGACTGTTCTATTTGATAAGCATGTCCATTGTGGAATGGGTTATATTCTGCTATGATTCCTACCGCTTTTTTCATGATGAGATTCCTTTCTTTTACATGGTTCAGGGGAGAAACAAATGGTTCGTTTTCTGTGAGATATTATAACCGGATTGGGGAAGAAATGTAAAGTTAGAAAATGCTATTTACCTACTGATAACAATAATAATAAAATATTTAATGTTTATCATTAAAAAATAATTGACAAAGATAAAAAGAATGCTATACTATGTATTAAGAAATGAAAGGAGCTTTTAGTCATGAAAGAAAAAAAATTAAAAAAATCTGCTTATTTTATATCCATACTTCTTAATGTTGGCTGTATTATTTTCGGTATAATGAGTATACTGTTGCTTGCAGGAATTATGGTTTTTGTCTGCGCTCAACTTTTTTCGCCGGAGATATTCCAAGAAACGTGGGAAACTGCTATTAAAGCAGGTCAAACTCTTAGCTTTGGACAATGCGTATTCTTTTTCATCTGCTGTCTTGGAGAGTTTATCTGTATCTTTTTAGCTTTCTATTATGCCAAAAGAATATTTGGGTGTATCGGAAAAGGAAATTCTCCTTTTACAGATACAACCGCTGCTCAGATACGAAAAATAGCGTTGTTTGTTCTATTGTTCGCTGTATTTTCCGTACTCTCTGTATTTAAGATAACATTTTCATCATTCTTTATATGTGCCGTATTTGCCCTTATTTTGTATTGTATTTCTCTCATCTTTGACTATGGTTGTGAGTTACAACAAGAAATAGATGAAACACTATAAGAGAGACTAGATGTGGCAATAATTTTGATTTACCTTTGATTTATAATCCTGAATTGTAATAAATAAAAAGTGAAACCTGCAATTAAGATGTAAAATGAAGGGAGAGATGATTATGAAGTACGAAAAAATTACGAAACTGGCTAAAATATTAAAAAATATTTTTATGGTGTTTATTCTTGTGGATGTAATCGGACTGGTGTTTTTAGGATTTCCAATAACAATTTTGATATTAAGAGGTGAAGCGGGTCCATATTTGGTTGATGTGTTTGCGAAAATTCTTCAACAGAGCATAACACCAATAGATGTAAAACTTATTTTAGGCAGCTTTACATTACTTCTTTTGGCAACATTAATTTTATCCGTTGATATTAAGAATTTATTGAAGCTCATTGAAAAGAACGCAACACCATTTCAAAAAGATATTACCCAACAATTGAGAAAAGTGATTAAGTGGTCTCTAATCGTAGCTTTGCTGCCAGTTTGGAAAGTGTGGGATATTTCTTCGTTACTGTATAATTTGATATTTATTGCCCTTTTGTATTTATTGCTTCTCATTTTTGAATATGGAATCAGCTTGCAGGCAGAAGTAGATGAGACATTATAGGAGTGTGAGAAAATGGCAATTATTCTAAGACTTGACAGAATGATGGCAGACAGAAAAATAAGTCTGAACGAACTATCTGAAAAAGTAGGAATTGCAAATGTTAATTTATCAAAAATAAAAACAGGTAAGGTGAGTGCAATCCGTTTTTCTACGCTAAATGCAATTTGCGAGGCTTTAGACTGTCAGCCGGGAGATATTCTGGAGTTTCAGAGGGAGGAAAATGATTAAAGAGAAAACGAATCCTTTATGTTTTGAAAAGAATACAAGATTTAGAAGTCTTTTCCATAAAAACCCGAAACCTTCTCTTGTTTGTCTTGAAAAAAGGTTGTATAATAATACCAAGCATGGGTTTATCTGACCCATAATTACAGAGCAGTCTGTATAAAATATCTAATGATATCGGAGGAAAAAACATGAACGTATTAGTAGTAAACTGTGGAAGTTCATCCCTGAAATTCCAGTTGATTAATTCTGAGACAGAAGCTGTAGCAGCAAAAGGTCTGTGTGAGCGTATTGGTATTGACGGAAGACTGGTATATCAGCCAACAGGCGGAGAAAAGGAAGTAACAGAGGCTGCTATGCCTACTCATACAGAAGCAATCAAACTGGTTCTGGATGCTCTGGTAAATCCAACAACAGGTGTATTAAAGAGCTTAGATGAAGTAGAAGCAATCGGACATCGTGTACTCCATGGAGGAGCTAAGATTTCTGACTCCTGCATTATTAATGACGAAGTTATTTCTGTTATTGAGGAATGCTGTGACTTAGGACCTCTTCACAACCCGGCAAACTTAATGGGTATCCGCGCATGTATGGAATTAATGCCAGGAAAACCAAACGTAGCTGTATTTGATACTGCTTTCCATCAGACCATGCCGGAAAAAGCATATATGTATGCAATTCCATATGAATATTATGACAAATATAAAGTTCGTAAATACGGTTTCCATGGAACTTCTCACAGATTTGTTTCTAAAGAAACGATTAAATTTTTAGGCTTAGATCCAGAGAATTCCAAAGTGATTGTTGCGCACTTAGGTAATGGTTCTTCTATCAGTGCAGTTGTAAATGGCAAATGTGTAGATACTTCTATGGGTCTTACACCACTGGAAGGCCTGGTTATGGGAACACGTTCCGGTGACCTGGATCCTGCAGTTTTAGATTTTATCTGCAAAAAAGAAAACATTGATGTTACAGAAATGGTAAATATCCTGAATAAAAAATCCGGCCTTCTGGGACTTTCCAAAGGACTTTCCAGTGATTTCCGTGACTTAAATGAAGCAAGAGAACAGGGCAATGAAGATGCAAAACGTGCCATTGACTGCCTGTGCTACAGAATTATTAAATACATTGGTTCTTATGCAGCAGCTATGAACGGTGTAGATGCTATTGCCTTTACCGGTGGTATTGGTGAAAATGCAATTCCTGTAAGAGAAACAGTTGTAAAAGGACTGAGCTATCTGGGCGTTACTCTGGATGAAGAAGCAAACCAGACAAGAGGAGAGAACAAAGTAATCTCTACACCAGATTCCAAAGTAACCGTAGCAATCGTTCCTACCAACGAAGAATTAGCTATCTGCCAGGAAACAGCAGCTCTGGTTCAGAAATAAGATGAAAAATAATGGTTGACAAACCGTAGAACACTATGTATAATTTACAAGGTGTGATTAGGAGACTATTATGCTAATTGATTTATCAGAAATTTTATCCCTGGAAGGAAAGACACAGGTTGTAGAAGCACCTGTTTCCATGGATTCCTTTCAATCAAAATTAGGAACTTTTCCTATTGTTGAGAAGAAGCCTGTTTCCATTCGGATTACCAACAGTGGAAAGAAGGTTTTGAAATTAGAAGCCGACGGTGCTGTTACCGTAGCAATTCCCTGTGATAAATGTCTGAAGGATGTTCCCACAACCTTTACCATTCATCTGGAAGAGGAGTTGGATATGAAGGCTTCAAAGGAAGACAGGATAAAAGACTTAGATGAAATTAATTATGTCACAGGTTGCAGCCTGGACGTAGAGCAGTTAGTGCATAATGAGATTTTAATCCATTGGCCTTTAAGGGTTCTATGTAAGGATAACTGCCGGGGAATTTGTCCTGTATGTGGGATGAATTTAAATGAAGGCTCCTGTGACTGTGACCAGTCAGTGCCAGACCCCAGAATGGCGGTAATCAGTGATATATTTAGCAAATTTAAGGAGGTGTAACCTATGTCCATCTGTCCAAAAAATAAATCTTCCAAAGCAAGAAGAGATAAAAGAAGAGCAAACTGGAAAATGAGCGCTCCAAACTTAGTAAAATGCAGCAAATGTGGTGCTTTAATGATGCCTCACAGAGTATGCAAAGCTTGCGGAAGCTACAACAAAAAAGAAATCATCAAAATGGAAGAAGCATAAATTTCTTCAGCAAAAGAGAGAATCTGAACCACTGGTTTGGGTTCTCTTTTTTTCTCTAAAAGTTTATTTCTATGAAAAATTAATAATTTTGTAATATTTTAAAGGAAACTCTTGCGAAAATGCCGGAAATACGATAAGATAGGTTTGACATAAATCTTGATTGAGAAGAATACTACGGAGGAATAACAATGAGAAACAAATGGCTAAAGAGAGGAATTCTGTTTCTTGCAGTGGGATGTCTGACCTTTTCCATGACCGGCTGCAAGGGAAAAGAAATTTTAAATACAGCGTTGGAAAAATTGCATTTGAAAACAGTAGAAGAACCAGAGGAAGAAGTAGAGGAAAAAGAAGTGGAGCCTGAAGTAGAAGTAGCAAAACCAGAGCTTACTACCAATTTAAGCGGTTCTGTTACTTATGAGATAGGGGATGCTGCGGAACCTCTTACTGTAGAAGCAACGACTTCTGATGAAGGAGAGATTACCTATCAGTGGTATCAAAGCTTTACCAATACCAATGGAGGCGGAACTATTATTGAAGGAGCTACAGAGAACACCTTCACTCCGCCAACGAAAGAAGCAGGTATTGTTTACTACTATGTGGTAGCTACCAGTACCATTCAGAACTCTACCAACCGAATTACCAGTGAAACAGCAGAGGTGGTAGTTTCTGAGAAGACTGAGGCAGAAACTGCTGCGGAGAATGCAGAGGCGCCGGCCGAAACCCAGGAAGAACAACCGGAAGCGCCGGCTGAAACTCAGCCAGAACAGTAAAATGCAAAATGCGGGGATTATCTATATGAGAATCCTTGCATTTTTTTTGGATGTTTAGTAAAATCATTCATAGATACAACAGGAGGCATGACATGGAAAATAGAATTAAAGTGGCAGTAGATGCCATGGGCGGAGACTATGCACCTTTAGAAGCAGTGAAAGGCGCAGTGGCAGCAGTCCAGGAAAAAGAGAATGTAGAGGTACTTCTGGTTGGACAGAAGGAGGTGCTGGAAAAGGAGCTGGCTGCCTGTACTTATCCAAAAGACAGGATTCAGATTGTTCCGGCCAGCGAAGTCATTGAAACAGGAGAACCTCCCGTAGCAGCCATTCGTGGAAAGAAGGATTCTTCCATTGTAGTAGGAATGAAACTGGTGCGCAAGGAAGAGGCAGATGCGTTTGTTTCTGCCGGAAGTTCAGGAGCGATTCTGGTAGGCGGAACAACCATTGTTGGACGTATTAAGGGTGTGGAGAGAGCGCCATTGGCGCCTTTGATTCCTACAAAGGACGGCGTTTCTTTGCTCATTGACTGCGGAGCCAATGTAGATGCCAGGGCATCTCATCTGGTGCAGTTTGCCCGCATGGGCTCCATCTATATGGAACATGTAATGGGGGTGAAAAATCCAAGGGTAGGGATTGTGAATATTGGCGTAGAAGAAGAGAAGGGAAATGCGCTGGTAAAAGAAACCTATCCACTTTTAAAAGAATGCCAGGATATTAACTTTATAGGAAGTATTGAGGCAAGGGAGATTCCTGCAGGCGCGGCAGATGTTATTGTAACAGAAGCCTTTGTGGGAAACGTAGTGCTGAAGCTTTACGAAGGACTGGGAGCTACTCTGATTTCTAAGATTAAGGGAAGCATGATGTCCAATTTGCGGAGTAAATTAGGAGCGCTTCTGGTAAAGCCGGCAATGAAGAAAACGTTAAAAACTTTTGATGCCAGCCAGTATGGAGGCGCGCCTTTACTGGGACTGAAAGGTCTGGTAGTAAAGTGCCATGGAAATTCCAAAGAAGCGGAATTTAAGAATGCCATTATTCAGTGCATTTCATTTAAAGAACAGCGCATTAGTGAGCGGATTAAAGAAAATTTAACCGTTACACAAGAGAAAAAAGAGGAAATTTAGGAGGATGAATCATGGAATTGGAAAAATTACAGAAGATAATAGCAGAGGTTTTAAATGTGGATACAGAAGAGGTAACCATGGATACCACATTTGTAGACGATTTGGGTGCCGACTCTCTGGATGTTTTCCAAATTATGATGGGAATTGAAGAAGAATTTGATGTAGAAATTCCGACAGAAGAAGTTGAGCAGATTGTTTCCGTAGGTGATGCAGTGGAACAGATTAAACGGTTAATCGGATAGGTTTGAGAAGATGCCTTTGGTTCCCAGTAGATTCAGGAACCAGAGGTATTTTGTTTGTAAGAAAGCAGAAGCTTGGAGAAAGGAATTGATATGAAAGAGAGCAAAAAATTTTCTGAATTGGAGAAAAAAATCGGATATGCGTTTCAAAAGAAGGAATTTCTGATCAATGCGCTGACCCATAGTTCTTATGCCAATGAACATCATATTTCGTACACAGGAAATAATGAGCGGCTGGAATTTCTAGGAGATGCGGTACTGGAAGTGACTTCCAGTGAATTTCTGTTTCACAGATATCCGGAATTACCGGAAGGAGAATTAACAAAAAAACGGGCAAGTATGGTTTGTGAACCTACGCTGGCCCTTTGTGCAAGAGAGATTCCCCTTGGTGAGTATCTTCTTTTGGGAAAAGGAGAAGAGGCTACAGGAGGCAGAAGACGGGATTCCGTAGTTTCCGATGCCATGGAAGCGCTTATTGGAGCCATTTACCTGGATGGCGGTTTTGCTAATGCAAAAGAGTTTATTTATAAATTTATTTTAAATGATATTGAGAATAAACAGCTCTTTTATGATAGCAAGACTACTCTTCAGGAAATTGTACAGGGAAAGTATGAGGAAGATGTGCATTATGTCCTGGTAAAAGAAGAAGGACCGGATCATAATAAATCTTTTTATGTGGAAGCTGTTCTTGGAAAACAGGTTCTGGGAGAAGGATGCGGACATACAAAAAAAGCGGCAGAACAGCAGGCTGCATACGCTGCTATTAAAAAGCTGAAATGTGAAAAAGGAGACTTATGTATTTAAAAAGTATTGAGGTACAGGGATTTAAGTCCTTTGCCAATAAAATTACATTTGAATTTCACAACGGTATTACGGGAATTGTAGGTCCAAACGGTAGCGGAAAGAGTAATGTAGCGGATGCAGTCCGCTGGGTTTTGGGTGAACAGAGCGCCAAGCAGCTTCGCGGAGGAAATATGCAGGACGTTATTTTCTCCGGTACAGAAACCAGAAGACCGCTGGGGTTTGCCTATGTAGCCATTACCCTGGATAACAGTGATCATCAGCTTCCCATTGATTATCAGGAAGTGACCATTGCCCGGCGTTTGTACCGTTCCGGAGAAAGTGAATATCTGTTAAATGGAACCAGTTGCAGATTAAAAGATGTAAATGAGCTGTTTTATGATACAGGAATCGGAAAAGAAGGATATTCCATTATCGGGCAGGGGCAGATTGATAAAATTTTAAGTGGGAAACCAGAGGAGCGGAGAGAGCTTTTTGATGAGGCGGCAGGAATTGTAAAATTTAAGCGCCGAAAGAACACAGCAGTGAAAAAACTGGAGGAGGAGCAGCAGAACCTCACCAGGGTAAAAGATATTCTTTCTGAACTGACCAGACAGCTTGCGCCATTGGAACGTCAGGCTGAGACTGCTAAGGTGTATTTAAAGAAAAAGGAAACTCTGAAGCATTTGGATATTCAGATGTTTCTGGCAGAAATGAGCCGCATACGGAAAGAACTGGAAGAAACACAGAAGAAATATCAGATTGCAAAAGATGATTTAGAGGAAACAGAACAGAGCTTTGGCATTACAAAAGCAGAGTATGAGAAGCTGGAGCAGGAACTGGAAAAGCAGGAACAGGAGATTCAGAACCTGAGGGAAGGAAATACCCAGAGAACCCTGGAAAAACAGCAGATGGAAAATCAGATTCATTTGTTGCGGGAACAGATTCACTCAGCAAAACAAAATGAGGCTTTGTATCAGGAGCGCAGCCAGTCTCTCCTGGAGGACCAAAAACGAAGGGAAAAGGAAGAGGCAAAATACCTGGAAGAAGAGGAAAAGCTAAAGCAGCAGTTTTTGGAATTCCAGGCAGATCAGGCAGAGACTCAGAAGGCATTTAAAAATCTGGCAATGGAAATCCACAGCCTGGAGGAGAAGGTAGAGAATGGGAAAAATGAGATTATAGAAATTTTAAATCTCAGGGCTTCTACCAAAGGAAAACTCCAGCGCTATGATACCATGATGGAACAGATTTCCATTCGGAAAACAGAGTTAAATCAAAAGCATCTGAGATTAAAAAGTGAGTCTGCGCTTTTGAAAACCTCAGAAGAACAGTATCAGGAAGAAAAAGTGCAGATTCAGGAAGCCATTGATAAACTGGTGCGGGAAAGTAATCGCTGCGAGGATCAGATTACCAGATATCAGGCAGAGATGGCAAAGGCGGGACAACAGCTTGAGACAGGACAGACTGCTTTTCACAGGGAGGCATCCAGACTGGAATCCATGCGAAATATTGCAGAGCGCTATGATGGATATGGAAACAGTATTCGAAGAGTCATGGAGCAGAAGAAACGGGTTCCCGGTATCAAGGGTGTTGTGGCAGACCTTTTAAAAGTGGAGAAAAACTATGAGACTGCCATTGAAACTGCTTTAGGCGGCAGTATTCAGAACATTGTTACAGACAATGAAACCACGGCCAAAAACATGATTGAGTTTCTGAAAAAGAATAAATATGGTCGCGCCACGTTTCTACCTCTTACCAGTATGAAGAATAAGCGTGGATTTACCAACACAGCGGCGCTGCAGGAGCCTGGGGTTATTGGAGTTGCCAGTGAGCTGGTAACCGTAGGAGCAGAATATCAGGGGCTGGCCAATTATCTTCTGGGAAGGACGCTGGTGGTGGATCACATTGATCATGGAATTGCTATTGCAAAAAAGTATCAATATACTATTCGTATGGTAACCATTGAAGGCGAATCCTTAAATCCGGGAGGTTCCCTTACCGGAGGTGCGTTTAAGAGCAACAGCAACCTGCTGGGAAGGCGAAGGGAAATTGAAGAGTTACAGGATGCTGTGGAAACCCTGAAAAAAGAGATGGAACAAATGCAGCAAAACCTGGAAAAATACAGGGAAAAACGTAATCATTTCCGGGAGCAGGCAGCAAAGCTTCAGGAACAGCTTCAGGAACAGTATATACGGGAAAATACGGTGCAGATGAATTTAAATGCCATGTCAGGAAAAAGAGAGGAAATCCAGACTGGTTATGAAAATCTGAAGCTGGAGGCAGAACAACTGGAAAGACAGACAAAAGAGATTGAAGAAAACAGTCTTTCCATACAACTGGAACTGGAGACCAGTGCCAGCCAGGAAAAAGGACTGGAAGAGCAGATTAACCGGAACCAGGAGATTTTGGAACAGAAGAAACAGCAGGAAAACCGTCTTTCAAAGGAATTGGAGAAATCTCATCTGGAAACTGCAAATCTTACCTCCAGACAGGGATTTATTACGGAAAACCGAAACCGTATACGGGCAGAAATTCAGCAGCTTCAGGAACAGGGTAAAATGCTGGAAAAAAATCTTTTCCAGGGAAGAGAAGAGATTTCCGGCAAGGAAGCCAGAATAGAAGAAATTAAAAATACCATGGCCAAGGCAGAAGAGAATTTCAGACAGGATGAAGAAAAGCTTCAAAACGCCCTGAATGCCAAAGAGGAAATGAGCCGCAGCTACAAATCCTTTTTTGCAAAGCGGGACGAATTATCTGGCAGGATGAATCTGCTGGATAAGGAGTGTTTCCGCTTAAACGGTCAGAAGGAAAAACTGGAAGAAGCCAGAGAAGCCCAGGTGAATTATATGTGGGAAGAGTATGAAGTGACATACAGTCAGGCTTTGGATGAGGCAGATGATAAGCCTTTGGAACGGGCAGAAATGAAGCAGCAAATCAGCCAGGTGCGTGGAGAAATCAAACAGCTTGGAAATGTCAATGTGAATGCCATTGAAGAGTATAAGGAGCTTTCGGAGCGTCATACCTTTATGCAGACCCAGCATGACGATTTGGTGAAGGCAGAGGAAACTCTTCTGGGCATTATTGAAGAGCTGGATACAGGAATGCGCAGGCAGTTTGAAGAAAAGTTTGCACAAATCCGAAGAGAATTTGATAAGGCGTTTAAGGAATTGTTTGGCGGAGGAAAGGGAACCCTGGAGCTGGATGAGGAAGAAGATATTCTGGAGGCGGGTATCCGGATTATTTCCCAGCCACCGGGCAAGAAACTGCAAAATATGATGCAGCTTTCTGGAGGGGAAAAGGCCCTTACCGCGATTGCCTTGCTTTTTGCCATCCAGAATCTGAAGCCGTCTCCATTCTGTCTGCTGGATGAGATAGAGGCTGCCCTGGATGATTCTAATGTTACCAGATACGCCCAGTATCTTCATAAGTTGACAAAAAACACACAGTTTATTATTATAACTCATAGAAGAGGAACCATGACAGCAGCAGACAGGCTTTATGGAATCACCATGCAGGAAAAAGGTGTGTCCACCCTGGTGTCTGTAAATCTCATTGAGCATGATTTAGATAAATAGGAGGAACTATGGCAGAAGGAAAAGAGAAAAAAGGGTTTTTTAAAAGACTGGTGGAAGGTCTTTCTAAAACCAGAGAAAACATCGTATCAGGAATTGATTCTATTTTCAGCGGCTATTCCAGCATTGATGAAGATTTTTATGAGGAAATCGAAGAAATTCTGGTCATGGGTGATATTGGAATTAATACCACTACTTCCATTATTGAGCGTCTGAAAGAGCAGGTGGCCCAAAAACATATTAAGGACCCGCAGGAATGCAAGCAGCTTCTCATGGACAGTATGAAAGAGCAGATGGCTGTGGGAGAAAAGGCTTATGAATTTGAAAACCGGAAATCCGTAATTCTGGTCATTGGCGTCAATGGCGTAGGAAAAACCACATCGGTAGGTAAGCTGGCAGGCAAGCTCAAGGATCAGGGAAAAAAGGTCATTATGGCAGCAGCAGATACCTTCCGGGCAGCAGCGGGAGAACAGTTGACCCAGTGGGCCAACCGGGCAGGTGTAGAGCTTATTGGAGGACAGGACGGAGCAGACCCGGCTTCTGTGGTATATGATGCCATTGCCGCGGCAAAATCCAGAAATGCGGATGTGCTGATTTGTGATACAGCAGGAAGGCTGCATAATAAGAAAAACCTTATGGAAGAACTGAGAAAAATCTACCGCATTATTGAAAAAGAATATCCGGAAGCATTTCTGGAAACCCTGGTGGTTCTGGATGGAACCACAGGACAAAATGCCCTGGCTCAGGCAAAACAATTTAACGAAGTGGCAAATGTCACAGGAATTATTCTGACCAAGCTGGATGGCACAGCAAAAGGTGGAATTGCAGTGGCTATTGAGTCTGAACTGGATATTCCGGTCAAATATATTGGTGTAGGTGAGACCATTGATGATCTTCAGAAATTCGATGCCAATGAATTTGTTAATGCTTTATTTAATATTCAGGATACCACAGAGGAATAAACGTTATATAGAAAGAGGGTTAAAATATGCTTACAGTAGAAAAATTTGAGGAAGCCTCAGAAATCGTGAAAAAAGTAACCCAGGAAACAAAGCTGGTCTACAGTGAGTTTTTCAGCAACCGCACTGGTAATAAAGTGTACTTTAAACCGGAAAATATGCAGGTGACAGGCGCTTATAAAATCCGCGGCGCTTATTACAAAATCAGTACACTGACAGAGGAAGAGAAGGAAAAAGGTCTGATTACTGCTTCTGCAGGAAATCATGCACAGGGCGTTGCTTATGCCGCAAAAGCTTTTGGAGCCAAGGCAGTGATTGTTATGCCTACAACAACACCGCTTATTAAAGTAGAGAGAACCAAAAGCTATGGGGCAGAAGTGATTCTCCATGGAAATGTTTATGACGAGGCCTGCGAGTACGCGTATGAACTGGCAGACAAGCATGGTTATACGTTTATTCATCCTTTTGATGATTTGGCTGTGGCAACCGGACAGGGAACCATTGCCATGGAAATTATCAAGGAGCTTCCTCTGGTAGATTATATTTTAGTTCCCATTGGCGGCGGCGGACTTGCAACCGGTGTATCTACCTTGGTGAAACAGTTAAATCCAAAGATTAAGGTCATTGGCGTGGAACCGGCAGGAGCAAATTGTATGCAGGCTTCTTTGTTAAATGGTGAGGTTATGACCCTTCCTGGTGTAAATACCATTGCAGACGGTACAGCAGTCAAACGCCCGGGAGAGCATATTTTCCCTTATATTCAGAAAAATGTAGATGAAATTATTACAGTGGAAGATGAAGAACTGGTAGTAGCCTTCCTGGATATGGTAGAAAATCATAAGATGATTGTAGAAAATTCAGGGCTTCTTACAGTGGCTGCATTGAAACACTTGAAGTTCCAGGATAAGAAAGTGGTATCTATTTTAAGCGGCGGAAATATGGATGTGATTACCATGGCATCTGTGGTACAGCACGGTCTGATTGCAAGAGACAGAATTTTTACTGTTTCTGTTCTTTTGCCGGATAAACCGGGAGAACTGGTGCGGGTTGCGGGAATCATTGCAAAACATCAGGGAAATGTAGTGAAACTGGATCATAACCAGTTTGTAAGCACCAACCGTACAGCGGCTGTAGAACTGAAAATTACCTTAGAGGCCTTTGGCACAGAACATAAAAATGAAATTATCCAGGCATTGGAGAGTGAGGGCTATTCTCCGAAAGTAGTTATGGCGAATTTATAAAAAATAGAGAGATATAGAAAAGCGCCGGAAACTCCCATAAACATAGTGTTTTGTGAGTTTTCGGCGCTTTTCTAACTATTCAACGGTTTCAATAGACTCCACAATATTCATGTTTGCAATAGAATGTAAAGGGATGGCTGTTGCTAATAAACAAGCTGCAATGGATATTAGTGACGCTTCTATCATTGATAAATATGGGATAGCAACAAATTGCAGGCTATTTGTTGCTGCAGCATTTATGAATACCGTACAAATATATCCTAATATTCCGCCAATGATGGACGCGATTATTCCATAATAAGCGCCCTCCCACAAAAAGGTTTTGTAAAGGCTGTTTGTACTCATACCCATTGCCCGTTGCGTTCCTATTTCGGCAATGCGGGTATGAAGATTGCTGTAAACGGTATTCACAATATTTAATATTCCGATAAGACCAATAAAGAAGATAAGCCCCCAGCATAACATGCTGATTTGCCTGAAGCTTTCTTCAAGCTGTTTTGTTGTCTGCTGATAGGAAATCCAATGGCTGCCTGTATTTTCCTTGCACCAATTATTTAACCATGTTTCAAATTGCTCATTCTTTACATTTGATTTTAAAATTGGATAAACTTCCGAATAGCGATTTTTTGCTGTCAATACATCATAGGCTTTGTCATTGACTATGATTTGTACCCCGTTTATAAAGCCTTCGTTGTTGATGGTAACAGCCTCATTGGCAATACCTGCAACACGCAGCTTATGTCCATTAACCACTATTGTATCGTTATACTCAAAGGAAGTATTTTCAAAATTTTCCCCCTCATAAGAAAATGAAACTGGATTTTTAACAATACATGCATTTCCCCATAGCAAATCAGCCTTATCTTGTTTTGATAAATCATTCACATAAGAAGTTAAACGAGTATCATCTATACCTGCAATTTGAAAACTCTCCGCAGGCCGCAGTTCAAAGTTAAGTGTAACCGGTATACTTCCATCCTCATTTTGGGTATAGACCGATAATTTTGTTGTTGCTAAATTTTCTACCAGTTCGTTATCACGAATTTTGGCTATGTCTTCCGGAGAAACTCCCATGCTCTCATTTGTAATTGCATAGTCGCCTAAAGTCATATCCTGTACGCTTTTACTTGTATCGAGGAGCATCGTAAAGCTTTGTAAGGATACAAAAACAGTAATACTCATAATCAGCGAAAGGATAGTAATAACAGTCCTGCCCTGCCCGCGCTTTAAATTCAGTCTTGCATAGTAGGCTTCAAAATTGCCAATGGCTTTTACCTTGCGACTACGCCGCTTTATTTTTATACTTTGTCCAGATAGAGCAACAGTAGGAGATACATGAGAAGCGTATCTTGCTGCGGGAAATGCCGCTGACATTGCGGATAGCAATGTTATGGCAATGCTTATAAAATAAAAAAACAGGTTATTAGAGCTTGCTGCGTTAATTGTTTGATTAAGCGCTGTTGTACTGTCTGCCATAAATAAATCAGGATTCAGGATACCTGTGGCAGCTATTAAAATTCCTTTTGCGGATAATGCACCAATCAAGAGCCCTATAGGAACACCAATACCACATAAAATTAAAAGCTGGAGAGAAACCAAATTGTAAATTTGCCTGCGTTCACTTCCAATGGCGCGGAGTATTCCGTATTCTTTGATACGCTTGGCTACGGATATTTTCAAAATATTATAAATTACCAGACCCGCCGCGAGCAGTACAAGTACGCCTACCATGATACTGGCAAGCATCATAAAAGAAAATCCTGTATCCGTATCAGATTTTCCTGCCTCTCTGTAAGAAATACCAAGCGCATCTAACAAAATCCAGTTGTATTGTATATTTGAAGCATCTACACCAAGAGTATCTGTCAATTCATCAACGATAGATTGAAAGTGTAAGGTATCCTTTGTTTTGAAATCCGTTGAATAAAGGAAATAATCATCAGGCAAAACGGAAGCAGCCGTTCCCACACCTACAATAGCATCTACAGTTCCTGTGGAATATCCCATATAATTACTTTCTAATATGCCGCAAAGAGTATATGTGGCAGAGTAGGAATATTCAGGGAGTGTTCCGTCCATGCGGGATATTCTTGCCTGCAAGGTTATGGTATCTCCAATACGGATCTCTTTATCCAAATAGGGCAAGGCGTTTTCTGGCAGCGCAATTTCAAAGGGTGAAGCCGGTAATGCTCCTTTTTTAATTTTTCCGATAGTAGGGTACACGTCTAAAGCATTTCCTAAATATTCGCGTGTAAATAAGTTAAGACTGCTATTCCCAAGTTGAGTAATTCCCACATTAATGAAACTGCCTACGTCATAAAGCCGGTTATCCTTTTCTAATTGCAGCCTTTCTTCTTCTTTAATTTGATGAAACGTAGCATAACGGTCACCGTTTAACGAAGATGCCTGCTCTATTCTCATAGATTGCAAAATTCCCAGAGATTGTCCTATAGAGGTTGTCATAATGCTTGAGAGTATTACAGCAATTAGAATGAGAACTGCCATTACCTTTTGTGTCTTTAACTCCTTGAAAGCAAAGGATAAATACGATTTCATTATACGTTCACCTCCGAAAGCTCTCCGTCAATGATTGTAAACCGACGGTCTGCCATTTCTGCAATACGTGAGTCATGGGTAATTACTACAAGAGTTTTGTTCATTTTCTCCCGGATACTGCAAAGCATGTTCATTACTTCGCTGCCACTTTTACTGTCAAGATTTCCCGTAGGTTCATCGGCGAAAATAATATCCGGTTTTGCTATCAAGGCTCTTGCAATAGCTACACGTTGCTGCTGTCCGCCAGAAAGCTCATTTGGTAAGTGAGCCAGCCGGTTTTTCAGACCTAAAAGAGAGGACAGCTCTTGCAAATAGTTTTCATCAGGCTTCTTTTTGTCCAAAAGCAGGGGCATGATGATATTTTCCCGGGCAGTTAAAACGGGAAGCAGATTGAATTGTTGAAAAATGAAACCAATTTTTTTTCGCCGAAAAGCTGATAACATCTTATCACTGCCATTATGAATATCAATATTGTCATAAAGTACGGTACCGGATGTTGGATTATCCAGGCCGCTTATAATGTGAAGCAAGGTGCTTTTTCCACTGCCGGAGGGCCCCATTATGGAGATAAAGTCACCCTCGAAAATGGTCATAGACGCAGCTTTCAGCGCAGTAACTTTACTTTCGCCTGCGCCATAAATTTTTGAAATATTGTTTACCTGAATTTGCATAAAAAACTCTCCTTGTCATTTTTGATAAGGAGAGTATACAGGGTAAATCTCAAGAATTTCTCAAGTCCTATTCAATTGTGAGTATGATGGAAACTGTTGCTCCTGTGGGATTGTTTTTTAGGGTTATATTGCCATCATGTTTTTGGCAAAGAAGCTCGCAGGTATATAGGCCCATTCCAAAATGTCCCATATCTTCATTTCCTTTTTGAAAGGGCTGAATACCATTTTGCAGCAGCTTCTCAGGGAAACCGCAGCCATCATCTGTTACAGATAACAATAATTTTCCGCTTGATATGGAACAGAGAATATCAATGCGGGCTGCAGCAAAACGTAATGCATTAGATACAAGATTTTCTGCTATTTGAAATAAAACAGATTTATCAATTAGAATGTTTTTTTCATATTTTGCAGGGGTAAATTGTATCTGCTTTTGAGTATCTTCACGAAGGAAGCAAAGCATATTTTTTAGTTCAGAAATAAGACTATCCCACTTTACAGGCTCCGGCTGAAGCGTTATATCCTCTAATTTCTGAATGCTGCTCATGGTTTCCACATAATGCTCTATTCTATTTGTATAACTTTCCATTCGGAGCAGATGATCAGTAAACGGATTTGAAGCTGTGGTGATATCTTCTATATTTTTCAGGGCTAATTTAATAGAACCTTTTAGTACCGTAACAGGATTTCGTAAATTATGCGAAAAGGCAGCATTTAATCTTTTCCTCTCTTCCGCTTGCCGCCATAAGGTATAATTGTTTTCCAATAAGGTTTTGCGCATGGTTTCAAAAGCAGTACATAGCTGTCCCAGTTCGTCTTGTGACGTTGTTTCAATGGTAAAATCAAGGTTATTGTCTATGATACAGGCAGCCCCTTGGGTAAGTATTTTTAAAGGCTCTTTTAATTTTAAGTGATAGAACATAGAAGCAGTGGTAAACAGCGCAATGATATAGATTAAGATGGGCAATATTATTTGAACAAGAGAGATTATATCTGCAAGTAACGCGGCTTGAGCAGTTGAATTCTGTGGTTGGGTAATAACATGAGCAGAATTCATATTAATAGAAATTCCTCCCATTGGAGCAATTTGCGAACGCAATTCTATACAGAGCCAAATAATAAAAAGTGACAAAAGAAATGCAATCGTAATATTGAGAAATGCCATTGCAAAGAGCGCTTTTTTTAATTTCATCTGCTTTATCCGTTCCATTTATATCCCACCCCCCAAACTGTTTCTATATAATTGTGCAAGGTATGCTCTGCAAATTTATTACGAATTTTACGGACATGCTCCATAATTGTGTCGCTGTTACCCGCACCTTCTAATCCCCAAACTCTTTCATATATTCGTTCTCTGTCAAAGACTTGTCCGGCATTAGTAGAAAGCAATTCTGTAATATCAAATTCTTTTCTGGACAGAGAAATATACTTTTGACGTATGGTAATTTCCCTTTTGGTATAGTTAATGACCATATCACCAAAAAATCGCAAAGAAGCCTGCTCTTGTTTACGGCTTTCCCTGCGTAAATGAGCGGATACTCTTGCGCCTAATTCATCAAGATCAAAGGGTTTTTGAATATAATCATCCGCCCCGACAGAAAAACCTTTGATTTTATCTGCGGTTTCAATCCGCGCAGTCAAGAAAAGAATAGGGCAGGTAATGTGTTCCCGGATATTCTGACAGACAGTCAGACCGTCTATATCCGGCATATTTATATCTAACAATATAAGATCGGGATTGTGTGCCAGTTTTTTCATGGTTTCATTTCCGCTGTAAGCAGTTATAACTTGATAACCTGCTGTTTCAAAATAGCTTTGTATGACTGCAACAATTCCCGGTTCATCATCAACAACCAGTATTTTTTGACTCATACTTGAACTCCTTTCATAAAAATATATTTTCCCATATAAATCTCAAGAATTTCTCAAATTCGGGCATAAATGTTTGTCTGTCGAATAAATAAAAAATAGAGAGACTGCTGCGTGAAAAGCGCAACAGTCTCTTTGGCTCATTTTACCGTAATCAGTTCGTATTCCTTATTTCCAATACCGATTTTCACACCGTGCTCAATCGCGGATTCCCAGTTGGTATCAGGGAAGATGCTGTGGAAGTGGTCGTGGTGCTGACAGGCTCTTTCTTCTTCGCTACAGTCTCCTAGTTTGCTGTTGGAAATTACAGGCTGGGCATTCACTGCATCTGCACAGGCAACATCTAAGGCAACTGGGTCAAAAGAGGCAAACATGCCTACATTTGGTACAATAGCTGCATCGTTTTCTCCGTGACAGTCACAGTAAGGAGAAACATCAATTACCAGGCTGATGTGGAAATTAGGACGACCGTCAATCACTGCTTTGGTGTATTCTGCAATCTTGCAGTTTAAGATATCGTTGGATTCGTCAGAAGCAGAGAGAATAGCATCTTTTGGACAAATGCCAATACATCTTCCACAACCCACGCATTTGTTATGGTCAATGGAAGCCTTTTTGTTTTCAAACTGCGGTGCATCATGAGCGCAGATTTTAGCGCACATCTGACAGCCAATGCATTTTTCCTGATCTACATGTGGCTTTCCGGCAGAATGCATTTCCATTTTCCCGGCTCTTGAGCCGCATCCCATACCAAGATTTTTTAAAGCTCCTCCAAAACCTGCAGCTTCGTGTCCTTTAAAATGATTTAAGGAAATTACAATATCTGCATCCATTACAGCACGTCCGATTTTTGCTTCTTTGACATAAGTTCCGCCTTCTACAGGAACTAAAGCTTCGTCAGTCCCTTTTAAACCATCTGCAATGAGAATCTGGCATCCGGTTGTCATAGGGTTAAATCCATTTAAATTGGCACTGTCTAAATGGTCCAGGGCATTTTTTCTGCCCCCTACATATAAGGTGTTACAATCTGTTAAAAATGGCTTTCCGCCCAGTTCTTTTACTACATCTGCCACCGCTTTTGCATAATTGGGGCGAAGAAAAGCCAGATTTCCGGGCTCTCCGAAGTGCATTTTAATTGCAACGTATTTATCCTGAAAGTCAATCTCTTCGATTCCGGCAGTTTTTATCAGGCGCTGCAGTTTATTCAGAAGATTGTCGCCGCTTTTGGCTCTTAAATCTGTAAAATATACCTTTGATGTTGACATATAAAATTCCCTCCTGCTATTTGATTTTATGTAACATTTATTTTAACACTGGAAAGTAAAAGAAACAATGGAAAAAAATGTTTTTCTCCTGTGATATTTTGACATGGTCAGAAAAGAAAAAATATGCTAAAATTTACAGGATAGCAAAGAAAGGAAACAGATATGGGGAAAAAACTATATTTTGAATGTCCCAATGGTATGGATGAAAAAAGCCTGTGGGAAGCAGGAAAAGAGCTGGCAGGATGGGATGAAAAGCAGGAAGCGCTATTAGGAGAGAGAGTAGGCGGGAAAGAAGGAAAACGGACACTTTCCCTGGAGGAAGCAAGGGCGCGGATTCGGCAATGGAATTTAAAGGAAGAAATTCAGAAAAAACTTCTCCTGGCTTTGGAATATATGGGGAAGGAAACACTGTCTCTGGAAAAAGAACAGGAGCTTTATTATTTGGCAGGATGGAGTGTTTTGTTGGAACGGTTAGGAGTTTCTCAAATCCAGGTAAACGCCCTGGGAGAAGGAACAGGGGCTCTTACAGCAGGTGGAGATTCAGAACAGATTTTGCAGATTTTAGAAAAAAGTAATTTAAAGATAGAATTGCTTCCAGAAAAAGGAGAACTGCTCACCATACAAAGTGCCGCTTTTTTGGCGGCGTTTGGGATAAGCTGTCCATTTTCCGGTTCTTATTTTGTTGAAAAAAGAGTGGTAACAGGAAAGAACAGACCAGTGTGCCTGCTTTTACTTTCCAGAAACAGAGGAGAAAACCAGGAAGAAGAGAAGCAGGATTGCGTACAGGTTCTGGAAACCAATGTGGATGATTGCAGCGGGGAGCAGCTGGGATATGCTATAGAATGTCTGATGAAGGCAGGGGCTTTGGATGCATCCTGTTTTCCTGTTTACATGAAAAAACACCGTCCGGCTTACATGCTTCAGGTGATTTGTAAAAAAGAAAAACAAGCAGAGCTGGAGGACATTATTTTTCGGGAAACCACCAGCATTGGCTTGCGCAGATATGAGGAAGAGAGAAGAATTCTTCCAAGAAGTTTTCGTGAGATTGTCTTGGGGGACGGGCATAAAGTAAAGATAAAAGAATGCGAACATCATGGACAACACTACTTTTATCCGGAGTATGAAACAGTCAGGCAGGTTTGTCGGGACACTGGCAGACCCTATCGCAACGTATATGATGAGGCAGCGGCATTAGCAGGAGGAATGTATGAGAACTTATGAAGAAAAGAAGAAAAAACTATATGAAAATATGACATATTATTTAAAGGAGGATGTCTGTCTGGCATTTTCCGGGGGTGTGGACAGCAGCCTGCTATTGACTCTGGCAAAAAAATGTGTAAAAGAGCAGCAAAAAAAATCTAATATTTATGCAGTGACTTTTGATACCATGCTGCACCCCTCCTGTGATTTAAAGACAGCTAAAAAAGTGGCAAAAGAAGCAGAAGTTTTTCACCAAGTATTATTTGTAAATGAACTGGAACAGGAGGAAATCCGCTTTAATCCAGAGAATCGTTGCTATTTGTGCAAGAAAACTTTGTTTTCCAGGTTACAGGAATTTGCAAAGGGCAAGGGGATTTCTATCATTTTAGAGGGAACCAATGAGGATGATTTGCATGTGTATCGTCCGGGACTTCAGGCAATTCAGGAACTTGGTATCAAAAGTCCTCTGGCAGAGGCGGGCTTTACAAAAGAAGAAGTACGAAAGCTGGCAAAGGAGTTGGGAGTATCTGTGGCAGAGCGCCCCTCTACTCCCTGCCTGGCAACCAGACTGCCTTATGGTACAGAAATATCCATGGAAGTTTTAGGGCGGATTGCAAAGGGAGAGGAATACCTGCATACCCTGGGATTTCCTGTGGTGCGCCTCCGTGTGCATGGAGAGGTTGCGAGAATTGAGATACCCAAAAAGGAATTTGAAAGTTTTCTGAAAAAAAGTGGGGAAATCATAGAAGAATTGAAAAAAATGGGGTTTGACTATATTACTCTGGATATGGAGGGGTTTAGAAGCGGAAGCATGGATGAAAAAATTTTAAAGGTGTCAAGAAAAAATACTTGACACTATAGAAATTCTAGTGTATGATAACCAAGGTGATTGCGGATGGAAAAATTTGTAGAACAGACATTGTTATATGATTTTTACGGTGAGCTTTTAACTGCTCATCAGAGAAGAATTTATGAAGATGTGATTTTAAATGATTATTCTCTGAGCGAAGTTGCAGATGAATTGGGAATCAGCCGTCAAGGCGTTCATGATAATATCAAGCGTTGCAACAAAGCTTTGGAGGAATATGAGGATAAGTTGCATCTGGTAGAGAAGTTTGTAAATATCAAAGGGAAGGTTCGCAGGATTAACCAGTTGTGTCAGGGATGTGAAAACCTGAGCAGGCAGGAATTTGTATCAAGTGTGGAAGAGATTTCTCAGGGAATTTTAGAGGAGTTGTGAGATGGCGTTTGAGAGCTTAACGGATAAACTGCAGAATGTATTTAAAAACTTAAGAAAAAAAGGCCGTCTGACGGAAGCAGATGTAAAAGCAGCCTTAAAAGAAGTAAAAATGGCGCTGCTGGAAGCAGATGTAAGCTTCAAGGTTGTGAAACAGTTTATGAAAGCAGTTCAGGAACGTGCAGTAGGTCAGGATGTTATGTCAGGACTGAACCCGGGCCAGATGGTAATTAAAATCGTAAACGAAGAACTTGTGAAATTAATGGGAAGCGAGACCACAGAGATTGAACTGAAATCAGGGAACGAGGTAACCGTTCTGATGATGGTGGGACTTCAAGGCGCCGGTAAAACAACCACAACCGCAAAGCTGGCGGGAAAATTAAAATCCAAGGGTCGCAAACCGTTGCTGGCTGCCTGTGATGTATACCGTCCTGCGGCAATTAAGCAGTTGCAGGTAAATGGTGAGAAACAGGGTGTGGAAGTGTTCTCCATGGGAGATAAGAACAGTCCTGTAGATATTGCAAAGGCAGCTTATGAACATGCCAAAAAGGAAAAGTTCAATGTATTAATTCTGGATACTGCCGGACGTCTGCATATTGATAAAGATATGATGGCAGAGCTGGAGAACATTAAGGAAGCCATTACTGTAGACCAGACGATTTTAGTGGTGGATGCTATGACCGGACAGGATGCGGTAAACGTAGCAGAGACCTTTGGTCAGAAGGTTGGAATTGACGGGGTTATCCTTACCAAGATGGACGGTGATACCAGAGGTGGTGCGGCACTTTCCATTAAAGCGATTAGCGGAAAGCCTATTCTGTATGTTGGTATGGGTGAAAAGCTTTCCGATTTAGAACAGTTTTATCCGGAGCGTATGGCATCCCGTATTTTGGGAATGGGCGATGTGATGAGTCTTATTGAGAAGGCTCAGGCAAATCTGGATGAAGAAAAAGCAAAAGAAATGGAACAGAAGTTCCGCAAAAATACCTTCGGTTTTGATGATTATCTGGAGAGTATGAATCAGATGAAAAATATGGGCGGCTTATCCAGCGTACTGAGTATGCTGCCAGGTATAGGTTCCCAGGTAAAAGATTTGGACAGCATGGTGGATGAAAAGGATATGGCAAGGAAAGAAGCAATTATTCTTTCCATGACACCAAGAGAACGTTCTCATCCGGAAATTTTGAATCCTTCCAGAAAAAACAGGATTGCAAAAGGCGCAGGTGTGGATGTGGCAGAAGTCAACCGTATGGTAAAACAGTTTGAGCAGGCAAAGAAAATGATGAAACAAATGCCTGGACTCATGGGTGGAAAAGGTGGTAAAAGAGGAAAATTCAAACTTCCCTTTTAACATATAGAATTTAGTGATAGAATAACCAGGAGGTGAAAAGAAATGGCAGTAAAAATCAGATTAAGAAGAATGGGACAGAAGAAAGCTCCTTTCTATAGAATCGTTGTTGCAGATTCCAAATCCCCAAGAGATGGAAGATTTATCGAAGAAATCGGTACTTATGATCCAACTCAGGAACCAACTGCTTACAAAGTAGATGAAGAAGCAGCGAAAAAATGGCTTGCAAATGGTGCTCAGCCTACAGATGTTGTAGCAAAAATCTTCAAACAGGCTGGTATCGAAAAATAATTCGGGAGGTGTCTTGTAATGAAAGAATTAGTGGAAGTAATTGCAAAATCTCTCGTAGATTGTCCTGACGAAGTCGTTGTGACAGAAACAGAAGAAAACGATGCAATCCTTGTGGAACTCAAGGTTGCGCCCTCTGACATGGGTAAAGTGATTGGACGCCAGGGTCGTATTGCCAAGGCAATCCGTACTGTTGTCAAGGCAGCGTCATCTAAGAGTGAAAAGAAGGTAGTTGTGGATATTTTACAGTAATCGGGAGAGCTGCTGCAGATTATGCGGCAGCTTCTTTCATATGTAAGAAAACCTTTGACAGGAGGAAGAAAATGGAAGATTTATTACAGGTAGGTGTGATTACTACCACCCATGGAATCCGCGGGGAGGTAAAAGTATATCCAACTACAGATGATGCCCATAGATTTGAGGACCTGACCTATATTCTTCTGGATACAGGAAAAGAGTTGTGCGAACTGGAAATTGAAAAAGTCCGGTATTTTAAGCAATTTGTAATTTTGAAATTTAAGGATGTAGACAACATCAATGATATAGAACCTTATAAGGGAAGAAGCCTTTATGTAACCAGAGAATTTGCAGTGCCTTTAAAGGAAAATGAGTATTATATTGCAGATTTAATTGATATGAAGGTATTTCTGGAGGATGGAAGTTTCTTTGGCACCTTAAAGGATGTTATGGAAACAGGGGCCAATGATGTGTATGTAATGCAGACAGAGGCTTTTGGAGAAGTTCTGGTTCCGGCTATTAAGGACTGCATCAAAGCAGTGGATGTGGAACAGGGAACTATGACCATCCATTTGCTGGAAGGCTTGTGCTAAGGAGGAAAACCATGAATTTTCATGTACTTACCCTATTTCCCCAGATGATTGAGCAGACTGTGAATACCAGTATTACAGGAAGAGCTGTGAAGAATGAAAAAATCTCTCTTCAGACTGTGAACATTCGGGATTTTGCAGACAATAAGCATATGCGGGTAGATGATTATCCTTATGGCGGGGGAGCCGGAATGGTGATGCAGCCGGAGCCGGTTTACAGAGCTTATGAATCTGTGAAAAGCCATTCTCTGGCAGCAGCGCAGGGGAAACGTCCCAGATGTATTTATCTTACCCCTCAGGGAAAGGTGTTTAACCAGACCATGGCAGAAGAATTTGCCCTGGAAGAGGAGTTGATTTTTCTCTGTGGACATTATGAGGGAATCGATGAGCGGGTTTTAGAGGAAATTGTGACAGACTATGTTTCCATTGGGGATTACGTGCTTACTGGAGGAGAACTGGCAGCCTGTGTCATGATTGATGCTATTTCCCGTTTTGTTCCGGGTGTTTTAAATAATGAAGAGTCTTCCCAGTTTGAATCCATGCAGGACAACCTTCTGGAATATCCTCATTATACAAGGCCGGAAATCTGGCATGAAAAACAGGTTCCCCAGGTACTCTTAAAGGGAGATCATGATAAGATTCAGTCATGGAGACTGGAGCAGTCTATGAAGCGTACCAGAGAACGCCGCCCGGATCTTCTGGCACAGAACCGTCCGGTTACCGTGGCTTATTTCAGTCCCACAGAAGGAACCAGAAAGGCGGCAGAACTTTTGGCCATGGGATTGACCCAGAATCCCCGGTATCTGGATTTAACCAGAAGAAAGTTCCGGAAACAAATCAGAAGATTTCAGGAGCAGGAGCTTTTGGTGGCAGCAGCGCCCGTATATGGGGGACAGCTTCCAAGGCTGGAGGAAGGTCTGTTTACAAATTTGCGAGGGAATCATACCCCTTGTGTACTTATGGCCGCTTATGGAAACCGGCATTATGATGATACTCTGGCGCAGATGAAAGAAATTCTTACCAGCCGGGGATTCGTGTGTATTGGCGCCATTGCGCCGATTATTCCTCATATTTATTCAGAGAAGCTGGGAGCCGGACGTCCCAATGAACAGGATAGAGAAGTCTTTCGCAGATTTTCTGTTCTTATTAAGAGAAGAATCCAGGACGCAGAGGACAAAGGCTTTGTGGAGGTTTCTGTGCCGGGAAATCCGAAACCAGAACCCAAGGCTATGAAACCAGTGGAAAAGCATTTTATAAGGGAAAGCTGTACCAATTGTCAGGCCTGTGTACAAAAATGTCCGGTTAATGCGATTTCCAGGGAAACTCTGGAGATATCACCGGAAAAGTGCATGAGCTGTATGCGCTGTGTGAAGGTTTGTAAGGCCAATGCCAGAGAATTTGATGCTTCTCAGGTAAGGCAATATTTAGAGAGTAATTACAGCGTGCCAAGAGAAATCGAGTATTTTTAAGCTTGACAAGCATATAGAGTCATAGTATAATTTTATCTGTTGTAAAAAAGAGATGGTCCTCTGTTGCTGATTGCATTAAGAACATCCAGGATTAAAGGAGAAAAATCATGAACGAAATTATTAAAAACATTGAAGCTGCTCAGATGAAAGCAGAAGCACCACAGTTCAACGTAGGTGACACTGTAAGAGTACACGGTAAAATCAAAGAAGGAAACCGTGAAAGAATCCAGATCTTTGAAGGTGTTGTATTAAAGAAACAGGGCGGAAGCAACCGTGAAACTTTCACAGTAAGAAAGAATTCCAACGGTATTGGTGTTGAAAAAACATGGCCATTACACTCTCCTAACGTAGAAAAAGTAGAAGTTATCAGACGTGGTAAAGTAAGACGTGCGAAACTGAACTACTTAAGACAGCGTGTAGGTAAAGCAGCAAAAGTAAAAGAATTAGTTAAATAATAATGGGAACATGACAGGGACACATACTTTGGTATATGTCCCTGTTTCTTCCATATGCAGTTGTTAGGGAGCGAATAAAGAAATGAAAAGGACTAAAAAGAAAAAAAGCAGTCTCTCCGGCATGGAACATTTTCATTATATAGAAAGACAAAAAGATGTGGCACTGGAATTTATCAAAAGCAGGAGAGGACGCATTCTTTTCCAATGGGTCTTCCAGATCGCTGTGGTTCTGGCAATGGCAGCAGTGGTAGCAATTTTTTTCTTTCAGAGTATTGGAATGCAGGAAAGTAGCATGGAGCCTACGTTGCAGACCGGGGAACGTTTTTTTATTAACCGGGTGGCTTATAAAATGGGCAGTCCGAAACGGGGTGATATTATTGCCTTTACCAAGGATGGAAAAGAGGGTGCTGCCATTCACATTAAGCGTGTCATTGGACTTCCGGGGGAGACTGTACAGATTCAGGATGGAAAAGTCTATATTGACGGTGAACTGTACAAGGAAGACGGGGATTTTGCCCTGATTTCAAATCCGGGTCTGGCAGATGAGCCCATAAAGCTAAAGAAAGACGAATATTTTGTACTGGGAGATAACCGCAACAACAGCGAGGACAGTCGTTTTGCTGAAGTAAAAAATGTGAAAAAGAAATATATTGAGGGAAAGCTGTGGTTTCAGACAGCCCCTCTTGGGAAAATAGGATTTGTAAAACATAATATGAAGAAATGAGGTAGACTATGAATTATCAGTGGTATCCAGGTCATATGACAAAAGCAAAGCGCATGATGCAGGAAAATATAAAGCTCATTGACCTGATAATAGAAGTGACAGATGCCAGAATTCCCCTTTCCAGCAGGAATCCTGACATTGATGAACTGGGAAAAAACAAGGCAAGATTGATTCTTTTAAATAAGGCTGACCTGGCAGATGACCATAAGACTGAGCAGTGGATGGAATATTTCAGGGAAAAAGGCTATTATGCAGTGAAAATCAATGCAAAAAACGGTACTGGAATCAAAAGTATTCTTCCTGTAATTATGGAATCCTGCAAGGAGAAAATAGAGCGGGATAGAAGACGCGGTATTCTGAACCGTCCGGTAAGAGCCATGGTGGTAGGGATTCCTAATGTGGGAAAATCCACCTTTATTAATGCTTTTGCAGGAAAAGCCTGTACAAAAACAGGGAATAAGCCAGGTGTGACTAAGGGAAAGCAGTGGATTCGCATTAATAAAAATGTGGAACTTTTAGATACGCCGGGAATTCTGTGGCCGAAATTTGAAGACCAGGAGGTTGGAGCAAAGCTGGCAATGGTAGGTTCTATAAAAGACGAAATTTTAAACCTGGAAGAGCTGTCTTTGGAGCTGCTGGCTTATCTTCACAGAGAGTATGAGGGAATTCTTCAGGAGCGGTATCAGATTACAGAATCGGAAGACAAATTGAATATGCTGGAGCAGATTGCAGAAAACAGAAAATGCATCCAGAAGGGGATGGAGCTTGATTATGTAAAAGCAGCCAACATTCTTCTGGAAGAATTCAGAAATGGAAAAATTGGCAGAATCACACTAGAAACTGTGAAGTAGAGGAAGTAAGATGAAAGGGATTCAGGAAATTAAGGAAGCCTTAAAAGCAGCTTCAGAAGAAGAGCTTCCGGGGCTTATGGAAGTCTATGCAAAGGACACCAGAAAAGGTGTACAGACAGCTCTTATCCAGGCACAAAAACGTCTGGATAAGCTGGAACAGGAGCGGCAGAGAATCGAAACCATGAAGGCTTTTGAACGTAAATATGAACATCTTGGCTATGTGTGCGGTATTGACGAAGTGGGAAGAGGACCTTTTGCCGGTCCGGTTGTGGCAGGGGCTGTGATTCTTCCAAAAGACTGTCATATTTTGTACATTAATGATTCCAAGCAGCTTTCTGAGAAAAAGAGAGAAGAATTGTATGATGAAATCATGGAAAAGGCTGTTGCAGTGGAGGTTGGATATGCCAGTCCGGCCAGAATTGATGAGATTAACATTTTGCAGGCCACTTATGAGGCTATGCGGGAGGCGGTTTCCAAGCTGTCGGTGACACCTCAGATTTTGTTAAATGATGCAGTTACCATACCGGGTATTACCATTCCTCAGGTACCCATTATCAAAGGCGATGCCAAAAGTATTTCCATTGCAGCAGCCAGCATTATTGCAAAGGTAACCAGAGACCGTCTGATGAAAGAGTATGATAAAATCATGCCGGAGTATGGCTTTGCATCCAATAAGGGATATGGTTCCAGAGAGCATATTGAAGCTCTGAAACAATATGGTCCTACTGCAATTCACCGAAAGACCTTTATCCGGAATGTTTTAGGAGAGGTGTAATGAAACAAAGAGGCGTCTATTCTTCTAAAGAAGTGGGAAATCAGTATGAAGCTCTGGCAGCAGAATATCTTCAAAAGAAAGGCTATGGAATCATTGAACGAAACTTTCATTGCAGACAGGGTGAAATTGATTTGATTGCCAGAGATGGAGAGTATTTGTGTTTTGTGGAAGTGAAATACAGAGCTTCCGGGGAGTTTGGAAATCCTTTGGAGGCAGTATCACCTGGAAAACAGAAACGAATTTTAAGAACTGCTTTGTACTATCTTACGGTGAAAGGATATGGAGAAAATCAGGCATGCAGATTTGATGTTCTTGGAATCTCACCGGAGGGCATCTGTCTTATGAAAAATGCATTTGAATATCGAGGATAACATATGGAATTAAAATGGAAAGGGGATTGTTCCCCGCATATGCAAATAAAAACAAACCATGGAGTACCCTGTCTTACTTACCCTGCCTTTGAGCAGCTTGGGGGATTTTATCATGGATTTTCCACCAGACTGGGCGGTGTAAGCAAAGGAATTTATGAATCCATGAATTTAAGCTTTACCAGAGGCGATGACACAGAAGCGGTACTGGAAAATTATCAGCGCATGGCAGAATCCATAGGCTTTTCTCTGGAAGGGATTGTCTGTGCAGACCAGACCCATACTACCAATATCCGTCTGGTCACTGAAAAAGACAGGGGAAAAGGAGTATTAAAAGAAAAAGATTACAGGGATATTGACGGTTTGATTACCAATACTCCCGGATTAACCCTTACCACTTTTTATGCAGATTGTGTTCCCCTGTATTTTATTGATGTGAAGCACAAAGCCATAGGACTGGCTCATTCGGGCTGGAGAGGAACCGTAGAGAAAATGGGAGCTCATATGGTAAAGGCCATGGAAGAAGCTTTTGGCTCCAGGGCAGAAGAGCTGTATGCGGCTATAGGACCTTCCATCTGCCAGGACTGTTATGAGGTAAGTCAGGATGTGGCAGAGCAGTTTTGGAAAGCTTTTCCGGAGCATAGAGAAGAAAAGCGGCTTTTGTATGAAAAAGGTCATGGAAAATACCAGCTTAATCTCTGGTATGCCAATGAACTTGTTCTGACCCAGGCAGGAATTTTAAGAGAACATTTGAGCTTTCCTGGGATTTGCACTTGCTGTAATCCTGAATTTTTGTTTTCCCACAGAGCCAGCCATGGAAAAAGAGGAAATTTATGTGCTTTTCTGGGGATTAATGTTACATAGATATTACAAAAAAATGAAAAAGCACTGTTCTTTCACAGGATTTTATGTTACAATAGGAAGCGTTAGAGAAAAGGAGCTTTCATTTTATGAAGAAAAAAATCAGTACTCTGCTCCTGACAGGAATGTTATCTGTTAGTATGGCAGCAGCGCCTGTTTATGGTTCTTCTACCCAGAAGAAGATTACAGATGCGAAAAACGCCAAACAGGAGCAACAAAAACAATTAGATGATACACAAGACAAACTGGACAGTCTGGAAGCCAAAAAGGGAGATCTGGAGTCTTATATAAAAGAACTGGACAAACAGTTTTCAGAGCTGGAAAAAAACCTTTTACAGCTACAGAAACAGTCTGAAGAGGCAAAGGATGAGCTGGAAACTTTGCAAAAAGAACTGGTAAAAGCAGAAGCAGAAGAAGAAGAGCAGTATGCCAGTATGAAACTGCGTATTCAGTATATGTATGAAAATGCAGACCAGTCTTACATAACCATGTTTTTAGAGGCCAGGACCTTTTCTGAGTTTTTAAGCCAGGCAGAAAACATGTCTCAGCTTACCAAATATGACAGGGAAATGCTGGAAAAATATAAGAAAACCACAAAAGAGATTAAGGAAAAAGAAGCCAGCATTAAGGAACAGCAAAAACAGTTGGAACAGTTAAAACAGGAAAGTCTGGACAAGCAGGATGAGATTTCTACGATTATGAAAACCACCCATGCCCAGATTGCCAGCTATGAAAGTGAAATTTCTGCCCAGGAGAGTAATGTAAAAAGTCTCATGAGCAAAATTGAAGGTCAGCAGGAAACCATTAATAATCTGATAAAACAGCAAAAGGATGAAGAAGCGGCGGAAGCTCTGGCACAGAAAGAAAAAGAAGAGCAAGGGGCTCAGAATAACAGCCAGAACCAGAAGCCTTCCTCTCAGAACCCTCAGAATACTCAGAAGCCTGTTGAGAATGTACAGCAAAAGCCTTCCCAGGACACATCGTCAAATCAAAATCAGGGGAACAGCCAGGATACTTCAAAAGGAAAATATCTGGGTAATTTCCGTCTGACAGCTTACTGTGCCTGTGCATCCTGCTGTGGAGTTTCTACGGGAATCACAGCCAGTGGAACGGTTGCTACCCAGGGAAGAACGGTTGCCATGTATGGAGTTCCCTTTGGAACAAAACTGCTCATTAATGGTACAGTCTACACGGTAGAGGACAGAGGAACTGCTTACGGACATGTAGATATCTTCTTTAACAGCCATGAAGATGCCCTGCGGTTTGGAAGCCAGAGAGCAGATGTATACCAGGTGAATTAAATGAGCAGCGTAATCGAAATATTGGTATGCATTGGCATTTTGCTAGGCGGAATAGATGAAATCAGGGGCAATAAAAAAGGATATGGGGGTAAATTCAGAGAAGCCTTTGAATTGATACCTTCCATGGCATTTTCCATGGTGGGAATGATTTGCTTAACGAATTTTATTGCCTTTATATTGGAAAAAGGACTTGCACCTTTCCTTCATATATTTCATATGGACCCAGCTATTTTAGCTGGGTTTTTGGCTGTTGATATGGGCGGCTATCAGCTGGCTGAGAAACTGGCCTCAGATTCGGCTATGGGCAGTTACGCGGGGATTATACTTGGAGCCGGTTTGGGGTGTACCCTGGTATTTACTATTCCTGTGGGTATGGGAATGGTGAAAGAAGAGAATAAACCTTATTTTGCAAAAGGAATTGTCCTTGGCCTTCTTGGTCTTCCCTTTGCCCTGATTATAGGAGGAATTTTATCTGGTTTGTCCATTGGCAGAATTTTATGGGAAACAGTTTTTCCTATGTCGATTGCTGCCATTTGCGGAATCGGATTGGCGAAGTTCTCTGCGCTTACCATGAAGATTTTTGGGGCATATGTAAAGGTTTTGCGGGTAATTCTTCTGGGAGGATTAATGTTTGGCGCTATTGCGCATACCCTTCATATCTCTGAAAAATTGGAAATGACTCCTGTATTGGAAGCAATGGGCGTGGTGTGTTCTATTTCGGTGTTTCTCTTAGGAAGCCTTCCAATCACCATGCTGCTGCAGAAGCTACTCCAGAGACCTTTTACCTGGATAGGAAGAAGGATTGGGCTAGATAGTGTGAGTATGACCGGGTTCCTGATTACCTGCGTGTCTCCTTTGCCGACACTGGCTTTGATGAAAGATATGAATCCAAAGGGAAAATTATTGAATGTTGCCTTTATGGTCAGTGGAGCGTCTGCCATTGGAGCGCACCTGGCTTTTGTAAATTCTGTAGAGCCGGAAATGACCGGAGCGCTTTTGGGAAGCAAGCTGCTTGGAGGACTTCTTACGGTGGGAGTTGCTTATTTGGCGGGGAATAATGGGAAATTGGAAAAATGACTTTAGGAGGAAACACATATGGATATTCGTATCAGGACAGCAAAACAAGAGGATTATGAAGCGGCAGAGGCCATTATGAAGCAGGTGCATAAACTGCATGTTGGCTGGAGGCCTGATGTATACAAACAGCAGGAAACCATACTGCCTTTGGATGAATTTAAACAGGCAATTAAGGAGCAGGCCTTTTTTGTAGCAGAAGGAGAAGGGAAGGTAGTGGGGATTTTGGGACTGATGTACCGTCATGTGGAAACTCCTGTTCATGTGACAAAAGACATTATTTTCATTGACTCCATGGCAGTGGATGAATCGTATCGCAAAAAAGGAGTTGGTCACGCATTTTTTGATTTTCTGAAGGAATTAAAAAAAGAAAAGGACTATGATGCCATTGAATTGCAGGTAAATGCCAGAAACAAAGGGGCATATAACATGTACAGAAACTACGGATTTACAGAAAAATCCATTAATATGGAGCTGTTGGAAACAAAATAAAAAAATATGGATACCGTTCCGATGAATATGCCGGAACGGTATTCATATTTCTGCTGTGAGGTCAACAGCTTTTCGTAAATTAACCTCTTGTTCTCTTTAACAACTGATTAATCTTAGAAGTGGTACTGCGTACTTTTTCTACAGATAAATCATGGTTCAGAATGTCCATAATGCTGGCCAGATATTTGCTCATATCTGCTTCCAGATAATATGGTCTGGTGAGTAATTCCGGATTTCTATAGTTCAGGTTTGTGGTGATGACACGATGGATATAGCCTTTCTCATAATATTCATCAAACTTCTCAAGACCGTCTGTGAACAGACCGAAAGTAGTGCATACAATGACACGTTTTGCCTTGCGGTCTTTTAACTTTTTCGCTACATCTAACATGCTCTCTCCAGAGGAAATCATATCGTCAATAACGATTACGTCTTTTCCCTCCACAGAATCTCCCAAAAATTCATGAGCAACGATGGGGTTTCTTCCATTAACCACAGTAGAATAGTCGCGGCGTTTGTAGAACATACCCATATCCACACCCAGAATATTAGAAAAATAAACAGCTCTCTGCATAGCGCCTTCGTCCGGGCTGATAATCATCAGGTGTTCATTATCAATCTTGAAATCCTCTACAGAAGTGCAGAGTGTTTTCAGGAACTGATAGGTAGGCATAAAATTATCAAAGCCAGATAAAGGAATGGCATTCTGCATACGCGGGTCATGGGCATCAAAAGTGATGATGTTAGAAACTCCCATGCTGACCAGCTCCTGCAGAGCCAGTGCGCAGTCCAGGGATTCCCGTTTGCTGCGTTTGTGCTGTCTGCTTTCATAGAGGAAAGGCATTACCACATTGATTCTGTGGGCTTTTCCGGCGGCAGTAGCAATAATACGTTTTAAATCCTGATAGTGGTCATCAGGAGACATGTGGTTTTCATAACCGCACATGTTGTAAGTCAGACTGTGGTTACACACATCCACCATAACAAACATATCGGCGCCACGGATGGATTCACTAATGACTCCTTTGGCTTCGCCGGAGCCGAAACGCGGGCATTTGCATTCAATCAGAAAAGTATCTTCTGCATAGCCTCTCATAATTAGTCCAGAAGGATTGTGAGAGTTTAACTCCTTTCTGAACTGCACTAAATGTGCATCTACCTGTGAAGCTAACTGGGAGCAGCTTTTTAACGCTGCGATCTTAATCGGAGCTACTGGGATGGATTTCTCCAGTAAACTGATATTGACCATAATAACCTCCATATTAACATTTTTTGACATAAATATACATAAGTACATGATAAGTTATAACATTCGACAGACATACAAGTCAAGGAAATTATTGCAATTTTCTTTTATTATTGGTATTATTAAAACTAACGGGCATTTACAGGAGGGATACCATGAAGAACTGCCGACATAGAATCAGCCAGGTAAAAGAAGGAAGTATTGCCTGGGAATTAGAGATAGAGCCAGGGGATGAATTGCTTTCTATTAACGGAGAAACCGTTGAAGATGTCTTTGATTATCATTACCTGGTAAATGATGAGGAACTGGAGCTTCTTATCTGCAAACAAAATGGTGAAGAGTGGGAGCTGGAAATAGAAAAAGACCTGGAAGAAGATTTAGGGCTGGAATTTGAAAACAGTTTAATGGACGAATATCGTTCCTGCAGAAATCACTGCGTGTTCTGTTTTATTGACCAGATGCCACCGGGGATGCGGGAAACTCTCTATTTTAAGGATGACGATTCCCGTCTGTCGTTTCTTCAGGGGAATTATGTGACACTGACGAATATGAGTGATCATGATATTGACAGGATTATCCGCTATCATCTGGCTCCCATTAATATTTCCTTTCAGACTACCAATCCGAAGCTGCGCTGTGAAATGCTTCACAACCGCTTTGCAGGGGACATTTTCCCCAAAGTACAGCGTCTGTATGAAGCGGGCATTGAGATGAATGGACAGATTGTTTTGTGCAAAGGATTAAATGACAAGGCAGAACTGGAACGGAGTATTTCAGATTTAACGAAGTATCTCCCTCATCTTAAAAGCGTTTCGGTAGTTCCTGTGGGATTGAGCAAATACCGGGAAGGTCTGTATCCTCTGGAACCCTTTACCAAAGAAGAGGCAGAGCAGGTGATTGATACCATAGAAGCATGGCAGAAGAAGCTGTTCCCACAATATGGGCTTCATTTTATCCATGCCAGTGATGAATGGTATCTTCTTGCCGGACGAAAGCTGCCGGAAGAAGCGCGCTATGATGGATATCTGCAGTTGGAAAACGGGGTTGGAATGCTGAGGCTTTTAAAGGAAGAAGTGACAGCAGAACTGGAAAAGCATTCCGGTGACCAGAGAACGCGGAGGATTTCCTTCGCCACAGGCCGCCTGGCTTATCCCTATATTAAGAAATATGCAGAACAGATTCAAAAGAAATATCCGAATCTGGAAATTTTAGGATATGAAATCCGCAATGACTTCTTTGGAGAGCTGATTACAGTTTCCGGACTGCTGACAGGACAGGATCTTATGGCGCAGCTTTCCGGAAAAGACCTGGGGGAATGTCTGTTGCTGCCCTGTAATCTTTTGCGCAGCGGGGAAGATATTTTCCTGGATGACGTACAAGTAAAAACATTGGAAGAAAGGTTCCGGGTTCCTGTAAGAATTGTGGAAGAAGATGGAGCAGATTTTGTGACTGCGTTTTTAGAGGAAGAAGCGGAACCAACACATAAAAGGAGACAAATGTATGAGCAAACCGATTGTAGCAATAGTTGGAAGGCCTAATGTTGGGAAATCGACCCTGTTTAATGCACTGGCAGGTGAGAAGATTTCTATTGTAAAAGATACACCAGGTGTGACCAGAGACAGGATTTATGCAGAAGTAACCTGGCTGGACAAGACTTTTACCATGATTGATACCGGTGGTATTGAGCCGGAGAGTAAAGATATTATTTTATCTCAAATGAGAGAGCAGGCGCAGATTGCCATTGATACTGCAGATGTTATTGTTTTTATGACAGATGTAAAGCAGGGACTTGTGGATGCAGATGCCAAGGTTGCAGATATGCTGCGAAGAAGCAATAAACCGGTAGTGCTGGTTGTCAATAAGGTGGACAGCTTCCAGAAGTATATGCTGGATACCTATGAATTTTATAATCTGGGAATCGGAGAACCGGTGCCTATTTCTGCTGCCTCCATGCTGGGGCTGGGAGATATGCTGGATAAAGTGGCAGAACATTTTCCAAATCAGGAGCAGGAAGAGGAAGAAGATGATATTCCTAAAATCGCTGTGGTAGGTAAGCCAAACGTGGGTAAATCGTCTCTGATTAATAAAATTTTAGGAGAAGACCGGGTGATTGTATCAAACATTGCAGGTACTACCAGAGACGCCATTGACACAAAGGTCGTTTACAAAGGAAGAGATTATACCTTTATTGATACTGCCGGGCTTCGCCGGAAAAACAAAATCAAGGAAGAACTGGAACGTTACAGTATTATCCGAACCGTAACTGCAGTAGAGCGCGCAGATGTGGTGGTGATGATGATTGATGCTACAGAAGGAGTTACGGAGCAGGATGCGAAAATCGCAGGTATTGCCCATGACAGAGGAAAAAGTATTGTGATTGCAGTCAATAAATGGGATGCCATTGAAAAAAATGATAAGACCATTTATAAATTTACCAATAAAGTAAGAGAAACGCTTTCTTACATGCCTTATGCAGAGATTATGTTTATTTCTGCACAGACCGGACAGAGAATTCCGAAATTGTTTGAAACCATTGATATGGTACTGGAAAATCAAACCTTGCGTATTCAGACAGGTGTGCTGAATGAAATTATTTCAGAGGCGATTGCTATGCAGCAGCCACCTTCTGATAAAGGAAAACGTTTGAAAATATTCTATACCACACAAGTGTCTGTAAAACCACCTACCTTTGTTATTTTTGTGAATGACAAAGAGTTGATGCATTTTTCTTATGTGCGGTATTTGGAAAATAAAATCAGAGAAGCTTTTGGATTTAAGGGAACCTCCCTGAAATTTATTATCAGGGAAAGGAAAGAAGGGGAAAAATAATTATGTTACCACGTATTATCTGTCTGGCAGTAGGGTATGTATGTGGACTGTTTCAGACCTCCTATATTTATGGGAAGAAAAGCGGGATTGACATCAGGGAACACGGAAGCGGAAATGCAGGGACAACTAATGCCCTGCGCACCCTGGGGAAAAAAGCCGGAGCCCTGACGCTTTTGGGAGACTGTTTAAAATGTGTGCTTGCGGTTCTGATTGCCAGACTGCTGTTTGGAACTCATCAGGGAACAGATCTGTTGGCTTTGGAATTATATGCTGGAGCCGGATGTATTTTAGGACATAATTTTCCTTTTTATTTAAAATTTAAAGGGGGCAAGGGCATTGCAGCTTCCGTGGGGTTGTTACTGGCTTTTGATATCAGGATTTTTCCTATTTGTGCGGTATTGTTTTTTGCAACCTTCTTTCTCACACACTATGTATCTTTAAGCTCTCTGCTGGCATATCTGGGCTTTCTGATTTCTGTGGTTACATTCGGCCAGATGGGCATGCTGGACTGTACCCAGCCGGTGCTTTGGGAGGTTTATGGATTGTCATCAGGACTTACCATACTGGCATATTGGAGACACAGACAAAATATTGTGCGTCTGATGCATGGAAATGAAAATAAAATTTATCTGGGGAAAAAGAGGTAACAGACATGGCAAAAGTAAGTGTAATAGGAGCGGGGAGCTGGGGGACAGCCCTGGCAATGCTCCTTGCAGGAAACGGACATGATACCATACTCTGGTCTCACAGGGAGGAACAGGCAGCAGAGCTTTCTAAAACCAGAGAACATAAGGCAAAACTTCCGGGAGTGATACTGCCAAAAGAGCTGAAAATTACCAGTAACCTTGAGCAGGCAGCAAAGGAGAGGGATGTTCTGGTGCTGGCAGTTCCTTCCGTTGTTGTACGGGAGACTTCTAAAAAATTGAAAGCCTGTGTTTTGCCCGGACAACTGATTGTAAATGTGGCCAAGGGAATTGAGGCTCATACACTGACAACGCTGACAGATATGATAGAAGAAGAACTTCCGGGAGTTCATGCCTGTGTATTGTCAGGTCCAAGTCATGCAGAAGAGGTAAGCAGAGGGCTTCCGACTACGTGTGTGGTAGGAGCCAGAGATAAAAAAACAGCAGAATATTTACAGAACATTTTCATGAGTCCGGTGTTTCGGGTGTATATCAGTCCGGATATTCTTGGGATTGAGCTTGGAGGAGCTTTGAAAAATGTCATTGCTCTGGCAGCAGGAACTGCAGATGGTCTGGGATATGGGGATAATACCAAAGCTGCCCTCATTACAAGAGGTATTACTGAGATTGTACGTCTGGGAGTTGCCATGGGTGCAAAAGCAGAGACTTTTTATGGCTTATCTGGAATCGGAGATTTGATTGTTACCTGTGCCAGCAGGCACAGCCGGAACAGAAAAGCCGGATACCTTATGGGACAGGGAAGAACCATGGAACAGGCTATGGCAGAAGTTAAAATGGTAGTAGAAGGCGTTTATTCAGCCAAAGCCGGATTAGAGCTTTCCAGAAAGTATCAGGTAGAAATGCCCATTATTGAACAGGTGAACCAGGTGTTGTTTGAAGGGAAAGAGCCTGGGGATGCTGTGAGAGAACTCATGGTCAGAGATAAGAAAATAGAATCCTGGGATAGTTCCTGGAAGTGAAAAAGAGGATGTTACACGAATACTTTTGTTTCGTGGCATCCTCTTTTTTCGTTATTTCGTGATGTAGGGAATCATATCTTCGGGAATTCCTGCTACACGTTGCTGAATGTCCATGGCAGTAATAGCAGCCATTTCTTCTTCTGTGAGCGTAAAGTCGAAAAGCTGACTGTTTTCTTCAATACGGTCTTTATGTACGGATTTTGGAATGACAGAGATTCCCTGTTGAAGCAGCCAACGCAAACCAATCTGGGCAGGGGTTTTCTCATGGCGTTTTCCGATTTCTATCATCAGAGGACTGTTTAAGTAAGCGCCTCTTGCCAGCGGGGCATAGGCCTGCACTGCAATGTGGTGTTCCTTGCAGTAGGCAAGGAGCTGTGGATGATTAAAAAGCGGATGAAATTCTACCTGATTTACAGCAGGGATAATATCTGTGGAAGCCATTAAAGTTTCCAAATCCTGAATGGAGAAGTTAGAAACACCAATAGATTTGATTTTTCCCTGAGCCTGAAGCTTCTCCATAGCGCGCCAGGTATCGCAAAAACAACCCGGTACAGGCCAGTGAATCAGATACAAATCAACATAATCAAGGCCAAGGCGCTCCAGACTTCTGTGGAAGCTGTCCTCAATATCTCCAATGCGTTGTGCTGTATTCCAGATTTTTGTGGTAATAAATAAGTCCTCTCTTGGAATGCTCAGCGTTTTCAATGCTTTTCCAATGCCTTCTTCATTTTTATAGAAAGAAGCAGTATCAATTAAATGATATCCAAAAGAGACAGCATCTCCGATTGCCTGCTTTAATTCGGCATCTTCCGTGGCTTTATAAACACCCAGTCCCAACAAAGGCATTTCTCTTGCGTCATTTAGTTGGATTACATGTTCACCAAAAGACATAAAATTACCCTCCTTAACGTTTTTCCTAGTATAGCATGAAAATGTGAAAAATGTTAGACAAATTTATTAAATATGTGTTCTGACAGGAAATACGATAAAAAGTTTGTTTAAAAATATACAGACTTAGAGAGAAACAAGGCTTTTTCTTAAAAATAGACAAAAAAGTTATGAAAATCATGGTTAAAATGTCCTAAATGATATTTTACAGCAATAAAACAATAGCGTAAAAAAGTAACAAAGAAACAAAAAAACACCAGGGATTTCTTGAAAATATTTACGTTATGAACAGGGAAAAAAACATAAAATATCTTGATAAAAGATGAAAAAACATGTATAATCAAGATAATTGATAAATTATTGTCATTCATTATGCCTAAAAAAATAATGAGGCAGAGAAAGGATGGAAATATGCATTTAATTAAAGATGAAAATGGAAATGTGATTCCTCACGGAAGTGACGGACATCATGACCATGACCATGAGCATTGTCATGAATGCAAAGAAGGCTGTGAGAAAAGCTGCACAGATGAAGTAGTAGCGCTGCTGAATTATATGCTTTCTCATAACCAGCATCATGCAGAGGAGTTGGATCAGATGGCTGACAACCTGGTAAAACTGGGAATGGAAGATGCTGCCAGAACCATCAAAGAAGGCGTTGCTGATTTTCAGAAAGGCAATATGCGCCTTGGATTAGCGCTGACCCTGGTAAAAGAACATTTGAAATAGGCTTATAAAAGGAGGCTTTTAAATTATGTGTCTTGCAACGGTTCAGAAGGATAGTGACAACACAGTAATCTGTAAGATGGTAAGCCGGATTGATGTGGACGGAGACAAAGTGATTCTTCGGGACATTATGGGCGAAACAAAAGTAATAGAAGGCAAAATTTTAATGGTTGATCTGGCAAACAGTCTGGTGAAACTGGACTGCCAGTAAAATTTCGATTTTAAAGGGTAACACCTTAAAAATAAAAAACTCAATATGCGGAGGTAGAAACTAATGAAATTATCAGAAGCAATGAAAGACAAAATGCTCCTTTCTTTTGAGCTGTTCCCACCAAAAACAGACAAAGGTATGGAAAATCTTCCAGGCACAATTGAACATTTGTGCAAATACCAGCCGGCTTACATTTCCTGTACATATGGCGCTGGTGGAACAAACGTAGGAAAGAACATGGATGTATGTAAAATGATTCAGGACGCAGGTACTGTTCCTGTAACTCATTTTACCTGCATTGGAAACACAGCAGAAGGTATTAAAGATCAGTTACAGAACTACCTGGATAACGGTGTAGATCATATGCTGGCACTGCGCGGTGACCTTCCATTCGGATGGACAGGAACAGGCGGAGATTTTGCATATGCAACAGATTTGGTTGCTTATGTTCGTAAAGAATTTGGCGACAAATTTGAAATCGCTGTTGCAGGTTCACCGGAAGGACATATTTCCTGCCGCAGTCTGGAAGCTGATATTGCTGTTCTGAAACAGAAACAGGATAATGGCGCAGACTACATTATGACACAGCTTTGCTGGGATATGGAACAGTTTAAATACTGGTTAGACGCTATCCGTTGTGCTGGAATCACTATGCCGGTTGATGTTGGTATTATGCCAATCTTAGACCAGGCTGCTACTATTAATATGGCTCTTTCACGTAACGCATGTGTAATGCCACGTGAACTTTGCGAAATCATCTCCAGAAACTGGATCTTCCCGAACCCATTCGTAAAAGACCCGTTTGATGCAGATGTAGAAGGCAAGAAAGAAAGATTCAGAGAAGCAGGTATTGAATATACCATTAATCAGATTGATGAATATCGTGCATGCGGTATCAATGGTATCCATCTGTATGCTCTGAATAAATGGAAAGACGTATCTGAAATCATTGACAGATCTGGTCTTTGCACATTAGTTTAAGAAGAATTGACGATTAGGAGGTGCCCTTTATTATGGCACATGTAATTGCGGTTGCCGGAAAAGGCGGCGTAGGTAAGACAACATTGACTGGATTGATCATTCAGTATCTGGGCGAAAAGGGCAAGGGTCCTATTCTTGCAGTTGATGCAGACGCAAATTCAAACTTGAATGAAGTATTAGGTGTGAAAGTGGAAGCTACACTTGGTGATGTCAGAGAGGAAGTTGCCAGATCAGAAATGGCAAAAGATAATCCGATTCCAGCGGGAATGACCAAGGCTGATTATATGGAGTTTAAGTTTGATGACGCATTGGTGGAAGATGATGATTTTGATCTTTTGGTTATGGGGCGCACACAGGGCAAAGGATGTTATTGCTTTGTGAATGGTCTTTTACAGGCGCAGCTTCAGAGGCTTGAGAAAAATTATCCCTACATTATTGTAGATAATGAAGCTGGTATGGAACATATCAGCCGCGGCGTGCTTCCCAGCATGCAGACAGCAATTTTGGTCAGCGACTGCTCCAGAAGAGGGGTGCAGGCAGTTGGCAGAATTGCAGAACTGATTAAGGAATGTGACATGCATCCTAGTCAGGTTGGCCTGATTATCAACCGTGCTCCTGGTGGAGTGCTGAATGAGGGTACAAAAGAGGAAATTGAGAAACAGGGGCTTCATCTTCTGGGCGTTGTGCCTCAGGATGAAACTGTTTTTGAATATGACTGTGATGGTACACCAACAACTCAGCTTCCAGAAGACTCTCCGGTGAAAAAAGCAATCCGGGAGATTGTAGATAACTTAGGATTATAATAAAAGCGCAGGCTTTTCCCTCTTTGTTTAGTGATTGCTGCGAGGCAAAGAGGGTTTTTTATAAAGCTGTATAACCCCCTGGGGCGGATAAAAAGGGGAAGCCCCAATATTTGAAGTGTGCCGACTTCAAAAAGTATGAAAAAGAGGCGATAGTAAAAGGAGGATATTCATGAGTGAATTCAGATTAACTACAGTAGAAGAATTTGAAGCTGCTACTGCGAGACTCCTGGAGACAGGCGCAAAAGTAGGCGCTGATACCTGGCAGGCTCGTGTAAAAAATCAGACACCACATTGTAAGTTTGGAGAAGAGGGTATCTGCTGCCGTATTTGTACTATGGGACCTTGCCGTATTACTAAGAAGGCTCCAAGAGGAATCTGCGGATGCGACGTACACGGTATTGTAGGACGTAACTACCTGAAATTTACTGCTGGTGGTGCTTCTGCACATTCTGACCACGGACGTGAAATCTGTCACACTTTATATGAAACATCTGCTGATGGCTGTTATAAAGTAAAAGATCCTGAAAAACTGATTCGCATTGCGAAAGAGTGGGATATTGAAACAGAAGGAAAAGACATTTATGATCTGGCACATGAAGTTGCTCTGACAGGTCTGAATGAATATGGTAAACCATTTGGAACACAGAAATTCTTAAAGAGAGCGCCGGAATCACAGCAGAAACTGTGGGAAGAAAATGAACTGGCTCCTTACGCAATCGACAGAGAAGTTTCCCGTTCTTTACATATGACACATATGGGATGTTCTTCTAAACCGGAAGCGCTGGTAAAACAGGCAATCCGCTGTGGTCTTGGCGATGGCTGGGGTGGTTCCATGATGGGAACAGAATTTTCCGATATTTTATTCGGAACACCGAAACCCATTGAAACAGAAGCAAACCTTGGTGTTATGGTAGAGGAAAACGTAAACATTGTTGTTCATGGACATGATCCAAGTCTTTCTGAAATGATCTGTGAAGTTGCTGACAGCCCTGAAATGATTGCATATGCAAAAGAAATGGGTGCTAAGGGAATTACAATTTCCGGTGTTTGCTGTACTTCTAACGAAGTTGCAATGCGTCGTGGTATTCCTATGGCTGGTAACTTCTTACAGCAGGAAAACGTTGTTCTCACAGGTGCTTGTGAAGCAATCGTTGTTGACGTTCAGTGTATTTTCCCGGCTTTAGGACCTTTGAGCAAATGTTTCCACACAAAATTCATCACTACTTCTCCGATTGCTCAGATGCCGGATTCTGAATTTATCCGTTTTGATGCTCATACAGCATTGGAAAAAGCTACTGAAATCGTAAAAGTTGCAATCGAGAACTTCAAGAACAGAAAACCAGAATTAGTACATATTCCACAGATTAAGCAGAAAGCAACTGTAGGTTATTCCACAGAAGCTATTGTAAAAGCTCTGGACGGTGTTACAAACTCACAGGTTGATGAAACAGGAACTACAAAACCATTATTACAGTGTATTACATCTGGTGTACTTCGTGGCGCAGTTGCTATGGTTGGATGTAACAACCCGAAAGTTCGTCCTGACTTAGCTCATATTGAGTTGATGAAGAAAATGCTTGCAAATGATATTATTGTTATTGCTTCCGGATGTTCTGCTCAGGCAGCAGCAAAAGCTGGTCTTATGGATAAGAGAGCAAAAGATGTATGCGGTGATGGTCTGAAGAGAGTCTGTGAATTAGCAGACATTCCTCCGGTACTTCACATGGGATCTTGTGTAGATATTTCCCGTATGCTGGTTCTGGCTGCAACACTTGCAAAAGATGCAGGCCTGCATATTTCTCAGCTTCCAGTTGTTGGATGTGCTCCTGAATGGATGTCTGAGAAGGCTGTTTCCATTGGTAACTATGTTATCGGATCTGGTATTGATACCTTCTTAGGTGTAGATCCTTATGCATCAGGTTCCAGTGAAATGGTTGAAATCCTGACAAATGGTACAAGAGAATGGTGTGAAGCAGCATTTACTGTAGAAAAAGATATTGATAAATTAGGTGATGCCATGATGGCAAGAATCGAAGAAAAGAGAGCAGCTCTTGGCATCTAATCTTTGAGAACACTGAAATAACTTAGAAAGGTGAATGACATGAAAATTGCAGTTACAGGGAAAGGCGGCGTAGGAAAAACCACCTTTGCAGCAACCCTTGCCAGATTATATGCGGATGAAGGGAAACATGTGCTTGCAGCGGATGTGGATCCGGATGCCAATCTGGGACTGGCTCTTGGATTTGATGAGGAGACATTGGATTCCATTATTCCCATTACAAAAATGAGAAAGCTCATCGAAGAGAGAACCGGAGCCGGGGCAGATAATCAGTTTTATACCTTAAATCCAAAAGTAAGTGATATTCCTGATACATATTCTAAGATGGCAAATGGAGTAAGACTTCTGGTATTAGGAACTGTGGAGACCGGAGGCGGCGGATGTGTCTGTCCAGAGCATGTGATGCTCAGAAGAATCATCAATAACCTGGTGCTTCACAGAGATGATGTGGTTATTTTAGATATGGAAGCAGGCCTGGAACATCTGGGAAGAGGAACTACTGAATCTATGGACCAGTTTATTGTTGTCATTGAACCAGGAGCAAGAAGTGTGCAGACTTATAAGAATGTAAAACGTCTTGCAAAGGATTTGGGAGTGAAACAGGTGCGTGTTGTGGCAAATAAAGTACGCAATGAAGAAGATGAAGCTTTTGTAAGAAGCAAAATCCCTGCCGAAGACCTGTTAGGTTTCATTCATTACAATACAGAGGTTATTGATGCGGATCGTCAGGGGCAGTCCCCCTACGATTTCAGCAACACAGTGAAGGAAGAAATCACAAAAATCAAGTCCATAATCGATAAAGGATTATGATATGTTAGGAGGAAAAAACATTGACATTATTTGAAACCGTATTTAGTGGAAATGACGCTGTTTATGGATTAACAGAAGGCGCTATCAATGCTGCCATTGAACAGCACGGAGCTGACAAAGCAATCAGCTTCCCAAATACAGCTTACAGCTTACCTTGCTACTACGCTGTAACAGGTGTAAAAGTTGGTACTTTAGGAGAATTAAAAGAAGCTTTAGGCGTTGTAAAGACTCTTATGACAAGAGAAATGAGAACACATGACATCTTTATGTCTGGTGTTGCTACAGCTCTTTGCGCTGAGTTTATTGAAGTTTTGAAATACATTGACGGAGCAACTCCATACGAAGAACCATGCTACGGACATTTAGCAGATGCTGTTATCCGTGAACTTGGTGTACCTCTTGTAACAGGAGATATCCCAGGTGTTGCTGTTATCCTTGGAAAAGCTCCTACAACAGAAGATGCAGTTGCATTGGTTAAGAGCTATCAGGCACAGGGTATCCTGGTAACATTAGTTGGTGATGTCATCGATCAGTTAGCAGAAGCTGGTATGAAGACAGGCGCAAATGTTCGTGTTATTCCATTAGGAAAAGACGTAACATCTGTTATCCATGTTGTATCTGTTGCTTTAAGAGCAGCTCTTATTTTCGGTAACATTACACCAGGTGATGCCGGAAACTTAATGAAATACACCATGGAACGTGTTCCTGCATTCGTAAATGCATTTGCACCATTAAATGATGTAATCGTAGCTTGCGGAGCTGGCGCTATTGCACTTGGTTTCCCTGTTATCACAAACCATGAAGGCGTATCTGAAGTTCCTAAGAGCTTAATCGTTCAGAAAGATGTAAGCAAATTCAACGCAACTTCTCTGGAAGCGCGTGATATTAAGATTAAAATCACAAATATTGATATCCCGGTTGCATTTGCTTCTGCATTTGAAGGTGAAATCATCCGTAGAGGTGACATGCAGGTTGAATTCGATGGTTCCCGTGTAGACTGTGCGGAGTTAGTACAGACAGTAGATGCTTCTGAGATCGAAGACCACAAGATTACAGTTGTAGGTCCGGAAGCAGATGATATGGAACTGGGAAGCAAAAACAGCATTGCGTATGTTGTAAAAGTTGCCGGTAAGAACATGCAGCCAGACTTTGAGCCAGTTATTGAACGTAAATTCCATAACTATATCAACTGCATTGAAGGTGTATATCATACAGGTCAGCGTGATATGCAGCGTATCCGTATCAGCAAAGATGCATTCAATGCCGGATTCCGTATCAAACATATCGGTGAAGTATTATATGCTTCTGTTAAGAATGAGTTTGACGCTGTTGTTGACAAATGTGAAGTTGTGATTTACACAGATCCTGCTGAATGTACAAGAATCCGTCATGAAGTAGCAATTCCTACTTTCAATAAACGTGATGACAGACTGAAATCTCTGACTGATGAATCTGTAGATGTATATTACAGCTGTATCCTTTGCCAGGCATTCTCCCCATCTCACGTATGTGTTGTAACACCGGAACGTCTGGGACTTTGCGGTGCGGTTTCATGGCTGGACGCAAAAGCTACAAACGAGCTTGATCCAAACGGACCTTGCCAGGTAATTACAAAAGAAAGACCAATCGATGAGAGAATCGGTGAATACGAAGACGTAAACGAAGCAGTTCGTAAATTCTCCCAGGGTGCTCTGGAAGACGTATCTTTGTATTCCATCATGGAAAAACCAATGACATCCTGCGGATGCTTTGAATGTATCTGTGGTATCGAACCATTCTCCAATGGTGTTGTTATTACAAACCGTGAATATGCAGGAATGACTCCTCTTGGAATGACCTTCCCAGAGCTGGCTTCCATGACAGGTGGTGGTGTTCAGACACCAGGATTCATGGGACATGGTAAACACTTTATCGGTTCTAAGAAGTTCATGAAAGCAGAAGGCGGTATTGAACGTATCGTATGGATGCCAAAAGAACTGAAAGAATTCGTTGCTGACAGAGTAAATGCTACAGCAAAGGAACTGTACGGAATTGATAACTTCACAGATATGATCGGTGATGAAACAATCGCAACAGATCCGGAAACACTGGTTGCATTCTTAACAGAAAAGAATCATCCGGCACTTTCTATGGAACCAATGATGTAAGATAAAAATCAGGAAATGGGAGCTTCTTTTCTTGGGAAAGAGCTCCCGTTTCCCCTATTCGACAAAATTGACGAAAATAATCCAGATTAGTGGGGTTATTTGAGGGATAGAAGCAGGAAGTTTTCTACATAAAATTGTAGGGAATCTTGTCAATATCTCCCATTATGTAGTATAATGTAGGCGGCAAATGCGGATTGCCATTAAGTATTTGCCGTTTATAAAAAATATGAAGGAGGCTAACTGAAATGCCGTTTAATCAGAAACCACAGAAATTCAATGCAAACATTAACACAGTTGAAATTGGATGCGGGGACAAAGCTATGAAGTTAGGAGGAGAATGCACATTTCCTTTCTATACTTTTGACGCTCCAATGGAAAATGCACCAAAGGTAGGTGTAGAAATTTCCGATATGGGACTTGCTGAGATTCCTGGTATTCAGGCATACTATGCCGGTGCTGAATCCATGGCTGATATTGCAAAAAAAGCAGAAGCTATGGAAGGAGCAGATTTTGTATGCTTACGTTTGGAAGGCGGAGATCCAAACGGAGAAAACAAATCTGTTGAAGAATTGATTGCCATTGTTAAAGAAGTTGCTGAAGCTGTTACTTGCCCATTAGTAGTAGAGGGATGCAAGAACGTAGAGAAAGACTCTGAACTGCTTCCAAAAGTTGCTGAAGCATTACAGGGTAAAAACGCTTTAGTTCTTTCTGCAAGAGAAGAAAACTACAAAGCAGTTGGTGCTGCTGCAGGTCTTGCTTACAACCAGAAGGTTGGCGCTGAATCTGCTGTTGATATCAACCTTGCAAAACAGTTAAACGTTGTAATGACACAGTTAGGTGTAAAAGCTCAGGATATCGTTATGAACGTTGGTTCTGCTGCTGTAGGATACGGATTTGAATACGTTGTTTCAACTATGGACCGTATCAAAGGCGCTGCATTATCTCAGAATGATAATATGCTTCAGATGCCTATTATCACAACTGTAGCAGATGAATCCTGGAGTGTAAAAGAAGCTATGGCTTCTGAAGAAGATATGCCTGAATGGGGTGCTCTGGAAGACAGGGGTATCAGTATGGAAGTTCAGACTGCAGCAGCAGTACTGGCAGCGGGTTCTGATGCTGTTATTTTGAAACATCCTCAGTCTGTTGCAACTATCTCAAAAATGATTAAAGAATTAATGTAATCGTAGAACAGGAGGATTAAAACAAATGGCTTTAACAGGTATTCAAATCTTTAAAATGACACCAAAGAAAAACTGTAAAGAGTGCGGATGTCCTACATGTATGGCTTTCGCTATGAAAGTGGCTCAGGGTGCTCTGGAAATTTCCAAATGTCCTCATATGTCTGAGGATGCACTGGCTGAATTATCCGAGGCTACAGCTCCGCCAATGAAGACAATCAAAGTTGGTGCAGGCGAAAATGAATACACCTTAGGCGGTGAAACTGTATTATACAGACACGAAAAAACTTTCGTAAGCAAAACAAGATATGCAGTGGCTGTATGTACATGCATGGATGATGCAGCAGTTGATGCGAAACTGGCTGAACTTCAGAAAGTAGATTATGACCGTATCGGCGAAAGAATGTTCGTAGAAATGGTATATGTAAACTACGAAGAAGGTGCAGAAAAAGACCGTTATGTAGAAATGGTGAAAAAAGCTGCAGCTACAGGCAGAACTTTAGTTCTGGGATGTAAGGATGTAGAAGTAGCAAAAGCTGCATTAGAAGTATGCAAAGATGGCAAACCAGTATTAAATGGCGCTACAGCAGCAAACTACGCAGAAATGAACGAAGTTGCAAAAGCAGCAGGCGTTGTTCTGGGTGTTTCAGGCGCTGACTTAAATGAAATCTATGATACTGTCGCAGCATTAGAAAAAGCAGGAAACAAAAACCTGGTAATCGATGCTACAGGCGCTTCTATCAAAGAAGCATATGCAAATGCAGTTCAGATTCGCCGCGCTGCATTAAAAGATCAGGATAGAACCTTTGGTTATCCTACTATCGTAAACACAGCAGTTTTAGCTCATGGAGACAGAAACTTACAGCAGGCTCTTGCTTCTCTGTTCACAATGAAATATGGTTCCATCGTTGTTATGGAAACTCTGGACTACGCAGAAGCTCTTCCACTGTTCGGTTTAAGACAGAACGTATTTACAGACCCACAGAAGCCAATGAAAGTTGAGCCGGGCGTATACGCATTAAATGGCGCTGATGAAAACTCCATCTGCCTGACAACTGTTGACTTTGCTCTTACCTACTTCGTAGTATCTGGTGAACTGGAGCGTTCCGGTGTTCCATGTAATCTGATTATCTCTGATGCAGGCGGACTTTCTGTATTAACAGCATGGGCTGCTGGTAAATTATCTTCTGCATCTGTTGCAAAATATATTCAGGAAAATGTAGAAGGTAAAGTAAAATCCAGAAAACTGGTTATCCCAGGAAAAGTTGCTGTATTAAAAGGCGACATCGAAGCAAAACTTCCAGGATGGGAAATCATTGTAGGACCAATGGAAGCTGTACAGTTAGTAAAATTCTTAAAAGATTTAACTGCTTAATGTTTGTATGGCAGCTATGGCAGGCTGCTCATTGCTACAGCTTTGGCTGTACATAAGGAGAAGCCCGGTCCGCCAAAAGCGGGCCGGACATTCTCACTCATCTCTTTTTCATTTCCCGACTTTTCCCCAACCTGAATGCTCAGACTGGGTAAAGTGTCAAATGAATAGAGTGAAAAAAGGTGTAAAGAAATTATATATATAGTAAAAGGAGAACTATTATGGCTAAATTTGTTACAATTGGTGAAAGAATTCACTGTATTTCCCCAGCAATCCGTAAAGCAATGGCTGAGCGTGATCCAGAACCAATCTTAAAACGTGCAAAAGAGCAGTTAGATGCTGGCGCAACTTATCTGGATGTTAACATCGGACCTGCTGAAAACGATGGAGAAGATTTAATGAAATGGGCTGTTCAGTTGATTCAGTCTAATTTTGACAACGTTCCACTGGCTCTGGATACAGCAAACAAAAAAGCAATCGAAGCTGGTATCTCCGTATATAACAGAAGCAAAGGAAAACCAATCGTAAACTCTGCAGATGCAGGCGGAAGAATCGAAAACATCGATTTAGCTGCTGCTAACGATGCTATCGTTATTGCTCTTTGCTCCGCAGAAGGTATTGCAGCAGACAATGATGAACGTATGATGCATTGCCAGAACATGTTGGAAAGAGGTATGATGTTAGGTATGGAACCAACAGATTTATGGTTCGACCCATTATTCCTGGTTGTAAAAGGTATGCAGGACAAACAGATGGAAGTTCTGGAAGCAATCAAGATGTTCAGCGATATGGGACTGAATTCTACAGGTGGTCTGTCCAATAACTCTAACGGTATGCCAAAACACATCCGTCCAATTATGGACTCCGCTTTAGTAGCTATGTGCATGATGCAGGGTCTGACTTCCGCTATCGTAAATCCATGTGATTTAAGACTGATGGAAACTATTAAATCCTGTGATGTATTTAAAAACAATACCTTATACGCAGATTCATATCTGGAAATTTAATTTTATACAGGATCATTTAGGAGAGGCTGCTGCAGATTTTGCAGCAGCCTGTATAAAAAGCAGAGAAAGGCAGAGTTTCTATGTTTAAAGTAACTTTTAGATTCGAAAGCGGCGAGGATGTCACAACCTTTGCCCAGGAAGGTGAAAATCTGTTGGAAGTAGCGCGCCAGACCAATGTTGCCATTGATGCCCCTTGCGGCGGCAATGCTTCCTGCGGAAAGTGTAAAGTAAAATTAGTTGAGGGTGAACTCCATTCTCCCAAAACCCGTCATATTTCCGATGAAGAATATCAAGGCGGCTGGAGACTGGCATGCGTAAGTAAGATTACAGGTGATGTTGCGGTGGAAGTGCCTGATATTGCATCTGCTTACCGTAGTCGGATGAAAGTTGCAGATTTAAGCTCTAAAGAGGAAATTGCCATTTTCGAAAGCGCTAAAAATCATATCGAAGCAGCCGGCCTTCCAATGAAGAACAGCATGGATATTCTGGATGTTACCATGGATATTCCATCTCTGGATGACACAATGCCGGATAATGAGCGTTTTGTACGCGCTGTAAAAAAAGCTACCGGTGCGTCGAAAGTGAAGCTTCCATTTCAGGTTTTGACAAAAATTGCCAGAGTATTTCGGGAGAGTAATTTCCAGGTACGCTGTGTGGTACGCAAGGATGCTTCAGAGAAAGATATTTTTGTGTATGATGTCTATCCAAAAGATGAGGAAGTTGTCATTGGTGGTTTAGCTGTGGATATCGGAACAACAACCGTATCTGCTCTGCTGATTAATATGCAGACAGGGGAGATTATTGGCAAGGCGTCAGCAGGAAACGGACAGATTCGTTATGGTGCAGATGTTATTAACCGTATTATTGAATCCATGAAACCGGGTGGAAGTGAGAAACTTCAGAAGGCAGTTATAGAGGAAACCATTAATCCTATGATTCAGCAGATGTGCCGGGCAAACAATTTTAAACCGGAACATATTTACCGTATGGCTGTAGCAGCAAATACGACTATGAATCATCTGATGGCAGGAATGGAAGGGGATCCTATTCGTATGGAACCTTATATTCCAACCTTTTATAAGACAAATTCACTGTTTGCCTCAGATATTGGCATTGCCATTAACCGGGACGCACATATTATCGTGGCGCCCAATATTGGAAGCTATGTAGGCGGAGATATTACAGCAGGTGCTTTGGTAAGTATGCTTTGGAACAGACCGGAATTTTCTTTGTTTATTGATTTAGGTACCAACGGTGAGCTGGTATTTGGAAATTCTGATTTTATGATGAGTTGTGCATGTTCCGCAGGACCGGCTTTTGAAGGCGGAGATATCAGCTGCGGTATGCGTGCTACAGACGGAGCCATTGAGGCATGTACCATTGATAAAGAAACCATGGAGCCATCTTATCATGTGATAGGGGAAGATGGGCAGAAACCCATTGGACTTTGCGGTTCCGGTATTATTGATGTCATTGCAGAACTCTTCCGCACTGGTATTATTAATCCAAAAGGAAAATTTATCAGAGAAGGACGGCGTGTGCGTCATGATGCCTATGGCATGGGAAGCTATGTCCTTGCCTTTGAGGAAGAAGCAGGTTCTGTAAAAGATGTTGAAATCAATGAGGTGGATATTGATAACTTTATCCGTGCAAAAGGAGCAATTTTCTCTGCTATTCGCACCATGTTGTCTTCTCTTGATTTTGATGTGGAAATGATTGATGATGTTTATGTAGCAGGCGGTATTGGAAGCGGAATCAATATGGAAAATGCAGTGAGAATCGGTATGTTTCCGGATATTCCTATGGAAAAATTCCATTATATTGGTAATTCCTCTTTGTCTGGTGCGTACACTATGCTGCTTTCCAGAGATGCAGAGCGCAAATGTTATGAGCTGGCATCTAACATGACTTATCTGGAACTTTCAGCAGTTCCTACTTATATGGATGAGTTTGTGGCATGCTGCTTTATTCCACATACAGATACTACTCTGTTTCCATCCTGTGTACAGGAGTAAAAAAATATATCCGAGGTGAAAATATGAATTTTGATTATGCAAAAGACAGTAAAGAACAGCGGCCCTATGAGCATTACCTGGCAGCCTATAAGGAGTTAGATCCAAAAGAAATCAGCGAAAGAACTGGATTTCCTTATGATGAAGAGACAAAAATGTTTACAGTGCATCTCATGGGAAGCACGTATCTTGTTTCATTCCCGGATTATGAGATTCATCATGTGGAGGATAGTATAGGTGTTTATCCTCTGGATGAGGCTATGAATGCCAAAATTTTAGTTATGCGCTTTATGGCAGAACGCCATATGACTCTCTCTACCGGTAAGTTTATTACATACCATGATGTTCCGTGGGGAGAGGTGTATTTCAGACAGTTCCAGGGCAGGTGTCTGATGCGGTTTGCATTTTCTTATGGAAATAAGCTGGAACAGTTTCAAAAAGTAATGGAACATCTGGGAGCAGAAAAGTCTGCAGAAGGAGATTGCGCTTATACGTTGGAATTTATGGATCACTTGTTTGTGAAGTTTATTCTCTGGGAAGGTGATGATGAATTTCCACCTTCCTCACAGATTCTGTTTTCTGACAATTTTGCAGCTTGCTTTGCTGCAGAGGATTTAGCTGTGGTGGGAGATATTTCCATTAATATGATGAAAGCATTAGAAAAAAAGCTGTCTTAAAAAATGAAAAAAGTATTAGTAGAGTAGGTATTGTGCGTTAAGTGTCATGGGATGGGAAGTTGTCCATGGACGAAGGTAATCAAAGACGATCCACGATGCAATATTGCGTCCGCTACTACATTAAAGATAAATGCTTCTCTTTGGTGTAGTAAACTACTATGCCGAAACTCGTATTTACGACAGTAACAGAGGAGGATTTATTACAAATGAAAAAAGAAAATAAGGTTAAGGTACTGGTATTTGCCGGTGCTTTAATTGCAATGAACATTGTACTTTCAAGACTTTTGGTGCTAAATATAGGCCCAACCCTGCGTATTACAGTCAGCCAGACCCCGGTATATCTTGCAGGATTCTGGTTTGGACCGGTAGTAGGCGGTATTTGCGGATTTTTGGGTGATTTAATCGGGAGTCTTTTACAAGGCTATGCACCGAATCCGTTTATCTCCTTATCAGCTATTTTGACAGGAGTTTTGCCAGGCATTGCCAGCTATCTTATAAAAAAACGAATGGAAATCTGGCATGTTTTAGGTGTACTGGTGCTGAATGGACTGATTGGTTCTTTAGGGTTTACTTGCATCGGACTGCACCTGTACTATGATACTCCTTGGACAGTCTTATATACAGGACGTATTGTACAGACCGTTTTACTGACTGCTGTTAATACAGTATTAGTATTTTTCCTGTACAAAAGTCCATTAACAGGATTGGTTAAAAAGAGTGTTGCTTCTTCTATAAGAAGAGGGAACCATCATGTGGCTGATAAAGGCTGAATATGATTTGAACAAGAAAATAATATGGCACAGCCATTTTATTTATATTACTTTTAAGGGAGGTTTTAGAAATGGGATTTAAAACTGACATTGAAATTGCACAGGAGTGTACTATGGAGCCAATCACCAAGATTGCAGAGAAAGCAGGTATTGATGACAAATATCTGGAACAGTACGGAAAATACAAAGCAAAGATTGACTACAATTTATTAAATGAATCAGATGCTCCAAACGGAAAATTAATTCTGGTTACTGCAATCAACCCGACACCGGCAGGTGAAGGAAAGACTACAACAACCGTAGGTCTGGCAGATGGTATGCAGAAATTAGGAAAGAACGTTATGGTTGCTCTTCGTGAGCCATCCCTTGGACCTGTATTTGGTGTAAAGGGCGGCGCAGCAGGCGGCGGATATGCACAGGTTGTTCCAATGGAAGATATTAACCTGCATTTTACCGGTGACTTCCATGCCATCGGCGCAGCCAACAACTTACTGGCAGCTATGCTGGATAACCACATTTACCAGGGAAATGAACTGAACATTGACCCAAGAAAGATTACCTGGAGAAGATGTGTGGATATGAATGACCGCCAGCTTCGTTTTGTAGTAGACGGTATGGGCGGCAAGACAAACGGTATGCCAAGAGAAGATGGCTATGACATCACCGTAGCTTCTGAAATCATGGCAGTTCTGTGTCTGGCAAGTGATATCACAGACTTAAAAGAAAGATTAGGACGTATCATCGTTGGTTATACCTACGGAAAAGTTTCTGAACAGAAACCGGTAACTGCTCATGACCTTCATGCAGAAGGCGCTATGTGCGCTCTGTTAAAAGATGCCCTGAAACCAAACCTGGTTCAGACACTGGAACATGTACCGGCGATTGTACATGGCGGTCCATTCGCAAACATTGCTCATGGATGTAACTCTGTCATCGCAACCAAGATGGCTCTGAAATTAGGAGATTACGCTATTACAGAAGCAGGATTCGGCGCTGACCTTGGAGCAGAGAAATTCCTGGATATCAAATGCCGTATGGCTGGTCTTACACCAAACGCAGTGGTTATCGTTGCAACAGTACGTGCCCTGAAATACAACGGTGGTGTTCCAAAAGCAGACCTGAACAACGAAAACCTGGAAGCACTGGAAAAAGGACTTCCGAACTTACTGAAACATGTAAGCAATATCAAAAATGTATACAAACTGCCATGTGTAGTTGCGATTAATGCATTCCCGACCGATACCAAGGCAGAGCTTGACCTGGTAGAAAGAAAATGTAAAGAACTGGGCGTAAACGTTGCACTGTCTGAAGTATGGGCAAAAGGCGGCGAAGGCGGTATTGCGCTTGCAAAAGAAGTAATCCGTCTGGTAGAAGAGCCAAATGACTTTACTTACTCTTATGAACTGGAAGGAAGCATTGAAGATAAGCTGAACCAGATTGTACAGAAAGTTTACGGTGGTAAGAGAGTAGTCCTGACTGCAAACGCTCAGAAACAGGCAAAACAGTTAGAAGCTTTAGGATATGGAAACTGCCCAATCTGTGTGGCTAAGACACAGTATAGCCTGACAGATGACCAGACAAAACTGGGTGCGCCTACAGACTTTGAAGTAACAGTACGAAACCTGAAGATTTCTGCAGGAGCCGGCTTTGTGGTAGCGCTTACCGGAGAAATCATGACCATGCCAGGACTTCCAAAAGTACCGGCAGCAGAGAGAATTGACGTAGACGAAAAAGGAAGAATTTCCGGTTTGTTCTAAATTTAAGACCGGAAGATTTTAAGGAGGATACAGCAATGGGATTTTCAACCGTGCCATGTAATGAATTTGTAGAAGTATTAGCATCCAAAGCCCCTGTTCCGGGAGGCGGCGGTGCCTCTGCTTTGGTAGGTGCTGTTGGTACAGCTCTTGGAAATATGGTAGGAAGCCTTACCGTTGGAAAGAAAAAATATGCAGAAGTAGAAGATGAAATGTGGGAGTTAAAGAAAAAATGTGATGAACTCCAGAAAGATTTTCTTCGCCTGATTGAACGGGATGCAGAAGTGTTTGAACCACTTTCCAAGGCTTACGGAATGCCAAGAACAACGGAAGAAGAAAAGGCAGAAAAAGCCAGAGTGATGGAAATTGTATTAAAGGATGCCTGCTCTGTACCAATGGAAATCATGGAAAAATGCTGTGAAGCCATTGAAGTCATTGTAGAATTTGCAGCAAAAGGTTCTACACTTGCGATTAGTGATGCAGGAGTAGGAGCTGCATTCTGCAAAGCTGCTTTAAAGGGAGCAAGCTTAAATGTTTATATCAATACAAAATCCATGGCAGACAGAGGTTATGCAGAGGAATTAAACAAAAAGGCAGATGCCATGCTGGAAAAATACACAAAAATTGCTGATGAAACTTTTGACAGCGTATTATCCAGATTAAAATAAACAAAATAAGGCACAGGAGGATGCTTGAAATGGCAAAGAGATTACTTGGTAAAGAAGTAACAGCAGCATTAAATGAAAGAATTAAAGCAGATGTTGCTGCATTAGAAGCAAAAGGAGTAAAACCTACTCTTGGAATCATCCGCGTGGGAGAAAACGAAAGTGATATTTCCTATGAAAGAGGAGCAACAAAACGCTGCGAAACTTTAGGCGTTGCATGTGAAAAAATCTTACTTCCTGCTGATGTATCACAGGAAGAATTGCTGGCAGTAATTGATAAAGTAAATAAAGATGACAATATTCATGGAGTATTATTATTCCGTCCACTTCCAAAACATCTGGATCAGTCTGTGATTGAAAATGCGCTGGATCCAGCGAAAGACGTAGACTGTATGACTGACGGTTCTATGTCCGGTGTATTTACAGGAAAAAATGTAGGATTCCCTCCATGTACACCACAGGCTTGTATGGAAATCTTAGACCATTATGGCATTGACTGCACAGGTAAAAAGGCAGTTGTAATCGGAAGAAGTCTGGTAGTTGGAAAACCGGCTGCTATGATGCTGATTAAGAAAAATGCAACGGTTACTGTATGCCATACAAGAACTGTAGATATGCCTTCTGTTGTAAAAGAAGCGGATATTGTTATCGTAGCTGCAGGACGTGCAGGTGTGGTAGATGATACTTATTTAAGAGAAGGACAGGTTGTTATTGACGTCGGTATTAACGTAAATGCAGAAGGAAAACTCTGCGGAGACGTTGACTTTGAAAAGGCAGAGCCAATCGTAGAGGCTATTACTCCAGTACCAGGCGGTGTTGGAAGCGTTACAACTTCTGTATTGGTTGGACATGTAGTAGAAGCAGCAAAGAGAAAGTTTGCTTAATGGATTTTTCAACCCCCGTAAATCCTTGATTTACGGGGGTTTTTCTATGTCTGAAATTACTTAAAATGACATCCAGTTTTGAACGTAATATACAGGTAATACACATGTAATATACAAATTAATTTGCTACAATTTCAATTTTTCGCAGTTCTTCCAATAATTCTGATGGCAATTTATGTGTATATGTTCCTTTGGTTATATCAGATACGGAGTGCCCCATAATCAACTTCACATAATAATCATTTAACTGGTAGCGGTCTGCAAGTGTTGCAAACGTATGCCTGGTATCATGAGGAGTGTGGTCAATTTTTAATTCCTCAATAAGATTCTTCCAGATGGTATTTCTGAACAGGGTATAATAGTAAGCGCCGCCTTTTGTGTTGGGAAACAGGTATTTATTCCCTTTTCTGTAATATCTCTTAAAGAAGGGAAGAATGGCATCGTGGATTGGAACTACGCGATTTTTCCCTGCCGCTGTTTTCATTCCACAGATGACATATTGCTCATCGAAATTAATATTTTATTTTCAATGTTTAAAAATTCTGATGCACGAAGCCCCGTATAAATTAAAATCAAAATAATATCTACATACAAAATATCTTTCTTCTGTCAGAGCATCTTGATTTCATCTTCTGTAAAGGGTTTATGCATCTTTTCTTTTGTTTCTGTATAATCCCAGTCACATAAGTCAGCAATATTGATATCCACATATTTTCTCTTCATGGCATATTCGTATACCTGGGAGAGAACTGTTTTGGTTAATACCATAGTGGAATTCGATTTTTCTGATACCTTATCCGCTATTTTTTGGATATCATCAGTCTGGATATTTTTAATTTTCCTGTCTTTAACATCTGAGAAGCGATTGTATGCAAGATTATAGTTTCTTATGGTACTGGCAGTGGGCGGTTTCTTTCTGGACTTCTTATATTCCAACCAGGATTCATATACCTCTTTAAAGGTAGGCTCTTTTATAAGGCTTGTATGCTCTTTTACAGGCATTCCAGAATTGTAGTTGGCCAGAAACATATTGGCTTCCTTGGATTTTTCAAAATAGCCAAGGTATTTATATTGTTGCCTAAAACGTCCGTTCACCTCCTTATAACCATTGGTAACTCTTACTGCGTAAGGTTTTCTTCGATTCTTGCCTAGATAAACTACTGAACCATAGCCATTTGGATTACGCATAAAATCATCTTCCTTTCTTTCGTGTAAAATTAGGTACAAAAATAACAGCTAACACCAGAATAAATGTTCTGATTGTTAAACCGCTCCGAAGATGATACAATATAGTTGCTCAATATGGTATATCTTCGGATATATGTCAAACCGTCTGGTGCGCCAACACTGGGCGGTTTTTCTTTAGTCTAAAAGTTCTGAAATTGTAATAGCAAGGTTCTGATAAATCCCTACAGTGATAGGCAAAGAAAAAGGTACTATCATAGGAGCAACATCTTCTTCATAGCGGTATATGGTAGTCTGTTCCTTGGATGGGTCAACAATCCAGTATTCCCTGACACCAAAATCAGAGTAGAGAGTATTTTTAGTAGTATAATCCATTTTTCGACTGCTGGGTGAAACAATCTCAATCACAAAATCAGGTGCGCCATTGCATCCCTTGTCTGTAAGCTTGATTCTGTCGCAAATCACGCTGATATCAGGCTCTACATAGTTTTTATTATCTTCTCCCAAAAAGACAGCAAATGGAGCAGGATAAACCTTGCAGTTGCCAGCATTTTTGAGGATATAGTCTCTTAATGTAGCAGATAATCCCATTAAAATTTCCTGATGGATGCGGCTTGGCGGAGCCATATTATAGATGTGTCCATTAATCAGTTCCGCACGTTCCCCATCTGGAAGAGCGTAGATATCTTCCAGGGTGCAAGTGATTGCTTTGGGTAATGCCATAGTAACAACTCCTTTCATAATTATTATAGTCCGATATAATTTGACAAATACATTTCCTTGACATATAATATACTTAACAAGACAGCCAGTAAGGGAAGTCAAGGCTCCCCGACCTGGTAAATATATAAACTAGCTAAGAATTAGCCGCCTATTTCTTTTCCAGAGAGCAGGGCGGCTATTTCTTATGTGATGTATATGTAAGGATTGCTACGATAAGTAAAGCTGTGTTTACAATCAAGCTTAATTCTTCATATGTACTCATAAGCATCCCCTCCTGTCAAGACTCAGGCAAGGGAACCACAGCCGTCCTACTGGCTGCCTGGGTAAGTATATTATATTGTCAAGGTGTTGCCCCTGTGTTGACAGGGGCGGTTTTTATTTTAGGCAGCTTTGCGGTAGTCCACAACTGCAATCTCTGTGAGCATATTTTTTAATGTTTCCAAAATATGTTCAATGTTCTGTAAGGTAGCCCCATTCAAATATTCTTCACCACACTGGGTACATTTGGTGCATGGAACGTTTTTGATAATGATGTAACAGCCATTATATTCTGTCATATAAGTGGTGGTGGATTTTTCAACATCACCTTTGCAAGAAAAACAAGTCATAATCAATTCTCCTTTCTTGTCTGGAAATCAGCTTCCCATTTCTTAGTATCTGGATAATAGGTAGTTATTAGCCAAAGAGTTTCCAAATTGCTTCCAACAACAACATGCAGGTGTTGATTGTTTACAGAAAGTCCCAGTATCAGACAACTGGGATATGGATAATCAGTTGGATATTGTTCAATTATCTTTCCATTTTGGATACAGGCTATAATATCTGCCATTTTGATTCCACGCTGTTCAAGACGTTTGGCAGCATGGAGTGTAATTTCTATGTTCTCAAGACAACATATTTTACGTAAATCTTCAATGTTTAATTCCATAATAGGCTAACCTCATTTTATTATTACACAATACCAAAGTTTGCTTAATGGATTTTTCAGCCCCCGTAAATCCTTGATTTACGGGGGTTTTTCTATGTCTGAAATTACTTACAACGGTTTTTGTTTAGTCTAATAGTTCTGCAATGGTAATTACTAAATCCTGATAAATTCCTACGGTGATAGGAACAGAAAAAGGAACAATCATAGGCGCAGCATCTTCTTCATACCGATATACAGTAGTTCTTTCTTTGACTGGGTCAACAATCCAGTATTCCCGGACACCGAAGTCAGAGTAGAGAGCATTTTTAGTAGTATAATCCATTTTACGGCTGCTTGGCGAAACAATCTCAATTATAAAATCCGGGGCGCCATGACATCCTTTATCTGTCAGCTTGCTCTTGTCGCAGATTACGCTGATATCAGGCTCTACATAGTTTTTATCATCTTTTCCAATAAATACAGCAAATGGGGCTGGATAGACCTCACAGGAACCTTGTTGCACTTTCACATAGTTGTTGAGAATAAAACATAGTTCCATTAGGATCTTTTGGTGAATACGGTTTGGGGGAGCCATGCTATAGATGCGTCCATCAATCAGCTCCGCACGCTCCCCATCCGGCAGAGCGTAGATATCTTTTAGTGTGTAGGTGATTGCTTTTGGTAATGACATACTGGCAACTCCTTTCAGAATTTAAATACATCTTATGTTCTTTATTCAGATAACGCAGGTATATGCTGTGTATCCATATTGCTCTCCAGGTAAGTATATAGAGAGCGTATCACAAAACAGGTAAAAAAACAATTATTGAAATTCTGTCATATTTTTGCGGAACCACAAGGGCAGATGATTTCGCTGACAGCGGGTATTTTTTCTGGCATCAATGGAGACAGATTGGAAAAAAGATTTCCAAAGTCGGATATAGGGATCTTTTTTGTCTATTTCTTCCTCCATGTAAGATAATTCTTCTTGTGTAATGGGAGTTAAAAAAGACAGGGAGTCTCTGGGATGTACTACAGAGAGCATTCGGGTCTTATCAGTTATCATCCAGTCCTCAGACGGCATCCGGTCTTCAAAATAAGGGGAGAGCAGAGTAAGAACATTACACTTTGGTTCAATCACAGAAAAGGACGCCTTATTGTCCAAGCTGGAAAAACGCAGAAATTCCCGAAAGTGATGACATTCATTGTAAACCTTTCTTTTCAGTTCAAAAACAGCAGCTACCTGTTGCACATGAAGCATATGGAGAATCTGGGAACCAAGGGAAAATCCAAGAACCAGAAACCGGTAAATGCAATCCAGTTTGTGCGGCTGGAAAGACAAAGCAGCAGCATAGATCCATTCATAGGCTTCCGGGGATATTTTTCTTTGGATAGTACGGATAACTTTTTCTGCTTTTTCCTGATTTTTCTCCACATGACGGTATTCGCAGAAAAGCTCCAGATTTCCCACAGGCTCTATAGCCAGACGAATATTAGAATGTCCCAGCCTGGCAGCCCAGGCATCGTAAATACAGGTCATCATAGATTCAAAATCATCCTTACAAGTAAAAACTACCATAAAAATCTCCTTTTTGTTATTGTTAGCAGATTATAATTGACCGGATAAGGTTTTTTGCTGGTCTTCCACTGTGGGAGGAGCCGGGAGAAAACCGTCATCAAAAAGAGAAAGCTGCTGATAGGTGGAAGAAGCCCCCAATTCCTTGGAAATCAGGGAATCTCCATAAGTGAGCTGTCTGGTGATGAAATTCTCTTCTATGGGGATGCGGTAAAGCATACGCCCATTGCAGGTAATGAAATACTGAGCTCTTTTTAATACCACGCCCATGCGTTTCAAAGAGGTAAAATCCAAAGAACCTGAGCGGCGCGCCTGGATAATGCGCCAGGCAGACTTTGTACCGATTCCCGGAACTTTTAATAAATCACTGTAGGAAGCAGAAAGAACTTCTATTGGAAATAATTCCAGATGTCCAAGAGCCCAGTCACATTTTGGATCCAGAAGGAGATTAAAGTTTGGTCTGGTGGGATTTAATAAATCCTCTGCATGAAAACCATAGTAGCGCAAAAGCCAGTCTGCCTGATAGAGGCGGTGTTCCCGGAGAAGTGGTGGTGCAGTATCTAAAGAAGGCAGAGCACTGTCCTGGTTCAAGGGTACATAGGCAGAGAAAAAGACTCTTTTTAAATCAAATTGCTGATACATGGTTTGTGTAACTTTTAAGAGCTCATAATCATTTTCCGGTGTTGCGCCAATGATCATCTGGGTACTCTGGCCGGCAGGAACAAACGGGCTTGTCTTGGAAGCGGGAAGAGTTTTTCGGTTTTGGTTTTCAGCAGAGGTTCTGTCCTCTAAGGGTGTCATACTTTTAGAAAAAATGCTGCCTGAGAGATAACGATTTCCATAATGGCGCTCCATGGAGGGAGACTGGCCAAGAGCCAGACGGTGACTGACAATCTGATTCTGAATCTGTTTCATAGGCTTTAAAATGGCCTCATGGGTTTTGCCAGGAGCCAGAGTATGGAGGCTGTCGGCAGTGGGCAGTTCCATGTTCACACTCATGCGGTCTGCAAGATACCCAACTTCTTCAATAATAGCAGCATCCGCTCCTGGTACAGCTTTTGCGTGGATGTAACCACGAAAATGATATTTATTCCGAAGGAGATAAAGAGTTTCATACATAAGTTCCATGGTGTAGGTGGGATTTTTTAAAACACCGGAACTTAGAAACAGACCTTCAATATAATTCCGCTTATAAAATTCTATGGTAATATTGCATAGCTCTTGCGGGGTAAAGGAAGTCCTGGGCTTATCGTTAGAGCGGCGGTTCAGGCAATATTTGCAGTCATAGACACATTCATTGGACAACAGGACCTTTAACAGAGAAATACACCGTCCATCTGCGGAAAAGCTATGACAGATTCCGCTGGCACAGGAATTTCCAAGGCTCTGGGACTTGCCCTTGCGGTTCACACCGCTGGAGGTACAGGCTACATCATATTTTGCAGCATCAGATAAAATATTCAGTTTTTCTTCTAAAGTCAGTTTTGTGGAAGGATTCATAACACACACCTCTTGAATCGAATATATGTTCTGCTTTTATTATAAACAGGTAAAATGAAAATGTCAAGAACAAATGTTCGTATGTTCTGATTTAAACTCTGGTTACATATAATATAGCAATATGATTAAGGGGGTATTTTATGGATACATATAATATTTATAAAGACATACAGGCACGTACAAACGGGGAAATTTACATAGGAGTAGTGGGACCTGTCCGCACCGGAAAATCTACTTTTGTCCGCAGATTCATGGAACTGGCAGCACTGCCCAATATGGAAGAAAATCAGAGAAAGGAAGTAAGAGACCAGCTTCCGTTAAGTGGTTCCGGCAAGCTGATTACCACCGTAGAGCCCAAATTCATTCCAAAAGAAGCGGCCAGAATTCAGATTGGAGAGGATGTAGATGCCAAAATCCGTCTCATTGACTGCGTGGGCTTTCTGGTGCCGGATGCAGCAGGAAATATGGAAGATGGAAAAGAGAGAATGGTAAAAACACCATGGTTTAGCTATGAAATTCCCTTTCATCAGGCAGCGGAGACAGGAACCAGAAAAGTCATTGAAGAGCATTCCAGTATTGGTTTTGTGTTGACCTGTGACGGTTCCTTTGGAGAAATTTCAAGAGAGCAGTTTGTGGAGAGTGAAGAGAAAACCGTAGCGGAATTAAAGAAAACAGGAAAACCATTTCTGATTCTTGTGAATTCCCAGAAACCTTATAAAGAAGAGACACTCAAACTGGTGGAAGAACTGAAAAAGAAGTATGATGCAGGGGTTTTGAGCCTGAACTGTGAACAGCTTCGCAAAGAAGATGTTTCCAGGATTCTGGAAAAATTGTTATATGAATTTCCTGTAGTACAGATGGAATTTTACATTCCGAAATGGGTGGAAATGCTGCCTCCAGATCATTATGTAAAAGAAAGCCTGCTGGAAGAAGTAAAAACCTGTATGGAGAAAGTGAAGTATGTAAAGGATGTGCCAAAGGATCCTTTTTCCATAAATTGTGAGTATGTATCAGGAATGATTCCTGAAAAAATTGATTTGTCCAGCGGAAAAGTGCAGGTACGTGTGGAGATGGATGAATCCTGGTATTATGAAGTGCTAAGTGAAATGACAGGAGTAGAAATTTCGGATGAATATGAATTAATTCATACCATGCAGGAGTTAGCTGCCATTAAGAAGGAATATGTAAAGGTACAGGGCGCGATTTCCTCTGTGCATGGGAAAGGATATGGGGTGGTGACACCGGATAAGAGTGAAATTAAACTGGAAGATCCGGTGGTCATCAAGCAGGGCAGCAAATACGGGGTAAAAATCAAGTCTGTCAGCCCTTCCATTCATATGATACGGGCAAACATTGAAACAGAAATTGCCCCCATTGTAGGCAGTGAGGAACAGGCCAGGGATTTGATTACTTATATTAAAAACAGTGAAGAGCGAAAGGAAAGCATCTGGCAGACCAATATTTTCGGAAAATCCATTGAGGAATTGGTAGAGGATGGTATTCATACAAAGCTGGTACAGATCGGAGAAGAAAGTCAGGTGAAACTTCAGGACACCATGCAGAAAATTGTGAATGACAGCAAAGGCGGTATGGTATGCATTATCATTTAATATCGGGTTTGCGTTGACTTTTTACTACAAAAATTATATAATAAACAAGAAAAAACAAGGAAAAGAAACTGAACATTTTTTTGGAAGCAGGTGAAATTCCTGCGCAAGTCCGTTACTGTAGAGCCAGATACAAGAAATGTTCTGAGTAAAAAGGGAATCTGCGGCAACCGGATACCTTTGAAAGTAAGATGTGTATGATTGAAAGGTCATTTTGAATCCGTTGTCCAGTGGTGGCAGCGGATTTTTTTTGAAACAGGAAGACAAGAGCCTGTTTCCATAAGAAAAGTGAGGGCTACATGGCACATAAAACAGGGCTGGAAGAATATTACAGCATAAAGAACAATCAGAAAATGCGTTTTGGCTATACCACAGGGTCCTGTGCAGCGGGAGCGGCAAAAGCGGCTTCCAGAATGCTTCTGGAAGATTCCAGAATATCCCAGGAAACCTTAATGACACCAAAAGGAATTTTGCTGAATCTGGAAATTTTGCATACAACAAGGGGAAATAACTGGGTTTCCTGTGCAGTGAAAAAAGATGCGGGAGACGATCCGGATATTACAGACCAATTAGAAATTTTTGCAAAAGTAGAGAAAAGCGCACAGCCGGGAATCTGGATTCAGGGCGGCGAAGGTGTGGGAACTGTGACCAGAAAAGGACTGGAGCAGCCTATAGGAAGTCCGGCTATTAACAAAGTCCCCCAGGCTATGATACGAAAAGAGCTGGAAGCCTTGTGTCAGAAACAGAACTATCCGGGAGGACTTGTAGTGACGATTTCGGTTCCAAAAGGACAGGAGATTGCCGGAAAAACTTTTAATCCAAGACTGGGAATCCAGGGGGGAATTTCTATACTGGGAACCTCCGGAATTGTGGAACCTATGAGCGAGGCTGCGTTAATTAAAAGCATTCAGGTAGAAATGCGCCAGAAGGTAGAAAACGGAGCAGAGTACCTTCTGATTACGCCTGGAAATTATGGGGCTGCTTATGTAAAAGAACATATGGAGCTGCCTTTTGAAGAGAATATAAAATGCAGCAATTATGTGGGGGAAACCATAGACATGGCGCTTGATATGGGCGTAAAGGGAATTTTGTTTATTTCTCATATTGGAAAGTTTGTAAAGGTGGCGGCGGGTATTATGAATACTCATTCCAGAAGTGCAGATGCCAGGGCAGAAATTTTAGCGGCAAATGCCATAAGAGCCGGTATTTCCCTGGATAGAGCGAAAAAGATTCTGGATACCATTACCACAGATGAGGCGCTTAATATTATCAAAGAAGAAGGGCTTTTACAGCCGGTTATCAAAGAATTGACAGACAGGATTTTGTATTACTTAAATCATAGAGCTTATGACAGAATGCTGTTAGGAGCAGTTTTGTTTTCCAATGAGCATGGGTATCTGGGAGAAACAGAGCATGTAAAAGAATTGGAGAGACTTTTAAAAGAACAGAAAAATTTGCTTACAAAGGAGGAACAAAAATGAGCGGAAAGCTGTTTGGACTGGGGGTAGGACCGGGAGATCCGGAACTTCTGACCATCAAGGCCCTGAGGCTGATAAAGGAAAGTGATGTGATTGCAGTACCGGGAAATGTAACACAGGAAAGTGTGGCTTATCAGATTGTAAAGGGGGTTTACCCGGAACTGGATGAGAAATATTTAATCCCCATTCCCATGCCTATGACAAAAGACCCTGCGGTCTTGGAGGAAAATCACAACAAGGCGGCTCAGCAGGTAGAAAGTTTTCTGCGGGAAGGAAAGCAGGTGGCATTTTTAACACTGGGAGATCCAACGGTATATTCCACCTATTTGTATGTACATAAACGCATTCTGGAAAAAGGATATGAGGCAGAAATTGTAAGCGGTATTACATCTTTTTGCGCAGTGGCAGCAAGGCTGAACATGGGGTTGGTGGAAATGGCAGAGCCCCTTCATGTGATACCGGCTACGTATAATGCCAAAAATATGGATGAGGTGCTGAAACTTCCAGGAACCAAGGTGTTAATGAAAACAGGAAGAAAGATGGAACAGGTAAGAGAGAGTATTGTAAACAGCGGGCAGAAGGCAGTAATGATTGAAAACTGTGGAATGCCTGATGAGAAAATTTATGAAACAGCAGAAGCAATACCAAAGCAGGCGGGATATTATTCCCTGATTATCGTAAAAGAACAGTAGGAGAGAAAAACATGATACATTTTGTAGGAGCAGGAAGCGGTGCGGCGGATTTAATAACTCTAAGAGGCAAGAAATTTCTGGAGGAAGCAGATGTTGTGATTTATGCCGGCTCTCTGGTAAATCCGCAGCTTTTAGAATATACAAAACAAAGCTGCAATATTTATAATAGCGCAAAAATGACTTTGGAAGAGGTGCTGGAGGTCATGACAGCGGCAGAGGAGGAAGGAAAGACAACGGTGCGTCTGCATACAGGTGACCCTTGTCTGTACGGGGCTATCAGGGAGCAGATGGATGTGCTGGATGAGAGGGGAATTGCTTATGATTACTGTCCGGGAGTCAGCTCTTTTTGTGGAGCAGCTTCTGCTTTAAATCTGGAATATACCCTTCCTAATGTGTCTCAGAGCGTGATTATTACACGCATGGCAGGCAGAACACCGGTTCCGGAAAAGGAGAGCATTGAATCCTTTGCAGCGCATCATGCAACCATGGTGATATTTTTAAGCACAGGGCTTTTGGAAGAACTGTCAAAGCGGCTTATAGAGGGCGGTTATGAACCAGATACACCGGCTGCCATTGTGTATAAGGCAACCTGGGAGGATGAAAAATCTTTTGTCTGTACTGTGGAAACACTGGCACAGACAGCCAAAGAAAATGGAATTACCAAAACAGCGTTAATGATTATCGGAGATGCAGTTGCGCATAACAGTTATGAGCGTTCTAAACTGTATGACCCGGGATTTACAACAGAGTTCCGCAAGGGTACGGATTAGGAGTGAAAAAATGAAAGTAGCAATCATCAGTTTTAGCCGTTCAGGCTACAGATTGAGTGAAATGATTTATTGGGTGTTAAAAGAAAGAGATTACGAAGTAACCTCTTATACAAAAAGCAAGTATACGAAAAAAATTCTGGATGAATCCCAGTTAGACGAAGAAGCCAGGGATTTCCGCAATACCAGAATGTTTTCCAATCCAGTGGATGAATCCATGAAGGAATGGACCAAGCGGCGTTTTGAGGATAGTGATGCCATCGTGTTTATTGGCGCCTGCGGCATTGCAGTCAGAAGTATTGCGCCCTTTGTTAAGAGTAAGAAAATAGACCCGGCAGTGGTTGTGGTAGACGAACAGGGGAAATTCGCTATTTCTCTGCTGTCAGGGCATATAGGAGGCGCCAATGAGCTGGCAGAGGAAGTGGCAGAGATTGTTCATGGACAGCCGGTGGTTACTACTGCAACGGATTTGAACGGAAAATTTGCAGTGGATGTTTTTGCCAAGAAAAACAACTGCTTTATTTCTGATATGGAACTGGCAAAAGAAATCTCCGCTGCCCTGCTGGCTGGAAAAGAGGTAGGCTTTGCCAGTGATTTCCCATGGATGGGGGCCATCCCGGAGGAGTTGAAGCTCTATGAGGAAGGCAAAGAGAATCCGGAAATCGGAATCTGTGTTTCCTCCGGTTATCTGGAGCATCCTTTTGTCCATACCCTGTATTTGATTCCAAAGGTCATTACAACAGGTGTGGGCTGCAGAAAAGGAACACCAAAAGAAGTTGTGGAACAGGTAATCCGAAGAGCCTGTGATGAGGTGCTGGTACCGTCCATTGCTATGGAACAGGTGGCAAGTATTGATTTAAAAGCCAAAGAAGAAGGCATTCTGGAGTATTGCAGGGAACGGAATCTTCCGTTTGTTACGTATACTGCAGATGAGTTAAAAGAAACAGAGGGCGTCTTTACCCCTTCTGATTTTGTGGAAGAGATAACAGGAGTTGACAATGTCTGCGAAAGAGCTGCCTTGCTTGGCAGTTCCAGGGAAGGAAACGGACGTCTGATTCAAAGAAAATATGCCAGAGACGGTGTTACTGTGGCACTGGCAATGAAGAAATGGAGTGTGAACTTTGAGTAAATTATATGTTGTAGGGATTGGACCTGGAGCCTACGAAAAAATGACCATGGAAGCTTGTGAAGCTTTGAAAAACAGTGATGTTATTATTGGATATACGGTGTATGTGGATTTAGTGAGAGACCATTTTCCGGGAAAAGAATTTCTGACCACACCTATGAAAAAAGAAGTGGATCGCTGTGTTCTGGCTTTTGAGGAAGCGAAAAAAGGAAAGACTGCTGCTATGATTTGCAGTGGGGATGCCGGAGTGTATGGCATGTCTGGCCTTATGTACGAAGTCGGTGTGAATTATCCGGAGGTAGAACTTGAGATTATTCCGGGAGTAACGGCTGCCACTGGTGGTGCCGCAGTTCTTGGCGCGCCTTTGATTCATGATTTCTGTGTGCTTAGCTTAAGTGACCTTTTAACTCCATGGGAGAAAATTGAAGCCCGTCTTCTGGGAGCTGCCCAGGCGGATTTTGTTATTTGTCTGTACAATCCTTCCAGCAAGAAGCGCCATGACTATCTGGAAAAAGCCTGCAATTTAATGCTGCAGCATAAATCTCCGGATACGGTCTGCGGAATTGTGGGAAATATTGGAAGAGAGGGAGAAGAGGCCCGGGTTATGACCCTGGAGGAGCTGAAAACTACTCAGGTGGACATGTTTACAACGGTATTTATCGGCAACTCTCAGACAAAAAATATCGGGGGAAAGATGGTGACCCCAAGAGGCTATAAGAATGTGTAAAGTAATGGTTTTTGCCGGTACAACAGAAGGAAGAGAGCTTGCTGAATTTCTGGCAGGAAGAGAAATACCGGCACATATTTGTGTGGCAACGGAATACGGAGAACAACTGCTTCCCAGGGGAAAAGGTCTGGAGATTTCTCATGAGCGGCTTACTGCAGAAGATATGGAAAGTCTGATGAAGAAAAAGGGAATCCGGATGGTTCTGGACGCAACCCATCCCTATGCAGCAGAGGTCACAGCAAATATCAAAAGCGCCTGTGAACATGCGGGAGTTTCTTATGTGCGGGTTCTGCGGGAAAATCAGAAGGACAACCATATGGGAGACTGCGTTTATGTAGACAGTGTAGAAGAGGCTGTGGCATTTCTGGAACATACCAGTGGTAACATCCTGGCTGCCACAGGAAGTAAGGAAGCTGCAAAGTATACAGCTTTAACAGACTATGGACAGCGGGTATTTTTAAGAGTCTTATCCTTGCCAAATGTGGTGAAGCAGTGCCAGGAGCTGGGGTTTCAGGGAAAGAATTTAATCTGTATGCAGGGACCTTTTTCTCTGGAGTTAAATGAGGCAATGCTCAGGCAGTGGAACTGTAAGTATCTGGTAACCAAGATGTCCGGAAACACCGGGGGATTTATGGAAAAGGCAGAAGCAGCCAGAAGATGCGGCTGTACTCTGGTGCTTATTGGACGTCCGGTAAAAGAAGAGGGAATTTCTGTGACTGCCTGTAAACAACTGTTATGCAGAGAATTTTCCCTGAAATCCCAGGCAGAAATTTCTCTGGTGGGAATCGGCATGGGCAGCAGCAAGAGCAGAACCCTGGAAGCTCAGACTGCCATAGAAGAAGCAGATTTATTAATCGGAGCGAAGCGTATGATTGAAGCCTGCCAAAGACCGGGACAGGATTGCTTTGTGGAATACAACAGTGAGAAAATTGCGGCTTATATTGCAGAACATCCCGAATATGAAAAAGTGGCAGTGGTGCTTTCCGGAGACCCGGGATTTTGCAGCGGCGCAAAAAAATTGCTGGATGTACTGGGAGAGAAGGTAAAGGTCATTGCCGGTACCTCTTCGGTATCTTATTTTATGAGTAAGCTTCAGAAATCCTGGGATGACGTACTGCTTACCAGTGTACATGGAAAAGAAAATAATCTGCCTGGCATGATAAAACGCCACAAAAAGGTTTTTGCTATTTTGGGAACCAGGGATGGCATTCAAAATCTGGCAAGGGACTTAGTTACATGGGGCATGGAGGATGTCATGCTTTATACAGGAGAACGTTTGTCCTATGAAAATGAAGTTCTGAAAACGGGAAAACCGGAAGAATTTCTGGATTATGAGGCAGATGCTTTAAGTGTGGTTTATGTGGAAAATCCAAAGGCAGAACCAGAAAATGCCACCCACGGAATCCCAGATGAGGAGTTTTTAAGAGAAAAAGTACCTATGACCAAGGAAGAGGTACGGACAGTATCCTTGTCAAAGCTTCAGTTAAAAGAAGATTCCGTTTGTTATGATGTAGGAGCCGGAACAGGTTCCGTATCTATTGAGATGGCAAAAAGAGCCTGGAAGGGAAGAGTTTTTGCCATTGAGAAGAAACCACTGGCAGTAGAACTTCTAAAGAAAAACAGGAAAAAATTTGCAGCAGAAAATCTAGAAGTCATAGAAGGCATGGCGCCAGAGGCTTTGGAGGATTTAGAAACGCCTACCCATGCCTTTATTGGCGGTTCATCCGGAAATATGGAAACCATTTTAAATCTGCTTTTAAATAAAAACCCGAAGGTTCGTATGGTAATTAATTGTATTGCCCTGGAAACCGTAGCAGAAACCCTGGCATGTCTGAAAAAGCTGCCGGTTAAAGAAACGGAAATCTTGCAGCTGGCAGTAAGCAAGGCAAAAACCGTAGGGGCTTATCATATGATGATGGGTGAAAATCCTATTTATATTATTTCCTGTACAGGGGCAGGTCACTGAAAACAGAAAGGAAGAACAGTCATGAGTACACCGCGTTTTTTATTAACTGCAGGCGCCAGCGGAAGTGGAAAAACCCTGATTACCTGTGGGATTTTGCAGGCGTTTCAGGACAGAGGACGAAAGGTGGCATCCTTTAAATGCGGACCGGATTATATTGACCCCATGTTCCACACCAGGGTAATTGGAACAAAATCCAGGAATCTGGACACCTTTTTTACAGATGGTGATACTACACGTTATCTGCTGGAAAGAAACAGCAGAGACTGTGACCTGGCTGTAATGGAAGGGGTCATGGGATATTATGACGGGGTAGGCGGAACAACGGTACAGGCCAGCGCTTATGATTTGGCAAGGACAACCAGTACACCAGCAGTTCTCATTGTAAACTGCAAGGGTATGAGCGTTTCTATTTTGCCTTACATCAAAGGGTTTCTGGAATTTCAGCCGGACAGCCAGATAAAAGGTGTTCTGCTAAACCAGATGTCCCCCATGCTGTATCCAAGAGTCAAAAGCATGATAGAAGAACAGCTGCAGGTGAAGGTCTATGGATATGTTCCCAAGGTAGAGGATTGTGTGATTGAAAGCAGACACCTGGGGCTGGTGATGCCACAGGAAGTACAGGGATTCCAGGAAAAATTAAAGAAACTGGCTGCTGTTTTTGAGAAAACCGTAGATTTAGACGGGCTTCTTTCCCTGGGGGAGACAGCGCCGCCTCTTACGATTTCAGAAGAAGCAAAACAACGTTTGGAGCAGCCGGAACAAACCGGGAAATCTTTGCGCATTGGTGTGGCTTGTGACCAGGCATTTTGCTTTTTCTATGAAGATAATTTTCAATTTTTAAGGGACAGAGGTGCAGAACTGGTGTTTTTCTCACCTGTGAAGCAGAAACATTTGCCGGAAGAGCTGGATGGACTGCTTTTGTATGGTGGTTATCCGGAACTGTTTGGAAAGCAGCTGGAAGAAAATGAGACCATGAGAAAAGACATTCGGCAGGCGCTTGAGAAAAATATGCCCCTTATGGCAGAATGTGGAGGTTTTATGTATCTTCATGAGTATTTTGAAGATATGCAGGGACAGGCATGCCGGGGAGTGGGCGTGATTTCGGGAACTGCTTACCGTACCGGGAAACTTTCCAGATTTGGTTATATTCAGGTACAGAGTAAAAGCGGAACTGTTTTCGGGCAAGAAGCTGGTATGAGTCCGGCTCATGAATTTCACTATTTTGATTCCCCTAACAGCGGGGAAGACTGCTATGCCAAAAAGCCAAACAGCAGCAGGGGATGGGACTGTCTTCACAGTACAGAGACTATGCTGGCGGGATTTCCACATTTTTATTATTATGGAAATCCAAAACTGGCAGAGGCATATCTGAAATGCTGCCAGAACTACCAGAGAGCAAACAAAAGGAGGACATAACATGAAATTACAGGAAACAATAGAGAAAATCCGTCCTTTGGATGAGAACGCCATGGAATGTGCCAGGAAACACTGGGACAGCATTGCACATCCTCTTCACAGTCTTGGAAAACTGGAAGATATGGTGGTGCAGATTGCAGGGATTACCGGAACTTCTAAGGTACAGGCACACAAAAGGGTTTTGGTACCCATGTGTGCAGACAATGGCGTGGTAGAAGAAGGGGTAACTCAGACCGGACAGGAAATTACCGCTTTAGTAGCGGAAAACTTTCTTTGTACCAAGGCAGCCTCCAGCATTATGTGCAAAAGCGTGAAGTGCGATATTTTTCCTGTAGATGTGGGAATTGCCACAGATGTCAGTATTTTAAACAGAAAAATCGCCTATGGAACAAAGAACATGACCAAAGAACCTGCCATGACCAGAGAGCAGGCCATACAGGCTGTGGAAACTGGTATTGAAGTGGCACAGATGATGAAAGAGAAGGGCTATCAGATTATTGCCACCGGGGAAATGGGAATTGGAAATACCACCACCAGCAGCGCGGTGGCAGCAGTGCTTTTGCAGCTTCCTGTGGAAAAAATGACAGGGCGGGGGGCCGGTCTTTCTACAGAAGGACTGAACCGGAAAATCCAGGCCATTAAAAAAGCCCTGGACTTACATAAACCAAACCAGGAAGATCCCATAGATGTTCTAGCAAAAGTGGGAGGTTTTGACCTTGCTGCTATTGCCGGCCTTTTCTTAGGAGGAGCGGCTCTTAAAATGCCAGTGGTCATTGATGGCGTTATTTCTGCTACCGGAGCTTTGGCAGCAGCAGCCCTGTGTCCTCTTTGCAAAGACTATATGCTGGCATCCCATGTGTCCAAGGAGCCTGCCGGAACCCTGCTTTTGGAGGCCTTGGGAAAAGAAGCGCCTCTGCACTGTGATATGTGCCTGGGAGAAGGAACAGGCGCTTTAAATCTGTTTCCTCTTCTGGATACGGGACTGGCAGTTTATCATGGAATGGGTGATTTTGGAAACTGGGGCATGGATGCTTACGAACATTTACAGTAACAGAGGGCAGCACAATGATGATTTTAATTACCGGAGGCAGCGGAAGCGGGAAATCTGCCTATGCAGAACAAAAGATTCTGGAATTTGGAGCTTTGAACCGCATCTATATTGCCACCATGTATCCTTTTGATGAGGAAAGCCATAGAAGAATTAAGCGCCACAGAAATATGCGGGCAGAAAAACAATTTTCCACCATAGAATGTTATACAGGATTAAAAACACTTACCATTCCAGAGCATTCCTGTGTTCTGCTGGAGTGTATGTCCAATCTGACTGCCAATGAAATGTTTCAGGAAGCAGGAGCAAAAGAGCATACAGTAGAAGAAACTTTGGCAGGGGTAAAGGCGTTAAAAGAACAGGCAGAACACCTGATTATTGTAACCAATGAAATTTTTTCTGATGGAATAGAGTATGACCGGGAAACCAGAACGTATCAGGAATATCTGGGGCAGATTAACCGGTATCTGGCCAGAGAAGCAGACCAGGTAACGGAAGTGGTGTATGGTATTCCCCTCCATTGGAAACAGAAAGAAGGACAACATCATGAAACAGCTATGGAATAGTTTTAAAATTGCCTTTTCCATGTATTCCAAAATCCCAATGCCAAAAAGTCAGTGGACAAAAGAAAATATGCGGTATATTATGTGTTTTTTCCCTTTGATCGGGGCAGTTATCGGAGGCCTTACCTGGCTGTGGGGAAGCTGGGGTATGGAACTGGTACAAAGCAGGCTTCTCTATGTCATCCTTTTGGTGCTGATTCCTGTTTTTGTAACAGGAGGGATTCATCTGGACGGGCTTTTAGATACAGCAGACGCTTTGAATTCTTATCAGCCAAGGGAACGGAAACTGGAAATACTAAAGGATTCCAATGCAGGAGCCTTTGCTGTGATTACCGCTTTGGTATATTTTCTTTTGTATCTGGGTGTTTACAGTGAAATGACTGTGAAAAGCCTTCCTGTGATCTGTGCAGGATTTGTGTTATCCAGAGCAATGGGGGCATTTTCTATTGCTGCGTTTCCCATGGCTAAAAATACAGGGCTGGCTGCAACCTTTTCTGATGGAGCGCAGAAAACCTGTGTGAAAATCACCTCCCTGTGTTATGCAGGCATTGTGATATTGTTTATGCTGTGGTATGAGCCTGTTTTGGGAATCTGTGTTTCTACAGGGGCAGCTTTGGAATACTGGTATTATTATAAAATGTCCAAAAAAGAATTTGGAGGCATCACCGGAGATCTGGCTGGCTTTCACATGCAGATTAGTGAGCTGGTGATTGCAGTGGCCTGTGTAGTTGGAGAAATTCTTTTAAGAGTATTATAAGGGAAAAGGAGAAGAATACCATGAAACTTATTATTGGCGGTGCGTTTCAGGGAAAAAAAGAATATGCAAAACAGCAGTTTCAGATTTCACAGGAAAAAATGCTGGATGGGGCAGAGGCATCTTATGAGGCACTGTTTCAGTGTACCTGTATGTTTCATTTTCATGAATGGATAAAAAGGGGACTACAGGAAAACTGGAATCTGGAACATCTAGGAGAACGTCTGGCTTTGGAAAATCCTCAGGTGATACTCATTACCAATGAACTGGGATATGGAGTGGTTCCTGTGGATGCTTTTGACCGGAAATACAGAGAAACCACAGGGAGAATCTGCACAGACCTGGCAGCCAGATGCAGCCAGGTAATCCGGGTATCCTGTGGCCTTGGGATGGTGATTCAAGATGCTTAACATGATTTTAATCCGTCATGGAAAGACCTATGGGAATACCTTGAAGCGCTACATCGGAGGCAGGACAGATGAGTCTCTGTGTCAGGAGGGCATCCATCTTTTACAGGAAAAGACTTATCCAAAGGCCTCCTTTGTGTATGTAAGCCCCATGAAACGGTGCAGGGAAACAGCAGCCTTGCTTTATCCCGGTATTCCCACAGAAGTTTGTGAAAAGCTGCGGGAATGTGATTTTGGAATTTTTGAGAATAAAAATTATGAAGAATTAAATGGAAGTCCGGCCTATCAGGCCTGGATTGACAGCAATGGAACCCTGCCTTTTCCAGAGGGAGAGTCTCAGGAAGGCTTTCAAAAACGGTGTGGAGAAGGATTTGCAGCCTGTGTGGAAGATGCACTGCGTCATCAGAGAACTCAGGCTGCCATGGTGGTTCATGGAGGAACCATTATGAGTATTCTGTCCAGATATGCCCTGCCAAAAGGCAGGTATTTTCAGTGGCAGATTGAAAACGGAGAATATTACCAACTGACCATAGAATCTTCTGTGTGGAAACAGGAGGGGAGAATCAGTCTGGTGGAGAAAGGACTATAGAGCAATGTTAAAATGGACAGCACTGGCCCTGGTTTTGGGCTTTTTCATAGATTTGCTGGTAGGAGATCCCAGATGGCTGTATCATCCTGTGCGCATTATAGGGAAAGGGATTTCTTTTCTGGAGGCGTGTTTCAGACGCTGGTTTCCCAAAACACAGAAAGGAGAACGCATAGGAGGATTTCTTCTGGTGATATTTATTTGTGCGGGAAGCGCTGCAATACCCCTTGCAATTTTGTATGTGGCATATAAGATTCATACACTTTTGGGAATTGGAATCGAAACTTTTTTCTGTTATCAGATGCTGGCAGTGAAATCCCTGAAACAGGAGAGTATGCGGGTTTTTGAGGAATTGGAAAAAGGGGATTTAAAAGGCGCCAGATATGCAGTTTCCATGATTGTAGGAAGAGATACCCAGTCTCTGGATGAAATTGGAGTGACGAAAGCCGCTGTGGAGACGGTGGCTGAGAATACCTCAGACGGGATTATTGCCCCGTTGTTTTATATGGCAATCGGAGGTCCTGTGCTGATGTTTTTTTATAAGGGCGTCAATACCATGGATTCTATGGTGGGATATAAAAACGAAAAGTATCTGAACTTTGGAAGATATGCTGCAAAGCTGGATGATATTCTGAATTACATTCCGGCCAGGATTTCTGCATGGCTGATGATTGCAGGGGCAAAGCTTTGCGGTTTTGACAGCAAAAATGCTGTGAAAATTTTCAAAAGAGACCGTTATAACCATGCAAGTCCCAATTCTGCCCAGACAGAGGCTGTCATGGCAGGAGCACTGGATATTCAACTGGCGGGAAATGCTTATTATTTTGGAAAATTATGTGAAAAACCTACCATTGGAGATGCTATCCGTCCGGTAGAAAAAGAAGATATTCCCAGGGCAAATCAACTGCTGTATGTAAGCGCAGCACTGGGAACCGGAATTTTCGCAGTAATAAGACTGGGAATCCAGGGACTGATAACCCTGCTGTAAAAGGAGTGACACAGAAGATATGACAAGAAAGCATATACATGGCGGGGATATTTACCGCCACCCTAATGTATTGGATTTTTCCTCTAACTGCAATCCCTATGGAATGCCGGAAGGAGTCAAAAAGGCAGCCGCCGCAGCTATTAAGTTAGCAGAACACTATCCGGATGTTTCCTGTACCCGGCTTCGTATGGCTCTTTCCAAGGCAGAACAGGTGCCTGTTGAACAGATTTTATGTGGAAACGGGGCAGCAGATTTGATTTTTGCTCTGGCACTGGCAAAGAAACCGAAAAAGGCATTGCTTTTAGCTCCAACTTTTGCGGAATATCAACAGGCTTTGGAAACTGTAGACTGTGAGATTCATTATGCATATCTCAGGGAAGAACATGATTTTGTACCAGGGGAGGAAATTTTGTATCAGATTACAGAAGATTTGGATATGATGTTTTTCTGTAATCCCAATAATCCCACAGGCGTGTTGGCCAGCCGGGATTATGTAAAAAAAATTGTAGAAAAATGCAAGGCCATGAATGTGTTTCTGGTGCTGGATGAATGCTTTTTGGACTTTGTGGAACAGGGAGAAACCCATACCATGAAGCCATTTCTAAAAGAGTACTCAAATTTGTTTCTGGTAAAGGCTTTTACGAAAAAGTATGCCATGCCTGGACTTCGTCTTGGGTATGGATTTTGCAGTGACACAAAAATGTTAGAGAAAATAAAAGGTGTGATGCAGCCCTGGAATGTGTCTGTCATTGCCCAGGAAGCTGGGATTGCGGCACTCAAGGAAGAGGCTTATGTGAAGGAAACTTTTGAAAAAATCAGAGAGCAGAGAGCGTTTCTCTGGGAACATTTAGAAAAACTTTCTCTGAAACTTTATCCTTCCAGGGCAAATTATATTTTTTTCCAGGGACCCAGGGGATTACAGGAGCAGTGCCTGAAACAGGGAATTTATATCCGGGACTGTAGTAATTATGAAGGACTTGGAACGGGCTTTTACCGGATTGCAGTGCGTACCAGAGAAGAAAATCAGGCGTTGCTTGAAATATTTGAAAAACTCACAGGGAAGAGATAGGAGGAATTAGAAGTGGCAAAGGCGATTATGATACAGGGAACCATGTCAAATGCGGGCAAGAGCCTTTTGGCGGCAGGACTTTGCAGAATTTTTAAACAGGACGGATATAAGGTAGCGCCTTTTAAATCCCAAAATATGGCTTTGAATTCTTTTATTACAGAAGAAGGACTGGAAATGGGACGAGCGCAGGTCATGCAGGCAGAAGCAGCGGGAATTACACCTTCTGTGAAGATGAATCCCATTCTGTTAAAGCCCACCAATGATGTGGGAAGCCAGGTCATTGTAAATGGGGAAGTGCTGGGAACCATGAGCGCCAGAGATTACTTCCAGTATAAAAAACAACTGTTTCCCAAGGTTATGGAAGCTTATGAGGAATTAGACAAAGAATATGACATTATTGTCATTGAGGGCGCAGGCAGCCCGGCAGAAATCAATTTGAAGCAGGAAGACATTGTAAATATGGGAATGGCGAAAAAAGCCCATGCTCCGGTGCTTCTGGTGGGAGATATTGACCGGGGCGGTGTTTTTGCACAGCTTGTTGGAACCATTAGTCTGCTGGAAGAGGAAGAGCAGAACATGGTAAAAGGCATGATTATTAACAAATTCCGGGGAGATAAAACTATTTTAGACCCGGGAGTAGCAGCCCTGGAAGAAAGAACCGGAATTCCGGTGGTGGGCGTTGCTCCTTATATGGATTTGGAAGTGGAGGATGAGGACAGTCTTACTGAGCGCTTCTCCAATTCAGGAGAAGTGGGCGTCATTGATATTGCAGTTATCCGGGTTCCAAGGATTTCCAATTTCACAGATTTTAATGCCTTGGAAGTGATTCCGGGAGTTTCTGTGCGTTATGTGAAGCATCCGGCAGAATTGAAGAATCCAGATATGATTATTCTCCCAGGAACAAAAAATACCATGGAAGATTTGCTGTGGATGCGTCAGAATGGTCTGGAGGCTTCTATTTTGAAGAAAGCAGCAGAGGGAAAAGTGATTTTCGGCATTTGCGGAGGCTATCAGATGCTGGGGGAAACTTTAAGCGACCCGGAACGGGTAGAAGCCGGAGGAGAAATGAAAGGCATGGGACTTTTACCCATGGATACTGTATTTCAGGAATCCAAGACCAGAACCAGAGTGCAAGGAACTTTTCCCAAGGTGGAAGGTATTCTTCATACCCTTACCGGAGTTTCTCTGGAAGGTTATGAGATACACATGGGAAAAAGCGTGGGAAAAGAAGGCGTCTGTGCTTTTACAGAGCTTACCGATACGGTAACAGGAAGTTCAAAGCCAGACGGCGTTTATTATAAAAATGTGTATGGTTCTTATGTTCACGGAATCTTTGACAAAGAAGAAGTGGCAAAAAAAGTAATAGAAGGTCTGGGAGAAGAAAAAGGAATTGATGTTTCCCAGATGACAGGAGTGGACTTTGCACAGTTTAAGGAAACTCAGTACGATAAACTGGCCCAGGGACTTCGGGAACATCTGGATATGAAGAAAATCTATGAAATTTTAGAACAGGGGATATAAAGAAGAAAGGCAGGTCACAAGATGAAGGTAGAACTGGAAAATGTACAGCCAAAGGAAATTGAGACGAGAAGTTTTGAAATCATTACAGAGGAACTGGGAGACACACCTCTGATTCCGGGAACAGAGCTGATTGTAAAGCGCTGTATTCATACCAGCGCGGATTTTGATTATGCAGAGAATCTCTGCTTTTCCTCCAATGCTGTGGAGAAAGCTATAGAAGCCATTAAAAACGGAGCCTGCATTGTCACAGATACCCAGATGGCAAAAGCCGGTATTAATAAAAAAGCCTTGGCAAAATACGGGGGAGAGGTGTTTTGCTTTATGTCTGATGAGGATGTGGCTGCAAAGGCAAAAGAGCTTGGCTGTACCAGAGCCACTGCCAGTATGGATAAGGCGGCATCCATGGGAAAACCACTGATTTTTGCCATTGGAAATGCCCCCACAGCTTTAGTTCGGCTGTATGAACTGATTCAGGAGAAAAAAATTTCACCATATTTAATTATAGGGGTTCCAGTAGGCTTTGTGAATGTGGTACAATCAAAAGAAATGATTATGGAAACGGATACGCCTTATATTGTTGCCAGAGGCCGAAAAGGAGGAAGCAATATTGCGGCGTGTATCTGTAATGCATTGTTGTATATGATTGACAATGAGAGGGATTATTGGAAATAACAACAATAAGCCGCTAAAGCACAGAGACATGAAGAAGGGATTAGTGTATGAAGTGTGAACGATGTGGGAAAGAACTTTCAGATATAGATTTATATTGCCAGCGCTGCGGAAAAGCGGTTTTTCCGGAATATATGGATGAGGATGATGTCTGGGCCTTCTATAAGTCAGATGAAGAACTGATAGAAATATTAAAGGAAGAAGGCGTGGAAGAACTGCCGGAATCCTTAAAAAAGACAAACATACCAGATGTGACAGAGCCTGCTTTGGAGGAGACAAGAGAAGAAGCTCCTGAGGAAGAGATTCTGGAACAGGAAGAAGAGCCTGTTTCAGAAGAGATTGCAGAAGAAATTCAGGAAGAGGCTTCGGAAGAATCCGAAAATCAGGAAGAATCCGGGGAGCCAAAAGAGCAGGAAGAAATCACAGAGGAGCCGGAAAATCTGGAAGAGGAGCACCCGGAGGAATTAGAAACTTCTAAGGAAGAGATTGCAGAAGAATCTCTGGAAGAATCTGGAAAAGCGGCAGAAGAGGAGGAAGTTTCAGAGACAGAGGAGAAAGAAGCTGAAGACACTGAGAACTTTTCTGAGGAGCCGGAAAGAAAGATAGAAGATTCCATAGAAGGGCCGGAAACAGAGTCTGTTGAAGAGGCTGAACTATTACAGGAAGCACCTTTAGAAGAAGCATCCAAGGAGGAAACCATCCAAACAGAGAAAGCGGAGAACAGAGAGGCAGAAGCCCTGGAAGAAGATGCCTGGGATTTTGATGAAGAAGAGGAAGAGGAAGAAGAAGATTCTGCACCTGTGCTGACGCCTCAGATGAAAAAAGCCAGACGATGGAAATGGCTGGGGATTACGGTGTTCCTGATTGCCTGTCTTGGGCTTGGAATTTACTTTGGATTGAACCGTATGAAAGAAATGGAAAATCAGGAAAAACAATATTATGAGAATCTGAAAAAATCCTCCCAGGAACCTGTACAGACACCAGAAGAACAGCCAAAGGAGCCTGCTGAAGATGCTTCAGCAGAAACCCAGACACCTGCAGAGGAACCCAAGGAAGAGCCAAAAGAAGAAACGCCAAAGGAAGAACCTCCGAAAGAAGAGGCAAAGAAAGAATATTTTAAGCTGGTAAATCCAGATGAAATTGATTTTTCCCAATATACCAAAATTCAGCCTGCCAGCACAGAAGAAAATTCTGTGAAGGAGTCAGAATCTTATGATTACAGCTCCAAAAGTGTGGTAGACGGAGATGTTACGACTTCCTGGCAGGAAAATGAAGAGGGCGCTGGAGAAGGCAAAGGCTTTAAGCTGAATTTGGATGGAGTTCACAAAATACGCTATATGGTATTGCATCTGGGAAACTGGAGAAGTGACCAGCTCTGGGACTATAATGCAAGACCAAAGACGCTTACCATACAGGTGGGAGACCAGCAGAAAAAAGATGTGGAATTTCCAAATGAAAAAAAGAAATTCTGTCTGTCTTTTGAGGAGCCTGTGGAAGCTGCCTATGTATCCGCGTACATTAAAGAAGCCTATGAAGGTTCCAGATGGAATGACAATTGCATTTCAGAAATCGAATTATATGAATAAAAAATTTATTAAGATGTTGCAAAGAAAAAGCTCGGTCAAGAGTGTAAAACGCCATCCTTCATGGTGTGGCAAGGCTCTTGACCGGGCTTTTTCTGTGGTTGGAATCAAGAAAAACGAAGAAGAGAGCATTTTTATTGTTAAGACCTTTGGAAACTGATATAATGTAAAAAATAAGATAAGAATGTCGAGGTCAGTGGAAGATGTATAGATTTGAAAAAGCAAATGTTGCAAAGGATTTTTATATGCCGTCATCAAATATTTGTTCTATATATGAGTTTGATGAAAATTTTGAAAAAAATTATGTTTTGGCATTGGGACAATTAAAACATTTATTTGGAGAGCCAGATTATATGACGAATAATTTGGAGAATCAGTTCCGTTATGTCATAAAGGCAATCAATGAAAAGGGAGATGCTCTGTTATTGGAAGCGTATTGTGCCGGAAGCGGTCCGGCTATTGGCGGTATTCGGGACAGCGACTCAAAGGAAGCCGCTTATGAGCTGGCAGCGTATATCCGTCATTCCCAAACCCTGGATTACGATTATGAGGGGTATTATCTGGATGCTCCGTCAAAAGTGCAACATGGTATAAAAAATGGCGAACCTTACTGGGAAGAGAGGGAAATCTCAGAGAACGAAGCAGAGGAATTCCAGGAAGAGGTATGGTAAATAAGCGGTGAGGCATTTAGGGTGCAAATGTGCATAAGGAATTAGATGGATTTTGAGGTGAGAATATGCGGAATGATATTATTGATTATCTGCAAAAAGAAGTAAAAAGGAGATGCCAATTACCAACCAACTTTTTTGGTATGGGATGCTATTATCATATTGAATCGGTAGCAAAGAATGCTGAGATATTGGCTAAAAAATATGGAGCGGACATAGAAATTGTTATTATTGCTGCATGGTTACATGACATAGCTTCTGTTACGGATTACAACCTATATGCAGAACATCACATTTATGGAACGCAGATTGCTGAAGAAATATTACAACGTTTTGACTATGAAGAAGGCAGGATTCAGAAAGTTCAAAAGTGTATATTAAATCATAGAGGAAGTGTAAAAAATAATAAATTAACACTTGAAGAACTATGTGTCGCAGATGCAGATGCTATTTCTCATTTTGATAATGTACCTGGTTTATTATATCTGGCTTATGTTAGAAGAGGACTTGATATTGAGGAAGGTAAAGGGTTTGTAAAGAATAAACTTGAACGCAGTTTTCAAAAATTGTCTGATTTGAGTAAAGAATTTTATTGGGACAAGTATAATAAAATAATGGAGATATTGGAATAAAACAGGTTAAAGAAGGAGAAAAAGAGTGAAGATTAGAAAGTACCAGTCATCTGATTGTAAATCATTAGCGGATTTGTTTTATCACACAGTCCATACCGTTAATGCAAAAGATTACACAAAAGAACAGTTACAGGTATGGGCTACCGGAGAAGTAGATTTGGAAAACTGGGACCAGTCCTTGCAGGAGCATTTTAGTGTTGTTGCAGTTGAAAAGGTAGAGGTGCTGGAGAGATAAGATGGAATCATGAGAAAATGGTGGATTGACAACAGAGAAAAAATGAAAACTTTTATAATTTGTGGAATGATTTTTATGGGGATGCTTTCCATTATTGCACTGGTGTGTGGCGCTATCATGAGATTTTTGGGATTTCAGTATGAATCTGCAGGGAGTATTGTATTATTTTTTACAATAGCAACTGTCATATCATATCCCCTGAATCTGGTAGCAGGGGCATTGCCAAAGGCATTGTATGAGCTTAAAAGAATAAGTAAATTATGTGCACTTGTATTGTATTTGATTTTAGATACTACCGCCACAAGTCTGGGGCTAACAGCAGTGGATAATTGCATGTCATCTGTGTCGGCTACAACAATTTCTATTGTTATAATTTCGTTTTTATTAGCATTGCTGGGAAAAGACGATTTTAAGGATAAACAAGAGTAGAAAGGCTTCCTGTTTTTATTCAGAAAGAGTACATATAGTGAAAAATAGTGTAAAATGAGATATTAGAAGAGATAAAAAGTGATGAAAATGAGCAGTAGAAAAATAAAGTTTGAAAAAATATGGAATGCCAGGGATATGGGCGGATTGTTAAATGCACATGGAGAAATGATTTCTTCTGGACGGCTGCTTCGCTCTGCAAATTTGGCAGATGCAACGGAAATGGACAAGGAAATGTTACAGAAACAGTATCACATTGCGAAGATTATTGACCTACGAACAGAAATGGAGAGAAAAGAAAAACCGGATGTGTTCATACCCAATGTAGAATATCAGTTTATTCCAATTTTTGATGAAAGCATGGCAGGTATTTCCCATGAAAAGAGTTTGAATGAAGAACAAATTCTTGCGGCTATTCCTAAATTGGGATTCCTGTATCGTCAAATAGTGACAAAAAGTAGTTCGCTTTTATGATTTAGATGGCAATTTGATTGAAGTTGGGACTCCAATATAGGTATGCAAGAGCCCCTTGCGTCAGGTTTTGCTATAGGAAAGAACCACTTTCTTGAAAAAATCTCCTTGGATAGATACACTGAGAAAACGGAGGTAAGAAATATGAATTTTGGAGAACAAATTAAAAGTATTCGAAAAAATGCAAATTTGACACAAGAACAATTTGCTATGAAACTAAATGTCAGCAGACAAGCAGTTTCCAACTGGGAGAATAATAAAAATCTGCCAGATATAGGGATGTTAATTTTGATGTCAGATGTATTTCAAATATCTCTGGATCAATTAATCAAAGGAGATAATCAGATGAATAACATGACAGAAAAAGTAATTAAAGATGGAAGTGAAACAAGAAGGGCAAAATATAATATGATATCCTCTGTGGTGGGTGGAGTTCTGCTTCTAATAGGAATCATGCTTCTCTTTATAAAAGGAATGTCCGTAGAGTATATAGATGCCCAGGGAATTTTACATGAGAATTTCTTCCTGATACCAAGCGGGTTTTTCTTGATATTCTGTGGATTCATTTCATTTGTAACAGTGGGAGTTAGAACTGTTATAAATAAGCTAAAAAATAGAAAAGCAGAGTAAAGTTTCGATTCAGGAATCGGAGAGATTGTTTATTAAGGAGGAGGGTGTGTATGAAAAAGATTTGTTTGGTGTTATTAACTTTTGTTCCTTGTCTGGTTGGATATCTTGTGAATATCTCAATAAGGCTTCCGGTAATTGGTAGCATCATTTTTTATGTTTTGCCTTTATTTACAACGGTTTTTTGGTTCTATTTGGGCAGACAGTATGCCTTAAGCACCTGGAAAACCGTACCAGCTCTATTGATTGGCAATGCAACGGGAGTGATTTCCCTGTTGATTTATTTGTGGCAGTTTTTTCTGAAGACAGAGGCAACAATCAACCTTACTTTGGCAAGCATTTCTCAGATGTTTTCTGCTGCTGCCCCAACATATTTATTGGCAAAGATTGCAGTACTTTTTGAAACCCAACCAAATTATGTAGGAAAGAAAAGTATGGCTGCTTTGCAGGTTCTTGCTGTTGGTTATATGATGGCAGTTTTTTGTTTCGGTTTTCTTAGTGGAAAGAAAGCTAAAAAATATAGTATATAATTTCTACCTTACAAAAAGATTGAAATCATGCGAGAATTTGAATCTGGGAGGTGTTGCTATGAAAAGGTTAGTAGCCTTTCTATTTTTTCTTGTAATTGTGTGGACTTTAGTTGGATGTGATAAAAAATCCGTTGGAGATGTATCCAGTGTAACATTTGAAGCAGAGATATTGGAGATTTCTGACAGTTATTATTTGGTGTGTCCTGTAGAAGGAGGTCAAGAATTAAAAAGTGCAGACCAAATTACAATTCCTATAGAAAATCTTGAATCATCATTAAAACCAAGAGTTGGAGATATTGTTAAAATTGAATATGACGAGGAAATTGCAGAAAGTGATCCGGCACAGATTAGCGAGGTTTATGATATAAAAATTGTTAAGAAAGCAGAAAAAACAGATGAAATGGTTACTTATAACGGTATTACACGCAAGAGATCTGAGTTATGTAATCAAACATTGAGATATCTTGAACTTACAGAGGAAGAAAAATCGCTTTCTTCCTATTTTCCACCTGAATTTGTTCTTCTTGAAAAAAACTGGGGATTATGATATAGCAATTTACTATGCAGAATTTGAAATCACTCAGTAAGTTTATATAGAAAGAAATTCCGGTAAAGAGACTTTTGAGGACACGAAGAGGTCATTATCAATGTATTTTAATGGTGACATTGTATATGAAGCAGGAGATATGAAAAATGAAATCATTTCTTGAAAAGATTAGAAAACCAAGAACAGATATTCCATTAAATAAGCAAATAGCGGAAACAATCGGAATCATCCTGTTTGGGCTTGTACTTGGTGTTTTGCAGAAATGGATAGATGGTACCGCTGCAAATGCTTTGCCAGTAGTAATGCAGCAACTGGATATTGGAAACTATTTTGGACGATTGGCAATATGGATTTTATTGGTAACCATAATTTCTGTGTATGCAAAATCTCCATTGAGAGCTGCTATTAACACCTTCTTTTTCTTTATCAGTATGCTGGCAGGATATTATCTCTATTGCAATTACATTTTGGGTTTCTTGCCGAAAACCTATATGATGATATGGATTGTGATTTCTTTTGCTACCTTTTTTATGGCATATGTATGTTGGTACGCAAAAGGGAAGGGTATCATTGCAATATTCATATCAAGTATGATTATGGGTGTTTTACTTGCACAGGCATTTCATCTAAGTATCACCCAGGGGTTTTATATGTATCACTTTTTAGAAGTGCTTACGTGGATCATGAGTGTAATACTTTTGAGAAGAAAACCGAAAGAATATGCTATGGAAATAGGATTATCCGTTGTGATAGCATTTGTGTATCAGCTGATTATGCCATATTGGGGATAAAGACAAATTTCACAAAGGTGTCCGCATTGCGGGGAAGTTATATGGAAAAAATTATAAAAGAAGTAGGGAGATGATGTGTCATGTGGCTTGTATTTGCGCTCTTGTCTGCAATCTTTGCAGCACTCACATCTATACTGGCAAAAATGGGAATTGATGGTGTGAATTCAAACCTTGCAACGGCCATTCGGACTGTTGTTGTAGTAATTATGGCATGGGGGATGGTTTTTCTTACAAATACACAAAGCGGCATTTCAGAAATCAGTAAGAAAAGCTGGGTATTTTTGATTTTGTCTGGTTTGGCAACAGGTGCTTCCTGGCTGTGTTATTATAGAGCATTACAAATGGGAGATGTATCAAAAGTTGTTCCCATTGACAAGTTGAGTATAGTCCTTACCATGATTTTAGCTTTTTTCTTGCTACACGAGCAATTTACGGTGAAATCTTTGGTAGGGTGCATACTCATTGGAATTGGAACATTCGTAATGGTAATATAGGTTTAAGGAGTGATACATAATATGAAAGCAAATAAGGTAAAAAAGGATTCTACAATCGGTATTTTTTCATCCTCTTCCCCTGTCTCAGCCACTGTGCCTGTAAGATATAACAGGGGAAAAGAATATTTAACAAACAAAGGTTTTCACATAATAGATGGAGCTCTTTATGGGAAACAAGATTTTTATCGTTCAGGAAGTATTCAAGAGCGTGCCAATGAATTTAACCAGCTTCTATACAATGAAGAAGTAAAGATACTTATGGCAGCTATTGGCGGAAATAATACAAACTCTATTTTGCCTTATATTGATTATGATTATTTGAAGAAACACCCTAAAATTATTGTGGGTTATTCGGATACCACAGCATTATTACTGGCAATCTATGCAAAGACTGGTCTTATTACTTTTTATGGTCCGGCGCTAGCCTCTTCTTTTGGAGAACTTCCACCTTTTGTAGATTGGACATTTGATTCTTTTCAAGAGGTTTTCTGCCATGATTTGTCTTTCCCGTATACATATCAAATGCCGTCGGTGTGGACAGATGAATTTATTGATTGGAGTAAACAGGATAGGGCAAAAGAAGAGTGGGAAAATGACTGGGTTTGCGTGCTCCCTGGCGTTTGCAAAGGGCGGTTGATTGGCGGAAATCTAAATACCATGGAAGGTTTTTTTGGAACAGAATATATGCCGGAAATAAGGAAAGGAGATATTCTTCTTATAGAAGATTCTCTAAAAGATGCCTGCACTATTGAGCGCACCTTTTCCATGTTAAAACTAGCAGGTGTACTTGATAAAATTAGCGGCATCATTCTTGGAAAACATGAGAAATTTGATGATAACGGAACAGGCAGAAAACCCTATGAAATTTTATTGGAAGTATTAAATAACTGTCAGATTCCATTTTTAGCAGAATTTGACTGTTGCCATACACATCCTATGTTTACCATGCCTATTGGTTGCCAAGTGGAATTAAACGCAACAGATAAGACTGTGAAACTTTTAGAGTCACCATTGAAATAAAATAAGGAGAGATACATATGGCTATTACAATCAATATTTATTATACCGGTTTAAATGGAAATGCCAGAAAATTTGCTGAAGAGATGATTGCAAAGGGAGTTGTAGAAGATATTCGTGCAAAAGATGGTAATTTGCAATATGAATATTTCCTTCCAATGGAAGATCAGGAGACCATACTTTTAATTGATAAATGGAAAAATCAGGAGGCATTAGATTTACATCACCATTCGACGGTAATGAAGAAGATACTGGATTTACGAGAAAAATATGACCTACATATGAGGGTGGAACGCTATGTTTCAGATGAGGCGGGAATACCTGAAAGGGACAAAACCTTTATCAAGGAATAAACGTTTAAAATGTCTTTTTGAGATTAATGAGGTGAACAGAGTGGTAGATTTTGGTGTTAATGAGATGCAAAAAATGCAGAAGGAATTGCAAGAAAAGTATAAAGACAAGTGGGAACCGATAGATGCAGAAACAGGTAAAAATAAATTGTTATGGATGATTGGTGAAATCGGAGAGGTCATTGATATTGTAAAAAAGAATGGCGGAAATAAAGCATCAACCGATGAGTTGCTGAAAAAAAATCTCATAGAAGAGATGGCTGATGTACTAATGTATTATAATGATGTGATGTTATGCTACGGAATAACAACAGACGAATTGAAACAGGCATATATTAGTAAATTTGAAAGAAATATGAAACGTTGGTAAATAGGAGAAAAACTGGAAGTTATAGGAAGTGGAAAAGGAGGACAAGCTAATGATAAAAAAAATAGCCATTGTACCTTATGTAACTAATGGGAGAAATTCACAGGTTGGACATGATGGGCATTTTAATATTTTTAAAAAAAAGAGAAGTACTGTATTAAAAGAGAATTTACAGTCTGTAATTAAAACGAAAAATTGGAAAACGGAAGTAATTGTTGATGTCAATCATGGCGATTTACAATCGCTGAAACGAGAAGGAGTAAATTTGTTTTTAATTCCAGAAGATATTGCTAGGTATATAGACTATAGCAGTGTTAGTAAGGATGAGTGTTTCAAATTAACACATGATGAATACGAAAATGGAAATATAGATAGAGTAGTGAAATATATAGAAGAAAATGGGAATATATTGATGAAATTACTATTTTAGAAAAATACTCAGAGGATATGTCTCCAGCAGACACATATAAATGTAAGCTAAAAAGCAATATACTACCTAAAAAGGATTGGCAATATGTTTCGGCAACCATCATACAGCGTGCAAGAGGAGGCGAAATAATGAGGAAAAAAGTGATTTTATTCACATCATTTACGATAAGTTTATTTCCCATGTTCATGAAGCAATATGGAGGCTGCAAAGGTGTGCAGGAAATTACTGGTATGATAAATCTGTTAAATCCAATAGGAATATTATCGGTTGTATTATTTTTAGCAGGGGTGTGGACTCCGTTTCACAATAAAAGTGTCAATAAAATTCTGGGTGCAATGGGAGTGATTGGAATAGTGATTTCTGAAATATACCAGTTTTTTACCTGGCACATAGCAACGATTACTGGAGAAATGAGTCTGCAGAATAGTTTAAGCTTAGCATACCCAGAGTTTTATATTGGATTAGCGGTGTCTGTGTTTATGGTAATGGCGTATTTTATCATTGATAAAGTAGTGGAAGAATAAAAATTCAAATGAGAAGTTGGGAGATGATGCATGATGTGGTTTGTATTTGCGGTGTTATCTGCAATTTTTGCAGCACTTACGTCCATACTGGCAAAAATGGGAATTGATGGTGTAAATTCAAACCTTGCGACTGCCATTCGAACGATTGTGGTGGTTATTATGGCATGGGGAATGGTTTTTCTAACCAATACCCAAAGTGGTATTACAGCAATCAGTAAGAAAAGCTGGATATTTCTGATTTTGTCCGGTCTGGCAACAGGGGCTTCCTGGCTGTGCTATTATAGAGCATTGCAAATCGGTGAAGTGTCAAAAGTAGTTCCCATTGATAAGTTGAGTATTGTTATCACCATGATTTTAGCTTTTTTCTTATTACATGAACAGTTTACCGTAAAATCTTTGGTAGGGTGTATTTTGATTAGTGTGGGAACTTTACTCATGGTTTTATAAAATTATTTTGTGATTTGAGGAATGAATATGAGAATAGTGAAAGTAGAAGAAAGAAATGAAAGATTAATAGAAAACCTGCTGGAAGTATGGGAAAGTTCTGTGAAAGCAACCCATTTGTTTTTATCCCATGATGAAATAAATGCTATTAAGCAATATGTTCCACAGGCTTTGAAGGAGATTCCTACATTAGTGATTGCAGAAAACGAAGCAGGAAAACCCGTAGGTTTTATGGGAATTGCAAATCAAATGCTTGAAATGCTATTTGTTTCCAATGAAAGCAGGGGACAGGGAATCGGAAAACAACTATTGCAGTATGGCATAGAAAAGTATTCTATAATAGAACTTGCTGTCAATGAACAGAATCCTCTTGCAAAAGGGTTTTATGAGCATATGGGATTTGAAGTTTATAAAAGGACAGAATTGGACGAACAGGGAAATCCTTATCCATTATTGTATATGAAAAGAGAGTGAGCCATAATCCCCACTCTCTTTGAAAAATTACATCCTATCAATAACCTCCAGATGTTCCACCAGAAGTCTGCGGATGCCTGGATATTCGCCAAGTCCTTTTAAAACTGGCTCCACACAGTAGCCCTGGGCCTTGAACTGGCTGTACCAGGACTGTGGGTCATCCCCAGCCATATCGTTTTTGGCATGATCTCCAGCCACAATCATAAAAGGCGCCAGGACTACCTTAGAAGGTTTATAGGCAGCCACCATTTTCATCAAAGACTCCATAGATGGATAGGCTTCTACTGTGCCAAGGAAAATATTAGGATGCCCCTTGTCCTTAAAAGTATAATCTAAAGCAGCATAAATAGAGTTGGCAAAATGGGTGGTTCCGTGTCCCATAAGGACTAGAACTTCATCTTTTTTTAGATAAGAGAATTCCTTTGTCACTGCCTGAATCACTGCCAGACTATCTGCTTCGCTGGTAAGCAAGGGATCTCCAAAAACAATGGAGTGAAAGTCATCCTGGTAGGAGAGGGCATCTTCTTTCATCAAGTCATTTTCAATTCCATTAATTACATGGGTAGGCTGCACCAGAACATCTGTGATGCCGTCTTTTTTCATTTGCTCCATGGCTTCTTTTACGGTATGAATGTGAATCTGATCCCGTTTTTTTATTTTGTTAATAATCATTTTGCTGGTCCAGGCACGATACAGTGGATAATCCGGAAATGCTGTTTGCATATCCTGTTCAATTGCGTCAATGGTTACTTTGCAAGTGTCTGTGTGGCTGGTTCCAAAACTCACTGCCAGAATCGCTTTTTTTCGTTTTTCGAATGCCATATTTTTTCCTCCGTAATGTTGGTGTAAATTAATATCTTCAATATAACCTTCCAGTGTTTTGAGGTTTTTTGGAAGTGGAAGAGAAGATTTTAAAATTCCTTTTTTGCAAAGACTTTCAAAAAGCTCCAGGACTGCCGGTGGCTCCAGGTTCGTTTTTTGAAGTGCCAGGGGATTACTAAATACCTGGGCAGGAGAGCCGTGCATCAATACTTTACCCTCATGAAATAAGAGAACCTCGTCTGCCCATTCATAGGCATAATTAATATCATGAGTTGCCATTAAAACTGTGATGCCCTGTTCCGTTAAATGCTCTACAATGGTGTTTACCATAGTCGTATGTTTGGGGTCCAGAGCTGCTGCGGGTTCATCCAAAATAATAATATCTGGGTGCATCACTAGAATATCAGCAATGGATACCTGTTTTTTCTGTCCCCCACTTAAGGCGTGGGTAGGCTTATGTCGGAACGGTGTAATTTCCAGATAGTCAATAACACCTTCTACTTCCTGTCTGGCCTGTTCTTCTGAAACGCCTAGATTTAGGATTCCAAAAGAAATTTCCTGATATACACTGGCTGAAAATAGCTGATTGTCAGGGTCTTGAAATACGATTCCCACTTTGCTTCTAAGATTTAAAAGGCTTTTTTTATCATAACGGAGTTCTTCTCCATTTAGATATAGTTTTCCAGATTGGGGTTTTAAAATACCAGTACAACAGAGAAAAAAGGTGGATTTCCCGCTGCCGTTAGCCCCCATAAACGCTACCTTTTGACCTCGACGGATTTCTAAAGACAGGCCATTTAGAGAATGGGATTGTTCATCATCATAAGAAAAATATAGATTTTCTGCTTTTAAAATAATATCTGAATTCATGAATAAAATCTCCTCCATAAAGCAAAGAAAAATAAACAGGTATCAAACAAAATAATAGCAAAAACCACCCTTTTTTTCGGAGGTTTTGTTTCAGACAGTACCCGAATTTCACCATCATAGCAACGAGCTTCCATGGCATCATATAGCCGATTGGAGCGGCTCATGGCACGAATCATAAGAACAGACCCAAGCTTGCCAAAGGAATTTAATGCAGTTCGATAATCTTTGTTCCCAAGACGACATTCCTGAGCCATGGAAATAGAGGAGGCTGTATGTAAGAGAACAAAAATAAAGCGGTATATAAGCAGCATCAGTTCTATCAAAAGTTTTGGACAATGCAGTTTCTTTAGAACGTCTAAAATATCCGGCATAGGCGTAGTAAAAGCCAGAAAGTATAGGCAGGAAACAGAGGACAGTGCAGTAAGAATTAACTGTCCGGCATATAAAAGTGCTGCTTTACTGGAAGTGAGATACCAGTTTCCAAGGGGAATGGCAAACAAATCCAGAGGAGCTTTTTTTAAGTTTAAAATAATTGCAAGAGTGCTTAATAATAAAAACGCCAAAGGGATTGTGAGAAATTTCAAATAACGTGAAACAGGGATTCCTCCTTTCCAAACGGTAAGAATCCCTGTCACTGCTAACACAATACATGCCACTGCAATGGAACGACTCATTACACAAATACAAAGTGTAATCACAGCAAAGGCAAATTTTTCCCCTGGGTTTTCATATCTAAGCCTTGACTGATAACAGAGCTTATCTATGACAATCATGGGAATCTCCTTATTTTTCTTCGTCTTTCATCCATTTTTTACGTTCTACAAAACGTCCCATAATGAAAGCAATCACACCCACACCGATTCCGGTCTGAACACAGAATAACATACTTTCTACTTCCCCGGGAAGTTCACCACCTAAGATTTGTTCAAAGATCGGGGTAGCCCATGGTTCGTAGGAGGAATCTACTTCTTCCACAACCGTACTTCCGGCATCGTCAGAGCCACCAAACTCAGCGTCTTTTAATACAAACAAAGGAACGAATGCAATTAAAAAAATAGCAATAATTAAAGCGATGACTGTTTTCTTCATGTTATTTTGCCTCCTTTAAAATTCCCATTGCACGAAGCTCTGGTTTTGCGTAAGTTTCCAGACCCATGAAAATGACAACGGTAATAATACCTTCAATAATTGCCAGAGGTACCTGGGTAGGAGCAAAGATTGCCATGAATTTACCAAGAGCTACGGTAAAAGTAGCATCCGCGTTGTGAGCCAGAGCAAGCTGACCTGCGGTTACACAATATGTAAATAAATCTCCAAGACTTGCAGCCAGGAAAATAGAAACCCATTTATTGACTTTCAGCTTTTTGCATAATAAGTATACGCCGTAGGACACAAAAGGTCCTGCAATAGCCATGGAAAAGGTATTGGCGCCAATAGTGGTAAGTCCGCCGTGTGCCAGAAGGATTGCCTGAAATAGCAGAACAATCAGTCCCAGGATGGAAACAGCGGCAGGTCCAAATAAGATAGCTCCAAGCCCTGTTCCGGTCATATGGGAACAACTTCCGGTTACAGATGGAATCTTCAGTGAAGAAATTACGAAGATAAAGGCACCGGACATAGCTAACATGGTTACTAGATTGCGGTGCTCATTTAGGGTTTTCTTAATGGACATAAAGCCTGCAATAAGAAATGGAACACATAAAACACCCCATGCAACGCAAAAGCTTCCAGGAAGATAACCTTCCATAATGTGCATGGCACTGACAGTTGGAACAATGCCAAAAGTAAGTGCGAAAGCACTCGCCAATACTAAAATTTGTTTTTGTTTTTTACTCATTTTTCTTCTCCCTTCTGATGTAAAAATCATGCCGCAAACAATATTTTCGGCAAAAAAAATACCTGTACGATGACATCGACAGGCTATCAGAAGAACAAGAGGGGACTAGCAAGAATAGAAAAGAATCTGCTATGAGCCAACCTGTTCTTACACTAGGCCATCGTTCGTAACCTGTGTAAATTTCCTGTACAAGGCAGGTCTTCTGACTCGGGCGTCTATGCGGTATCTTGTCTTCCCGGAATTTTCCAGTGACATGGTAAGACACAGCTCTTCCCTTACAGCGGCGTGACCGTGCAAGATTTTCACTTAACTTTCCTATTCTCCTGTAGATACAGGCACCTTGCTACATTCAATTCTTCCTTTATTGTAACATAGAACAAAAATTTGTCAATGAAAAGAGAAAAAAACAGGACGTTGCACCAAAAAGAATTCTATGCTAAGATGAAAAAAGTTAAGAAACCAAAGATATGGGAGAAAAAGAACATGAGTATATCCATGATAGGGATTGATTACAGCAGGGCGTCCGTAGATATCCGGGCTCAGTTTTCTTTTACCAAGAAGAATGCTGTGACAGCCCTGGAGCATTTAAAACAGGAAACAGGAATTTTAGGAGGCGTGCTGTTGTCCACCTGTAACCGGATGGAATTATGGGCAAGCACCCAGGAGGACTGGCAGGGTTCTCTTTACGATTTTTTGTGCAGAGAAAAGGGAAGAGAACCAGAAAAGTTTCAGGATTATTTTGTGCAGCGCACGGGAACAGAGGCAGTGGAGCATTTGTTTTACCTTACCAGTGGTCTGAAATCACAGATTTTGGCAGAAGACCAGATTATCACCCAGGTAAAAGACGCTCTGGCTCTTTCCAGAGAGGCTTATTGTACAGATAATGTGCTGGAAGTGCTGTTTCGTAAGGCAGTGACCGGAGCCAAGCGGGTGAAAACAGAGGTAACCTTTTCCAGAGGGAACAGTTCTGTAATTCACCAGGCCATTGAAAAATTAAAAGAACAGGGATATGAACTTTTGGGAAAAACTTGTATGGTCATTGGAAACGGAGAGATGGGAAAGGTTACTGCCATGGCTCTTCGGGAAGCAGGAGCAAAGGTAACGGTAACCGTGCGGCAGTACCGAAGCGGTATGGTAACCATTCCACCGGGATGTGACCGCATTAATTATGGAGAACGCGTGGACTTTCTTCCAAAGTGTGATTTGGCTGTCAGCGCTACAGCAAGTCCTAATTTTACCCTGACCAGAGAACTTTTGGAGCAGGCTGGCCTTGCCAAAGAGCTGATTCTCATTGATCTGGCTGTGCCAAGAGATATGGAGCCGGCCATTGGAGAGCTTCCCGGAATTACACTGTATGATATTGACAGCTTTAAAATCACAGCAGATTCTCCGGCTCTTCGGGAAAGCATGGAAAAAGCCGGCAAGATTCTGGCAGAAGAAATTGAGGATTTCTATAACTGGTATCAGGGAAGAGAACTGATTCCCAGAATCCAGGAAATCAAGGCAGAGGCAGTGGAAGACTTTAACCTGCGGATTATGAAGATTTTGCGAAAAACTCCCATGGAGGAATCCGCAAGAGAAGAATTACTGCAGGCCATGGATCATGCGGCAGGAAATGTGGTAAATAAAATGATTTTCGGACTTCGGGATTTTCTGGAACCCAAGGAATTTATCAGTTGTGTGGAAGGATTGGAGCGGCTGTATGAAGAATAAAGAGAAGAAATTGTTTCCTCTGTTTGTAGACTTGACAGGAAAAAAGGCAGTGGTTGTGGGAGCAGGGAAAATTGCCACCAGAAGAGTGAAAACCCTGCTTCCTTTTCTGGGAGAAATTCAGGTCATTGCCCCAAAAGCTTCAGAAGAAATTTTGAAACTGGCAGAGCAAGGGGAAGTGGTATATGAACAAAAGTGCTATGATCGGGAAGACTTATATGATGCTCATATGGTATTGGCTGTTACAGATGACCCAAAAGTGAACGAAGATATTTACAGTGCCTGCAAATGTCTTGGGATTTTAGTAAATATTGCTAATAATCAGAATAAATGTGATTTTCATTTTCCAGCAGTTCTGGAACAAGGAGACATTGTCATAGGAATCAATGGAGGGGGAAAAGACCATAAAAAAGTGAAGCAGGTAAGGCAGGAGATGGAAAAAGCTTTAAAAATCAGCAAGGAGGAAGCAGAATGAGAAAGGTGATAATCGGCAGCAGAGAAAGCAAACTTGCGGTGATACAAAGTGAAATGGTAAAGGCATATATTGAAGAACATGCCCCTATGACTCAGGTGGAAATTCTGACTATGAAGACAACGGGAGATAAGATTTTAGATAAAACCTTAGACAAAATTGGGGGAAAAGGGCTGTTTGTGAAAGAATTAGACAAAGCCTTGTTGGAAAAGAAAAGTGATATTTCCGTACATAGCTTGAAGGATATGCCTATGGAAGTGCCAAGTAAGCTGCCTTTGGTGGCTTTTTCCAAGAGAGAAGACCCAAGAGATGTGTTGGTTTTGCCACAAGGAGAAACAGAATTAGACCTTACAAAACCCATAGGATGTTCCAGTCAGAGAAGAATTCTCCAGTTAAAGAGCATATATCCAAATGCAGTATGTAAAAGTGTCAGGGGGAATGTACAGACTAGACTGTCAAAACTGGACAGTGGAGAGTACAGCGCTCTAATTCTGGCAGCAGCAGGATTGAAAAGGTTGGGATTGGAAAATAGGATTTCCAGATACTTTGAGCCAGAAGAAATGATTCCAGCAGCAGGACAGGGAATTTTAGCAGTTCAAGGAAGAGCAGGAGAGGATGTCTCTTATCTGGAAGGCTTTCAGGATGAAGATGGTTTTTACGCTGCAACAGGGGAACGGGCATTTGTAAAATATTTGGACGGAGGTTGTTCTTCACCAATTGCAGCCCATGGAATCATTGAGGAAGATACCATGACTTTACTGGGACTTTATTATGATGAGGACACAGGAAATTATAAAAAAGGCAGCATAACCGGAAAAAAGCAGGAGGCCAGTAAGATGGGGGTTACTTTGGCAAAGCGGCTTCAGGAAATGTGCAGGAAGGATGGGTAAAAGCAAATGACAAGTATAGGAAAAGTATGGTTGGTAGGTGCCGGACCAGGGGATTTGGGCTTATTTACTATGAAAGGATTGCAGATATTACAACAGGCAGATGTGGTGGTGTATGACAGTCTGGTAGGACAAGGAGTACTTTCTCAGATTCCCAGGACAGCCCATTGCATCAATGTGGGAAAGAGAGCCTCCAATCATACCATGCCACAGGAAAAAATCAATGAAGTTCTGGTACAGGAGGCAAAAAAAGGGCAGCGTGTGGTACGCCTTAAAGGTGGTGATCCTTTCCTGTTTGGACGGGGGGGAGAAGAGTTGGAACTTTTGGTGCAGGAAGGCATTCCTTATGAGATTATTCCAGGGGTAACTTCTCCCATTGCAGTGCCGGCTTATAATGGAATTCCAGTGACTCACCGTGATTTTACCTCTTCTTTGCATATTATTACAGGGCATAAAAAGCAAGGAGCGGCTTATGATATTGATTTTGAAGCTTTGGTACGAACCCAAGGAACCCTGGTATTTTTAATGGGAGTTAGCGCTCTTAGTGATATTTGCCAGGCGCTTCTTGAGGCTGGAATGAGTCCTCATATGCCAGCAGCCATTTTGCAAAAAGGCACCACAGCAGGACAAAAACGCATTGTTGCTACGGTTTCTACCTTGGAAGAGGAGGTAAGGAAACAGGGGATTGAGACACCGGCTATTATTGTGGTAGGAAAGGTGTGCGCTCTGGCTAAGGAGTTTGCTTGGTATGAAAAATTGCCATTGGCAGGATATAAAGTTCTGGTAACAAGACCAAGAGAACTAGTTTCCACGATGGCTGGAAAATTGCGGAATTTAGGTGCAGAGGTTCTGGAACTTCCAGCTATTCGCACAACTCCATTAGAAGACCAGAGTAGATTGTATGCAGCCTTTGAAAAACTGGAATCCTATCAGTGGATTGCCTTTACCAGTCCCACAGGTGTAAGAATTTTCTTTGAGGAACTGCAAAAGACCAAAACAGATATCAGAAGACTGCATGGTACTCATATTGCAGCCATTGGAAAAGGTACGGCAAAAGCTTTGGAGGAACGTGGATGTTTCCCAGATTTCATTCCGGAAGTGTATGATGGAGAAACCCTGGGAAGAGAATTGTGTGAAAGATGCATAGGAAGAGAACATATTTTAATTCCAAGAGCTGCCATAGGCAATCAGGAAATTCTCAGGGGGCTGGAAGCAAAACCTGACTTAATCGTAGAGGATATCCCCACCTATGACACCTTCTATGAAAGCCAGGAAACTATTGATGAGAAGCAAGCGTTTGAAAATGGAGAAATTGATTGTGCAGTATTTACCAGTGCTTCTACCGTGCGGGGCTTTGTAAAAGCAACCAAAGGATTGGACTATACAAAGGTTCGGGCTGCCTGCATTGGAAAACAAACCAAGGCAGAGGCAGATGCTGTTGGAATGGAAACCTATATGGCGAAAAAAGCAACCATTGACAGTGTACTGGATTTAGTCATAGAATTAAAAGAAAAAACAGCCACAGAGCAGGAGGAACAGTGATATGGATATGAACATCAGGCCAAGGCGTTTAAGAGGCAGTGAAATTCTTCGGAAAATGGTAAGGGAAACCAGGGTGGATAAAAGTTCTCTCATTTATCCGATTTTTGTAAAAGAAGGAACCAACATCCAGGAGGAAATTCCTACCATGCCAGGACAGTACCGTTATAGTGTGGATACCTTGCCAAAGGCTTTGGAAGAGCTTTTACATGCAGGTGTGAATAAGGTGATGTTCTTTGGAATTCCGGATCATAAAGATGAGGTGGGAAGCCAGGCGTATGCCCAGGATGGTATTGTGCAGCGTGCTCTTCAAAAAGCGAAAGCAGAATTTGGAAATGATATGTATCTGATTACAGATGTGTGTATGTGCGAATATACTTCTCATGGACACTGTGGTGTACTTTGCGGACAGGAAGTAGAAAATGATGCTACTTTGGAATTGCTGTCAAAGACAGCTCTTTCCCATGTACAGGCAGGAGCTGACATGGTGGCGCCTTCTGACATGATGGATGGACGTGTTCTGGCAATCAGGACACTTCTGGATGAGAAAGGTTACAAAGAGATTCCTATTATGTCCTATGCTGTGAAGTATGCATCTGCCTTTTATGGGCCATTCCGTGATGCAGCAGGCTCTGCTCCATCTTTTGGTGACCGGAAAAGTTATCAAATGGATTTTCACAACCGAAGGGAAGGTATCAAAGAAGCGCTTTTAGATGTAGAAGAAGGGGCAGATATTATTATGGTAAAACCAGCGCTGTCCTATCTGGATATGATTCGTGAAGTAAAGGATACTATTGACCTTCCGGTAGCTGCTTATTCGGTAAGCGGAGAATATGCCATGGTGAAGGCAGGAGCAAAGCTAGGATATATTGAGGAAGACCGGATTATTTGTGAAATGGCAGCCAGTGCATATCGGGCGGGGACAGATATTTATCTTACTTATTTTGCAAAAGAAATTGCTAGATTTATAGACGAAGGGAGAATTGGATAATGACTAGATCCGAAGAATTATTCCAAAGAGCAGTAAAAAGAATACCAGGGGGCGTCAATAGTCCGGTGCGAGCTTACGGTTCTGTAACAGAAGCACCTCGCTTTATTCAGGGGGCTGTAGGTTCTAAAATTTTTGATGTAGATGGAAATGCTTATATTGATTATATTGATTCCTGGGGGCCTATGATTCTTGGACATAACGATGAACGGATAAAAGATGCTGTGATTAAGGCCAGTGAAAATGGTCTTAGTTTTGGCTGTGCCACAGAAAAAGAGGTGGAAATGGCAGAATTTATCTGTGAGCGGATTCCCCATGTAGAGATGATTCGTATGGTAAACTCTGGCACAGAAGCTGTGATGAGTGCTATCCGTGTGGCAAGAGGTTTTACAGGAAAAACAAAGATTATCAAATTTGCAGGTTGCTATCATGGACATACAGATGCCATGTTAGTCAGTGCCGGAAGCGGTGTGATGACCAGTGGAGTGCCAGATAGTGCCGGCGTGCCAAAAGGTTGTACAGAGGACACCATGATTGCAGTCTACAATAATCTGGAAAGTGTAAAACAACTTTTTGATGAATGTAATGACCAGGTGGCAGCAGTGATTGTAGAACCGGTAGGGGCAAACATGGGTGTCGTGCCTCCAGAAGATGGATTTTTGCAGGGACTCAGAGATTTATGTACCAAACGGGGCGCTCTTTTGATTTTTGATGAAGTCATTACTGGGTTCCGTCTCAGTTTTTCCGGAGCAGCAGGATTTTATCAGATTACTCCAGATTTAGTTACGTATGGAAAAATTATTGGAGCTGGTATGCCAGTAGGTGCTTATGGAGGTAGACGGGAGATTATGGAAATGGTTGCTCCTGCAGGTCCCGTTTATCAGGCTGGAACTTTAAGTGGAAATCCCATTGCCATGGCAGCAGGATTGGAGCAATTAAAGATTCTTTGGGAAGATCAAGAAATTTATACCCGTCTCTATCAGAAAGGTCAGATGCTCTATGATGGAATCCGACGGATTTTCCTGGAAAAAGATGTGGATTTTCAGGTGAATTCCGTATCTTCTCTTGGATGCGTATTCTTTACGAAGGAGAAGGTGGTGGACTATACTTCTGCAAAAACTTCTGATACCAGAGCATTTTCCGATTATTTCCAGTACATGCTTCACCATGGGGTACACTTAGCACCTTCCCAGTTTGAAGCCATGTTCTTATCAGATGCTCATACAGAGGAAGATATCCAGACTACTTTAGAACTGATGGAAGGATATTTTTAAGGAGTTTTTATGAATGATGTGATATTGGGTGTTGGAATTCTTGTGGCAGTGGTGTCTGTGTTTTCCCTGTGGGTAATAGGGGAGAATAAAGCCAGAAGAAACTTTGCCAGGAAGCGGTTCCAAGAATCCTTTGGCAGCATTATGCAAAAGGAATATACCTATGAGGAATTAGACCATATTTCCCAATTTTTTTATCAGAGGGAAAAAGAAGGATTTTATATTGATGATATCACCTGGAATGATTTGGAAATGGAACGGATTTTTGTCCAGATGAATCAAAGCGCTTCAGCAGTTGGAAGTGAGGTACTCTATGACCTTCTGCGAAAACCAGTATTTGAGAAACAAGAATTGGAAAACCGGCAAAGTCTTATGGAGTTCTTTACCAGTCATGAAAAAGAGCGTGTGAATCTTCAAATGCTGCTCTCTGGAATTAAAAAACCAGGGAATGTCAGCGTGTTTGAAGCAATCCATGTGGCAACAGAAGTAAAGATTCAGAGCAGTTTCGTTCAGACTTTGCAGTTTCTGGCATTTTTTCTCTCTCTATTGTGCTTTATGATAAGTCCCAATCCAGGGATTTATGTGTTTCTTGGTGTGTGTGTATTTAATATTGCCACTTATATGGGCATGAAGCAAGAAATTGAAAGCTATCTTACTTGTTTTCGATGTGTGATGCAACTTTTACAGGCACAAAAAAATTTGAAGAAACTGAATATTCCAGAGCTCTCTTTTTATGTGGAGCAGGGAGAAGTCTATGCAAAAAAACTAGCTGGGTTTCAAAGAGGGTCGAATCTGGTTATTGACCGCAGCAGCACAGGAGGCGGCATAGAAGGCATGGCTATGGATTATATCCGAATGCTTACCCATGTGGATTTGATTAAGTTTCGGGATATGATGAAAGCCATGAAGGAGCATCAAAAGGAAATTCAGGGGCTTTTGTATTTGTTTGGATATCTGGATAGTATGATTTCCATTGCTTCTGTGCGAAAAGCTTTACCTTATTACTGTATTCCAAAGTTTGAAGAGAGAGCTTGTGCTTACATGGAGGTTGAAAATCTGTATCATCCCCTTATACGCAATCCAGTGGCAAACAGCATACAGGCACAGGGCGGAATCCTTGTGACAGGTTCTAATGCTTCAGGAAAATCCACATTTTTGAAAAATATTGCAGTGAACGGAATTTTAGCTCAGACCATTTATACCTGTACAGCAACTTCTTATGTAGCACCTTATTTTAAGGTGATGACTTCTATGGCTTTGCGAGATGACCTGGAAGGTGGGGAAAGCTACTATATTGTGGAAATCCGTTCTTTAAAGCGGATTTTGGATGAAACAGAAAAACAGGGGTCGCTTCTTTGTATTATTGATGAGGTCCTTCGGGGAACCAATACCATTGAGCGAATTGCAGCATCTTCCAGAATCCTGGGGAATCTTAGAAAGCCAAATGTACTTTCTTTTGCAGCTACCCATGACATTGAACTTTCTTATATTCTGGAAGCTCTTTATGAGAATTATCATTTTGAAGAAGAAGTGGGAAAAGAAGACGTGACCTTTAATTACCTGTTGAAAAAGGGAAGAGTTACCACACGAAATGCCATCCGGTTGCTGGAAATGATTGGATACGATTCAAAACTGGTAAAACAAGCAAAAGATGCGGTAGAAAGTTTTGAAAAAACAGGAATTTGGAATAAATTAGACGGCAAAATACAAGGGGAGTCGAAAAAGGAAGAACAATAGTTGATGAATTCTGACGATTTTCATTGACAAAATGAAAATACTTTGTCATAATAAAGTAAGAAATTATTCAAGGGTCTCCTAAAAAAGGTAAGACACGAAAGAAGGAATCAATTCTATATAGCTGTGTAAGCACAAGTCTTGTATGAGAATTTCATATTCTAATTTAGGGATGCCAAAAGGCATCCCCTTTTCTTTACGTAAATTAGCAGAAGCCACATCCATTTCCGCAGCAGAACAACAGAATAAATAAGAGGAGACAATTGTTATCACCACAGAATCCGTTATTTGTACCGCATCCATTATTATTTCCACAGCAGCTTAACAGGAGAAGAATCAAGATAATGCAGCTGCAGTCCATGCCGCCTCTTGTATTTCCTAATCCTCCACAATTGTCTTCACATCCGCAACCACAGTTTGTAGCAGCTAAATCACTCATGAATAAATCCTCCAAAATATTTTGATTACACTTTCATAATATGTGACAGCAGAAAAAGGGTGACAGAAAAATAATTTTTTTGTTATGGCGCATTTAGCGATGAAAATACCTGATACACATTCAAAGTTCCATAACCCCACTCTCGATTAGGGTATAATTCTTGTCTGGAACGGTCTGCGCCACGGATAAACAAAGATTTTAGTTCTGTATTGTTAAAAATTCTGGGTGGAGTGCGCCCCATGCCCCATTCTACAATTTGGGCGCAGGCGCCTGCGGTAATGGCAGCGGCGACAGAGGTTCCTGTGGCAGTGGTAAAACCACCTCTTAAATTTGGGCCAAAAACATTTACCCCAGGGGCGGCAAAGTCAGGTTTGATTTGTCCGGTACGGGTAAAACCCCGGCTGGAGTTTAGAAACAGGCTGTTATCATAGGCATTATAAGCGGCTGTGGTCATGGTGGAGACAGAAGCAGAGGGAACGGTAAGGGTCGTATCTGGATTGGGGCGTAAAAACCGCACATCTGGGTCGGAAAACCCGGTAATCGGAAGCCAGATATGATAATTACCGTTATTGAAGCTGTCTGTATAAACCCGGATTTTCCAGGAACCTGGTGTGGGGTCAGAAAAACGGATAAAAATCAGTTGATGTCCGGAAACCGTTTGAACAATTTCAGAAGTAACAAAAATTCTGGTATTTTCTAAAATAAAAGAGATATTTTCGCTGAAACTGATTCTGGGAGGCAGTTTTTGAATTACTTCCCCAAGGGGGGACTCAAAGCCTACAGCATAGACTTCCGGGGGCTGCCCCCATAGTTCTGCACAAAAGCCAGAGGTGCCGGGCTCTACCAGAATTTCCACTGCTTCATAAGCACCTGAATTGGCAGCAGTTCCGTAGAAATGATGGGCTTTACCTGCTTCGTTTCCGGCAGCTGTTACTGCGTGGATGCCCCGGTACTGATCTGTGACAGAGAGCATGGAATCCAGAGGAGAGCTGCCGGAGTGAGAACCCTGATTAGAACCCAGACCAAGACAGAGAACCAGAGGCTTTTTCAGGGCATCTGCCAGAAGAATCAAATAGCGGATGCCAAGCATAATGTCTGTGGACTGATAGGCAGGCGCAGACCCTGTGACATAGAAAATCTCCTTTAAATATTCCTTGGCAGGTTTTAGTTTTACCATGGCAATGAGCGCCTCCGGCGCAGCGCCGCTGAAAGACTGCTGGGGAAGGGCGCTTCCGGCAGCCACACCAGCCAGAAAGGTACCATGTCCGTTTTCATCCCGGCTTGGAACCAGGGAAAAAGGATCTTCCATACCAAGAGCCTGGTTTAATTCCTCCTGGGAATAGGCAGTTCCGTAGTTCAGGTCAAAAGGAGGCTGTCCGGTCTGAAGAGTCTGATCCCAGATTCCAACTATGCGGCTTAATCCGTCCTGGCGGCGAAAGGCAGGATGGGTGTAATCAATACCCGTATCAATAAAACCAATCAGAACATCCTGACCTTTTAACCCAAGAACTGGCTGATTCTGCACAGCCAGAATACCGGAGGCTTCCAGACTTTCCAAATCCAGAAGGGTAAACAGTTTGGGAATGGTGTTGTAGAAAAATCCATATTCATAATAGTTTTGAAATAGTTCTTCTTCAAGAGGATAGTGTACCATTCCATAATAATTGTTAAAAATCTGTGCGCCTCGTTCCTTATAGTCAGTCAGGAAACCGGTATAGGAAGGCAGGATAATGTCCGCATAAGATTCGGACAGAATCATTTCACCAATAGAAGGCATAAACTTCTCCTGAAAGCTTTTGTTTCAGTGTATGAGGCTGGGAAAGAAAACTTGCTTAAAGAGATACTGGCAATTTACCCAGTATTTGCAGATAGAAAGCAGCTTTTGTTTTAAAAATGACTAAAATTTATTTTCTGTATTGACGAATGGTCAGTTTTGCGTATAATTGTCCATTGAAGAAAAAAATTTGTAATTAGGAGATGATACAAGAATGGTCAAGACAGGAAAATGGATTGCAAAACACAGAGTTATCATTCTTACGCTCTGCATTTTGTTGTTTATTCCATCAGTTCTTGGAATGGCAGCAACAAAAATCAACTATGACCTTCTAAGCTATCTGCCAAAGAGCCTGGAAACCGTGGAAGGACAGGATATTTTGGTAGATGAGTATGGAATGGGCGCCTTTTCCATGGTTGTGGTGGAAGACATGGAACTGAAAGACGTACAAAAGCTGGAAGAAAAAATCAGCGAAATTCCACATGTAAAAGACGTACTCTGGTATGACGATGTGACAGATATTTCTCTGCCGGTAGACATGATACCAGAAGATTTGAGAACTGCTTTTTTTAATGGAGATGCAACTATGATGCTTGCACTCTTTGATGACACCACATCCTCAGACAATTCTATGGATGCAGTGACCCAGATGCGTAAAGTGGTAGGAAAACAGTGTTTCATCAGTGGTATGACAGGGATTGTAACGGATATTAAAAATATTTCCCTGAAGGAACTTCCTATTTACGTTGTGATTGCAACCATCTTGTCTTTCCTGGTACTGGAACTGACAGGAACCTCATTTTTAGTTCCCGTATTTTTCCTGCTTAGTATCGGGGCAGCAATCTTATACAACCTGGGCAGCAATGTTTTTCTGGGGCAGATTTCGTATATTACCCAGGCACTGACAGCAGTGCTGCAACTGGGAGTTACCATGGATTATTCTATTTTCCTTTTAAACAGTTATGAGGAGAATAAAAGGAGATTTCCGGGAGAAAAGGAACGTGCCATGGGGCATGCCATTGCCAATACCTTTAAATCCGTTGTGGGAAGCTCAGTTACTACGGTAGCCGGATTTGTGGCTCTTTGCTTTATGACCTTTGCCCTTGGCAAAGATTTGGGAATCGTTATGGCAAAAGGTGTAGTTATTGGCGTTTTATGCTGCGTTACCCTGTTGCCTTCCCTGATTCTAATTTTTGATAAAGCCATTGAGAAAACCCAGCATAAGCCTTTAATCAGCAAGGTAGATAAACCATCTGCTTTTATTACAAAACACTATAGATTATGGATTCTTCTGTTTCTGGTGCTACTTTTCCCGGCTGTTTACGGAAACAACCATACCAAAATTTATTATAACATTGCCCAGTCTTTGCCAGATACCCTTCCGGGAAACATTGCAAATGAGAAGCTGGCAGAAGATTTTGAGATGAGCAATATCCATATGGTTCTCATGGACAGCGATATGGACGCAAAAGCAAAACGTAAAATGCTGGATGAAATTGACCAGGTAAAAGGTGTGAAATGGACCCTTGGCATGGATTCCTTATTTGGCCCCATGATTCCAGATTCCATGATTCCAGATGATGTGAAAAGTATGCTGAAAAGTGACAACTATGAACTGGCTTTTGTCTGCTCAGAATATGAGTCAGCTACACCGAAAGTCAATAAACAGATTGCGCAGATTGATAAAATTGTAAAGGAAGCAGATAAGGACGCTATGGTAATCGGAGAGGCGCCTTTGATGAAAGACCTGGAGGACGTTACCGATGTAGATTTGAAAACCGTCAATGTAATTTCCATTCTTGCGATTTTTATCATTATCTTCTTTGTATTTAAATCCGCGCTGCTGCCGGTTATTTTAGTAGCGGTTATTGAATTTGCCATTTTCATTAATATGGCGATTCCCTTCTACCAGGGCACCAGCCTTCCCTTTGTGGCAAGTATTGTCATTGGCACCATACAGCTTGGAGCAACCGTAGACTATGCGATTTTAATGACCAGCCGGTATCAGAAAGAGAGACTGAGAGGAAAAACAAAGATGGAAGCAATTTCCATTGCCCATAAAACCAGCATGCTGTCTATTGTAAGCAGTGGTTTGAGTTTCTTTGCAGCCACCTTTGGTGTTGCGCTGTACTCTCAGGTAGATATGATTGGTTCGATTTGTACCTTGCTTGCCAGAGGAGCAGTGATTAGCATGCTGGTTGTAATTCTTCTCCTTCCGGCCATGTTTATGATTTTTGATAAACTGATTATCAAGACAACCTTTGGAAAGAACCCGGAATTAAAAGCATTAAAAGAAAGGAGCAAACATCATGAACAGAAATAAAAAACTTGGAAAAAAATGGATGGCAGGTGTTGCTGTTGGAATGGCAGGTATGATGGGAACTATGCCAGTGTACGCCGCAGAGGGAAGCGCTCCTGTATCAAAAGAAGAAACCGTTTATGTCAATGCAGATGCAACAGGTAAGGAAAACCAGATTACAGTATCCGACTGGCTGAAAAATGCAGGGACAGAAGCAGTGGTAAAGGATCAGTCCGTACTGGAAGGAATCAAGAATGTAAAAGGGGAAGAAACCTTTGAACATGCAGATGACAATGTGACCTGGCAGACCGATGGCAAAGACATTTACTATCAGGGAACCAGTCAAAAAGAACTTCCTGTTTCTGTGAAATTCACCTATTTTCTGGACGGGGCAGAAATCCAGCCGGAAAATTTAAAAGGTAAAAGCGGAAAACTGAAAATAAAAATCGACTATGATAACAAAGCAAAACAGGAAGCAATAATTGACGGAAAAAAAGAAGAAATCTACAGTCCTTTTGTTATGGTTACAGGGCTGATTCTTCCGGAAGAAAATTTCTCCAATGTGGTGATTGATAATGGAAAAGTAATTTCAGATGGTGAGAGAAATATTGTTCTGGGAGTTGGAATGCCCGGATTAAAAGAAAGCCTGGGACTTGACCAGGAAGATGCTTCTTCTGCAGTAAAAGATATTACCTTGCCGGAAAGTCTGGAAATTACAGCAGATGTAACGGATTTTACCATGGATCCAACCTTTACCGTAGCGCTTTCAGACCTGTTAGAAGATTTGAATCTGGATGATACAGAAGATCTGGACTCTGTTATGAATGCGCTGGATGATTTAGAAGATGCAGCTCTGCAATTAGTAGATGGCTCTTCGGAACTTTCCAAAGGCGCAGACACCCTTGGTTCCAGCTATCAGGAGTTTGACACAGGAATTGCAACTTTAAAAAGCGGCATAGATGTATTGAAAAGCGGTGTTTCTGAACTTGCCGGAGGTATTAACAGCTACACAGAAGGCGCAGATACCTTAAACGCTGGAATTCAGCAGTATATGGGAAAAGACGGGGCCTTAAACGGCCAGGTTACAGAGTATGTCAATGGCGTGAATAAGGTAGTAAAAGGTGTGGAAGACTATACTACAGGCAGCATTGCCCTGGCAGACGGCATTACTTCTTACATAAAAGGTGAGGAACAGATTGCAAGCGGGACAGGACAGCTTACAGAACTGGAGAGTGGATTAACGGAAATCAAAGAAGCGATTACGGCTTTGAACCAGGCAGTAGATGGACAGGGAGATTCTTCACAGGATCTGTATGCCGCATCTCAGGCACTTGCCCAGGGAACTCAGAAATTAAATGATACCTTAGATGAGATGAGCAAGCTGATGAATCAGGTGGATGCCATGACAGAAGCTGGGAAAAACCTCACAGCTCAGGCGGGAAGTCTGGCACAGGAAGTACAGGCTCAAATTCTGGAACCTGTAAAAGCAATGATGAGTACGGGCACGCAGATGATGGAAGCGCTTCAAAATCTTACAGGACAATTAGAAAATATGAAGACTATGTGTCAAAATGCGGCACAGGAAGCAGCCCAGAATGTGACTGATCAGGTGAATAGCCAGGTTGCAGACAAAAATGCGCAGATAGAAAGCGTAAAAGGAAGCGCACAGGCAGCAAACAGCCAGGTAGACGCTGCTATTGCCCAGTTAAATACACAGATTGCCAAAGCAAATGCCCAGGGTGATACAGAAACAGCCAGCGCTCTCCAGGCAACCATTGCAACGCTTTCAGGAGCAAAAGTAGATACCGGAAGTTTAAACGCCCTGAGTCCTGTAGAAACGCCATCTGTGAATACAGAGATTCCAACACCTGATTTTAGCCAGCTTCAGTCTATGGTTTCCGGTATGCAGACCCAGTTTGCCTCCCTGGAGACAGCGGTAAATGCTTTTGGACCCAAGATCGAAGCCATGAATGAACAGTTAAATCAGCTTGCATCTCAATCCATACCAGAGAAACCAATGGAAACCCTGAAAGAGGCTGTTGCTAAATTAAATACAGGTATGCAAGGACTAAATAAAGCTATGGGAACACTTTCTTCCCAGGTGGGAACCTTAAACCAGGCAACCGACAGTCTTCCGGAAGCGGTTGCAGGAATCAAAGCCCTGACTTCTGGCATCCAGGAATTGTCACAGGCAAATCCGTCTCTGTTACAAGGCGTGGAGATGTTAAAAGCAAACACACCGACTCTTGTAGAAGGCGTTAATACTTTGTCCGGCGGAACAACACAGCTTAGCAGCGGGCTGACTGCCCTGGGAGGAGAACTCTCAAATGGTTCTGCAGCATTGTCAGCAAACAGCAATGCTTTACGACAGGGCGCGTCCTCACTTCTTGGGGGAACCGACCAGCTGGTATCCGGCGCTGGAACACTACAGTCTGCCAGCGGTGAAGTAAAAGCCGGTATCTCTGCATTGCAGGATGGAGCGCTTCAGCTCAAGGATGGAACCGTAGAATTTAACGAAGAAGGAATTAAAAAATTACAGGAAACAGCCGAAGACCTTCTGGGAACCATTTTGGACAGAGTAGATGCGCTCACCTCCGAAACCTGCAGCTATGATTCATATGCAGGAAAAGCAGATAACATGGAGGGCAATGTGAAATTTATTATTGAAACAGAAGGCATTCAGTAAGTAAAATCATACAAAAAAGACGTATTTCCTAAATGAAATCTTAGAATTTCAAAGGAATGCGTCTTTTTTTGCGTCATTTTATAACTTGCGTAAAAAAATATATACAAGAAGGGGGCGGTCATGTATAATCCTATTATAAAATATTAACAAAATAAGATGATTCGATTAAACAGGTGATGTATGAAGAACTGGTTGTTGTATGAGGAGAATCCTATGGTGAAATTATGTTATCAAAATAACGGCAGGAACACAGAGGAATTTTATTTTGATTTGCAATCTCAAAAAGTATATAAAATCTGTCTTTCGGCATATTATGCAAAGCAAAACACAAAAGGGATCCCATGGCTTTTCCTCTCAGGCGGAATCTTGGCAACACTTTTAGAGCAGGTATTGCAACGTGTATTATTACCTATAAGTGCCAGGATGCTATTGCTGTTTCTGGTAATTGGAGGCTTGGTTTTAGTCAATAAAAAAGTGAAACAATCATTTATAGAAAAGTATCAATACATAGAGGAGCACACCATTGGAATCTCTATGGAAAAAGAAGAGATATTAAAGCTCCACACTCTGGGGAAATGGAATCGAAGAGCATTGGGATTTATTGTTTTGATAGGTCTGTTAGTTTTTCTTATGGAGGTGTTTCTTACCATAAAAACCACACACCTTACAGGAGTATTTCTGGTTTTCTTAGGTGGAATTATTGGGATTATCTTTTTCCATTATGGAGAATTTATGGAGGCGGCAAAAGTAAAAAAATATCTACAGACCGATTAAGTTTCACCTGGTTTGGCGGTTTTACAGGCACACTAGCTGATTTTCTGGATGCGTTGACTTAGGGAGGGATATGTTATGGGGATTTTTGACAATTTCAGAAAGAAAAACAATGAGCTGAAAATAAAAGAAATTATAGCAAAAGATTATAAACAGAAGTATTTCCATGAATGTAAAGAGATATGGAAAAATTATGTGCCTAAAGAGGGACGGGCAGAAAATTTACAGGGAGAATTATTAAGAGAAATAGAAAAACTCCGTTATGAAGCGCAAGATAATGGAAACAGAAACTGGGATGAGGATTATTCTTATTTTTGCGATTTTATCAGCAAAAGTTTATGTGAACAATCTATATTTACAGAACCGGAAAAGAGAGAAATAACAGCAATCATGTCTTATATAAAAGAATGTGGAAGCTATGCTCAAAAATTCAATCGTGGAAAAAGTGTATTTTCTCCTGAGAAAATGGCTTATGTGGATGACAATTTATATGACATGATCGGTGATAAAATCGGGCAATTACATAAAGCATATGGGAGACCGATTCCATATGAAAAAAATGACAATATTAAACGGTAAAAATCGAAATTGGGAGGTATAGAAATGATTAGAGATTTCATGTACATAGAACTAAAAACTGGCTATTCGGATGATGGTCCAGCCTGGATAGGATATGTAAAAACTTCAAAAACCAAGAAAACCATTTACTTTAACTTGATATAGAAAATCCGATTATCCGCATAAATACAGCATTTAAGGGCTGTTCATCACTTGAAAAAATAAGTGTTTTACCACGAATTTACCATAATTGAATATGAGTCTTGATATGACGAAATATAAAGGGAGATTGCACGTATAATAAAACCGCGTATCTCCCTTTAACAAACTATCTAAAGTTTTCTACATTTATAACTCTGGAAAAACAATCGCACAAATTCATGTTGTGAGTGACCATGATTATAGTAATGCCCTTTTCATTTAATTCTTTCAAAAGTTTCATCACTATCAATTCGTTCTCTTTATCAAGTCCAGAAGTTGGTTCATCAGCTAATATAATCTGACTTCCTTGCAAAATCAATTTAATAATTGCAATTCGCTGTTGCTCTCCACCGCTTAACTGATATACTTTTTTGTTAAGCATGTCACTTAGCTCAAATTGCTTTAAATACTTATTGATTAGTTTCAGTTTTTCTTCTTTTTTTACTTTTTTATATTCAAGAGCTAATTTTAAATTCCACAACACGCTTTCATCTTCTATTAGTCCATAATTTTGAAATAGATAGCCTATTGTATATCTTCTCAAAATCATAGCATTTTTACCGTTCATGGACAAATTTTTATGACTATCAATAGTGATTGTTCCCTCGGATATATCAGTAATCAATCCTATTATATTTAAAAGTGTCGTTTTACCTGCCCCGCTTTTCCCTACAAGCCCCACAAATTCGCCTTTTTCTATTTCTAAAGATAAATTTTCAAATAGAACCTGATTTTTCCCATATTCTTTTTTGACGTTCTTTAATGTAATCAATGACATACTTATGCCCCCTTTTCAATCTCATATAAAGCGTTTGAGATATAAATTCTATAAAGCAATTCGCAGAATATGTAGTCAATAAGTATAATCGCAAAAAGGCAAGCAAAATAATAATTTATAGCAGTTAATACGCCTGATATAATTATTTCGATTCCCCAAAAAATATACCGATTTTTCAGTGTCCTAAAATGAGAGAATCCTAAAATCTCTTTTGCCGCATATCTCTTTCGATTTACAAAAATGTCCACATAATTTGAAATATACAAAATAAACAGTAAAGACACTATAAAGACAATCGTAAACATAGTGAGTGTTTTAAGAACGAATGTCACATTTTCAAGTTGCATTAAATAAGGTGTAAGTAATGTTCCAGCTGTAACTAATTGCTCTAAATCATATTCTGATAACAAAGAAGAAAAATCTTCTCTTGACTCCATTTGAAAAAATAAACACCTTGTATTTAAAGAATCCAAATAGTAAAGTCCTGCAAAATTGCCCGTATCAACAATGATAACAGGATTAGCCATATCCGAAAAACCATTTTCTGTATTGACTTTTATCGTAGAATCATCGTCTATATAAACAACATTAAATTTATCAATAGTTTTTTCTTCTCCCGGTATTCCATAAAATTGATTGTAATTCATCAATCGGAAATATTCTTGCTTAATATATTCGCTAATAGAATTTTCATCATTCTTATATTTATGTGGAACTAATACTGTTGGTTCACTAAATATATCTTCTCCCAATGGTTTTCCACTGAGCTGGATATTTGAAAATTCATTCAGATAATTTCTATTTGCAATAACAAGCTGTTGTTCATAATAGGGGCGTGATGTCTGCAAACCACCGTCTGTCCTAAAATCACATAGTAGTGAATGGTTATGATTATACATCTCTAATGTTTGTTCAGAATATTTTTCTAATATGTCTGTGTTTGCTAACGCATAATCATACTCCGATGAATTAAAACCATTAGCGGTATAATATCCGTCCAGATACTTATAATCTAAAACAGCTTGTTGGCTTTGTCTAAATGAGTTCCCCTGATTCAGCAATGAAATAATAGTGATAGCGATTATTACCGAAAAAATTATTTTTATAGCCTGAACTACAATATTTGTGCCGCTATTTAAAGTCTTATTTTTTATCATTGCCTCTAAAGAAACAAACTTAATTAAAATACTTGTAATTAAAACACAAAGTATATTTATAGCTAAAACACCAATAAAGAACAGTACACTTGTTGCTAAATAAGAAAAATCATATCTGTTTGTTAATGCGTAATATAAATTTAGCAAGAACAGTAATACTAAACATATTACAGCAAAATATTTTATTACACTGGTAATTTGCTCCTTTAAAATATGTATAGTAGAAAAGCCCATGCTTTTTTTAATACCTATTTTTTTCAAACTATAAGACGTATAAATACAGTATATGATTTGAAGTACAATAAATAAGATTACAAAATTCAGAAGATTCAATTCTAATACCATACTATACGGAATAGCGTCATTTTCAAAGTTATTTATTGCGACGGACAGTTGAGAAGCTATCTCTTTAATTGTGTTAGCTGGTAAATCTGTATAGAATACACCAACACTATCTAAAAAATCTTCCTTTTGCAATTCATGATATTGAAACAAAATAGAGGAAGATATAGGCTGTTTTTGTGTAAACTCATTTAATGGATAGCAATATAAATCATAAACAGATTTATCTGTGGAAGTGAGCGTATTGTTAATGAGTTCTAATTTATTTTGAGAATATTCTTCTGTAAATATTGTATAAAATTTGTCGAGAATTTCTGGCGATGTTTCTTCTAAAACATACCCTTTTAAATTCTCAGTAGCAATGTTATTCTTTTCATAAATGTTGTAAATAGAAGTATTAAAAATATATGCAAAGAGTATGACTTCAAGGAAAATAAAAATCTTTAAAAATTTTTTCATAACATACGCCCCTTTCTTTGAAGAAATGTATAAAATAGGGCGGGACAAATAACCCCGCCCTAGGTGTTTGAACTATTTTACTTAATATGGATAATAATCATAATAAGATGTTTCGTTCGCCCACCAAACTCTCTTTGCATCTTTGTAAGCGTAGTTTGACTTGAATCCACTGGTATATGTATCTCCGCCGACCTTTACAGTTGCCTTTACCATGTAGTTGCGACTAATACCTGCTTTACGCCCAATTTCGGAATATACAATGGTGTCTGTTTGCCCTCCATTGTAGTACAAATCTCCACCCGCTACATCAATAGCCCACGCTGTAAGTGGAGCGCCGACAACCATAACTGCTGCTACAAGACCAACTACTTTCGTTCTCAACTTCTTTGCTCTCATTCGATAAACCTCCTTTCTCTTTTTTACTTTTTGATAGTTTTATGTCACGTACTGTTTTTACTAACCTCAACATAACATATATTTCATTAAATGTCAAGTTATTTTTGTTTCTATTTTATATATGACCTCTTTGTTGCTATCATATTTTGTGCATAATGCACAAAATCAAAGTGCCAATATTAGTGCTTTCCACGATTGTACTTTTACAATGAAAAGACGAAGTACCTGTGATAAATTCATTGCTCTAAAATTATTAGAGAAACTATACAATATAGCTATCCTTTTTTCTCTTGTCTGCCATAAACAGAAAAGAAAAAGCCCTGTCAAGAGCCTGCCACTTCTTTAGAAGTGGTGCTTGCACTCTTGATCTGGGCTTTTTGTTTGCTGTATCTTTTTGCAAGAGGAAAAAGGCTACTCGTCCCCGTTGTCAAAATGGCTGTCCTTTAAGACTTCCCGCAACAGCTCCATATCTTCTTTTGAGTTGGGATTTATCCTCTTTACAACCTGATAAGGTGTACCGTACTTGTGTCCGTCTGTGCTTTCCCCGAACATATCCATGCTGTATAAATCATCATAACGGTCTAATACTTTCTGAAATTTCAAGTGCTGGATAAATGTTTTGATAGGGTAAAGGTCGGACGCTTGTATGTCCTCTCCCTTGATATAGTCTGTGATGTATTTCCGCAACTGCTCCAACTCATACTCTAGCCATTCTTCTTCACTGTCAAAGAAGTTATCATAGTGTCCGTGTTTCAGTTCTGCATTTAGGCGTTCTTCCGTCCGTAAAAACTTGCATACCTCTTTTTCCGCCTGTTGGACAAACTTCCATTCTCCCGACAACAATTCATTCGGTGTTACTTCCAGTACGTCCATTATCTTTTCCAGCGTGTCAAAGGTGGGATAGTTTACCCCTCGTTCAATCTTAGAAAGGCTCTGCATATTGATACCGATGGCGTCCGCAAGCTCCTGCTGTTTCATTTTCCTGTGTTTTCTTATGGTCTGTATGTTCTCCCCTAAAAAATTTATTTTCTTTGTGTCATGCTCCATAACTTCTTATATCTTTTCCTTTCCCGGCTTTTTCGTTCCTTTATAAGCCTATCATACTTATTATAGCCGAAAAAGTCAAGAAAAAGTTCTTGACAAGTAATTCTAACGGCGTTATTATCATGGAGGATATAGTGATTAAGCACAATGAGGTCAATCACACGCTTGAGTAGGCATAGAAAAGAGTTATTTTCGCTTTGATAGCATGAATAGGCATGGACTATCCGACCGAAAACGGTGTTTCTTCCTGTGCCTGCCCCGTTTAGCCACGAGCCTCCCAAAGGCTCGTGAGCGTTAAGAACGGGGCTGGTGCAGGAAGAAAAGGAACGCCGTAGGCGTTCCGTACAGGGCGTATATGTAACACCGCCCTGCGTATACATGTCATAGTACCTAGAAACTGTGATAAATAAAGGAAAAAATGCAATTTATACCCTGCAAAAAATCGGGGCATACGAAAGGAGTAATGAAGTATCGCAACACACGAAAATTTATCTGTTAAGATTGATTACATCAGCATTGTATTTGAAACTGCAAACGCAGAAGATGTCATCATGCACATTTTAGGTTTACCGACTGACATTTTCAATGTCTATCCAGCAACGATAAAATTCAAGACTTATCAAGCACGCTGGCAGATTGGAGATATTTATGTATCGGGGGACGCAAGAAAGACAGAGGACAACCCACAGGGGCTAGGCTGTTATCTTGTTATGACGGGCAGAGGTTGTGATGATATTTTCCGTATTCTCAACAGCAGAAACTATACCTTTGGGGATATGTTCAAACGTTGCGAGCGAAGATACGGACTGGATAACTTCCATTTCACAAGGCTTGATATTGCCATTGATGATAAGAACGAAAAGCCATTCTTTACCATAGAGCAGATAAAGAAGAAATGCGAAAAAGAGGAATTTATCTCGAATAGTGAGGGCTATCACTTTGACGAAAGTAAGTTTGATGATTTCGACACCGCAAAGACCGTTTATATTGGTGCTGGAAAATCGGGATTGTCCTACCGCTTTTATGACAAGGATAAGGAAGTCTGTTCAAAACATAATAAGACACTTGATGAAGTCGGCAGTTGGAAACGGACAGAAATGCAACTGCGTGATGATAAGGCTCATGCCTTTGCCATGACATTCAAGGACAGACCGCTGGAACTTGGGGAACTGGCTTTCGGACTATTGGCAAACAACCTACGCTTTGTCGTGCCAAACAGAAATGAAAGTAATAAGAGCAGATGGAAAACATGTCGGTTTTGGGAACGCTTTTTAGGGGCTGTGGAAGTCTTAAAACTGCAAGTACCGAAACTACATAATTCTCTTGAGGAAACACAGCAATGGCTTACAGAGGGTGGCGTGATTTCCGCTGTCAAAAGTTTTTATTTCTTGGAAGAACATGACGCATTAGGTGGACTGGAAAAAGTGGGAACTATGCTTGATAAGGCAAGATACAGCACTTCCCTTTCCAGTAAACTGACCGCCCACTTACAGAGGATAAACCGCACCGACCTTATCCCCTATATCCAGTATGACACGAAACATGGGAAAGGGGGTATCTGATGAATAACAACGATATTCCCGTATGGGAAAAATACACCCTTACCATTGAAGAAGCGTCTAAGTATTTCCGTATCGGAGAAAACAAGTTAAGACGATTGGCAGAGGAAAATAAGGACGCTGGCTGGCTCATTATGAATGGCAACCGCATACAGATTAAACGCCGACAGTTTGAAAAGGTTATTGATAAATTGGACGCAATCTAATGCAAATGAGCCTTGTATGTGTTATGATGAACACAAGTCATATCAAGGCTCTTTCCAACAAGGAAAGGAGCAGACACCATGAAAGAAAAAAGACGGGATAGCAAAGGACGTATCCTGCATACTGGAGAGAGCCAACGAACAGACGGAAAATACTTATATAAATATGTAGACGCATTTGGAAACACAAAATATGTGTATGCTTGGAGATTGACACCCACAGACCCGACACCAAAGGGAAAACGGGAAAAACCCTCACTTCGTGAACTGGAACAGCAGATAAGACGGGATATTGAGGACGGTATCGACAGCACAGGCAAGAAAATGACGCTTTGCCAACTCTACGCCAAACAGAACGCACAGAGGGCAAACGTGAAGAAAAGCACACAGAAACAACGGGAACAGCTCATGCGGTTATTGAAAGAGGACAAGTTAGGTGCTAGGAGCATTGATACGATAAAACCCTCTGACGCTAAGGAATGGGCGTTACGCATGAAAGACAAAGGCTTTTCCTATAACACCATTAACAACCATAAACGCTCGTTAAAAGCGTCATTCTATATCGCCATACAAGACGATTGTGTAAGGAAAAACCCTTTTGATTTCAAGTTGAGTGAAGTCCTAGAAAATGATACCAAAGAGAAAGTCGCATTGACAGAGGAACAGGAACAATCCCTACTCTCATTCATCAAGACGGACAATGTGTATCACAAGTATTATGATGATGTGCTGATACTGTTAAAGACAGGACTTCGTATCTCGGAACTGTGCGGACTGACAGTAGCCGATATTGATTTCAAGAATGAAGTTGTGATTATCGACCACCAGTTATTAAAGAGCAAGGAACAGGGCTACTATATTGAAACGCCTAAGACAAAGAGCGGAACAAGGCAAGTGCCATTAAGCAAGGAAACGATACAAGCATTTCAACGGGTTATGAAGAAACGCCCAAAGGCAGAACCATTTGTGATAGACGGACGGAGCAACTTTCTATTTGTCAATCATAAGGGCAAGCCCAAAGTTGCGATTGATTACAACGCCTTATTTGTCCGTATGGTAAAGAAATACAACAAGCACCATAAGGATAACCCCTTGCCACATATCACACCGCATACGCTACGTCATACGTTCTGCACAAGGCTGGCAAGCAAGAACATGAACCCGAAAGATTTACAGTATATCATGGGGCATTCAAATATCAGTATCACAATGAACTGGTATGCTCATGCGTCCATAGATACTGCAAAATCAGAGGTTCAGCGTCTAATTGCATAAAAAGTATTTACCACGATTTTAACCACGCTTGATAGCGAAAATATAAGAAGATAGACCTAGATATGTGAGGTTTACCACAAAAGCAAAATGCCCGTAGAGCCGATAAAATAAGGCTTTGCGGACATTTGAGAAGATATAAAAAGATAGTTAAAAAGACATATATAATTTACATAGAATGACCATGCTTTTCAGAAATATCATGGTGGTTATTCAAACTATGTAGATATTGAAAATGGTGATGAATATTGGATTTCCGGTTTAAAAAAGAAAGAGAGCAATCGTCATTGGGCCGGCAGAGGGAAAATTATGATTGACCGCAGAGTTGTTAATGAGTATCTTGCACTAATTGGAGAAAAAGAATTGCCATTGAATTTATTTGATATCGTTGATATTGAGGATTGCTTTCCGGTTGAGAGAGTAAAGAAATTATTAAATGAAAAAGAATAAAATTCCGGCTTAGAGGTATTAAAAACATAGAGGTGGCATTTATGCGATACATAAAACTTATATTAGGTGTCTTAACAGGTGTGTTCTTTTTAGGGGTTCTCAATGGCTGTAAGGGCTATTCATGTGATTTTCATTCCAGTGAAGAGGCGCAAAAATATGTGCTTGCCAAATTAAAAGATAAGTACAGGGAAAAATTTGTGATTACAGAGGTAATGACCTACAAAGAGGAAAAAATCGGCCTGAACTGGATGATTGCAGAAGTATCCAGTGAAGAGGATTCTTCTAAAACAGCCAGGGTATATGCCCGCAATACCGGATATTTCAAAGATGATTATCATGTTTATTATTATCTAGAGGAGATAAAAAAACTGGTGGAACCGTTATGCAAAGAGAAAGATTATATTCAAAAATATGAGACGAAAATTGAGGGACATACTACCACAACAGAATGGACAGGAAAGGAAACGCTAAAAAAATATCTAGATAAAGCGGAATATACTGCGATATTAAGGATTTATCTTCAAGAGAATCAGACAGACCGGCAGTATGCAGAGGAAATCCTGGACTGTTTAAAAACATTAGCTAAAACAGACTACAATATACGGTTAATCGTGAAAACGGAAGAAACCAAGCTGAGCATCTTTGATGAAGAGCTGGGAGCAAAAAATAAGGATATATCAAAATATTCTATGGAGTGGCTATTGGAAGAGATTCCACATACAAGAGATACAAGCATGAGTACAAGAAAATACAAAGAATGGAAAAAACAAAATCAGAAATAACATTTCTAAAAAGCCAATTTAACAGGGAGGAAGAAACATGTTAAAAGAACAAGATGTCAAACAGTATCTTAATGAGAAAAATATTGCATTTCAGGAGAATGCATCCATTATTGGTGTTTTATTTCCAAATAAAGTTACATACGCTTTCGGACCAGTTGCAGCTGCTCTTTCTATGCAGTATTTTGCAATGAATTTTAATGACAGTGGTATTGCTATGATTGGTTTAAATAACACGACCGGTAAATTGGAAGAGGAAGCAATTCTTTTTGTTCCCATGGCAGAAATCACAGATGTTAAATTTAACCAAAAGCTCCTGGCATATGAATTAGAAATTATGACAGCAAAGGGAATCTTAGCTTTTAAAGTGAATAAAACAATGATTGGCGCTTCCTGGCATAAAAACAATCTGGTGAAAATTTTAGAAAAAACCAGAGGGTTATCGTAATGCGATATAAAGAGCTTAAATTAGGTATTGTGACCGGCATTCTTTGTCTGGGATTACTCAATGGCTGTAAGGGCTATTCCTGTGATTTTCATTCCAGCGAAGAAGCGCAAAAATATGTGCTTGCCAAGCTAAAAGACAAATACAAGGAAAAATTTATAATCTCAGAAGTAATGGAGTATAAAGAAGAAAAGATTGGATTGAACTGGATTGCAGTAAAGGTTTCCAATAAAGAAAATCCTTCTCAAATAGTTACAGTGTATGCGCGAAACACTGGAATGTTTGAGGATAACTATCATGTTTATTATTACTGTGATGAGATAGAAAAACTTGTAAAACCTTTCTGTGAAGAAAAAAATTATATTCAAAAATATGAGACGGAAATTGAAGGACATCCGACTTCTACAGCGTGGATAGGAAAAGAAAATATAGAAGAATATTTGGATAAAGCGGAATATACCGCCATCTTACAAATTTATCTTCAAGAAGGAAAAACAGATAGACAGTATGCAGAAGAAATCTTCGATTTCATGAAAGGAATTATGGAGAGCAATTTGCATTTTAAGCTTTTAGTATACACAAAGGATGAAAACCCTATTTTTCAGTCTTCGCCAGAGCAGCACAGACAGTCCGATGTAGAATTTATTTTGGAAGAAATGGATAGCATCAGAAGCCTGCAAGAAACAATGGAGCATTACGATGAATGGAAAAAACAAAAGCAGCAGAATAAAACAAATCCTGAATGAAAAGGAGTGACAATAAGATGGGAATCTTCGACAGATTAAAAAGAGGAAAACAGACATCAAAGGAAGAATACAGCGGAATCGTAAGCAATGCCAGGAAAAACAGTATGACAGCGGTTGAGTATGGAAAAAGCTTTCAAAAGAATTTTGATTTTTCTGCGAAGAGTATAGGTGAGCTGGAAGAAATTCTGGATTATTATGCAGAGGATTTGCTAGAAAGCAGACCAACAGAAAATCAAATTTGGAGCATGTCTCTTATTTTTGGCTCTTATCTGGGGGAAGTCATGTTAAAAAACGGACTTTCTAAAAGAGGGTACTGTTGGGGAATACAGGATACAGGAACGATTCCTTTGCTAATGGCTGGCAATGAAAAATATATTACTCCTGTAGATAAGGTTTACAAGAGACTGGTAAATGGAGCAGAAGATAACGTGATTTCGTTTTATCAGATGGCGATGGAAGAAGGATAATTATCGTGAAGACAAATATAGTTAAGATGACGGAATGGAAAAACCTATATCCCATTAAAAAGATAATATTATTATCCGTATGGCTATTTGGGGTTTTAATATTGTATGCCAGTTTCGCAGCCCTTATCAAAGACCATGATTTCAGAACAATATTCATCATTATCCTAGACAGCGTAGGACTTGTTAAATCATTCATACCGATTAAAAAATATATTTTGACAAGCTATCATTGTATGCCGGTTTTGAATCAAATTTTCACGAAAAAAGAACTGGAAAAATTGCTTGAAAACGAAGTGTTTCAGAAAATGACAGGAAGTACAGAAAATCCTTTAAACAGACCGGAATTGTTGGAGAGTGAAAACTGGTTTTGCATTCATGGGAAATTTATTTCAAAGAACATGGCAGTGATAGGAAAGGCATGGGTGGCTGCAAGTCTCAATAACAGAGATATTACGCCTGTAAAAATATTTTATATGACAGGAGAATTTCTCAAGGTCAAGACAGGACATTCGTGGAATGTTTCTACTATACAAGCCTTTAATTATCTATTATGGAATGAGTATAAGATAATACCTGCTAAAGTATTTTCAAAAGATTATGAACAAATTAGCACAATTTTAAAGAGTACATTTAGGAAAATGAAAGAGGAAAAGAACTTGTGCGAAAAAGAAATGATACGATATTTGCTTGAATCCGGTACAGAGGTGAAAGCATTATTTTGGAATGAGATACCTGGTTTTAAGATGCCAAACAAGTATTGTAGTAGGATGGAGAAGAAGTAATGAAAAAAACAACCATAGCAGAGTGGAGACGTTTTACTCCTATTAAAAAATTATTGCTTTTAGGTGGATATGGATTTCTGGCTCTAGCGGCAGTTATGTATATGTTGGAGTTTTTGACAGGAATGCTTGATATGGAAATAAAAGGTTGGGCGGCTTTCGTTTCCAGTATGTTTTGTGGAGTTATCTGCTTTTTTTCCTGGAAGCCGATGTGGAAATATTTAAAAATAAAGCATATTAGTATGCCAATTATTACGGATTTGCTTAACAGCCAGGAAATTGATACATTCTTTCAAGGGGAAGTATTTACACCCATTCATGAATTAAATGGCAGGGATATCAAGTATTGTCACTTTAAGGAAAGTCAGAATTGGTTTCAGCTTGGAAAATATTATTTATCAAAGCAATTATTGTTCTCTGTGTCATTAAATACATCGTATGGTTTAACCGGACGTGGAAGGACAGCACTTAAAGTGTTAGGGGTCAATGGAAAAGAAGTTGAACTGGATGCAGGAATTGTAATTAGGAAGGAAGAAATTAGTGAAATTCTGAAATATATGTTGGAGGAAGGTCACATTCAAGGTAAATCCATGGATTTTAAAACACAATTACAGGAGACATTTGAAGAAGAAAAAAAGAAGTATTCTGATACAAAAACCTTTGTGAAAAGCTTTGCCAAAGATGCACAGGAATTTAAAAACATGGTAGTGAGAAAATTTCCCCTAAATGAGAAGAAACGATATTATTATGAACATATGGGAGATATGAAATTGCTGAAAACCTGGAAAATTGCGGCTGCAAAGAAAAACGGATTTATCAGGTTTTATGATCAGGTAGTAGAATTTGAGGTTCATAATGAAAGAATAAAAACAATCTGGGTAAAAGAGCAGGGGAAGACACGAAAGATTCCGGTGGAAATATATCCATTCCTATACATGACAGAATCAATTCCCCAGGAATATGGATTTTTAGATGGAAGCGGGAAGGAAATAACATGATGAGAATGATTATCAGGGAGAAATTTCTTTGCCGGATGTAAATGTTCACTGCAATTTCAGATACGATCGCAAAATTATACGGTTTTGTGTAAGTATTGTCACAAGATATATCAGGTAAAAGAAAGAGAAAATAATTTTAAAATTTAGAACGGATTTAAGATGTAGAGGGAAATAAGTGGATAACATAGGTATTAAAATAAAAAGTAATGATAAAATAGCTAAATGCATTGGTATTATAAGAAAATATACAAACATATCAATAGGAGAAATGAAAGCGAAAATAATAAATAATGAATATGTAATGGTCTGTGGATACACGGATGAAGCTGGAATAAAAAGTATAGTAGAAGCTTATAAAGAAGTTACAAGCTTAGGAGTTGATGCAGTAATATATGAGCATGATAGAGTTACTACAGTAGATTTTCTGGTAAATTTAATGGATATGTATGGTGATATTGGAATGAGGCTATCGCAATCCCACTGGCTTTAGACGGTGGGTTAAGGTAGCCAAAAGTGAAAGAAAGGGCATTGAGAAAACGGGTATGGTAATCATTATTCATATACTAACGGTATTGTTAGCAGTTGCAACATTTTTTATTATTAAGAACAAACGCTATAAAGTTGTACCGCTTGTTAGTTGGGTTATTTTTATTTTTTTTATAGGCTGTGGAACTATTTCGGCAGTATCTTTACTTGTTCCATACGGGGAGATATTTGTACTACCTTTAGGAGGTATTGTCTTTGGTTTGGTATTCATCTTAGCTGCGTTTAACGATTTCTATTCTTTAATAAGATGTAAAGAGAAGATAGATGGCATATATCGTGGTTATAACACCTATTACGGAGGAAATGGAGTTTCTACACAATCGCCGGTTTTTCAATATACTTATAACGGAGCATTGTATCAAGAACAGACAACACAAAATATCTCATATAAGCTTTTAACGCAAAATATGAGGAATGGAGAAACTTATAGTATCTATATTGACCCAAAACATCCAGCAGTATTCATTCTTCAAAAAAAGATTAAAGTGAGTTCTATCATTGCAGTTATATTTGGAATTATGTTTTTTTTGGCAGGAATTACTACATTGTGTGCAATTTTTCCTGTATTTTGGAGTGTGATAAAATGATTAAAAGAATTTGGACATAATGGATTATTTGTTTCGACTGCAAAAGTAAAATGTGTTCCATAAATCTTTTTACAAAATGCTTGAAGAGGAGTTTTTAAGCAATCTATTGCCTGGGAGCGTGAAATAATTCAAAGACGGAAGGAAATTTTACTATGGGGCTGTTTGACAAATCCTTTAAGAGAAATGTGCCTGTGAAAGAAAAAATATTTGAAGATTATTTTACAGAAGTACAAGCAGATATGGTTTCTATTTGTTTGGAATATGTAGAAAATAAAGCTGATAAAATTTACATTTATGCATCATTTGAAGCTAATGTTATGACACCTGATTATTTCTATGACATCGGTGGAATTGTATTAAACAAACATGAGCTAAATGATGCAAAGAACGGGTTTGTTTATGATGTATCGTTTGACCGACAAAAAGCGTGTTTACATATTTTAATGGAAGATATCAAAAAAATGGTAAACCTGTGCAAAGAATATAACAGACCAATGCCAACAGAAATAAAAATGGTTTATGAGGTAAATACAAAGGAGCTTCACGCGGATTATAAGTATGAATCCGTTTATAGTAATCATAAAACAAAAACAGCATACCATGTTGTGAAGGAGTGGCTGGAGGAAGTAAAAAATCAGAAGAGTGAAAAAGATATGGAACATGGATAAATTTTTAAGTGATGCCATTATGGGATAAGGGCGAAGAAATAGATGTCTGTTTTTAACGATTTTCAGAGGAGAACTGCTGAATTTGACAGTGAAAATAAAAGTTGTTTCTTTCCAGGTTCATATATATAATGAAAGAAGAATCAAAGAAATGGATCATGCCATTATTCGGTGACGGAGCCCATATCCTATACGTGAATGGTGAATATAGAAACCTGGAGCATCCTGTAGGAAGCCTGATGCATGACTTTAACTGCAAAGACGCAAAAGATATGGTGAACCCATTACTGGCAGAAGAAGTCAGATACTTAAAGGAAACAGAAGGAGGTCGAAGCCAGATGAGCAGAATTTTGGAAGAGATGAGAAATGAAGTGGCAGAAAAAGCAAAAGCAGAAGGAAATCACGAAAAAGCAGTGAGTACTTCGCTAAAGCTGCTGGTAAGAGGACGTGATTCCATGGAAGAAATCGCAGAGATAACAGGTTTGTCTTTGGAAGAGGTTCGGAAGCTGGCAGATAATCAAAAAGGTTAAGATTCATGCTTTCCCCGGATATGTGTAAAAACATAGCCGGGGAATTTTTCATATTTTATATCATTAAGCGTTCTAAACGAGAACCCAGACGGCTTAGTATTTCATTTGTGATGGTGTCTGTTTGTTCTGCTATATCGTAAGCGGTTATTTCTGCATTGCCGGATTTTCCAATGAGGATAGCAATATCTCCTTCGCTTACTTTGGGAATATTAGTTATGTCAATCATCATCTGATCCATGCATATGCGTCCTATAATGGGGGCTGGTTGTCCTTTGATAATCACATTGCCTTTTCCACAGGATAAATCACGGGGAATACCGTCTGCGTAACCAATAGGAAGTACTGCGATTTTTCGGTTTTCCGCTGCAGTATAGGACAAACCATAGCCAAGGCTTTCTCCTTTATATAAATCTTTGACTGCCGCAATTCGGGCTTTTACAGACAGAACTGGTAAAAGTGGAAGTTTACATTGCTGCATATCTTTTCGATTACTTAAAACACCATAAAGCGCAATGCCAACTCTGGCATAATTACCGGACAGTTCCGGATAATGAATAAGCCCATAACTTGCAAGAAGATGTATGTCAGGACAGAAATAGCCCATTTTCTTTAAGTCCGAAAGAACCTGATAAAACGCTTTGCCCTGAGATTCTGTGTAGGCTTTGTCTTTTGGACTTACACTATCAGAAACACAAAGATGTGTAAACGCTCCCTCAATGTTCAGATTTTTCATCTGAAATATGCGGGCGATTGTTTTTACATGCTCTGCGCGTTCTCCCAGGCGGTGCATGCCAGTATCAATTTTGATATGAACCCGAAGGGGCTTTCCATATTTGTTTAGAAGTTTTGCGTAGCGGTAATTGACAACTGTTTGAATGAAATTGTATTTTCTTAAAAGCGGAAAAGCATCCGGGTGCGTATATCCTAAAATAAGGATTTCTCCACATATCCCCCCTTTTCTTAGTTCAATTCCTTCTGATATGGAAGCTACGCAAAAACGGTCAATGCCCATTTGATTTAGAGCTTTTGATATACAAACAGCTCCGTGCCCATAAGCATTGGCTTTTACTGCAGGCATCAGCTTACAGCCAGCCGGCAATAAATTTTCTAATACCTCTATGTTGTGATAAAGATTCTTCTTATCCAGCTCAATCCATGCCCGCCCTTTAGGCGAATAGGCTGGTTTATGGGAAATTCTCCATTTACTGATGATATCAGCAAATAGGCAGGACAAAAAGCAAACTGCCATATAATGAATCAGACTATTGTCTGTTAAAATGGCCTGACAATGGGTTAGTTTGGCAATACCCCGTACCAGAATAATCATCAAAGGATGGAGCAAATATATCCAGGTTGAAATACTTCTCAGTATCGGCGCAGGCTGCTTTTCCACGGACAAAATAACAGCAAAAAGGAAGTACATACAGGGCAGTAATGAAAAATACATACTATCATGCCTCTGAATATCGAAAGTATGAAGAAGCATTCCCTCATAAGTCATACACAGAAATGAAATAAAAAATCCGCATATATGAAATAGCCTTTTTCTGTTCAGGATTCTATGACGAAACCATGCCCCCATAATCAGAAAAACAGGAACATAGAACAGTCCGTTTCTGGTATAAGAAAAGACCTGGAACAGTACATGATACATATGCTTTGCGGCAGGAAACATTTCAGTAAAGCCATAATAACTGTCGCCAAACAATCCAACCCCATATAGGAGCAGACAAATACAGGTAAGGACTTTAAAATTTATTTTCTTTCCCAATATCCAGAGAAGTAATACTCCTGTTACAGAAGCGGGAAGATACCAAAGATGATAAAAAGTTCCGTCAAAAATCAGCATACCAAGAATGTCAATGGCGCTTTTTTTATCAAATTGTCCTGCATAAAGATTTACAGGAAGATATAGAAAAATCGCGATTGCGTACAGAATCAGCGTTTTTCGTATAAAATGAACCAAAGGGCGGTAATCCATTGATTTTCCAAATAGGTACTGTGGAAGAAGAAAATATCCTGTTACCATTAAGAAAAAAGGAACAGCCATCCTTGCCATAATCCGTGTAAAGATAAAATCAACCTCAGCATGGAAAGAAGTAAGAGGAGAGGTATGTATGGCAACAACCAGTAATGCTGCCACAACCTTAAAATAATCTAAGTTTCCAAGAGGCTTTGTTTTTGTCATGCGTTGTCTCCATTCTGTGATGCTTCCGATAAGGCTCTGCTAATCGCTATGGAAATAATTTGCTCAAAAGAAATATGAGCAGCTTTTAACATGTTTGGGAAGCGGCTATGTGTTGTGAAACCAGGAATGGTATTGACTTCGTTAAATACAATTCTGCCGGAATCATCCAGAAACATATCGACTCTTGCAAATCCAGAGCAGCCTAATGTCTGATAAATTTTCTTAGCGGTCTTTTTTACTTCTGTCGCTTTTTCAGGGGAGATTCTTGCCGGAACATGGATAGAAGAAGTTTTTAAAGTATACTTTTCTGTAAAATTAAAAAATCCTTTTTCAAGTTGGATTTCGTCCACTTCACCCAGGATGAAATCCTTATCTTCTAAAATAGCACAGCCTACTTCAAAACCGGAAATACCTTCTTCCACAATTACTTTATTGTCATAAGAAAAAGCAAGCTTTAATGAAGCGGGTAACTGAGTTTGCTCCGTTATTTTGGTTATCCCGTATGAAGAACCAGCTCCAATCGGTTTGACAAATAAAGGATAGCCGATTTGCTCTGCCTGCATGAACACAAGTTTTAAGTCCATACCTTTATGTATGACAAAGGATTTGGGAACACAAATGCCTGCTGACTGGACTAATTTATGAGCCCTGTCCTTGTCCATGCATAATGCAGAAGAAAGAACGCCGCATCCCACAACAGGTATTCCTGCAAGCTCAAACAATCCCTGTATGGTACCGTCCTCCCCATTCTTTCCATGTAATATTGGAAAAACAGCGTCAATAGGAAGTTCCTCTAGTTTCCTGTTTTTTATCGTGAAAATGCCATGTACTGTCCTGTTCGGTGATACAACAACCGGAGTACAGTCTTTTTCGTTGCACCATTCATCAGCAGATATCTTTTCCAGTTCTCCCTCATATTGAAACCAGTCTCCTGCATTTGAGATTCCGATTAAAACAGGTATATATTTTTCCCTGTTAAGATGTGTAATGACAGAATAAGCCGATTGAAGTGATACACTATATTCAGGAGAACAGCCGCCAAAAAGAATGGCAATCCGTTTTTTTGATTCCGGACAGTGGCGGGTTCCCTCTGGCATTTGTTTTGAAGTTCTCTGTGTTTCTTTTGCAAAATGATTCAAGTTTCATTCCTCCTTGTAGTAAAGTAACAGAAAAAGCTCCTGTTCAGTATTCAGTCTACCGGAAAGGTGGTTTTTATACTTTAAGATTAAATGATTGAAAGATTAAGAAAAGGTTAAGGAAATATTGAGGATTTGCTATGATTCAATATTACAGCATTAGATTTTGTGCTATTTCAATAAAAAATAATCAGAAATTTAATTAATTCAAGACAAAATAATGGTAGTTGCGTTGATTTTTATTGTGAGTATAAAAGCAAAATGGTACAATGTGGTTAATTAGGTAATTGCGAAACCCGCGATGTTCGTTCACCATCTTGAACGAAAAAGAGGTAGAATTAATGTTATATGAGTGATACAAAATATTAAATAGTAAGGCAGGGGAGATTGGATGAAAAAGAAAGGATTTAATATTACAAAAATAAATAAAAATCTCAAAACAACAGATTCGATTTTGGCTTTTTCCAATGTTGCAGCCTATGTCATAGGTGGCAAAATTAAGTTTCTAATCCTGATTTCCATACTCTTAGTTACTTATGCCATATATATCAGATTTTATCCGTATATCTATATAGAAACAAGGACAAAAAAAGAAAAAGGAACTGCTTTCCAAATGCCGCTTGCAGGTGCATTGATAGCAATTTTTTCCTGTCTGATTGCTTCAAAAAACATTAACTGTGATTTTGTAAACATCATAAAAATAGCGTTTTGTCTGACAGCAATCTTAGCGGTTCCATATATTATAAAGTCACTAAGGACAGAGTGTCCTCAAAGATTGGGGCGTAAAGCTTCTGTTATTTTGGCGGTATTGGCTATTTCCTTCTCTATTGTACTTCCGTTGAATATTGTACTGACCTTTGACAAACCTGTTCATGAAACTGTAACTATTACAGATAAAGATATAAACACAGGTGATAATGCAAATAGTTATTTTTTATATGGAAATTGGAAAGGAGAAGAATCAGAATTCAGTGTTTCTAGAAGTACATATAAAGAAACATCGGTTGGAGATGTAAAAAAAATATGTATAAGAAAAAGTGTTTTAGGACTAAAATATTATACGATACATAAATAGCTATGCAGGTTCCTTAAGCCTAAAAGGAACTATTCTGAAATATAAAGAAGAATATTCAAAAGTCAGGAGAAAAATGAAAGAGAGAATGGAGAATAAAAAATGGGAGGACATATGCAGAAGAAGATAATCATTTGTGTGGCAGTTGTGGTGCTGTTGCTACTGGGAGTGTTTACTGCTTATTTCTATTATGACAGCAAATATGTAAGGTTTCAGGATAAGATAATGAAAGCACAGATATTAGAGGCATTAGATTCACAAAAAGATAAAGTGCTAAAAACAGAGGCAGAAGAGATTGGATTTTTAGAGACTTTTCAGATGCGGGAGACTTTAACTTTTGAAGATTTATTGGCTCTTCCGAATTTAAAGTTTGTTGCAGTGTTTGGCGATGGAGTTGAAAAAGAATCAGAGGAATATGAGAGATATCAGAATATGATAAAAGATACGTTTCCTCAACTGAAAAATTTAAGAAAAGTATTTTTTCATGATAATCGGGCTACTTATAATCTGGATGCATTTTCAGATTGCAGACAAATCGAAGAGTTATGGATATAGGAAAATCATGTAAAGGATATCAAGGGCATTGAAGGAATGGAAAATCTTCGTATTTTAGTTTTGTGGGAAAATCCTTTAACAGATATTTCGCCACTGGAAAAGCTGGAAAAATTAGAAGTCGTAGATTTTACAGGGGTGTCTGTAAAAAATATAGAATCTTTATTGAAAATTCCATCTTTGAAACTGGTATATTATACTGCGAAAAATGAGGAGCAGAAGGAAATTCTAAGGTGCTTATCAGAAAAAGGGGTTGAGGTGATACAGAATAATGAAGAACGTTATGTGAATATTTTTGATGAAATGGAAAAATTAGGGATAGAGTACGTGGATTATAGAAAATTGCAGTAAAAGAAAAAGAGAGACTCATATACAGGAAAGGAAAAGCATATGGAAGATCAAAGAAAGAATGAATTAGCAGTTATAATAGCGGCAACAGTTGCATTTGGGGGTTTTGGCAGATTATTAGTACGAATCCCTTATATGGTATTTGGGGATTTTTCAAGTGGCTTTTTTATATCAATAGCGTTATGGTGGGTTTACAATTCTGTTTTATTTTATGTTGCAGGGCAGATGTGTGTGGCTGAGGGAAATAAGAAATGCATAACAAAAAGTATAATTTTCGGATTTCTTGCAACGTTAATTAAGGCTGTAATTGATACTTGCATTGATTTGACGGTAGCCCGTCAGCCTAATATGCTGATACTTGTAGCGGTTATGGAAATTTCTATGATACTTTATATCATAGGGTTAGATTATTTTTTATTTGTAAAAGTGGGAAAAAGAACGATACAAAAAGAAAAAAAGGGAATAACTGTGTTAGTGTCCGTATTCTGTTCTTTATTAGTTCTTTATGCAGGAACTTTATTCTATTACATGAAACAAGTAAATTATGTTGTTGAAAGATATGGAACTTCTTCCATGGTACAAGAAGTTGGTTTGGATAATGCAATCTGGAAGTTTACAACTACACTGGGACAGCGTTCCACAACAGTTGGTATGATTGTGTATGTTGGCTGTTTTATAATAATCTGGTGGATATTGGAGAAAATTAGTGTTGAAGAATAAATTACGGGATGAAAAGGAGTAAATAAATATGCTGTTAGTTATTATGGTTTTAGGTGTGTTACTGATTCCGAAGATTCCTGAGAAGTGGTTTCGTTTCCTGTTTCTGGCTTGTATTGTTATGAATGCGATTTATAGAATGGAACTTTTTCCATCTGAGTTGGGAAAGGGAATGCACCTATTTTGTAAAGTTCTGGAACTCATTCTTTTAATAGCAGCATTTCAGGTTTTTGATAAACGTCCGCTTTCTTTTGGGATAGGTGTGCTTTCGCTTCTTTTCTTTGGAATTTACATGATTCCAGTTAGTGTGATCTTAAAAAATGGAGGAATGAGTGCTATATATTCTGCTTACGGAACCAGTGGAAAGGGAGTTGCAGAAGGGATAAGACTGATAGAGAGCGTGAAAACTTTATGCTTGTCTCTGGTGTATCTTTCTCTGGATGTGAGAATTTTTTTGAGAATAAAGAGAAAGGACATGAAAGAATGAGAAAAAAAACATAAAGTTTGAAGATGAATACATAGAATCCAATACGCTGGATGTATTAAATATAAAGTCTGGTAGAGTTTTAAAATCCCAAGCAAAGGAACTGCGGTATTTTGAGATTTTTGAGAATAATTTGAAACATATCAGGACATTGGAGGACCTGGAAAAGTTTCCAAAATTAGAAGTTATCGTTAATCATGGGATAAGAGATTATGAAACAGAAGAAGGAGAAGAACAGTTTGAAGAGTCTTTCAAACCGACACAACAAGAATATGAAAGATATCAGAAAATGTTGAAAAAAACTTTGCCGAAGCTGAAAAATCTGAAGGAGGTTTCCTTTGGTTCCCGTACTATTTTTTATGATTTGGATGCCTTTGCAGAATGTACCCAAATCGAAAAGGGAGTAACTGTTTTAGAGGAGCAAGAAGGAGGAGAAGGATTCGTAGAGACATTGGAAGAGCTTGGAATAGAACGGTTGGGGTATGAAGCTATCAAAGATATGAACAAAGAGGCAGAAAGGATGAAAGAGAAGCATGAATAAGCAGAAGAGACTTGGAATTGTTGCAGCAGCAACCGTAGTTTTTGGAATATTTTCAAAGTGGCTGGTGGGTGTGCCCTATATGGCATGGGGATATTTTGATAAAATATTTGTCGCATCTTTTTTACTATGGTGCTTTTATGCAGCAGCTTTATATATTGCTGCCAAACTGGAAACAGACAAGACATTAAACTTTTTGAAGATTGCGGTTCAGGCGTTGGTATTTGGCATTCTTGCAGCATTTGTAAAAATGGGCATTGATGCCGGAATTGAGCAGTGTGCGAAAAAAATGAATAATATGCTTTATGTAACTATGTTAATGGAATGCGGAATCATAGTATTTGGAAGCCTTATGATGCTGTTTTTATATGTTTATGTAGGAAAAAATCATGGGATAAGAGGGCGTGGATTTAACAAGCTTACAGGGATTCTTATTGGAATTGTCGCGTTGTATGCAGGGGTGATGGGATATTATTTATATCAGGTAAAGCATTGGATTTCTAAGTTCTCTCATATAGAAATGGTACAAGATATAGGAATTGCTCAGGGTGTCAATAATTTATCAACAAAATATGCGATAGAATCCAATCTGATTGGAATGATAGTGTATGTTACCTTTTTTATTACTTTTTGGAGTTTGCTGCAATTTGCAAATCAAAAAGAATAGAATCTTCTAAATAGTGAAGAAAAGGCAAAAGTCCACTTGACTTTTAATTCCTACAGATGTAATATTTATATAAATCAACCAAATCATAAAAAACATATTTTTTTGGTTTGAAATCTTACAAATGTAATAAAATGGAGAGGATGATAAAGTGAAGAAAACAGGACTTTGGAAAACAGGATTTGTCATGATGGGAATGCTATTGGCAATTCATATGGCGGGGTGTAGTCTTTCGGATAATCAGAAAACGCAGCAGAAGAGGGAAAATGCAGATAAAAGAACCATGAAACGGAGTGAATCAGAAGAGAAGGCGGTGGAAGAAATCCTGGAGATTTGTGGCCGAACTTATAGGGAGGTTGAAAAAAAAGATAGCAGGAATGATTTGGAAATGATTCGCAGCCTTGTGACAAATCTTGGCAAAAAGGGTTATACAGCGGTTGATAAGGAAAATCAAATTAACATGACAGAATATGAGAAAGTGATAGAGTTTTGTGAAAAGATAGAAACAAAGCAAAACGGACGCCTGACTATCGTAGAAGTTGCCAGAGATGAAAGCTGTATCATTCGGAATATGGAGACACGGGGCGGAAATGTAAACATGATTAGAAGCTATTATATTTATGAAAATGGCAAATGGAAACAATCCTCAGAGGATATATACAGGGCAGAATCATGGAAATATACAGAGGATGGATACCTGATGTTTTCAGGAATTTTAGATTTTGAAGGGTCTTATGACGTTACAAGAGATACGATTATGGAATATACTGCATATCGGGTACTGCCATTGGATGAAACGTGCCGGGAATGGAATCGTAAATACATCCTTCCAATCGGATATGAGCTGAATAACATGTTCCTTACAGACTGGAGTGAGGAGGATTTTGGAGCTTTAGACTTTTATGATGCCTTTGATTTGTTTTACCGGGAAAATCATATGGAAAATGGAGAGTTTACTGCTGGAAATGCAATGGGAACAAGTGCAGTTTATTTAATTTCAAAAGAAAAATTTGAATCGGTTATTATGTCCAGATTTCAGATAGGCAGTGAAGTTCTGCAGTCAAAAACAGTTTATCATCCAGAGGAGAAAGTATATGAATACAAACCAAGAGGCGTGGAAGAAGCAGAGTATCCGGAATATCCATATCCAGAAGTGGTTGGATATGTGAAAAATAATGATGGAACGGTAACTTTGAAGGTACAGGCTGTCTTTCCTTATAAGGGATTATCAAAACTGTATACTCATGAGGTAACAGTACGTAATATGGAAGATGGGAGCATTCAATATGTGGCAAACCGTGTTACGGAACCGCCTAATGAAGCGGAGGCAAGCTGGCACGTACCACGGTTAACAAGAACAGAATGGGAAAAACTGTATGGAGGTGATGAGTAATAAAAAAATATAAGGTTCTTATGATGGTACTTGCAGCATGGTTTTTGCTGTGTGCCGGTGAGGAAAGAAAAGATGCGAAACAGGAAGCTGGGGAACAGTGGGAGAAAGGGTATGATTTGCCGTTAAAAGAAGCGGAGCAGGCAGAAGCGGCTACAGAATGTGAAGAGATTATGGAGCAGATTCAAAATCTCTATAAGCTGGCAGACAAGGGAGAGACTTCCAATGTTGTTCTGCAGGATGAAACGATACTGGAAATGCAAAAGGCTGTAACAGAAACAGGTTATCCGGTTTCTGCAACAGTAGCTTATGCTGATATGGAAAATTATGAAAAGGCAGATCAATTTCTTGCAGATTGTAAAAAGGGGAAAAGCAGTTTTGTGGTTATTTATGAGGTTCGTCAGGACGGTGGTATCAACAGAATGAAGTTTACCTATGATGGAATTGACATGTATGTAATCAGTACCAGTGGTATTTGGATGAAAAATGATATACCGGGGATTGCTTACACGTCATATACCCGAATCAAAGAATGGGAATACACAGAAAATGGGTGGTTTTGTTATAAGCTGTGCGTACCGGAACCGCCAGAAGTTACGGAAATCAAGAATGGAAGCCAGGCTCTTAGAATAAAACCAAGGACAGAAGCGCAAAGAGAGATGTCCAAATTATGTGTTCAGGGAATCGGGTATCAGGGAAATAATCTGTTATGTTCTAATTGGAACTTAGACCATTTGGATGTCTTAGATTATAACGGGTTGTATGAATACTTGTATCGAATGAAATACGGGAAACAGTTTCCAGGGGAAAAATATACAGAGGGGATTCCAAAAGATGAGTTCGAAAGTTTGATGATGGAGTATCTTCCAATATCAGAAGAAGAACTGCAGAAATATGCAGAATTTGATAAAGAAACAAATCTGTATGCATGGATGCCATTAGGATGTAGTAATTATGTCCCTGGCTTTTTCGGAACTTCCATGCCAGAGGTGGTTGCTATAAAAGAAAATCCGGATGATACGATTACCTTAACGGTAAATGCAGTATGTGATATGGTTTTATGCGATGATTCTCTTATCACCCATGAATTAACCGTGAAGTTCAAAGAAGATGGAAGTTTTCAATATTTAGGGAATCAGATATGTAAAGAGGACGAGAATCATATTCCACAATACCAGTATCGTGTAAATGGAGCGGGATGAGCCTTTTCAGACTTTTCCCGCTGTTTTTTATTTCCATATGTTTAAGTCAGATAACAGGGACAACGTTATCTCTGCTGCTGCACTTCCATCTGCGTAATCTGCTGCATGAATATTCGTGGCGAAAAAGTAAGTATTTTCTGTACTTTCTACAAAACCGATAAACCAGCCATTGATATCCTGTCCGTTTACACGTCCGGTTCCGGTTTTTCCATAGAGATTTCCAAAAGAAGAGGAGGAGATATGGATAGCATCTTTTACTGCCTTCACATTTTCCGGTGCAAATCCAAGGCTCTGATTTTGTAATCGGATTAGAAGTTCTACCTGTTCTATGGGGGAAATTTTCAGGGAGGATTCCATCCAGTAGGAAGAAAAATCGCCCCTTAAATCTTCATTTCCGTATCCCATTTTTTGAAGATATTCTTGGACAAAAGAAACACCAAGCTGTTCATCAATGGCTTGAAAATACCAGTTGACGGAAGCATTCATGGCTGTGGGCAACGTTTGATCTGCGTTCCATGCTTCAAAAGGATAGTTGTTTCCATTCCATGGAATCAGGGAATCTTCTGGTGAAATAATCTGTTTTTCTAATCCAAATAAGGCGTTATATATCTTATAGGTAGAGTTTGGTGAAACACGTAAGGTGGCATGTTCCAAATCATGTATTTTCCAGGTATCTTTTTTTAAATCATATAACACAAAACTCCCCTCATAATCTCCAAAATAATTGGTAAGGTCTATTTTGGAACAATTTTTTGAGGAAGAGTTCCACAGATAGTGATTTTCATCTGCTGCATAAGTAGAAACAAAGGGTGCAAGTCCCAAAAGCAAAACAGATGTCAACAGGAAGGCAGTGATACTTTTTAGCTTTTTCTGCAGCGTTGGCCTTTGGTAAGATGCAATATTTAGAATTCTTCGTTTCATCTGTTTCATACTTCCGCTGATGCCAGAGGCAAAGGGAAAAAGATTTGAAGAAATCTTTTCAGCAAAGTTAATCAGCGTATTTCCATAAGATACATAATCTTCGGACTTCAATAACTTTAAAACAGAAGTATCACAGGCAATTTCCCTGTCAATCCGCATTTCTTTCAGTACATACCAGACCAGGGGATGAAACCAGTAGACAATTCCGGCAAGATTCATAAGCGCGTTTGCAATCCAATCTTTGTGCTTATAGTGCTGCAGTTCATGTAACAGCATATATCGGATATCAGTTTCATTATCATCTGATATCAGGTGAATGGGGAGATAGATGCAGGGTTTCCAAAATCCAACAATAACAGGCGATTTGAGATAAGCAGTACTGTATACGGGAATATATTTTGTAATGCCCGTATCATGCAGGCAACACGGATATAATCTTTGAACTTTTTGACTTTGAAGCGGTAACGCGGATTTCTTTAACCCATGCAGGCCAAGGACAGAACGGATTAGTAATATCAGCATGGCGATCATACCCGACAGCCAAATTGCAAGTAACAGATAGCCCAGGATAGAAGGTGTTTCTCTGCTTACGGAAAGGGCGAAATCTTTTATCCGGTTTTGGGAATCAGTAATATTCGTTTGCAATGTCTGCCCTATGGCAGCCTCTGTTTTAACATTAGGAACAATAATAAACATCTCTGATAATTTAAAAAAGCGAAAAGGCAAAAAGGGAACTGCCAAAAGTCCAAGCAGCAGAAACCATAGGTTATATTGCATCCGGCTGGATAAAATGTTTTTAAAAATACGCTTTATAAGCAAAAAAATTCCTATGATTCCGCAGAGCAGTATATTGCAGGCAAGAAAGCGAATCATAAAATCAGCCATATCATGTTCCCTCCTTTTCTATTTTTTCGAAAGAAGGCTGCGGAGTGTGTCTAGTTCCGATTCCGATAATTTGTCATTTTCTATATAGGCAGATACCATAGCTGTAATGTCCCCATCATAGTAACGTTTCAGAAAGGAATTACTTTCCTGTCCAACATATTCCTTTTCTTTTACAGCCGGAGTATAAACAAACATACGACTCTGTTTTTCGTATGTAAGAGCGCCTTTTTTCACAAGGCGTTTGATTAAAGTCTGAATTGTTTTGGGACTCCAGCTTGTAGTCTGCAATAATTTTTCAGTGATTTCATTGGTGCTGACAGGGGCGTATTTCCATACAATTTTCATGACCTCATACTCCGCTTCAGAAATTTGGGGAAGTGTTTTCATCATGGTTCTCCTTTCAAATCTTACGATTGTAATATAAATATTATAAATGGGAATGATAGGATTGTCAATTTCCGTAAAACTTTATTTACAGAAAATCATAAATTTTTCAATTTGTAACATTTCTAGGACATTTTTGTTGTAAAATAAAATTTAAATGATACTAAAATATATTGTAAAGGACAAAAAGAAATGAAACAGATTTTAATCGTGGAAGATGATGCTCTTTTAAATAAAATGTTGGTTTACAATCTGAAATCGGCATCCTATGGAATTGCTTCTGTGGAAACAGTAAAAGAGGCGCAGGAAGTGATGAAGAGTCGGTGGTTTGACATGGTGCTGTTGGATATTAATCTTCCGGATGGCAATGGATATGAAATTGCAAAAACAATCCGGGAGAAATACAGTGATACAATTGTGATTTTTCTTACAGCCAATGACAGGGAAAGTGACGAGATACGGGGGTATGAATTGGGAGCGGTTGATTATATTACGAAGCCCTTCTCTATTCACTCTCTGCAAAGAAAAGTGGAAAATGTACTGAGAATGATGAAACATCATGCGACTATGCAGGATGTTTTTGATGATGGAAGGTTATTTTTAAACTTTACGGAACAGACTGCTATGTTGAATGGGAATCCGTTAACATTATCTACCCTGGAATTTCGGATGCTGAATCTGTTCTGTAAGAATCGCAACAGAGTATTAACCAGAAAACAGTTATTAGAAAAGATATGGGATTGCACAGAAAACTATGTAGATGAGCATACATTGACCACCACTTTGAGCCGAATCCGAGGGAAGATTGAAGGGAATGGAACGGTCTATATTAAAACCGTGTATGGTATGGGATATAAATGGACAGGGGGTGAACCATCGTGAAAGAAAAGAACGATTCTATAAAGAAGATGTTATTTCTGCTTAGTGCAGGCATGGCAGTGTCTATGCTAGGAATTACCCTGGGATGTTTTTTCATAACAAAGCAGGTGGAAGTTCTATGGAGTGGCTTGCTCTTGATTGCCTGTGCAAGTGTGTGGATCGTTTTGTTAGTGCAGGCTTTTGGAATACGACTTTCACAATTCACTTCTGAATTATGTCAGGTTTTAGATGAAATGATAAATCAAAGCCAGGCTCCAAAACAGATCAAAGACCAGGAGACCTTATTTGCAAAGATTCATCAGCGGTTGGTGCGGTTGTATGGAATTTTGCAGGAAACAAACCGGAAGGTAGATGGAGAGAGGCAGGAACTGCAGGTTTTGGTATCTGACATTTCCCATCAGGTTCGGACGCCTGTCAGTAATATGAAAATGATCATTGATACTTTGCTTACCAAGCCCATGGAGCAGCCGGAAAGAGCAGAGTTTTTGAAAAGCATAAGGGGACAGGTGGACAAGCTGGATTTTTTGATTCAGGCCCTTGTGAAAACCTCCCGTTTGGAAACAGGAGCCATTCAATTAGAAAAAGAGGAAGGATATCTGTATGATACATTGGCTCAGGCAATGAGTGCAATCATGTATCATGCAGAGCAGAAAGAAATCCAAGTATCGGTAGATTGTCCCGAAGATTTGTGCGTTTCCCATGACAGTAAATGGACGGAAGAGGCTCTTTTTAACCTGTTGGACAATGCAGTAAAATATACTCCGGCAGGAGGTAGTATAGAGGTTTTTGTAGCACAATGGGAAATGTATGTGGAAGTGAAAGTAACAGATACAGGAAAAGGAATTTCAGAAAGTAATCAGGCAGCCATCTTCAAACGGTTTTACAGGGAAGAAGAGGTGCATAACCAGCCCGGTGTGGGAATCGGACTTTATTTAGCCAGAGAGATTGTGACGCAGCAAGGCGGTTATATTACGGTGGAATCTGAGGTGGGAAAAGGTTCTGCATTCTCTATTTTCCTGCCAAGATGGTAGTGTAGGAGTCCAAAAGCGGAGGAGAAAAATGGCAGCGGTAAAAGTGGTTTCGCTCACAAAAGAGTATATAGATGGAGATCATTATCTCAAAGCAGTTGACAACGTATCCTTTTCCATAGAAGAAGGAGAATTTGTTGCAATAGTGGGAGTTTCCGGAAGTGGAAAAACTACCTTGTTAAATTTAATCGGAGGATTGGAAAGACCAACCCATGGATGTGTGTTTATCCATGATGTGGATATTACGCAGTTATCTTTTGAGGAACAGACAGACTTTCGCAGATGGCATATTGGCTTTATCTTTCAGAAGTATAATCTGATTCCTACCATGAATGTATATGAAAATATTGTACTTCCGGCAAAACTGATGAAACGGAAGGTGGATGAAAAAGAGGTTTTCAGATTGGTGAAAGATTTGGAAATCCAAGAGAAACTTTTTCAAATGCCGGATGCCTTATCTGGCGGGCAGCAGCAAAGAGTTGCTATTGCCAGGGCAGTTTATACCCATCCCACCATTCTTTTAGGGGATGAATTAACAGGAAATTTGGATTCCAGAACAAGTGCTTCTGTTATGAAACTGCTAAAAGGAATTTGCAGCCAATATCAACAGACGTTACTCATTGTTACCCATGATGAAAACGTTGCAGCTATGGCAGATCAGATCATCTGCATGAAAGATGGAAAGGTTGTGGAAAATGGCAAATTATGAGTATCATCAACCAGCGGAACAGGTGCTTTTCGAGTCATACAAAAAAGGAAACCGAAACAAAAACCGCCTTTTGTGTTTGGCGGTTACGCTTACGGTAAGTGTTATTTTTTGTATTTTAAGTTTGATATATGGGAAGCTGCAGGTGGATGTTCAAAAGAATATCAGAACCGATGGAATGTCCGTATCTGCCTATATTGAAAATGGTACAGAGGAAATGACACAGCAGCTTGGCAGTCTGCCTTACATATCGGAAACAGGGAAACAGAAATTTGCAGGGAAGTTGTTGAGCCAGAATCTTAAATATTGTGATTGTGTTGTGGCAGATGAAAGTACGTTTCAGAAAATTCTTGCTCCGGCATATACGCAGATAGCAGGCAAATATCCCAAAAGAGAGCAGGATATTATGCTTTCTACCAAAACACTGGAATATTTGGGGATTTCTGATCCACAGATTGGGATGGAAGTAGAACTGGATTTTTATTGGAATGATGTATTCCATACAGAAGGAACCGGACTTCAGAAATTCACCCTTTCCGGATATTTTACGGAATATCAGAATCAAGGGGCAAGTTCCTCCGTTGCATTTTTGTCGGAACAAAAACTGATTGGAAATAAAATGACCTGGAATCCTTGTCGTGTATTGCTTGATGTGAAAGAAAAGTCAGCCAGCGGACTTCAGATTGAGCAGAGATTGACAGAAGATGTGGAACTTCAGGAAGGACAGCGGGTTATCAGCCGGGATTCTGCAGTTTACAGGGCAATGAAAGGAATGGCAGGGAGTTATGGATTTGCAGCCGTACTATCTTTTTTGATGCTATTGTGTATGTTTTTATTTGTTTCGAATATTTTGAATCTGTCATTGGAAAAAGATCTGCAGCAATACGGACTTTTAGAGGTCATTGGTGTGCAGCCGAAACAAATTGTAAGAACAATGTTTCGGCAAATGCTGGAAATTGTATTAAAGGGAAGTTTTCTGGGCGGGCTTGCAGGCAGTTGCCTTGTATTAGGAGTTTTGCCTTATCTGGTGAAAACCATGTATTTGGAACAGGCAGGAGAATTAGAAGGAATCCGCCTTTTTCAACCGGCCTTTCTTTTGATGGCAATCATTCCGGCAGCTCTTACAGCAGGAGTTGCTGTGCTTATAATAAAGAGAAAGCTGAACAATCTAAGTCCATTGGAATGTATGAAATATGAAGAGGCTTCTTTGCAGAAAAAAGAAACCCATCCTACGCATCAAGGGCATCGAAGTTGGGGCAGATACCCGGAAATATATCTGGCGAAAAGATATTTGTTCCGTAATAAAAGAGCGTTTTTCATTACCATAATTTCCTTAACCATGGGATGTGGATTGGCGCTTTGGTCTGCTGTTATGGTGCGAGGGGCAGATTTACAAAATCGCTATTTGAAAGAGCCGGATTTTCGGATATCCCTTACTCCGGAAGTATGTACTACCTTGATGGAAACCTCACCAGATACAGAACATATGGTATTCTTTCCCAAAGAACTGTTAGAAGAGGTACAGAAAATCGCAGGAGACAGCATACAGGATGAAGTACAGATACAGGGCTTTTATCCGATTATTGGGAAAAATGGAAAAGAGAGTATTCGATTGTTACATGGCTCAGATGAGCAGAACACGGTGATTCAAAAAATCAATTCCCAAGAGAAAGAAAAACTGCAGTCCTTTGTAGCAAAACAGGACCTGCCAGTAGACTGGGAAACATTTGAACATGGAAAGGGAACGTTACTTCTCCATGAACATCAAATATCAGAAGAGAACGAAGAGAGAGCTGTCAAACAGATCGGGGAAGAGATTACGGTTTACGATTTGGTTCCTGTTGGAACAGAAATGGCTGGATTGACTCCGGAAACACTAATAAACTGCGGATATGTGGACAGGATGGATGAAGCATTCCCGAAATTAGAGCTATGCTGGGAGGGAAAAGACACGAATATCCTGCTTGTTACAGAAGAAACCTATCAGGCATTGTCTAAAAATCTGACACCTCAGATGTTTTCCATTTCTTTCAATGTGGATCGCAGACAGGAAAATTTGATGAAAGCATCTTTCAAGGAGCTTCTTAGAAATGCAAATATGGAATTTCAATCAGAGAGAGGGTATGATGAAAATCTAAATTTATTGCAAATGGAGTGTAAATCCGACCTGTTATTGAAAGAGCAGAACTATATTCAGACAAGCAGATGGTTCTTGCTTGCGGTCAGTGCTTGTCTGGTTTTTATTGGGATTTTGAATTTTTTGAATGTAAGAATGACTGATATGATACTGAGAAAAAAGGAATGTATTACCATGGAAAATATCGGAATGACCAAAAAGCAGTTATATAGGATGTTTCTTGCAGAAGGCATTCTTACCTGGCTGATACTTTGCGGACTGTTGCTGACAGTGGGAACCCTCTTGCTTTATGGAGCTGGATGGTATATGAAAACAAAGATTTCCTATTTTGTATTCGTTTATCCGTTTAAAGAAATGGTTTTCATATTGCTGATTTTACTTGCAGGAAATGTGTTGATGCCTGGAGTCCTTGGCAAAAGAATCCTGAAAAAGTAAAAAGATGAAATTGCAGTAGATTGCCTTTTAGGTGTCTGCTGCAATTTTTTTGAAATGTCCTAAATTTGTAACAATTCAAGGCAAAATTCCTTGAATTTCTTCTCTATTTCGGACATTTCTGAGACATTTGTATTTTATAATAGGTTCATCAACAAAGAGGTGAAAGGAGTTTTTAGATATGAGTATTTTGCAGACAATCGATTTAAAAAAATATTATGGTACGGAGCCGAATATTACAAAAGCACTGGATGGTGTGAATTTTTCAGTAGAAGAAGGTGAATTTGTTGCAGTAGTAGGAACCTCAGGATCCGGAAAATCCACGATGCTTCATATGATGGGCGGTCTTGATACCCCTACCAGTGGAAGTGTCATTGTCAGAGGAGAAGATTTAGCAAAGAAAAATGATGAAGAACTGACGATTTTCAGAAGAAGGAATATTGGATTTATCTTCCAGAACTATAATCTGGTGCCAATTTTGAATGTTTATGAGAATATTGTACTTCCCGTAGAACTGGACGGAGATACGGTAGATAAAAGGTTTTTGGAAGAAATTATTCATATGCTGGCGTTGGATGATAAGTTAAAAAATATGCCGAATAATCTCTCCGGCGGACAGCAGCAGAGAGTTGCCATTGCCAGAGCCTTAATCAGTAAACCAGCCATCGTGTTGGCCGATGAGCCGACAGGAAACCTGGATTCCAAGACCAGTGCAGACGTTTTGGGGCTGATTAAGCGAACCAGTTCAGAGTTCAATCAAACTGTAGTAATGATTACTCACAACAATGAAATTGCACGACTTGCAGATCGAATTGTGAGGATTGAGGATGGAAAGATTGTAAGTTAGGGAGGTGGCAGGCTATGACTTGGCCTTTTGAAAATAATACAAATGGAATTGTCAAGAATCTGGCAAAGAGAAATTTAAAAAGCGAAAAACGAAGAAATATCATGGTAATAATATCGGTAGTTTTAGCCGCTTTTTTAATCAGTCTTTCTGGTTTGGTTGGAGTTTCACTGATGCAAACAGAAAAGAAGAAAGTGATAGATACTTACGAAGCAACTTATGTACAGGTAGATGAAGCCCATATAGAAGATTTAAAACAGGTACCGGAATTTGCACGTGTGGGAGAATACTATATGTACGGGGAGGAAGTTTCTACACAGGGATTTAAAGGTTTCTTTGCTTATACGGATAAGGAAACCCTGTATATGGCACGTTCCCAGATGAATTTGGCAGATGGAGACTTACCGGAAGAGAAAAATGAGATTGCAGTAAGTAAAGAATGGCTTTCAAAATTCTTCCCAGACAGTCATATTGGTGATTCTGTTACCTTGGATACAGAAAGTTTTTCAGGGGACTATACCATTACAGGTATCTTAGATACAACAGGGCAAGAAAAACAAAATATATACTCTTTTCTTATTTCAAAAGAAATGCTAAAGCAGTGTACGAAGTATGAACCTGATGGATATTTTGCTTATGTACATCTGAATCATGTGGATCAGTTAGACGGAGAACTTATTAAATCTGACATTCAGAAGATTAAAGAGGAGTTGCAGATACCTGGAGTCGGATTTCATGATGCGTACTTCCGTTATATTGACGGAGACATTTCCATGGAGAATGTTTTGTTGCTTATGGCTTTTGCCGGTATTGTTTTGGTAGGTGGCTGTGTTGTAATTCAAAGTATTTTCCGTATTTCCATTATTGATAAAATAAAAAGTTATGGTCAGCTCCGGACGATTGGTGCTACTAAAAAGCAGATTATGCGTATTGTAAAAAAAGAAGGACATTCTCTGGGGTGGAAAGGTATGTCTATCGGAATTTTGCTTGGTTTAGGAGTGACACTTTTGCTATTTCCCAAAGGATTTTCTCTTTTAGGCTATCTTCTGGTGATTGGAGGTACGGTATTCATCTGCTGGATCATGATTTGTCTGTCTATCCGAAAGCCTGTGAAATTAGCCGCAAATATCTCACCAGTTGAAGCAGTTCGTTTTACTTCCCTTCAAAAGAAGATAAAGAACCGGGAAAAGAGAAAAAAGATTAGTCCTTGTTCTCTTGGAATGCTGAATTTTCACAGAGATTGGAAGAAAACAGTCAGCATTGTGTTTTCTCTAAGTTTGGGTGGGATTCTGCTTTTGGCTGTTAGTTCTTTGTTGCTTCTGCAATCCCCGGAAAAAATGGCAAGGCAGCATTTCAAAAATGGGGATTATAAGATTTACATTGATTCGGATATGGAGCATATTGATCTTCTCAAACAGGGGAATCCATTGAATGAGGAATTGAAACAGGAAGTTTTGGGGATTGATGGAGTAGAAGATATTCTGGTTACAAGGAAATCTGCAAGTTATGGAGCTACTTTTGGTGGAATTACTGCGCGCGGTACTTGCGACATGATTACTAACGAAAATAAGGAACTTCTGGAACAGGCTGTTGTAGAAGGAAGTATGCCGGGCGATAATAGTATTTTATTGAAAGACAATTATCGTGATTTTGATGGGAAAGAGAAATTGGGGGAAACCATAGAACTTTCATTGGGAGAGAAAACAATTTCTGTAACCATATCAGGATTTTTTGATGGGGGAAAAACAATTTTTGCCAGTGGACATGGCCCAATCGGAGTGGATGGACCAATGATGTTTTTGTCGGAAGAACTGTTTCAGGAATTAATACCAGATGTAACTAATTTTGATTACTCCTGGGACATTGTCTGCGATCCGGAGAAATCCGAAAAAGTGGGAAAGGCTTTGGAGAATCTTGTTGTTTCCCATACCGATATTGGCCTGGATACCTTTGAGGATAAGGTAGATAGTTATGAGTATATGAATGTAGCATATGGTGTAATGCAGGTGATTTCATGGTTTATCTTTTTGTTTGGTGTGATTAATCTTATCAATACAACACTTTCCAATCAATATTCCCGCAGACAGGAAAATAGCGTGCTGCGTTCGATTGGGTTAGCGCCGAAACAATTAGCGCAAATGACGGTATGGGAAGGAATGGGGTATGTGGTTAGCAGTATTTTGCTTATGCTTGCCATTGGACTTCCAATTACGCTTCTGGTATGGAGAAAATTCAGTATCACTGCTTATGCCGGACGAATCCTTCCTTATGAATTTCCAGTGTTGCAGATGGGAGCATATGTAGCAGTCATTGTTGCAGTAGAACTTATTTTGTCCATTTGGACAATCCGCAGACAGAAAAAACAATCCCTGATTGAACAAATGCGGGCAATGGAATAACCGTTTTTTAACATAACGAATTTGTCAAATATGGAGGTGATACAACCATGACCCTGCCTTTTGAGAATGATACAAGAGCTGTTGTAAAACGTCTATCCAATAGAAATATAACAGCAAATCGAAAAAGAAATATCTTTACTATTTTGACCATTGCCCTTGCCAGTGCATTATTATCTGCCATTGTCCTTTATGGCTTTGATGTGCCACAGAAAACACAAAAACTGAATCAAAAGACAGCGCAGATTGTATATCACGCGATTTCTGAACAACAGGGGCAGGAACTATATCATCAAGAAGAAATTGCATGGATTGGAGAATTTTTTAATGCATTTTCTGAGGAAATAAACCATTCAACCGTTCATTTTACTTATGCAAATGCAGCCATGTTAAAATCCCAGAGTATGCCCTATTCGGGAGATTTACCGGTTTCGGAAGATGAAATTGTAGTACAGGAAGCCTTTTTGGATGATTTGGGATATTCCAATAAATTGGGGCAGACTATTCAAATCCCCTTTTCTGACGGAACGATTCATGAGTTCAAATTAACGGGAATCTTAGATGTGAAAACAGGAGATATTGGACGTTATACAGCCATTATATCAAAAGAGCTGGCAGAGCAGCAGTCTGGAAATAATATGGTGATGGATTACTATATTGGCTTGAAGAACGCCAAAAATATGAGTGAAGAAGAAGCAACCAGCTATGCAAACACTCTGGCACAGCAATTAGAAATTTCCGATGACAATGTGATTGTCCGTTCTACTTATTTCAATTTAAAGGACGAAAATCGTGGAAGTGATATGCTGTTTTACCTCCTGATTGGTTTTATAACTTTCGTTGGTTCCGGCATTGTGATTTATTCGATTTTTTATATTTCAGTAGCCAGTAGTATTCGGAATTATGGACAGCTTCGCACCATTGGAACAACAAAGCGGCAGATTAAAAAAATGGTTTATCGTGAGGGAAAACTGCTGGCTGCCATTGGTATTCCTATAGGGCTGGTGATTGGAAATGTAATCGGCTATTTTCTGGTTCCCGATGGCTGGTATTGGCTGACTACTTTCGGCGTAACAGTTGGAGTTGGACTTTTTGCATTTATTATAGTGATGCTTTCCATTCGTACACCTGTAAAAAAAGCGGCGGCAGTCTCTCCCATGGAAGCCTTGCGGTATTTTGATTATCAGGGAAAGATGAAAGAAAGTTCTGTGCTTCACCGTAACATAACCCCTGCTTCACTTGCCAAAATGAATCTGTCCAGACAAAAGACAAAATCCATTTTAACAATACTTTCCCTTTCACTGGGCGGCGTGTTAGTTGTACTGATTTCCACTATGTTGATTTCTTATGATGGCGTTGCAGAGACGCGGGGAAAGGAGTTTCCTGTTGGTGAATTTAATATTCAGCTTAACGCAAATCAATCGTGGGATACTGCCGATGTTTCTTTAGCCGGATTACAGCAAAAGGATTTACTAAATGCTGATTTTGAAAATGCAATAGAGTCTATGGATGGCGTTACAGGAACCAAGCGGTGGTATTACACGGACGCAGAATATCGTGTCAATGATTATGATGACAACTGGATTTACGGACTTGCCAAAGAAGATGTTTCTGCGTTGAAGGAAAACTTGATTGCCGGAACAGTTGACTACCATGAATTAGTATCAAAAAATGGCATCATTCTCATACAAGATACAGCGGAAAACCTATCTCTGTCCGCACAACTTGGTGATAGTGTTGAAGTTGATTTTTTAACGAAATCAGGAAAGACGATAACCAAAAGCTATACGATTATGGGAATTGTCAGCAATTTCAGTCATCCGGCATTTAATATGTGTTTTGCTATGCCCGAAGAACTTATGAATGAAGCGTGCGAAATGGATTGTTCTGGAACGATATCGGTAATAACGGAAGCAGAGAAAGCTGATACGGTTGAGGCTTCATTAAACAAGCTAATAGATGAAAACAGTGATTTGGTTATGGATACCATAGAAAAAAGTATCACTTATTACAGTAGGAATCAGCAGCTTCCCTTTGGAGCATTGCTGATTGTAGCCATCATTGTTGTGTGCTTTTCTTTCATCAACCTTGTAAATACGACAATTACGAACTTTCTATCACGAAGGCAGGAAATAGGAATGTTACAGGCCATCGGGTTGAGCGAAAAACAACTAATCAGAATGTTGTGTTATGAAGGATTGATTTATTCTGCTTTTGCTACACTTGTAACCCTGCTTTTGGGAGCTGGACTTGGTTTTCTATGCGTACAGGCAGTTAAAACAGTGAATCCATATTTCTATTATTCATTCCCGTGGCTGGTGGCATGGATCTATTTAGGGCTTCTGTTAATCGTGCAGTTTATTTTAATTTCTTACACAACGGGAAATCTGAAAAAACAATCTCTTGTTGAACAAATAAGAACAACGGAATAAGACAAATTGGGGCAGGGAAACTTGCTCCAATTTTAGCTGCATTATGTTATAATGCAGTTTAGGAGGATTGTTATGAACACAGAAATTTTAATTATTGAAGATGATCCGGTGATTCGGAAAGAACTGCAAACCATACTGGAGGGAAATAAATATCACACCTCTGTTATTGAAGAGTTTTCTCATGTAACAGAACAGGTACGAAAAATAAATCCACATCTGATTTTACTGGATATTAAATTGCCGCAGGAAAACGGGTTTACCATTTGTTCTGGCATTCGGAGCTTTTCCCAGGCTCCTATTATCTTTGTTACCAGCTGCAATACGGATATGGATGAATTGAACAGTATTATGCTGGGAGGAGATGCTTTTATCACAAAGCCCTATCACACAGCCATTTTACTGGCAAAAATTGCTTCCTTGCTGAAACGCGCTTATCCTGATTCACAAAGCAGGCATTTGACGTATCAGGGAGTTTCTCTGTCTTTGGAGACTGGTACAATAGAAGCAGAAGGAAAACAAACAGAACTTACCAAAAATGAATTGAAGATTATGTACTATCTATTTGAACATGCCGGAACTATCTGCACAAGAGCAGATTTAATTGAATATTTATGGGACAATCAACTCTATGTAGACGATAATGCATTGAGTGTAAATATTGGGCGCATCAGAGAAAAACTGTCAAAGATTGGTGTTAAGGACTTTATAAAAACAAAACACCGTCAGGGGTACACATTATGAATGGAAAACAGTATTGGAAAGACAAAATTCCTCTTTTGATTATCAATATCGTCTGTATGGTATTGTTATCGGTTTTTTTGTTCTTTGTAGGAAATAATGTAGATAGTATTGTAGTGATTCTTATTATCTGGATATTGTTACTGGCTGGTATACTGGCATTTACCTATTATCAAAGAAAAAGGAGATTAAATAAATTAGTAAAGATGGCGGAAGGTCTGGAAGAAAAATACTTGTTGTCAGAGATGCTGCCAGAACCGGAAGGTGCGGAAGAACAGGTTTATTTTCAACTTTTAAAAATGGCTTCCAAATCTATGCTGGAACAGATTGGAACAGTAGCAAGGGAGAGACAGGAGTACAGGGAATATATTGAGCAGTGGATTCATGAAATCAAAACACCGATTACTGCAATGAAGCTGTTGTGTGAAAATCATAAAGAACCTTTTACCAGAGAATTGATGAGGGAACTGGAAAAAACCAATCACTTTACAGAGCAGGCGCTTTATTATGCCCGCAGTGAATATACGGAAAAGGATTATTCTGTTCAGGAAATCCGGTTATTTGATGTGGTGCATCAGGCAATCGCAGATAACAAGTATCTTTTATTGCAGAATCAGGTTTCCTTAGAGATGGAAGAGAGTGAACTGACGGTTTATTCGGATGAAAAATGGCTCCGGTTTATTCTGGATCAGTTGATTGTCAATGCTGTAAAATACAGTCGGGAGCATCCTGTATTGCGTTTTTATACCAGGGTGCAGGGAGATCAGATTTTTCTCTTTGTAGAAGATCATGGAATAGGAATCAGTGCAAATGATCTGCCACGTATTTTTGAGAAAGGGTTTACCGGGCAAAATGGACGTATCCGGCAAAGTGCAACCGGTATCGGGCTTTATCTTTGCAAAAGACTTTGTGATAAGCTGGGAATAGGAATTGCCGCTAAGTCGGGAGAAACAGGAACAACGATGAGCCTGTCCTTTCAAATCAATCATTTTATTCATCAGGTGCAGGGCTGAGAAAAGCCCTGCATTTCTTACATTTTTGTTAGAATTTTGTTAGAAAACCTGATACAAACACAGGCAAAAATCCGTTACAATCAGAATATCAAAAGACGAGGTGAATATCATGAAAGAAATTTTAAAATTAGACCATATTCAAAAATTTTATGGAAATGAAGGAAATGTAACAAAAGCAATTCAGGATATTGATTTTTCTGTGCAGGAAGGTGAGTTTTTAGGTATTATGGGCGCGTCAGGCTCTGGAAAGACAACGATGCTAAACTGTATTTCTACCATAGACACAGTAAGCGCAGGGCATATTTATCTGGATGGTACAGATGTAACAGAGATTAAAGAAAAGGCCATTGCAAAGTTTCGGAGAGAAAATCTGGGATTTATTTTTCAAGATTTTAACCTGCTGGATACGTTGACCATAAGTGAGAATATTGCGCTGGCGCTGACTATTAACCACATTCCGGTCAGGGAAATAGAGCCGAGAGTGGAGGAGATTGCCAAAAGTCTGAATATTGCTGATATTTTGGATAAATATCCCTATCAGGTTTCCGGTGGACAGAAGCAGAGATGTGCCTGTGCCAGAGCAATCATCAATCATCCGAAGCTGATTCTAGCCGATGAACCAACAGGGGCTTTAGACAGCCATTCCTCTCAGATGCTATTATCCACCATGCAGAGTATGAATGAAAATCTGGGTGCAACCATTCTGATGGTAACACATGATGCGTTTTCGGCAAGCTATGCCAATCGGATTCTATTTTTACGTGACGGTGTAATTTTTACAGAAATCTTAAAAGGCAGGGACACCCGGAAGGTATTTTTTGATAAAATCCTGAATGTTCTTACCATGATGGGAGGCGGGGTAAGTGATGTACTTTAGACTGGCATTTAAAAATGTAAAACGTTCTATAAAAGATTATTTGATTTATATTATGACACTAACTGCCTGCATCTCCTTATTTTACGCATTTTTGTCGATTACCAGCCGGTATTATAAACCTGATATCGGTGCAGAGTTTAATCTGGAGGTATTAGGAGACGGAATGTTGCTGGTAATTCTATTAATTACCATGCTTTTAGTCTTTCTGGTGCAGTATGTCAATCGGTTTATGATAAGGAATCAGCAAAAGGAATTTGCAGTGCAGAGCATCATGGGAATGGAGCAATCAATGATTGCTGGTCTTTTCTTTATAGAAACATTGGTGATGGGACTTTTTTCATTGGTGCTTGGAATTGCATTAGGAGTTATTTTCTCACAATTTATTACTGCCATGTTGCTGCAGATTTTTCAGAAGCCATTTGCATTTTCGTTTATGTTGTTTCCAGATACTGTATTTCTGACTATTTCCTTTTTTTGCACTTGTTTTGCAATCGTAGGATTGTTTCAGATTCGAACGATCAGAAAGATTAAAATTATTGATATGCTTCATGCGAATCGGAAAAATGAAGCATTTTCTACAACTCATAAATGGGTGGAGAAGGTTTTAAAAGTTAATTTTATTTTGTTCTTTCTGATGGGGATTTATAGTATCAGAACATTGACTTATTATCTTACAGAGGAGTTTCAAACAGCGATTCAAATATGGGTTTTAATCAGTATTGTAATACCTTTTGTTATGGTAGGTTTGGGAATTGCTGAAAAGAAGATCAGAAAATCTTGCAGCCATGTAAAATATCTGCTTATGGTTGGATTGGTGGGATTTGCAGAAATGGTAACGGTAAGTCTGCTTCCTGTCTGGAAAATGTATTTTGCTCTTCCGATGGATAAAGGAGCCTTTAATTTATATCTGGCATTTATCGTCTGGTGTCTGATATTTCTTGTCAGTGTATTTTTTGTTGTCTTTAGTGAAGGACTTCTGGTATTAAAAGATCGTAGTCTGCGAGTAAAGTATAAAGAAGAAAATCTGTTTTTCTTCGGACAGGTTTTATCAAAATTAGGATCCAATACTCTTTCAATGACGTTGATCTGTTTGACTTTGACATTATCGATTTCTCTGTTTTTACTTACTCCATTCCTGGTAGAATGGGCACAGGGATTTTTAGATAAGAGAGTGGTGTATGATATTCAAATTGATTCCGACTATACAGCTGCAGAGAATGTAAAATTATTGCCTGAAACAGATTACGCATTTTTGGATTCATTTTTTGAAGAAAAACACATTACTTTGAAAGATGACTGTATTTTTCCAACATACTTTTTAAAAGCATCCGATCTTCAGGAGCAAGATGCAATTACAGCTATTTCCTTGTCAGACTATAACCGCTTGATGAAGATGTGTGGATATGAGAAAATTTCTCTTGCTGAAAATGAATTTTCGACACAGTGGTTATCCATCACACCGAAAAGTATGATGGAAACCTTTCAAACCAAACATACCAGGATTGTTACAGATAATGGAGAACTGACCCTTTCTGCCAGTGAACCAAAAACAGAAGAACTGGGAGAAGTGATATACAGTGGACAAAATGTTGTTCTGATTCTACCGGATTCGCAGTGTGATAAACTGACGGTTGCAAATTCTTATCGGTATATTATGACGGAAAATCCTCTTTCTTATGCAGATGCGGAACAATTAACGGATTATTTCCATGAACATGTTCCAATGGACGGGCAGGAGGTTTATTCTGTCACTACAAAAACAATGGAAAGGAATGATACTTCTGCATTGATTTTTATTGTACAGACAGGATTGATCTATAGTGCAATTATTTTATTTGTTATCTGTTTTACAATTCTATCTCTGCAGCAATTATCTGATTCTGGGAAGTATCGGTATCGTTTTCAAGTTTTAAGAAATATGGGAGTGGAGGAAAACCACATCCGAAGATTGGTAGTGAAACAATTAGGGATTTGGTTTGGAGTACCTGTCATGGTGGCACTTCTGATATCCAGTGCATTTATATTGTTTTTATTCATTGGATTCTCCCTACAGATTAAAACATATATCGGTGCATGGAAATTGTTACAACAAGTAGGAACTATTTTACTTATTTTATTTGCTTTATTGCTCTGTTATTTCACCAGTACCTGGATATTATTCCGAAAGTCCATTTCACAAAGGTAGGAGGGAAAACGTAATGTATACAAAACTGGCAACACAAAATATGAAAAAAAGCATACGAAATTATGTGATTTATTTTGTTACCATTACTCTGACTGCTGCTATGATGTATTCCTTTCTTGCACTTGGGTTTTCAAAAGAGGTTCTCTCCATGTCTGAAAATATGTCCATGCTGACATCAGGCATATTGGGAATGTCCGTTCTTGTAGCATTGATTGCATCTTTTGTAATCAGCTATGCAGTACACTTTATGCTGGAACAAAGGAAAAAGGAATTTGCCACCTATGAATTACTTGGAATGGAAACTTCAAATATTCAAAAATTGTTTTTTATTGAAAACGGTGTGATTGGCATGGCAGCATTTTTTATAGGAACTTTTTTGGGGACTGGACTTTCAGGAGTGCTGGTGCAGATTATTAACCATATTTTTGAGATGCCACATACCTATCGTATTTCTTTTTCCTTAAAGGGGTTTGCAACAGCTTTTGTACTTTTTATGTGTATGTACGGTATCGGAATACTACGTGCGGCAAAGGTGATCCGCAGACGTAAAATTGTAGATATGCTCTACGATCATCAAAAAAACGAAAACGGAAAAAAGCATTCCCTAAGATTTCATATGATGCTGATTATCTTGTCAATCTTATGCATCTTTACCGGAGGCTGTCTGTTGGCCAAGGGAATGTCGGTTCAAACAAATGTATTCTACGTTTGGATGATTGGCGCTGTCATTTTAACAGCAACAGGAATATACGAAATGTATCGTAATTTACCCATATTGCTGTTAAGACTTTTGCATAAAAGTAAGCACAGAAAATATAAGGACATCAACCTATTTTATTTTGGACAGATTGGCAGAAAAGTAGATTCTGCCGGAAAGCTTATGGCGGTTATCGCAATCCTTTTAACAATATCTCTGAGTACCATGTTTGCAGGTCTTTCTACGGGAGCAGGATATAAGGCAAACATGGAGGCGTATTATCCTTATGATGTGGGTGTTGCTCTGAATGCTCCACTGACCAAAGAATCCATGAAACCAATCATAGAATTTACCAGGCAGCAATGTAAGGTAGAAGATGAACTGATTTATTATCTTTATGGAACAGATGCTTATCCGGTGGAAGCCTTAGCCTTGTCAGATTATAATCATCTACGTTGTATACTTGGATTAAAACCTGTAAGCTTGTCTGAAAATGAATTTTTTATTCACTGTGATACATGGAATTATGTAGAGAAGATTCAAAAAGCATTAGAGCAAAAAAGCGAAATTACATTAGCCGGAAATGTTCTTGAAATTGCAGAAACAGCAATTCATACAGAACCCATGGAACAATATCAAATGGCAGGTACAAGAGGATATGTTCTGGTGGTGCCTGACCAGGTGGCAAACCTGCTTTCCGGTGAAAAAATTCGTTTAGTTATGAAATTGGAAAATGGAGGATATGCGGAATTAAAACAAGAGCTGAAGCAGTTTTTGCATGACCCCAATGCATGGAGACCAGTACTTCAGGATGAAAAAAATTTGCCGGAACAGGTAACTATGGGCGTAACCGTAAAGGCATGGGGCGTTGAAAACTCTTTGACCGGATTTACGGCAATTTCTTTTTGCGGCTTATATTTAAGCATTATTTTCATTATTTTGTCCTCTACAATATTGGCTTTTGAACAACTTTCAAAAATAGACTACAACCGACGGAATTATCAGATTCTGGATAAAATGGGAGTGGCACAAAAAACAAGAAAAGGTCTTATAAAAAAAGAAGTAGGGGTTCTGTTTTTCATTCCGGCGATTCTTCCCATGATTATGATGATTTTTCTGATTGTAGGAGCAAATCAAATATTTGGAGAAGCAATCTTGCAGGAAAATTTATTCCTGTCATATGGAATTGTTACATTGGCAGTCTTTGGTGGGATATATTTGCTGTATTATTGGGCGACAACCTCCGTTTTTCAATATGCAGTCTTGAAAAAAGAACTTTATAAATAACATTAAAAACACCCGAGAACAGTATTCGATATAAGATTTATGGGCAGGCACAGGCAAGCTTTTTTTTATTGGTAATCGAAACCAAATCTAAATCATTCTATGATAAAATGTTATTGACAATAAACAATTAGGTGGTGCTTACATGAAGGAACATATATTAATCATTGAAGATGAAAAAGCGATTCAGTCCGTTTTATACGAATTACTGATAGAAGCCGGATATCTGGTTACTTTGGCAGATGATGGGTTAGAGGGGCTTTCACAATTTAGAAAGCAGACCTTTTCACTGGTGTTACTGGATATTATGATGCCTAAAATTGACGGATATGCAGTGTGTGAAATCATACGCAGAACATCCGATATTCCCATTATTATGCTTACAGCCATGGACGAAGAAGAAGCCCAGGTCAAAGCATTTGAATTACAGGTTGACGATTATATTACCAAACCATTTTCCCTGAAACTGGTCTTAATGAGAATCGAAGCTGTTCTCAGGCGTACAAAGGCAAAGTCAGAAAATCATACCACATTGATTTCTCATGGCATTAAGCTGGATACTGCTGAACATACGGTTAAAGTAAATGGTACAGAAATCTATCTTACACAACTGGAATTCGACATTCTGGAAGTATTTATGAAAAATCCCAATCGGGTTTTAACAAGAGATACCCTGATCAACCAGGTGTGGGGATATGATTTTACAGGAGACGAAAAGGCAGTTAATATTCATGTTATGAATCTGCGGCGGAAACTTAGTGTTGACTGTATTCAAACAGTACGAGGGGTGGGATATAAATTTGAAGGTGAAGCTTAAAGACAGCCTGAATATAAAAGTTTTTCTGTGGATTTTCGGCGCATTGGTTGTATGCTGTCTGGTTATCTATGGAAGCATCATGCTTTTTTTGCCAAAGAGTTATGAAATGATTTTATCTGCCCGCATGGAATCAGAAATCGAAAAACTTTCGAAAGTTCTTGCAAAGACGAAATTTGAGGATGTAGAAACTGTTCTTGAAGATTTTTGCAAAAAGAATCAAATGCTGGTTTCTTTTGAAGAAAATGGAACCGTCCATCAGTATGGTGATGCAGATAAAATGAAAACCAATACAGACAAAATATCGTCCTTGTCACAGGAAATGATGTTTTCTGACAGACCGCAATCGTATCTGTTTACCATTGTTTCTCTGACTTCTTCCAATCAGGAGCTTATAGGCGCTTTGCTGAAATTATTGCCCTTTGTACTGATTTTGATTTTGCTGATTTCTCTTTTGGTTGCCTGGATTTGCAGCCGTATTATTGTAAAACCTGTTACAGAAATAAGTGAAGTTTCCAGACGAATGGCAAAACTGGATATGACATGGGAGTGCAGGATAAATCGTACAGACGAAATCGGGATTTTGGCACATAGTCTTAATACCATGTCGAAAAACTTATCAGAATCCATGCACGAACTGGAAGCAGCGAATGAACAACTGAAACAGGATATGGAGCGTATAGACGAACTGAATAAACAGCATCAATATTTCTTTGCAACAGCTTCCCACGAATTAAAAACCCCCATTACGATTATTAAGGGACAAGTGGAAAGTATGATTCTGGGAATTGGAAGATACAAAGATACCAGGGAGGTACTTCCGGAAACATTAAAAGAAATAGAACGTATGGAGCAGCTGGTAAAAGAAATCCTTGCTATCTCAAAACAAGAAATGAATCCTATTCATCACATGGAGCTTCTTTCCCTTACGGATATTTTGAAGTGTGTGTGCCAATGTCTTGCTCCCCTTGCAAAAGATAAAAATATTCAGGTCCAAAAGAAGATTTCAGCAGATGTGATGCTTATGGGAAATGAACAGCTCTTACAAAAGGCAGTCCACAATATTATCAGCAATGCAATCCGGCATTCGCCCACTGGCGGTGAGATAAACATAGACTTATCTTCTCAATGCCTGTCTGTTATAAACAGCGGTGTCAATATCCCGGAGGAAGATTTGGACAAGCTGTTCACACCCTTTTATCGTGTGGAGAAATCACATAACAGATTAACCGGAGGAAGTGGATTGGGCTTGTATCTTGTAAAAATTATTTTGGAACAACATGATTTATCTTTTTCCATAAGAAATATCCATGACAGCGTTTGTTTTAAAATCACATTAAATTCGCAAAATCTAAATCAAAATTAAATGGAATCGAAATGGAACCCAAACCGTCCTTTTGTATACTGTTGGTATCAAGAAAGGACGGTGTTTTTATTATGAACTTAGAAAAGCGGGCATTTCTCTATCTGACCCGCAAAAAAGGAAAAAATCTATTGCCTGCCATAGTATTCCTATTGATTTCATTCTCTTTACTGACAGGAAGTTCGGTGTATCTGGGAATCCGGCAAATCGCAAAAGAGTTACGCTCCAGTATCGGTGCGTCTTTCGCTATTCGACCCTATGAACAGTTTCACATGGATGATGGGCAGGTTTCCAGCAGCGGAACGCCGGCTATAGACGAACATGCGATTCAACGTGTTATTTCTACAGTTGGAAAAGAATTGAAATGTTATAATACGGAACATTCGGGCTATGTAAAAGGAGAAAACCTTGCGTTCCTGGCAGGAGCAGGACACAGTGAAGAAAGCAATATGGGAATGGTAAAAGCAGTACGTGATTCCAGTTTATGCCAGGCATTTTTAGATGAAGAATACGAGCTGATAGAGGGCGAACACATCAAGCCAGAGGATAAAGATAAAATCCTTATCAGCAAAGCCCTTGCACAGGAGAATCATCTTTCTATTGGAGATAAGATTGTGCTTACCCATGCAAAGCTGGGTTCAGATAAGGGTGTATATACAGATTTGATAAAAGAAAAAAGTGCTTATGAAACTGTGGAAGTAAAAGGGATTTATCGTATAAAAAACAACTCTGACAATACCTTGAACCCAACAGCAAAAAAGGCGGAAAATCTTCTTTTCTCAGACAGTCAACTGCTGATACATCTACAGGAGCAGAAGCAAGGTATCTATGAGGGAGAAATTTCCTTTTTCATAGCTGACCCATTGCATCTTGATAAAATGGTAAAAGAAGTAAAAAATATGGATTCCATTGACTGGAAAAATCATGTCATCAATAGCAATGACTTTAAGTATTCCCAAATTGCAGAACAGCTTCAAGGTATGCAAAAGGTCGTTATCGCATTGACTATGATTACTTCAAGCTTAGGACTTGTGGTACTTATGCTGATACTGACATTAAGGATGCGTGGAAGAATACAGGAAGCGGGCATTTTACTTGCCATAGGAAAGTCGAAACAGGAGATTATGGGACAATTCTTATTAGAAGCACTGGTTTTACTGTTGCTTGGATTCTGGCTTTCCGTCATCATTTTTCTTCCCCTTGCAGATATATTAAATTCATTTCTGTTTGATTCCATAGCACAGACAGAGATTCATAAGAATTACTTACAGCCGGATTTCCTGCATTTTATTGCTTTGTTCCTGCTAGAAAGTCTTGGCGTTTTTATGACAGTTCTTGTATGCAGTGGAGCAATTTTAAGATTAAAGCCAAAAGAGATTTTAACAAAAATGAGTTAGGAGGATATTACCATGAATTTTTTAAAACGGGCTGTAAAATACTGTGCGAGACAGAAGTTACGCAGTCTAGTGCTGTTTTTCACCTTTACTCTGCTTTCTACAACAGTTTTGATTGCATATTCCAGTGAGAGAGCTGTTCAACAGGGAACAAAACAAATAAAGGAGACGGTAGGCGCTTCTGTTCGTATGGAACTTGATACAAATAATCAAAATAATTTTGGCGCAGCCGAAGACTTCGGGAATGGCGCTTCCGGATATACCTATCAGGGGGATTTTATTACAGAAAAAATCATAGATGCCATTTCAAAACTTCCTGGCGTGGTAAGTTACAATGCAAAAAGCTCAGAAGGATACTGGGGAATACCCAAAAATTTTGAAATATTTCCTGCAATGGTAAATGCTCCCGATTTAGCAACCCCATACCCTGCAGTATTAGACTCTTCCCTTGATATTAAATTTTTAAATGGAACATATAAGCTGGAGGAAGGACGCCATATCCAGCCGGAGGATTCCTATGTTGCGCTGATTCCCAAAGAACTGGCAGATAAAAACAGCCTGTCCGTAGGAGACAAAATCACCTTTCAGGATGGTGTAGAGGAAGCCGGCACAAGTACATTTGAAATTATTGGTCTTTTTGGCGGCACAGAGGGTACAACAAAGCAGGCAATTACCCCAGATGGTATTCCTGCAAACTGCGGATATATTGATATAAACAGTCTTGATAAAATTTATGGTCTGACAGGATATGATTATCTGGATATCTATACCCATTCTCCAGAGGAAGCTAAAGAACTAATGGAAACCATTAAGAATCTCCCGGAAGTGAAAGGAAAAACCTTTATTTTTAACCTGAACACAGAGGATTTTGATATGGTATCTACTCCGCTTTCTTCTTTTGGAAGCATGGTTGATACAGCGGTATGGACAATAACAGTTATTGGTACGCTTATTATTGTACTGTTTCTTGTTTTATGGACAAGAAGCCGGAAAAAAGAAATTGCGATTTTACTTGCAGTTGGTCGAAGTAAAGCAGAAATTGTGGGACAATTCTTAACAGAAAATATTCTGATTGCGATTTTATCTATGCTTGCATCAATAGCATTATCTTTTGGACTGGCGAATCAAATCGGCTCCTTTATTATCGGCAAAGCGGGAGAAGATATTGCTAATCTGAATATTCAGATTGCCACATCAGATATGATAAAAGTATTTGGAACTGGCTTTATATTAATCTGTCTTGCAGTGGTCATTGCTTCTTATACAGTTATTCGTTTACAGCCAAAAGATATTTTAACTAAAATGGAATAGGAGGAATTTACATATGAGCATATTATCATTTAAAGATTTATCTTACAGTTATAATCAGAAAAATACTGTATTGAAAGGTCTAAGTGCAGAATTGGAGCTTGGGAAAATTTATGCTATTCTGGGCTCCTCCGGCTGCGGAAAAACAACGCTTTTGTCTTTGCTTGGCGGGTTAGACAGTCCGACAAAGGGAACCATCTTTTTTCATGGAGAAGATATTGCGAAGAAAGGACTTGCCTACCACAGGCGCAATCATGTGGCCTTTATTTTTCAGGCGTATAATCTGATTGATTATCTGACTCCGAAAGAAAATGTGGCATTGACAAGCAAGCTGCCGCCTATGCCAATTTTAGAAAAAATGGGTCTGACAAAGGAAGAAGCAAAAAGAAATGTATTGCAATTATCCGGTGGGCAGCAGCAGAGGGTAGCCATTGCCCGTGCATTGGCTACAGAAGCGCCTGTTATTCTGGCGGACGAGCCAACCGGAAGCCTTGACGAAGATACCGCAATGGCAATTATGGACATTCTGGAAGAAAACGTACACAAGATGAACAAGTGTGCTGTTATTGTCACCCATTCTAATGAGATTGCAAAAAGAGCTGACGTTATCTTTCGTTTGAAACGCGGTGAATTGAAAACTGCTCCGTAAAGTGGCAGGCTGAAGCAACCTTTTCTTTTTCTCCACATATAGTAATGAAAAAGGGAAGTTTGTCATGGAGAAAGTAAAAAAAGCGGTTACCTATTGTCAGAATACGGCAAAGAACGAACTCTATACCGGAAAAGGCGTCGGTGTGGCAATTCTGGATACCGGCGCCTGCCCGCATCTGGATTTTGGAAGCCGCATCCTTGCCTTCAGGGATTATGTCAGAGGGTGGACCATGCCTTATGATGATAATGGTCATGGAACTCATGTGGCAGGGATTATCGGAGGCAATGGCAGAGCCAGCAGAGGAAGGTACTGCGGCATTGCCCCTGGATGTAGCCTCATTCCGATAAAAGTGTTAGATGAAAAAGGGAACGGAAAAAAGGAATCTGTGATTCATGCCATGGACTGGATTGAAAAAAACAGAGAAAAGTATAATATCCGTGTCGTGAATATTTCTGTTGGCAGTACCACCCAGGGAGAAAATCAGGATTTGATTGAAGCAGTGGAGCATATCTGGGATATCGGTCTGGTGGTGGTGGCGGCAGCGGGAAATCTGGGACCCAAAAGAGGAAGTATCACTGCACCGGGCTGCAGCCGGAAGGTGATTACAGTGGGAGCCTCAGATATGGTCATGGAGAATCAGGGGATTTCCGGCCGAGGGCCAACCAGGGAATGTATCAGCAAACCGGATATTGTGGCTCCCGGCAATGGGATTATCTCCTGTGCCTATAAGGCAGGTGTTTCTTCTTATGCGGCAAAAAGCGGTACTTCCATGTCTACCCCTGTGGTGACAGGAGGGATTGCGCTTTTACTGGAAAAAGAGCCCGGTCTTACCAACCTGGAGATTAAGAAACGACTAAGGGATACAGCAAAAGACCTGGGCTATGCACACAACTTACAGGGATGGGGATTCTTTCACCTTCCTTCTTTTTTATCCGGAAAAATAATATAACTTCAAGTTATGACTGCTATGGTATTGTAAAAAGTGTATTGACATATTTTGTATTATTGTATACAATGATACAAACATTTTAATACAATAACTTAGCAGATGAATGAACAAACAGAGAAGATAGGAGTGTGCGTGATGATTAACAGAGCTGTCAGAATGAATTATCATACAAATTTACTGGAATTAGAGGAGCATATGTATCCCCTGGTGGATGTGGAATCACCAAATGTTTTCCGCAATCTGTTCCCCTACTGTGAAGTACCAAAGATTGCTTTTAATGACCGAATCGTCCCACACCATATGCCGGATGATATCTGGATTACAGACACAACCTTCCGGGATGGACAGCAGTCCAGAGCGCCTTATAGCACCAGTCAGATTGTGCGAATCTACGAATACCTTCATAAACTGGGAGGACCAAATGGAAAAATCCGTCAAAGTGAATTCTTTCTTTACAGCAAAAAAGACAGAGACGCTGTTTATAAATGTCTGGAAAAGGGCTATCAGTTTCCTGAGATTACCAGTTGGATTCGGGCAAATAAGGAGGACTTCCAACTGGTAAAAGATATTGGACTTAAGGAAACCGGAATTCTGGTTAGCTGTTCCGATTATCATATTTTTTACAAAATGAAAATGACCAGAAGACAGGCTATGGAGCATTATCTTTCTGTAATACGGGAATGTCTGGAAACTGGTATCAGTCCCAGGTGTCATTTGGAGGATATTACCAGGGCGGATATTTACGGGTATGTCATTCCCTTCTGTCTGGAATTAACAAAGCTTATGGAAGAATATTCGATTCCTGTTAAAGTACGCTGCTGTGATACTATGGGCTATGGAGTCAACTATCCGGGGGCTGTGATTCCCCGTTCTGTTCCTGGCATTATTTATGGAATTATGACCCATGCAGGGATTCCTTCTGAGCTCATTGAATTTCATGGTCACAATGACTTTTACAAGGCTGTAAGTAATTCTACCACAGCCTGGTTATACGGTGCCTGTGGAGTTAATTGTTCCCTTTTTGGTATCGGAGAGCGTACCGGAAATACGCCGCTTGAGGCTATGGTGTTTGAATATGCCCAGTTAAAAGGCACTTTGGATGGTATGGACACCACAGTGATTACAGAGCTGGCAGAATATTATGAAAAAGAAATTGGTTATGAGATTCCGGCCAGAACACCTTTTGTGGGAAGTGCCTTTAATGTCACCCGGGCGGGAATTCATGCTGACGGGCTCTTGAAAAATGAAGAGATTTATAATATCTTTGATACAGAGAAATTTCTTCACCGCGGGCCACAGGTTGCAGTTTCCAAAACCTCCGGTCTGGCAGGAATCGCTCACTGGATTAATAATCATTTTCACCTTGCAGAGTCAAAGCAGGTAGACAAAAACAGTCCCCTTGTGGCAGAGGTAAAATCCTGGGTGGATGCACAATACGAAGAGGGGCGTGTAACAGTGCTTACGGATGAAGAGCTTCTGGGTGTGATTGCACAGACCTGCAGCCGCCTGGGAATTAATTTGTAAAGGATGGAAAAAAGAAAGCATGGCAGGAGAATCATTACGGGGAAAAGTATTTGAGAAAATCAGAAATGATATTTTAAGAGGCAGATATAAAAAGGGTGACGAGCTTGTAGAGTGTACCATTGGTAAGGAATTAGGGGTCAGCAGAACTCCGGTAAGAGAGGCAATCCGGCAGTTGGAGCTGGAAGGACTGGTGCAGTTGATTCCAAACAAAGGCGCCTTTGTCACAGGAATTTCTGCCAGGGATGTGATGGATATGTATCTTATCCGGGCAAAACTGGAAGGGCTTTGCGCGGCTATGGCAGCCACCCACGTGACCAAGGAAACTTTGGACAAAATGGAGGAAGCCATTGTGCTGTCTGATTATTATGTGGAAAAGGGAAATTTCCAGCAGGTGTGCCAGCAGGACGGGGAATTTCACAAATTGTTATACGAAGCATCCCAAAGCCGGATTCTGGCTCACACCTTGTTAGATTTTCATCAATATCTGCAGAGAGTGCGTATGGCATCTGTAAAAGAAAGAAAACGTACCCAGCCTTCTGCCAGAGAACATAAACAGATTTTAGAAGCAATTCGAAGGGGAGACGAAAGAGCAGCAGAGCAGGCCGCTTATGAACACATTACAAATACCATGGAAAATTTCAAAAATCTGGATTTGGAAAAGGTTTTAAAAGAAGAAATGAAATAGCAGGTGAAACAGAGCAGAGAGGAGAGAAAAGCATGGAAAAAATTAAAATGATAACACCTCTGGTGGAAATGGATGGAGACGAAATGACCAGAATTCTCTGGAAATGGATTAAGGAGGAACTGATTGAACCCTTTGTGGAACTGAAAACCCTGTACTATGACCTGGGTCTGGAACATAGAAATGAAACCAATGACCAGGTAACCATAGATGCAGCCAATGCCACAAAGGAATATAAAGTAGCTGTAAAATGCGCCACCATTACACCCAATGCGGCCAGAATGGAAGAGTATCATCTAAAAGAAATGTATAAAAGTCCAAATGGCACCATTCGTTCCATGTTAGACGGTACGGTGTTTCGGGCTCCTATTCTTGTGAAAGGAATTGAACCCTGTGTAAAAAACTGGAAAAAGCCCATTACTCTGGCAAGACATGCCTATGGAGATGTGTATAAAAATACAGAAATGGTTATTCCAAAGCCTGGCAAGGTAGAACTGGTCTATACTGCCAAGGATGGAACAGAAACCAGGGAACTGGTACATGAATTTACCGGGGCAGGAGTTGTTCAGGGCATGCATAATTTGGATGCTTCCATTGAAAGCTTTGCAAGAAGCTGTTTTACTTATGCCCTGGATACCAGACAGGATGTGTGGTTTTCTACCAAGGACACCATTTCTAAGAAATATGACCATACCTTTAAGGATATTTTTCAGGAAATTTATGAAAAGGAATTTCAGGAAGCATTCCAAAAGGCAGGGATTACCTATTTCTATACATTGATTGATGATGCAGTTGCCAGAGTAATGAAAGCCGAAGGCGGCTTTATCTGGGCATGCAAGAATTATGACGGAGATGTTATGAGTGATATGGTATCCTCTGCTTTTGGTTCCCTGGCTATGATGACTTCGGTTCTGGTATCGCCTCATGGATACTTTGAGTATGAGGCAGCCCATGGAACGGTACAGCGCCACTATTATAAACATTTAAAGGGAGAAGAGACTTCTACCAACTCCGTTGCCACCATTTTTGCCTGGACCGGCGCTCTTAGAAAACGTGGGGAACTGGATGAGAACCCAGAACTGCAGACCTTTGCAGACAAGTTGGAGGAGGCGACCATTCGCGTCATTGAAGAGGGAAGCATGACAAAAGACCTGGCTCTTATTACAACGCTGGAACACCCGGTTGTTTTAAACAGCAAAGAGTTTATTCTGGCAATTCGTAAAGCGCTGGAAGCACAGGCTTCTTAAACGGCAGTTATCCATAAAAATAATATACCATAGACAAAGAGAAGAACTGGCTACTGTGCCAGTTCTTCCCACTTTTCGTAAAGTTCTTCTAATTTTTCTGCAATTTCTGCTTTTTCTTTTGACAGGGCAACGCATTTTGAGACATTGGTGGCAACCTGTGGGTCAGACATTTCTTCGTCAATTTCCTTATCCCTTGTTTCCAGCTCCTCAATGGCTTTTTCTGTTTTTTTCAAGTCATTTTCCCGCTTCCGCATACGTGCCTGTTCTTCTTTTTGCTGTTTCCAGTCCAGCTTTGTGGCAGATACGGTTTCCGGAACAAGCTCTTCCTCCTGAGAAGGAGCGTAAATCTGCGTTAATTCTTCCTTTTTTTCCAGATAATAATCATAATTGCCAATATAATTTACCAGTCTCTGGTTCGTCAGTTCTAAAATTCTGGTAGCGGTTTTGTTAATGAAATAACGGTCATGAGAAACATATAGAACCGTTCCTTCATAATTATTCAACGCCTCTTCTAAAATTTCCTTAGAGGTAATATCCAAATGGTTGGTAGGCTCGTCCAAAATCAGGAAGTTTGCTTCTGAAAGCATAAGCTTTGCCAGGGAAACGCGTCCCCGTTCTCCACCGCTTAGGGCAGATACCAGCTTGAATACATCATCTCCGGTAAACAAAAAGGCTGCCAGAAGGTTTCGGATTTCGGTATTGGTAAGTTTTGGATAGTCATCCTGAATTTCCTGGAAAATCGTCTTTTCCATATGCAGTACATGATGTTCCTGGTCATAATAGCCAATGTGAACCTTGCTGCCAAGATGGAAACATCCCTCATCCGCAGGAAGAAGCTGATTTAAAATCTTTAAAATCGTGGTTTTTCCGGTTCCGTTATTTCCAATAATTGCCACACGTTCTCCCCGTTTAACGGAAAAATTCAAGTCCTCAAACAAGGGGGTGGAAGGAAAGGATTTGCTTAAATGCTCTACGGTAAGTACGTCATTTCCGCTGGTAATTCTGGGGCGCAGAGAAATCCGCATGGAATCATCTACTTCAGCAGGCTTTTCCAGAACTTCTATTTTTTCCAGCATTTTTTCCCGGCTTTCTGCTCTTCGGATGGATTTTTCCCGGTTAAAGGACTTTAACTTTGCAATAACCTCTTCCTGGTGTTTGATTTCCTGCTGCTGGTTTAAGTAAGCCTGATAAGCCGCTTTTCGGAGCATGGCCTTTTTCTCACTGTAGGCAGAATAATTTCCTGTAAAAGAGGTTACTTTGGCATTGTCGATTTCGATGATTTTAGTAGCGACTTTGTCCAGAAAATAACGGTCATGGGACACAATGAAAACCGCTCCCGGATAGTTTAGAAGATAAGTTTCCAGCCATGCAATGGAATCCATGTCCAAATGGTTGGTAGGCTCATCCAGCAGGATGATATCCGGCTTAGAGAGCAGCAGCCTGCCAAGGGCAACTCTGGTTTTTTGTCCACCGGAAAGAGTGGCAACCGGTTTTTCAAAATCTTCTTCAGAAAATCCCAGACCTTTTAAGACACCAACCAGTTCACTTTTGTAAGCATAACCGTTTTCCAGTTCAAACTCATGGGTAAGTCTGGAATAAGCTTCCATAAGCTTTGTCAGTTCTTCTCCTGTGGTGTGCTTCATTTGAAGTTCCATGTCCCGCATCCGGTCTTCCATATCCAGGATATGTTGTTTTACCTGAAGAAGAGAGTCATAGATGCTTAGCTGGCTGCTTAATTCCTGATGCTGTGCCAGATAACCAAGGGTTTTCCCTTTGGATAAAATCACCTGTCCGTTATCCGGAGCTAATTCTCCTACAATCATACGGAAAAGTGTAGACTTACCCGCACCGTTAATACCGACTAAAGCAGCTTTTTCCCGTTCTTCTATGTGAAAACTGGCGTCTTTTAGAATCGTAACGCCGTCAAAGGATTTTTCTATATTCTGACATGCTAAAATCATGAGGTATCATCTCCTTTTTGTGATAATCAGTATCTATTATATATCGGACAAAAGGAATTTGACAACAGATAAAATGAATAATATTGACTTTAATTTAACAATTCTATATAATGAAGCATAGAAATGTGTATTTTTGGGTACAGGAGGGTGAAACGTGGAGGAAAAGTGCATATCAAAAGCAGTAATAAAGAGACTACCCCGCTATTACCGATATTTAGGCGAACTCATAGAAGAAGGTGTAGAACGGATATCCTCCAATGAGTTAAGCGCCAAGATGCGGGTAACAGCATCGCAGATTCGTCAGGATTTAAACAATTTCGGCGGTTTTGGCCAGCAGGGGTATGGATATAATGTTCCGTATTTATATGAGGAGATTGGAAAAATCCTGGGTCTTGATAAAACCCATCATATGATTATCATAGGAGCCGGCAATTTGGGACAGGCTCTTGCAAATTATGTAAAATTTGAGAAACGTGGTTTTAAAATTGTGGGGATTTTTGATGTGAATCCGGTTTTAAAAGGAATTTCTATTCGCGGAAATGAAATCCGTATGATGGAAGAACTGCCTCAGTTTTTAAAAGAAGAAAAGGTGGAGATTGCTACCCTGACATTACCGAAAAACAATGCTGCGGAGGCAGCAGACCTTCTGGTAAAAAACGGGATTAAAGCCATCTGGAATTTTGCTCATCTGGATTTAAACGTACCAAAGGATGTGATTGTTGAAAATGTCCATCTTTCGGAAAGTCTGATGCGTTTATCCTACAATTTAAACTGTCAGGCAGCAGAGCAGGAGAAATAAAAAAAGAAAGGCTGGCGCGAAGAAAGATTGCGCCAGCCTTTTTCAGAAAGGACTGGGTATGTCATGAAGCGGATTGTAACAGGAAAAGAAATGAAAGCTTTGGATCGTGATACCATAGAAGAAATGGGAGTTCCATCTCTGGTACTTATGGAGCGCGCAGGGCTGGCTGCCGCCAATGCATTAAGGGAGTCTGAGTTTCCTCTTGAGAAAGTGCTGATACTGTGCGGCAGCGGAAACAACGGAGCAGACGGGGTGGTGATTGCCAGACTTCTGCACTTATGGGGGCATCAAACCGATGTCTGCATTTTGGGAAATCCGGAACATTTTACGGAAGAAATGAAAAAACAGATAGATATTGGAAAAAAATATGGATTATCCTTTGTCAAGACTTTTCACCAAAAGGAATATACTACTATTGTAGATGCAATTTTCGGCGTGGGGCTTTCCCGTGAGGTAACCGGAATTTATGGGGAAGTAATAAGGAACCTGTCACACTACCAGGGAAAGATTTTGTCTGTGGATATTCCTTCCGGTATTTCAGCAGATACCGGACAGATACTGGGCTGTGCAGTACATGCAGATTTGACAGTTACGTTTGCCTTTTTAAAAGCCGGATTGTGTCTCTATCCCGGTGCGTCCTATGCAGGAAAGCTGTTGGTGGCAGATGTGGGGATTTATGCGCCGAAAAAAGAAGAAGGGTCTTCAGTCATTTTTGCCTGTGAGAAAAGAGACCTTGAGCACATTGTCAGAAAGCCGGAGGGAAACAAAGGTACCTTTGGAAAAATTCTGCTGGTGGCAGGAAGCAGCGGCATGTTTGGTGCTGCTTACCTCAGTGGCATGGCAGCTATGAGAACAGGAGCAGGTATGCTGAAAATCTGTACCAGAGAAGAAAATCGCAGCCTTTTTTCCTGCTTCCCGGAAGCAATGCTTCAGACTTATGGGGAGGATACGGATTTGCAGGAACTGTTGGCAGACAGCCTGGACTGGGCGGATGTAGTGGGGATTGGCCCTGGGCTTGGAACCTCAAAACAGGCAGCAAAGCTTTTGGATATTCTTCTTACACATTGCCAGAAGCCCCTGGTTCTGGATGCGGATGCTTTAAATCTTCTAAAAGACCGCATTCCTAACTTAAAAGCACATACAGGCCAGGTGATGCTTACGCCTCACCTGGGAGAACTTGCCAGGATTTCAGGGATTTCTCCCGGTGAGTGGAAAAAAAATCCTCTGAATCTTACAAAAAGGCTTGCCAAAGAGCTTTCTGCTGTCTTAATATGTAAAGATGCCAGAACTGTCATCAGTACCCCAAAGGGAGAGACCTATATCAACCTCTCCGGAAATGACGGGCTTGCAACAGCGGGAAGCGGAGATGTTTTAACAGGCATTCTTCTGGGACTGCTGGCGCAGGGATATCCGCCTGAACAGGCAGCCAGTCTTGGGGTATACCTTCACGGGGCAGCCGGTGACCGGGCGGCAGACAAGAGTGGAAAAGCCGCACTTTTGGCAAGTGACATTATACAAAGCGCAGGAGAACTTTTAAAGACTGCACAGAAAGAAGGAACACAATTATCATGAATATGCACAGCAGGATTCAGGCAGAAATTGACCTGGATGCCATGACGTATAACCTGGAACATATTAAGAAAAATTTAAAACCTGGAACCAAAATCATCGCTGTTTTAAAAGCAGACGGTTATGGACATGGGGCAGTTCCCCTTGGAAAAAGAATCCAGCAGGATCCTAGCGTCTGGGGAATTGCAGTAGCAACTGTAGAAGAGGGCATAGAACTGCGGGAAGCCGGAATTACCAGTCCCATCCTCATTTTGGGATATACTTATCAGGAGGATTACCAGAAAATCGTGGATATGGATTTCAGACCGGCTGTTTTTAAAAAGTCCATGGCACAGGAATTGTCAAAAGCAGCAGTAAGAGCCAGAAAAACATTGAAAATACATATTAAAATTGATACTGGTATGACCAGAATCGGCTACCGGAATGTGGAAACAGACGTTCCTGAAATTCTGGAAATCTCCAGGCTTCCCGGAATTGAAGTAGAAGGTATTTTTACCCATTTTGCAAGGGCAGATGAAACAGATATCGCCCCTGCCAGGATACAGTATGAAAAATTTCAGGAATTTCTTCATGCCCTGGAAGAAAAGGGATTGTCCATTCCCATGAAACACTGTTCCAACAGCGCTGGAATTATTCGTATGCAGGAAGCAAATCTGGACGCTGTAAGGGCAGGAATCATTCTTTACGGTTTATATCCGTCTCCTGAAGTAGAGCAGGAACCAGTGCCTTTAAAACCGCTTATGAGTCTGAGAAGTCACATTGCGTACATAAAAACCGTAGAGCCAGGCGTTGAAATCAGCTATGGAGGCATTTTTACAACAACCAGAAAGACCCGGGTAGCCACCATACCGGTGGGGTATGCAGATGGTTATGCCAGAGGGCTGTCTAATAAAGGCAGTGTGCTGATTCGCGGAAAACGGGCGCCGATTCTTGGAAGAGTCTGCATGGATCAGTTTATGGTGGATGTTACGGATATACCGGAGGCCAGGGAACTGGATCAGGTGACCCTTCTTGGAAGAGACCAAAAGGATTGTATCACCATGGAAGAACTGGGAGATCTCTCCGGCAGATTTAACTATGAATTTGCCTGCTGTATCAGCAAACGGGTGCCGCGGGTTTACCGGGAAACAAAACAGAAATAAAAAATACCCTGGATAATACATGAATACACACAAAAAAGCTGGGAAGAATAATTACCAGATATAAAACATCGAAATAGAAAAAATCGGAGTGTGAAATGTGTGATTATCAAACGAGGCGATATTTTTTATGCGGATCTGCGTCCTGTGGTTGGAAGTGAACAGGGCGGTGTCAGACCGGTTCTGATTATTCAGAATGATATTGGGAACAAGCACAGCCCAACTGTTATCTGTGCTGCCATCACTTCCAGGATGAATAAAGCCAAACTTCCTACGCATATTGAGATTGACGCTTCTTCCTATGCCATTGTCAAGGATTCTGTGATTTTGCTGGAACAGCTTCGCACCATTGACAAACGCCGGCTAAAGGATAAGGTGTGTCATTTGGATGCGGAGATTCTGAACAAGGTGAACCATGCCCTTTGTATCAGCCTGGAACTGCTTACATAGCCAGGTGGCTTTTCAAAAAAGGAAATCTTGACGAAAGATACGGAAAATGGTATTTTATTCATGGTACGGTTTTACCGTTCCAAAAGACTGAAGAAGAAAGAAGGAATTAAAAGAATTTATGGATGACGGTAGCAGCCCTTTGTGGGCTCTGACGGTATTTACTTTATTTATTATGGGAAACGGGATTATGTATGGCTTTGGCGCTGCCATACAAAAGGTCAGTGAAAGTGAGATTGAAAAAAGGGCCCTGGAACAAAAGGATAAGAAATCCCTCTGGCTTCTGGATGTGATTCAGCATCCCGGAGCGATTGTAAACACCATATCCACCACAGCAATTTTTCTCAGTATTTTAGCCGGATATGTGGGAGTAAGAGCCATTACTCCTTATGTTTACTCCTGGATAAGACAACTGAATCAGGTGGCAGATATTCAGATTCCTCAGATCATATACTGGGACGTGGCATTTCTTCTGGTGTATCTGGTTTCTCTGATTATTCTCATTGCGCTGGGAGTCCTGTCCGCAAAAAAAATCTTTAATCATGATCCGGATCGCTGGGTCTACCGGACAGCAGGTATTGTAAAAGCTTTTGTGGCAATTTTCTGGCCGGTCACTTTTTTAAGCACCAGGCTTTCTAATTTGGTGGTGCGTCTTTTTGGCGTTGACCCTAATCAGCAGGAAGATGATGTGACAGAAGAAGAGATTATTTCCATGGTGGATGATGCCCATGAGCAAGGGGTAATTGAGGAAAGTGAAGCAGAGATGATTCAGAATATCATGGAGTTTTCTGAGACAGAGGCAAGAGATATTATGACCCACAGAAAAAATCTCCATGCCTTAAATGAAACTACGCTGTTAAAAGATGCGCTGTCTTATATGCTGGAAAACAGCAATTCCCGTTATCCTGTATACCGGGAAGATATTGACAATATTGTGGGAATTCTGCATTTAAAGGACGTTATGAAGCAGATTACCCTTGGAAACTGTGAGGATTCTCCCATTGGAATGATTCCACACTTAATCCGGGAAGCGATTTATGTGCCGGAAACCAGAAACATCAATGATTTGTTCCAGAGAATGCAGGCAAAGAAAATCCACATGGTTATTGTGGTGGATGAGTATGGCCAGACTTCGGGAATTGTCACCATGGAGGATATTCTGGAGGAAATCGTAGGAAATATTCTGGATGAATACGATGAAGAAGAGCATTACATTCAGGTTCAGACCGATGACTCCCTGATTATGGAAGGACTGACTCCTTTAGAGCAGGTGGATGAGGTTCTGGATTCTGATTTTGATGAAGAGGATTTTGATACTTTAAACGGGTATCTGACTTCTGTTCTCGGACATGTTCCGAATCTGTCTGAGGATAAAGAAATAAAAGCAAAGGGATATGTATTTACCATCCTTGGGGTGGAAAATAATACCATACAAAAAGTGCGGGTAGAGAAGCTGCCCCAGGAAGAAAAAGGAGAAGAAGCATGTCAGGACATTCAAAATTTGCAAATATAAAGCACAAGAAAGAAAAAAACGATGCCAAGAAAGGTAAAATCTTTACTGTAATCGGAAGAGAAATCGTAGTTGCAGTAAAAGAGGGAGGTCCGGATCCTGCCAATAACAGCAAGCTGCGTGACGTTATTGCAAAGGCAAAAGCAAACAACATGCCAAACGATACCATTGATCGTGGCATTAAGAAAGCGGCCGGAGATGCCAATGCAGATAACTTTGAGGTGCTTACCTATGAAGGATATGGACCAAATGGCGTAGCGATTATCGTAAAAACTCTTACAGACAATAAAAACCGTACTGCCGGAAACGTAAGAAGCTATTTTACCAAGGGAAATGGAAATATCGGAACCCCTGGCTCTGTATCTTTTATGTTTGATAACAAAGGACAGATTATCATTGATAAGGAAGAATGTGAAATGGATGCAGACGACCTGATGATGATTGCCCTGGATGCAGGCGCAGAAGATTTCGCAGAAGAGGAAGACAGCTACGAAATTCTTACAGATCCGGATGAGTTCAGCACTGTAAGAGAAGCCCTGGAAAAAGAAGGCATTCCTATGATGGAAGCTCAGGTGGCTATGATTCCTCAGACTTATGTGGAACTTACAGACGAACAGGATATCAAGAACCTTCAGAAAACCCTGGACTTACTGGATGACGATGATGATGTCACAGACGTGTGGCACAACTGGGATGAATAAGCCCCTTTATGTATAAAAAACAAAAGGATACACATAATACCTCCAGAAGAAAATCTGGAGGTATTGTTATGTCTGAAGAAAAACAGGAAAAGCTGGAAAAAACAGAAAAACAAAATGAGGAAATTACAGAGCTTGGAGAAGTACTGCTGGAAGAAAATGAGAAGCAGTATCATATTCAGCTTTTGTCCGTAATAGGAGAGGTGGAAGGCCATGAATGTCTTCCCAATAACAGCAAAACCACCAAATACGAACATGTTTTGCCAAAGCTTGCTATGATTGAAGACAGCCGGGAGATTGACGGGCTTCTGATTCTGTTAAATACCGTAGGCGGTGATGTGGAGGCGGGTCTTGCCATTGCAGAGATGATCGCATCTCTTAGCAAGCCCACGGTTTCCCTGGTTTTGGGAGGCGGACATTCCATTGGGGTTCCCCTGGCAGTTTCTGCTGATTATTCCTTTATTGTTCCAAGCGCCACCATGGTAGTGCATCCGGTACGGAGCAATGGCATGTTTATTGGCGTGATGCAAAGCTACCGAAATATGGAGAAAATCCAGGACCGGATAACCGGATTTGTATCCAGCCATTCCCATATGTCCAAGGAGCGCATGGAGGAACTGATGCTGGACACCTCACAACTGGTGAAGGATGTGGGAACCATGCTGGAAGGACGTGAAGCAGTGGAGGAAGGACTGATTGACGAAACCGGAGGCATTCAGGAAGCCATGAAAAAGCTTTATGAGCTGATTGAATCGCAGAAATAAGTTGTACGAATGAAAAATCTATGATAGAATAAACATTTGATAATAAATACGAATGAAGAGGATGTACAAATGTCAGTGATACAGGCATTGCTGCTGGGACTGGTACAGGGTATTACAGAATTTCTTCCTGTAAGCAGTTCCGGTCATTTAGCCATTTTAGAAAATTTGTTTCAAATAAAGAATCAGACAGGATTTACCTTTGAGGTGTTGCTCCATATAGGAACTCTTGGGGCTATTCTTGCTGCCTTCTGGCAGGATTTAAAACGCCTTTTCCTGGAAGGCTGCAAAATGCTCTATGATGCATTTGAGAACCTGAAAACCTACTTTCACAACAGAAACCAACAGGATGCCAGACGATATCGAAAGCTGATTTCCAACAATTACCGGAAACTGCTTTTGCTCCTTGCAGTGACTACTTTATCCACTGCCATTATGGGCTTTTTGTTAGAAGGCAGGGCTGCCCAGGCAAAAGAAAACCTTCTGGCTCCGGCAATGGGATTTTTTTTCACAGGTGTTTTTCTGCTGGTGGTAGACTTCTTTCCCGCAGGAAATAAGATTCCAAAAGATGTAGGGTGGACAGCAGCGCTTGCCATTGGGATTGTCCAGGGAATTGCTGTATTTCCGGGAATTTCCCGTTCCGGTATTACCATTGCCCTGTGCCTTTTACTGGGATTTAATAAAAAGTTTGCAGTGAAATATTCCTTCCTTGCTGCTGTTCCAACGGTTGTGGGAGCTGCTGTTTTGGAATTGTCTCAAAATGGAGGCAAAGGACTGTCCCCGGAGATTATAGGAACCTATGGAATCTCTGCCCTGGCAGCAGGGATTGTGGGATATTTTTGTATTAAAATGATGCTGAATCTGGTACGAAAAAAAAGATTTGTTTATTTTGCAGTGTACTGTTTTCTGGCAGGTACTGCAGCAGTGGTTTGTAATTTTGTATTATGAGGGGAGAGATGATGGATGGCGGCAGCCAGAAAAAATAACAGGAATCAAAAAAGTACAAAATCAGGAAAAAGAAAACAGCCTCAGAAAGTAAAAACAACGGTATCCGGGACTTCTATTGAGGCAGAAGTAACTCTTTGGACAGTTCTGGCAATTTCCATTGTTCTGTTAATCAGCAACTTTGGCATTGGAGGCACGGTTGGAAATGCCATTAGCAGTTTCTTTTTCGGGCTGGTAGGGCTGGTTTGTTATCCCCTGCCAATTTTTATGTTTTTGGGTATTGCCTTTGTGATTTCCAACGGAAGAAATCCCAGAGCCTACCGGAAAATGGCTGGCTTTCTTCTGTTCTTTCTGGCAGCCTGTATGTTTATGCAGATTCTTACAGAAGGAGCTGTGTTTGAGAAAGAAATTTTCACCTATTATGAAGTATCAGCAGAGTATAAAACCGGAGGAGGTCTGGTAGGCGGCATTCTTTGCAGACTGTGTGTACAGGCTTTTGGAACGGTAGGGACGTATGTGATTGCCGGAGTGTCCATTATGATTTCCCTGGTGCTTATTACCCAGAAATCCATGTTTGATATGATACGTAAGTGCAGCAGATGGATGTACAGAAACGCAGCACAGCACAGACAGAGACGTTTGGAGGAGGCGCGTATCCGCCAGGAAGAAGAGGAGGAACAGGAACAACAGGAGCAGCGCCGCCAAAAGCGGCATAAGAGAACTCTGGAAGATTCCGAAGATACGGTAAAAAAAGAGCGGAAGAAAATTTTCCAGGAACAGATTCTCCTGAAGAAAAAAGAAGAGACGCCGGAACCGGAAAAAGAGCCGGAAAAGGAAACAACCATAGAAGAACCCTTTATACCGGAAAAAGCATTTCCTATTCACAGAGCAGATCATCTGGTTCAGGATCTGGAAGAAATTGCAGCTATTGAAGAGGGAGTTCCTCAGGAGGAGAACAAAACACAGACAAATACTGCCAAAAATCCACGTTCTTCCAAAGAGGAAATCCAGCAGGGAGTGGATGCGGTAAAAGAGGAAATTGTCAGCAAAGAAACCCTGGAAAAAAAGGAATATAAGTTTCCGTCTTTGTCTCTGCTGAAAAAGGGACAGAAAAATACAGGGGATTCGGACAGTCATTTGCGGGAAACAGCCAGAAAGCTGCAGGATACCTTACATAATTTCGGCGTCAACGTGACAATTACAGATGTAAGCTGCGGACCTACGGTTACCAGATATGAGCTGCAGCCGGAACAGGGTGTAAAAGTAAGCAAGATTGTGGGACTTACCGATGATATTAAATTAAATCTGGCCGCTACGGATATCCGTATTGAAGCGCCTATTCCAGGCAAAGCGGCGGTGGGAATTGAGGTTCCAAATGCCAATAACAGTACGGTTATGTTGCGGGATCTGCTTCAGTCTCCGGAATTTCAGCATCATAAATCAAACCTGGCTTTTGCAGCAGGAAAAGATATTGCAGGGAAACCGGTGATTGCAGATATTGCGAAAATGCCCCATCTGCTTATTGCAGGCGCTACAGGTTCCGGTAAATCCGTATGTATTAATACTTTAATCATGAGTATTCTTTACAAAGCATCCCCGGATGATGTAAAATTAATTATGATTGATCCTAAAGTGGTGGAATTAAGTGTCTATAATGGTATTCCCCATTTGTTTATTCCAGTGGTCACAGATCCGAAAAAAGCAGCAGGAGCCTTAAACTGGGCAGTAGCGGAAATGACAGAACGCTACAATAAATTTGCACAGTATAATGTCCGGGATTTAAAGGGATATAATGAAAAAGTGGCATCTATTGAGGATATTCAGGATGAAAACAAGCCGAAAAAGCTGCCTCAGATTGTCATTATTGTAGACGAGCTTGCTGACCTTATGATGGTTGCTCCCGGAGAGGTGGAAGATTCTATCTGTCGTCTGGCACAGCTTGCCAGAGCAGCAGGGCTTCATCTGATTATTGCCACCCAGAGACCTTCTGTCAATGTTATTACAGGACTCATTAAGGCAAACATGCCTTCCAGAATTGCCTTTTCTGTTTCTTCCGGCGTGGACTCCAGAACCATTCTGGATATGAACGGGGCAGAAAAACTTCTGGGAAAAGGTGATATGCTTTTTTATCCCCAGGGCTATCAGAAGCCTGCCCGGGTGCAGGGGGCTTTTGTCAGTGACCAGGAAGTGGGAGATGTGGTGGCATTTTTAGCAAGCCAGCATCCGGAGGCAGCCTATGATAAGGATATTCAGGAAAAAATCGAGGCAGTAAAAGAAGCTGCTCCCCAGGGACAGGACAATGGTAATGACAGAGATGCATATTTTAAGGATGCAGGTAAATTTATTATTGAGAAAGATAAGGCTTCCATAGGAATGCTTCAAAGGGTATTTAAAATCGGATTTAACAGGGCAGCCAGAATTATGGATCAGCTTTGTGAAGCCGGTGTAGTCGGAGAAGAAGAAGGCACAAAGCCAAGAAAGGTTTTGATGTCTATGGAAGAATATGAGCAGTTTATTGATGAATATTTATAGAAAATGAGGATAGAATCGCATGAAGTGTACAAACTGTGGTGCAGAGTTTGAAGATGGAACCTTGTTTTGCCCAAAGTGTGGCAAAGAGGTACAGTGGGTCCCGGAATATCATACTTTAGAGACTATTCTGAGACAGAAAGAGTTAATGGAACAGGAAAAAAAGAAAAAGGAGCTGGAAGCCCAGAAGGAAAGAGAGCGGCAGCAGCGAAAAGCAGAGCAGGAGAGGCGCAGGAAAAGGAAGAAAAATATGATTCTGGGAAGCTGTGCAGCAGTAGTGGTGGTTGCAGCAGGACTGGGACTATTTTTTGTTTATCAGACTCAGCACAATTCCTTTGACTTTCAGATGGCTCAGGCAGAGACAAAATTCAGCAATAAGAACTACGAAGATGCCATGAAGTATGTGCAGCAGGCTTTGGCTTTAAGACCGGACAGTGCAGAAGCAAATATTCTGCAGGCTAAAATTTATCTGAAAAACGAAGATGAGGCAGCCGCTTTGGACATTCTTTTGGAGGTTGTGAAGGAGTTCCCGGATAATACCAGCGCCTATGGCGAGCTTTTGCGTCTCTATGAGAATCAGGAGGAGTATGAAAAAATCCGGGACCTTATGGCAAATGCCAGTGAGGAAATGCAGGATATGTACCAGAGTTATGTCTGTCCACTTCCAACCGTTTCCCAGGGCGGTGGCGAATATACAGAAGCTCTTTCTTTGGAATTTAACAATCTTTTAGAGGGAACTCAGGTATACTATACCCTGGATGGTTCCAAACCTGATACCTCAAGCCAGAAGTATGAGGGACCCATTTCCCTGGAGGAAGAGGGTAAAATAACTCTGAAATATATTGCTTACAATGAGAAAAATATTCCCAGTGAAGTAGGAGAAGAAACCTACCAGATTACTTACGAAGCGCCGGAGAAACCTTTGATTTCTCCAAGCGACGGACAGTATGAGTATGCAGAACAAATTATTGTGACCGCCCAGGATGGCTGTGATATTTACTATGCCTTTGATGAAGAACCTACCCTGGAAAGCAGCAAATATACAGGACCCATTGCAATGCCTACGGGAGAGCATACTTTTTCTGCGATTGCAGTGGATGAAAGAGGAAAAATCAGTCCGGTAAGCAGTAAAATGTATGTGTATTACAACTAAAAATGGAAAATTATAGAAGGGAAACGGGCAGATTGCACAAAGTTTCCTGATAAACCAAGAAAACGGATTGAATTTTTATTCAGATTGCCTTATACTGTAGGGTAATGATGATACCGGAGTGGAGGGAAAGCCGAAATTCCGTATGAAATAAGAGGAGGACATTATGTACAAGATACGAAAAGCAGAAAAGCTGAATGAGATTGTATATCTCATGGTTGTAGAAGCACCCATGGTAGCAAAACATTGTGAACCGGGTCAGTTCATCATTGTAAAATTAGATGATGCAGGAGAGAGAATTCCTTTGACCATCTGTGATTATGACAGAGAAGAAGGAACTGTAACCATCGTATTCCAGCCTATTGGAGCATCTACAGAAAAATTTACAACATTACAGGCAGGAGATGCTTTCCAGGATTTCGTTGGACCTCTGGGATGTCCCTCTGAGTTTGTAAATGAAGATTTAGAAGAATTAAAGAAAGAAAAAATCCTGTTTGTAGCCGGTGGTGTTGGTACTGCTCCGGTATATCCTCAGGTAAAATGGCTTCATGAACATGGTATTGATGCTGATGTTATTGTGGGAGCAAAAACAAAAGACCTGATTATCCTGGAAAAAGAAATGGAAGCAGTAGCAGGTAATCTCTACATTACCACAGATGATGGTTCCTATGGCCGCAGCGGTATGGTTACAAAAGTAATCGACGATTTAGTAGCAGAAGGCAAAACCTATACCAAATGTGTTGCCATTGGTCCTATGATTATGATGAAATTCTGCTGCCTGACCACAAAGAAATACGAAATTCCTACGATTGTCTCCATGAACCCGATTATGGTAGACGGTACTGGTATGTGCGGTGCTTGTCGTGTGATTGTAGGCGGAGAAGTGAAATTTGCCTGCGTTGACGGTCCTGAATTTGATGGACATGCCATTGACTGGGATCTGGCTATGAAGAGACAGCAGATGTACAAGACAGAAGAAGGAAGAGCAATGCTGAAGCTGCAGGAGGGTGATACCCACCATGGCGGATGCGGACACTGCGGAGGTGACGAATAATGGGAAACGTATTAGAAAAAGTTCCTGTAAGAGAACAGGATCCACAGGTAAGAGCAACAAACTTTGAAGAAGTTTGTCTGGGATATAACAAAGAAGAAGCTATGGAAGAAGCAGCGCGTTGCTTAAACTGTAAAAACGCAAAATGTATCAAAGGATGTCCTGTATCTATTAATATTCCTGCTTTTATTCACGAAGTAAAAGAAGGCAATTTTGAAGAAGCATATAAAGTAATCGGTCAGTCCAGCGCACTGCCTGCTGTCTGTGGACGTGTCTGTCCTCAGGAGTCTCAGTGTGAAGGTGTCTGCATCAGAGGCATTAAGGGAGAGGCTGTTTCCATTGGTAAACTGGAACGTTTTGTTGCAGACTGGGCAAAAGAAAACGGTATTAAACCAGAAGCTCCGGCTGAGAAAAACGGACACAAAGTAGCAGTCATCGGTTCCGGTCCTTCCGGACTTACCTGCGCCGGTGATCTGGCAAAAATGGGTTATGATGTTACTATCTTTGAAGCCCTTCATGAAGCCGGCGGTGTTTTGGTATACGGTATTCCTGAATTCCGTCTTCCAAAAGAAAAAGTTGTAAAAGAAGAAGTAGAAAACGTAAAATCTTTAGGTGTTAAGATTGAAACAAATGTTATTATCGGTAAATCTACTACCATTGATGAGTTACTGGAAAACGAAGGCTTCGAGGCAGTATTTATTGGTTCAGGAGCTGGTCTTCCAATGTTTATGGGAATTCCGGGAGAAGTATCAAACGGAGTATTCTCTGCCAACGAATACCTTACAAGAAGCAACCTGATGAAAGCTTTTCGTGATGACCACGATACACCAATCGTAATCGGCAAGAAGGTTGTTGTTGTAGGCGGCGGTAATGTTGCCATGGATGCTGCAAGAACTGCTCTTCGTTTAGGCGCTGAGGTTCATGTAGTATACAGAAGGAGTGAAGAAGAACTTCCGGCCAGAAAGGAAGAAGTACACCATGCGAAAGAGGAAGGCATTATCTTTGACCTTCTGACAAACCCGGTTGAAATCCTGGCAGATGAAAACGGATGGGTAAAGGCAATCAAATGTGTACGCATGGAATTAGGGGAGCCAGATGCTTCCGGAAGAAGACGTCCGGTGGTTATTGAAGGTTCAGAATTTGAGATGGAAGCAGACACAGTGATCATGTCTCTTGGAACTTCTCCAAACCCACTGATTTCTTCTACTACCATTGGCCTGGATATCAACAGAAGAAAATGTATCATTGCAGATGAAGAAACCGGAAAAACATCCAAAGAAGGCGTTTACGCCGGTGGCGATGCAGTAACCGGCGCAGCTACTGTTATTCTGGCTATGGGTGCAGGAAAAGCGGCTGCAAAAGGCATTGATGAATTTATCAAGAACAAAACAAAATAATACATAGACTGTATAGAAACGGTGCAGATACTTTGAAATCTGTACCGTTTTTTAAGTTTAAAGGAGAGAGCAACCTTATGAAGGAATCGAATCAAATAACAGCATGGCTAAGAGGTGAGCTTCAAAAGCACATAGATGAGACCTATAAACAGTTTCACACTTCTCTGGTTCCAGGTCTTACGAAAATGATGGGTGTAAGAATTCCTATTTTGCGGGAACTGGCAAAAAAAGCGGCAAAAGAAGACTATTACGGATTCATAGAGGATTTTCAACCGGAAATCTATGAGGAAGTGATGATTCGCGGCATGATGATTGGATATGCCAAATTTCCCATGGAGGAGCAGAAAAGAGAGTTAAAAAAATTTATCCCCCTTATCAATAACTGGGCTGTATGCGACAGTTGCTGTACCACTTATAAATTTATGAAGAAAAATCAAGAAGAGTGGTTTTCTTTTCTTGAGCCTTATTTAAACAGTAGCCAGGAGTATGAAATCCGCTTTGCAGTGGTATGTCTTTTGGATTTTTTTGTTCAGGAGGCATTTATTGACAGAATTTTGAACTGTTTTTCTGACATTCATCATGAGGGATATTATGTGAAAATGGCTGTGGCCTGGGCTGTCTCTGTGTGTTATGTGAAATTTCCTGAAAAAACAGAGGACTTTCTTCTGAAAAATACTCTGGATGATTTTACTCATAACAAGGCAATCCAGAAAATCCGGGAATCCTACCGGGTTTCCAAAGAGGAGAAAGAACGGCTGAATCAGTGGAAGCGCAAAGAAAAGAAAGAACAGGAGGCACAGCAGGCATGAAAATTACAGTAATTACCGTAGGAAAAATCAAAGAAAAATATCTAAAAGATGCCATTGCTGAGTACAGCAAACGTCTGAGTAAATATTGCAAACTAGAAATTATTGAAGTAGCAGATGAGAAAACACCGGATGCTGCAAGCGAAACAGTAGAGCGACAGATACGCCAGAAAGAGGGAGAACGAATTTTAAAGCATATCAAAGAGGACAGTTACGTGATTACCCTGGAAATCGGAGGCGCTATGCTGGATTCCGTTGCTTTTGCAAAAAAAATAGAAAATCTGGGGGTTCAGGGAAAAAGCCATATCACCTTTATTATCGGCGGTTCTATTGGCCTTGGGGAGGAAGTTTTGAAAAAGTCTGACTATGCCCTCAGTTTTTCTAAAATGACCTTTCCCCACCAGCTTATGCGGGTGATTCTTCTGGAACAGATTTACCGGGGATACCGGATTGTGGCAGGGGAACCGTATCATAAATAGAAAACACCGCTGTTATACAAGTTAGAAATTGTGTGACAGCGGTGTTTATATATTTTTATAAATACTATATTGCATTATAGAATAGTATATGATAAGATATAGAAAATAAAAAAGAATACTGCTGACAGCATAAGAGGAAGAGAGGAGGATTTTTTTGAATGCACAGTTTAAAAAAGGCGCTCTGGAATTGTGTGTGCTTTCTCAATTAGCAAAGGGTGATAAATATGGCTATGAGCTTACAGAAGAGATTTCTCAGGAAATGTCCATTGCCACAGGAACCTTATATCCCATATTAAAGAAGTTGAAGGATGAGCTGTATGTGGAGACTTATCTGGTAGAATCTGAAGGCGGCCCAGCCAGAAAATATTATCATCTTACGGAAAAAGGAAGAGGTTATCAGGGAATGTTGAAACTGGAGTGGGAAGATTTTGTAGCAGCCATAGGGCGGCTGATTCATTAGTGTGGAGGAAAAACAGCATGAAAAAGGAAGAATATTTGAATTGTATAGAACAGGCATTAAAGGCTTATGACAAAGATTATGTGGACGAAATTATCCGGGACTATGAGGAACATTTTCAGGATGCCCTGGCCCAGGGGAAAAGTGAAGAGGAAATCTGCGATTCTCTTGGAAACCCGGAGGATGTGATTCAGGAGATTCAGGAACTTTTAGGAGAACCTTCAAATGGGGATCATGAAGTTGCCAGACCTTTTACGGAGGTGGAGCAGGTACCTTTTCAGAAATTTCAACAGGAATGGGAGAGCAGCCAGGAGTTTGAACAGCAGACTTTTCATAAGATTCGTTTTCAGGCAGGTGCAACAGATATAAAAATCATTCCTTCCCTGGACGGACATTTTCATATTTATACAGAGGATCCCTCTGATCTTAAATATCTGGAATATAAAATCCAGGAAAATACCTACTATGGAAGAGTATGTAACAGACGGGACGGAAATATACCGAGAATTAATATGCTAAGAGGATTTTTCGGAAGACTGGTAGAACAGGTGATTCTGGAAATCCCACAAGGAATAGAAGAACTCTGCGTGGAAGCTCTCAGTGGAGATATCTGTGCAGAACAAATTTCGGTAACAGCCATGAGCCTTTCTTCCTTTTCCGGTGATATCGGGGCAGAGGAAATTCATTGTCAGAGCATTTCCCTTCGTACCAAAAGCGGTGATATTGAAGCAAAAAGAATTTATGCCCAGAGCATGGTGGCAGAAACAATGAGCGGAGATGTGAAATATAAACACGTACAAACCCATGTCTTTACCTGTAATACCACCAGTGGAGATTTCAGAGGGAAGTATCTGGACAGCCGGAGTGTATATGCTAAAACGGTAAGTGGGGATGGAAAGCTACATTTAGACTGCCAGGGAGAGCCTTGCTATGCCTGTACCAAAACCGTTAGCGGAGATATGAAAGTAAAAGGTGCTGTTAAGGTCAGCAGCCTGGAATTTCAGAATATCAGGGCTGAAGAAGGAAGAAAAGTATTTCTAAGTTCCGTAAGCGGAGATGGGAGCATTAAAGTATCAAAAGAGACAGAGTAAAAGCAGAGTTCCCGTTCCGGCAAAATCCAAATGTCAGAACTTCAAATTTGTCGGAACGGTACAGAACTGCTGTCATTTTTCTCCTCTGTGATGCTTCAGGAAATAATACAGGACAAAGCACAGAGCAATTACTGTAAATGCCATGGAAGGATAGTACAATCTATCCGGCAGATAAGCCTGATAAGGATGACTGAGAAAACAAAGAATACCAGAGCCAATGAGAAAAACAACACTAATAAGCATACAAAAAAGGTTTTTATCCATCTGGGCTTCTGGTCCTGTGGCACGTTTTCTTGCTTCAAGTTGCAGCAAAAGACTTTGTACATCTGGAACCTCATAACTGACAAACAGGGTTTCATCAAGGTTCGTTCCCTGCTGTGTCTGGACACGACAAACAACACTGACATCCCGTTGGCGTTCCCGAATACTTTTCACCCAGAGAATTTTTCTTGCTGATTTTGGGATTTCATTGGTGCTTTTTATTTTTTGCAGCATTTTATCAGCTTTTGCATAAATTTCCATAGCACCCAGTACCCCATCCGTGTGCGCTCTCTGTTGGCTGCGTGCATCTACATAAAACAATTCATGCTCCTCTGTCAGAAAAAATACATAGACATGAGGAAGATTTCGATTACCACTTCTTACTGCATATCCAATGAGCAGCATTCCCGCCAGTAATGTGAGCGTTGTTGAAACAGCCGGGGTAGAACGTCCATGTTTCAAAAGAAAAAATTGCAGGAAGAGAAAAATTGTAATGAAAAAAATCACCATAAAAAGCGATTTCCATAATCCTATGGAAGCGCTGTGCTTTCTCTTCTGTGTTTGGGAAGTCATCCAGATTTTTTTCATAAAGACTCCTTTCTTTAAGCGAAAAATTTTATAATTTGAGTATAACAAATTTGGCGCGAAATTTCTAAAGATTTCCAAAAGAAACCCGAAAACTTTTTTTAATGTAATGTTTTTAGGAGACTTCTATGATAGAATGAAAAAAATAAACTAGGAGTGGTTTTATGGATACTTTAATTTTTGCAGGATATGAATTTTTATCGGCCTTTGTTCCATTTTTAATCGTGCTAATCATCAATGGATTTTGGAGAAAGAAACGTCATATCAGCTTTGGTTTTGCACATTACATAGGTCTTTTACTTTTTTCCATTTACATAATAGGTGTTTATCATTTTACCGGGGTGGGAACTTTGTATGATGGACTGCATTATCAGTTGGAAATGAACACGAATCAACTGAATCTTATTCCTTTTTCAAATGAAATTGATAGTATCGCATATTTGTTAAATGTTGTATTATTTGTACCTTTAGGCATATTACTTCCTATCCCATGTGAAAAGATGGATACTTTCTGGCATATATTTAGCGTTGGATTCTGTTTTTCATTTTTTATCGAAGTCAGCCAGTTGCTGAATAACCGGTGTACTGATATTGATGATTTATTTTTAAATACAATAGGCGCATTGCTTGGATTTCTTTTGTTTAAAATTTGGAAAAAGGGAACGAAATCAAAATATTGTTTTAAATACATTTCCAGAATGGAATTGGTGATTTATATAATTGTGCTATTTTTCGGACGGTTTTTATTTTTTAACGAAATGGGATTGGCAAGTTTGTTATATAAATTTTAGTGTGACAGGTTGTATGGAGCGTGCAAAAAACAAGGGATTTTCTGCGGGAATACACAGGAAAGCCTCTTGCTTTTTGCACACTCTTTCGTTTATGCTTCTTCTTTTCCCTCTATGAGATAATCGTAGGAAACCTGGAACACTTCTTTGAGCGCTTTTAGCTCCACATCTGTAACATATCGTTTGTTGGTTTCAATTCTGGTGATTACATTTTTATCCATATCATACCCCCGTAGCTGAAGCTCATAGGCCAGAAGTCTCTGGGACATTTTGTGCTGTCGGCGAAGTTCAATGAGGCGTTTGCTAATGAGATTTTTTTCTCCTGTGGATGTCTTTGGTTTTGGCATAGTATTTTCCCTCCTGTATATAGCGTGACCAGATTGTCTCGTTTTTTGCATTGTTTCTTGATTTTACAAGGAAATATAGGTTAAAACGGTTGTAAAACTGAGACAGAATGGGTAAAATTCTAAGTTTCCTATAGGTTGATTTTTTTTAAAGAAATTAAATATCCGTCCATTGTTTTTTGCTTTCTGTTTTTTTATAATGATGTCTAAGGGAGGTAAAAGAACATGAAGGAAATGAAGCTTGGCCGTATTCTCGTTGAAAAACGTCATAAGAAAGGAATTACTCAGGAAGAACTTGCAGCTTATTTAGGCGTATCAAAGGCTGCAGTTTCTAAATGGGAAAATGAAATGACCTATCCAGATATTACGTTGCTGCCACAGCTTGCAGCTTACTTTAATATCACCATTGATGATTTGCTGGGATATGAACCCCAGATGTCAAAAGCAGAAATTCAAAAGTGCTACACCCAACTGGCGAAAGGCTTTGCTGTGCTTCCTTTTCAGGAAGTATTGGAGCATTGCCGAAAGCTCATAAAGAAATATTATTCCTGTTATCCTCTTGTGTTTCATATGGGCGCACTACTGGTGAATCATGCAATGCTGGCAGAGAAGCCGGAAGATACCATGGAAGTGCTGGAAGAAGCAAAAGCGCTTTTTTCTCATGTAAAGACAAGAGCAGAGGAACCGGAGCTTGGGAAAAACGCGCTTCAAATGGAAGCATATTGCCTGTTGGCATTAAAACGCCCTTCTGAGGTTCTGGACTTTTTAGAAGAGGATTCTTTTTCCGTTGGCCCTATGGAACCATTGCTGGCTTCTGCCTATCAAATGCTGGGAAATACCAAAGAAGCCAGACGGGTTCTACAGATAGGGATTTACAAGGAAGTGATTTCTCTGTGCAATTTGCTTGCCTCGTATATGAATCTGCCATGGAAACATAAGGAGGAATTTGAAGAAATCTGCACTCGTCTTCAAAAGCTTGCAGGGGTCTTTGAACTGGAAAATCTGCATCCTGGTATTATGTTTTCTGTCTACCTTACCATGGCAAAAGGCTGGGCACTTTTGGGGGAAGAAAACAGGGCGCTGGAGATTTTGGAGAAATATACGAATCTGGCAACCAGTGATATTTATCCACTAAAACTGCACGGAGATGCCTTTTTTTCTTTGATGGATGCCTGGATGAAGGATACTCTGGCTCTTGGAACTGTTTTGCCAAGAGATCATGCAGTCATTCGCCGGAGTATCACACAGGCACTTACAGAGAATCCGGTTTTTGATAAGCTGATGCCAAATCCTGACTTTCAAAAAATGATAGTACGATTAAAAGAAAAGGAGAAAGAATAAATGGATGCAATCTTATTAGAAAATCTTTCCAAAACATATCCCGGAGGGAAACAGGCAGTGCGACACCTTTCTTTTTCTTTACATCCGGGAGAGGTGTTTGGATTTTTAGGACCAAATGGCGCAGGAAAAACCACTACGGTGAAACTGCTCACCGGAATGCTGGCGCCTTCTGAGGGAAGCTGCCGGATACTTGGCTTTCATCCCACGTGGGAGCCGCAGAAGGTTCATGCATGTTCCGGTGTGGTAACGGAGCATGCACAAATGTATGACCATATGACAGGGATGCAGAACCTGCAGTTTTATGCTTCTGTTTTTGGATTATCCAGGCAACAGGCGAATCAGAGAGCGGAAGCATTATTGGAACAACTGGAGTTAAAGGATGCGGGAAATCAGAAATTATCTACCTATTCTACAGGAATGAGACAGCGGCTTTCTCTTGCAAGAGCGCTGATTCATAAACCCAGGGTGCTTTTTCTGGATGAACCAACCTCAGGCCTTGACCCGGAAAGTGTACAAAAGGTAAACGGACTGATTCAAAACCTTGCAAAAGAAGAAGGGGTTACCGTTTTTCTCTGTACCCATCAACTACGGTATGCACAGGAAATCTGTACCAGGTATGGCCTGATGGAGCAGGGAAAACTGCTGGCAGTAGGAACTTTAGACGAACTGCAAAAGAGGGTATGTCCTGGTATGATCCTGCAGATTTGCGCAGCGGATATGCCGAAACAGCTGCCCTTCCTTTCTAAGGGGGAGGGAATCTATGCAACCAGAATCGAATCCGAAAAGGAAATTCCAGAACTCATTCGCAGCATTGTAGCCGGCGGTGGAGATATCTATGAGGTCATTGCGAAAAAGCCGTCACTGGAAGAAGTATATTTTACCTTAACCGCACAGGAGGGAGCTTTATGAGAGAAGCAATGTTTGCCATTATAAAGAAAGATTTCAGAGGTATTACAGGCAACCGGCGTTTGTTTACCACACTTATGATTACACCTTTGATTTTAACTACGGTACTGCCATCTATTTTCCTGTGTACCATTCACTTTGTGCCGGATGACCCGGATATTCAGAACTTTTTAAAACTTTTGCCAAAGCAGGCGCACAGCGAAACTATAGAACAGACATTGGCTCAGATGCTTCTGAATTATATGCTGCCCCTGTTTTTTCTGATTATCCCTATTATGGCTGCGTCCATTATGGCTGCCAGTTCTTTTGTGGGAGAAAAGGAAAAGCATACGCTGGAAACGCTGTTGTATTGTCCTTTATCTGTAAAAGACATTTTCCGCGCCAAGGTACTGGCATCTTTTGCCCTTAGTATGCTGGTATCTTTGATTTCTTTTTTGGCCATGATGCTGGTATTAGAAACAGAATCGTTCTTTTTACTTGGGAAACTCCTTTTACCGGGAGTAAGCTGGCTGGTTGTTTTGCTGCTGTTTTCTCCTGCTGTTTCCCTTATTGCAGTGACGCTGATTGTCCGCAGTTCTGCCAAAGCACAGAGCATGGAAGAATCTCAGCAAGGCGCTGTCTTTCTGATTTTGCCTTTGATTTTACTGGTTATGGGGCAGTTTATGGGTGTGCTGTTGATTTCCTTTTGGATTTTACTGGGATTAAGCATTGTATGTTGTATTGTGGCAGGATTACTTTTGAAAAAATGTATGGGTAACTTTCACTATGAAGTTTTTCTGAAAAGGTAGCGGTTTCTTCTCTTTTTTGTTACAATGAACCTGATAAACTTTAGAAGAAAGGGAAGGATGCAAAGGTGTCGAATACAACAAAACTGGCTTTAGAGGCGTCATTAAAACATCTGATGCTTCTAAAACCACTGGATAAGATTACGATTTCAGACCTTACTACAGACTGTGGAATCAGCCGCATGGCTTTTTACTATCATTTTAAAGATATTTATGATTTAGTAGAATGGTCCTGTCTGGAAGATGCCAGAAAAGCCCTTCGGGGCAAAAAGACGTATGATACCTGGCAGGATGGTCTGCGCCAGATTTTTGAAGCAGTGCTTAGCAATAAACCATTTATCCTGAATGCTTATCATACTCTTAGCAGGGAACAGATTGAAAACTATCTGTTTCAGCTTACTTATGATTTACTCCGTGATGTGGTAGAAGAGCAGGCAGCAGGAACCTCTCTTTCTGCTCAGAAAAAAGAATTTATTGCAAATTTTTATAAATATAGCTTTGTGGGCATTATGCTGGATTGGATAAAAAAGGGGATGAAAGAAGACTATGAGGAAATTATCAGGGATATGATTCTTACACTCCATGGAAATATCGGCAATTCCATTGCAAATTTTTTATCAAATTCCTGTAAATGATAAACTTTTTATCAAACCCGTCACTTTGTAAATGGAAAACAGCGTATAAAAGGCATAGTATAAGGGCAGAAATAACAGAAAGGAGTCCCATACTATGGAGAAAAAATATGTTGGAATCGGAATTGCAGCCCTTGCAGCAGGAACAGGAGCGGCGGTTTATAAAAAGAAAAAAATCCAGAATCAGAAAAAAGAAGTTCAGGAGCATACCCGTTATGAGGCATATCGTAATACAGAACGGGGAAAACAAGTAAGAAATGCAAAAGGGATTTATTATTCCAGGGGGAATTACGAAGCTTTTGCAAGACCGGAAAAGCCGGAAGGCATAGAAGAGAAAAGCGCTTATATTGTGGGAAGCGGTCTTGCAGCTCTGGCTGCAGCCTGCTTTTTGGTAAGAGATGGCCAGATGCCTGGAGAACAGATTCATATTCTGGAAGCCATGGATATTGCCGGAGGAGCCTGTGACGGTATCTTTGATGCATCCAGAGGATATATCATGCGGGGCGGCAGAGAGATGGAAGACCACTTTGAATGTCTCTGGGACCTGTTTCGCAGTATTCCTTCTCTTGAGGTACCAGGGGCTTCTGTTTTGGATGAATTTTACTGGCTGAATAAGCATGATCCCAACTATTCTCTTTGCAGAGCTACGGTAAACAGAGGAAAGGATGCACATACAGATGGAAAGTTCCGCCTAAGTCAAAAAGGATGCATGGAGATTATGAAATTATTCCTGACCAGGGATGAGGACTTATACGATAAAACCATTGAAGATGTCTTTGATGAGGAAGTTTTTGATTCTACCTTCTGGCTTTACTGGAGAACCATGTTTGCTTTTGAAAACTGGCACAGCGCCCTGGAAATGAAGCTGTATTTCCAGCGGTTTATCCACCATATTGCCGGACTGCCTGATTTCAGCGCCCTGAAGTTTACCAGATATAATCAATATGAATCCCTGATTCTGCCTATGCAGAAATATCTGGAGGCAGCAGGCGTTGACTTCCAGTTTAACACAGAAGTAACCAATGTTGCATTTGAAATAAAAAACGGCAAGAAAGTAGCTACCGCTATTGAATGCAAGGTCAAAGGTGTAGAAAAAGGAATCCTGCTGACAGAAAAAGATTTTGTTTTTGTCACCAATGGAAGCTGCACAGAGGGTACTATTTACGGAGATCATCATCATGCGCCAAATGGAGATGCACTGGTACGTACCAGTGGCTGCTGGTCTCTTTGGAAAAATATTGCGAAACAGGATCCGGCATTTGGCCGTCCGGAAAAATTCTGTTCTGATATTTCCAAGACAAATTGGGAATCCGCAACCATTACCACACTGGATGAGAAAATACTGCCTTATATCTCCAATATTTGTAAGCGTGATCCAAGAAGCGGCCAGGTAGTTACCGGTGGTATTGTAAGCTGTCAGGATTCCAAATGGCTCATGAGTTGGACTATTAACCGCCAGGGACAGTTTAAAGAGCAGGACAAAGATAAAGTATGTATCTGGGTGTACGGATTGTTTACGGATGTTCCAGGTGACTATACGAAGAAACCTATGAAAGAATGTACCGGAGAAGAGATTGTTGCAGAATGGCTGTATCACATCGGCGTACCTGTCAGTCAGATTCCAAGTCTGGCAAAACATAGTGTTGTCTGTGTGCCGACTATGATGCCTTATATTACTGCTTTCTTTATGCCGCGGACAAAAGGAGACAGACCAGACGTAATTCCAGACGGATGTGTCAACTTTGCATTTTTAGGACAGTTTGCCGATACTCCAAGAGATACGGTGTTTACTACAGAATATTCTGTTCGAACTGCTATGGAAGCAGTTTATGGACTGTTTCATATAGACAGAGGTGTTCCGGAAGTCTGGGGAAGCGTTTACGATATTCGTGAGCTCCTGGATAGTTCTGTGAAATTAATGGATGGAAAATCCCCCCTGGATATTCAGCTCCCCGGTCCGTTAAATGCTTTGAAGAAACCGCTGGTACACGCAGTCAAGGGAACGGTCATTGAAAAATTATTAAGGGAACATGAGATATTAAGAAATGAAAACCTGTAAAATTTGAAAATGAGAAAAGCTGTCATAGGATTCCTATAGCAGCTTTTCTTTTTGATTGATTTTGGTTGCACCCTGGTACAAAAAATGATACAGTACAGATACAGGACATCTTGTACAGGAAAAAAGATTAAAAAAGATATCCCTGCAAAAAGCTGTAAATAATCTTTAAAGCTTTCTCATCATGTACAGATTCCACCAATTTTAAAATTGCTGTTTTGTATTCCATGTAAATAACCTCCCAAATGTATAACCATAAAATTTTAATACGTTTTGTTATTTTACATGAATTTCCAGAAAATGTCAACAGATTTTATTGACATACAACAAATTTAATACTATAATTCCAAAAAGTACAAGAAAGTAGGACAGTGATATGGGTATTGGAAGACGAATAAGAGACAGACGTGCAGAGTTGAAAATGTCCAGTACGGAACTGGCAGAAAAAATCGGTGTTTCAAAGCAGACAGTCAGCGGATATGAGCTGGAACGGACTTATCCGAATCCGGAAAAGCTAAGTAAGATTTTGGAAGCTCTGGAATGTGACGCAAATTATCTTTATCAGGATTTTATTCATGTAGATGTCTTGAAGCGGGAGCGGAATGGGCTTACGGAAAAGGAATTTGAACTGCTTCGGAAGTACCGGCTTTTAAATGACCACGGGAAATATGTGGTAGAAGCTCTGGCTGATATTGAATATGATCGTATGCTGGCTGGATTAGAACAGAAAAAAACGGAACAGAAAAGGAGTTTATAGAGAAATCTTATGGAACAAAAAGAACAGACACATAAAAGACGGGTACGCTATAAAGGAACTCATCCAAGGACTTATCAGGAAAAATATAAGGAGCTGCAGCCGGAAAAGTATGGAGATACCATTGAAAAAGTCATTCGTAAAGGCGGAACTCCTGCAGGTATGCATATTTCTATCTGTGTGCAGGAAATTTTAGATTTTCTTCAGATACAGCCCGGACAGACAGGATTAGACGCTACCTTAGGATATGGCGGACATTCCTCTAAAATGCTGGAACAGCTTCAGAATCAGGGACATTTATATGCACTGGATGTGGATCCTATTGAGATGAAAAAAACCAAAGAACGCCTGGCCGGAATGGGCTATGGCGAGGATATTCTTTCTATCCGGCATTTAAACTTTGCAGATGTGGATCAGTTACTTTCTGAGACAGATGGTTTTGACTTTGCTCTGGCAGATTTAGGTGTTTCCTCTATGCAGATTGATAATCCTGAGAGGGGATTTACTTACAAATTTGAGGGACCGCTGGATTTAAGACTCAATCCGGAAAAGGGAATTTCTGCTGCTCAGAGACTTTTGGATATTTCTCAGCCAGAGCTGGAAGGAATGTTGATTGAAAATTCTGACGAGCCTTATGCAAAAGAAATATCCACAGTGATTCTTTCGGAAATCCGTAAGGGAAATGCCATTACAACTACAACTCAGCTTCAAAAAGCAGTGGAGAAAGCCTTAGTAAGGGTACCGGCAGAGAAACGAAAAGAAACCGTAAAAAAATCCTGTGCCAGAACTTTTCAGGCACTTCGCATTGATGTGAATAATGAATTTGAAGTTTTGGAAACCTTCTTGGAAAAGCTTCCAAACGTAATGAAAAAAGGCGGAAGAATTGCTATTCTTACCTTTCACTCAGGAGAAGACCGGCTGGTAAAAAAATCTTTCCAGCGTTTTTACAGGGAAGGGATTTACAGCGAAATCGCAAAGGATGTAATCCGTCCTTCTGCAGAAGAATGTAACCGAAACAGCAGGGCGCGCTCCACAAAAATGCGCTGGGCAATACGTGGGTAGGATGTGGAAGATATGGAAATAAAGAAACAGCGGCTGCTTCTCCTGGATGGTATCCGTGGCTTTGCTATTGTAAACATGGTACTTTTTCATTTTCTATATGATTTCTTTATTATTTATCAAAAAGACCCAAAATGGTATGGCAAACCTTTGGTTGGTTTTTGGCAGCAGATGATTTGCTGGACCTTTATTTTCATTTCCGGTATGACCTGGAGGCTTGGCAAGAAAAAAATTAAACGTGGCCTTTTGCTGAATTTCTGGGGACTGGTGATTACTGCCATTACATGGCTTGCCATGCCACAGCAGACGGTCTGGTTTGGTATTTTAAATTTTCTGGGATGCGCCTGTTTGCTGGCCATTCCTATGGAAAAGGTTTTAAAGAGAATCCCTGCCGTATTTGGCATAGCAGGTGCAGTTTTTGGCTTTTTCCTTTTTCAAAATATCAGCATAGGCTATTTGGGACTGGGGGAATCCGTATGGATTTCCCTTCCACAGTGGTTGTATGATATAAAAGCGCTTACCATACTTGGACTTCCATTTCCCGGATTTTATTCCAGTGATTATTTTCCGGTATTTCCATGGATTTTTGTGTTTCTGATGGGATATTATGCTTTGTTGCTTTTGCAGAAAAAGCCGAAGCTACATGAACGCTTTTATACTCCGGTGCCTCTGCTTACAAAAATCGGGCAAAAAAGTCTGCTGATTTATCTTTTGCATCAGCCCCTATGTATGGTCATTTGCGCTGGTGTAAACAGGATTATGGGATAGAAAAGTAAATAACGGTGAAAAACAGTTGATTTCAAAAAATTAAGAAGTCAACTGTTTTTTTCTGCACAGATAAAAATTTATTCTTGACAAATCCCTTAAAATGTTTAAAATGTACTTATACAATAAGTACATTAAAAGAGGGAGCAAAAATGGAGATTGTAATCAGTAATAATGCTGATAAGCCAATTTATGAACAGATAACTTCTCAAATCAAAGCGATGATTATGAGTGAAGAATTAAAATCTGGAGAGAGCATTCCTTCCATGAGGGCATTGGCAAAATCACTGCACGTAAGTGTGATTACAGTGCAAAAAGCTTATGAGACCTTGCAAAGGGATGGCTTTATTGAAACCACTATAGGAAGAGGAAGTTTTGTATCTGCACGAAACAAAGAATTTTACCAGGAGGAACAACAGCGTATTGCAGAGGAGCACCTGCAGATTGCCGCAGAAATAGGCAGAACAAATCATATTTCACTTTCTAAGCTACAGGAATTACTTACACTATTTTATACGGAGGACGAATAATATGGACTATGCCTTAAAGCTACAAAATGTATGTAAACAATATGATGCTTCAGATTTTATGTTAAATCACGTTACCTTTGCGCTGCCATCTGGAGCAATTATGGGATTTGTTGGTGAAAATGGCGCCGGAAAAACAACCACCATCGGGTGTATTCTCAACACTCTGAAAAAGGATAGTGGCTTAATCGAAATTTTCGGAAAAGAAATGAAGGACAAGGATATCCAGATTCGGGAAAATATAGGAGTTGTGTATGATGGTGATAACTTTCCGGGGTATTTGACTGCCAGACAGATTTCTGACATTATGGCAGGTATTTATCAGCAGTGGGATGTATCCCTGTTTGAACGATACTTAGAAAAATTTCAGCTAAAAAGTAATCAGAAAATCTCAAAATACTCCAAGGGTATGACTATGAAGCTGGCAGTGGCAGCTGCGCTTTCCCATCATCCTCAATTACTAATTTTAGATGAGGCAACCAGTGGTTTAGATCCTATCATGCGCGAAGAAATATTGGATCTTTTTTTGGAGTTTGTGGAGGATGAAAAACATTCCATATTGTTATCTTCCCATATTACCAGCGATTTAGAGCGGATTGCGGATTATATTACCTTTATTCACAAGGGGAAAATTATCCTGACAGAGCTGAAAGATACGCTTATTTATAATTATGCTGTTTTAAGATGTACAGAAAAAGTTTTTTCATCCTTGGACAATGAAGATATCCTTGCTTACCGCAGAAAAGATTATCAAATAGACATCCTGGTTTCAGATATTGAGAAAGCCAGAAAGAAATATCCTAATGTTATCATTGACCATACAACGATTGATGAGATTATGCTTCTTTTAGTAAAGGGGGAACAGATATGAAAGGACTTTTAAAAAATAATTTTATGGGCGTATTGGAAAATATAAAAATTTTAATTCCTCTTGTTCTCTTATTCGGAATTCTTGTTTCTGCTACTGGCAGCGCTTCTTTACTAGGTATTTTTTCTTTAACACTTACTCCGGCACTTTTGGTATTAGTAGTCCTGTGTTTAAGAAAAGAAAGCTTATCCAAATGGTATAAGTATAAGATTTCTTTGCCAGTTAAAAGAAATCAGATTGTTCAAAGCTATTATATCAGCCATGTATGCTGGTGTGTGGCTGGTATGATAGTGGTAACGATATTTATGACCATTACAATTCTGATTCATGGAAATCAATATTTTTATTATGGCTTTCGTGATGCTTTCACACTTGTTTTAGGCGGAGGGATTTTGGCAATATTTATTGGTTCTGTTTTTTATCCGCTTTACTATTTCCTGGGCACAGAAAAAACAGAAATCACAGCAATTCTAAGTGTTATTATTTCAGTGGCAATTCTTGTGGGAATAAGCGTGCTTATAAATATATTTCTCGGTAATAAAGACGTATCTGATACAACCTATTATATAAGTCTGATCATGATATTAAGCATCACCTGTGTTGCTTTTATAGGTTCTTATTTTCTGTCGGCGTTTATATTTCAGAAAAAAGAATATTCATAATATTTAATATGGGGGGAATCCTGAAAAAGCAGGTATAGGCTTTTTCAGGATTTTTTGCTATAATACGATTATTAAGGAAGAAAGTATAGAAAACAAATGAGGTGAAAAACATGGCATACATTTTTATACATGGACTTGGACAAGGACCCAATAGCTGGAATCAGGTTCTTTCTGATATAAATTTAAAGGCAAAGGTTTTACGTCCGGATTTGCCTTCATTCCTTTCTCATAAGGAATGTAACTATGAAAATCTTTATGAGGCGTTTTGTGCTTTTTGCCAACCGGAAGCAGAGAAATTAGATTTATGCGGAATATCTCTTGGAGGCATTCTTGCTTTACACTATGCAATTTCCCATCCGGAACGGGTAAATTCACTGGTGCTTATTGGAACCCAGTATGTGATGCCAAGAAAACTGCTGGCAATTCAGAATTTTATGTTTCGTCTCATGTCAGAGCAAAAGTTTGAAGGTATCGGATTTTCAAAAAAAGATTTTATTCAATTATCCAGGACAATGGCAAAACTTGATTTTCATTCTGAGCTTACTAACATTATCTGTCCAACCCTGGTTGTGTGTGGCGAAAAGGATTCTGCAAACAAAAAGGCATCTACAGAACTGGCAGAGAAGATTCCAAACGCACAGTTAAGTATCATAGAGGGATGCGGCCATGTGGTGAATCAACAGGCGCCAGGGGTATTAGCAGAACAGTTGAAGGTTTTTTGGAAGGCTTGAAGTTCTTCCCTAAACTGTATATAATGGTGTAGATTTAATCGTGTTGTAAAACATAAACATGAAAAGTAGAAAGGAACTATATGAGAAAACTAGCTTTAAGTGATGAAATATTATTAAAAGTTGAAAATCCAGCCCGCTATATTGGGAATGAGGTCAACTCAGTAATGAAAGATAAGGATCAAATTTCCACCAGATTCGCCATGGCCTTCCCTGATTCTTACCAGATCGGCATGTCCCATCTTGGGATCCAGATATTATATGACATGTTCAATCAGCGTGAAGATACCTGGTGTGAACGTGTTTATTCTCCGTGGCCGGATTTGGACAAGATTATGAGAGAACAGCAGATTCCGCTATTTGCACTGGAATCTCAGGATCCTGTCAAAGATTTTGATTTCCTTGGGATTACTATTCAATACGAAATGTGTTACACCAACATTCTGCAGCTTCTGGATTTAAGCCAGATTCCATTACGTTCAGAAGACAGAACTCTGGATCATCCATTTGTTATGGGCGGAGGACCTTGTACTTATAATCCGGAGCCTTTAGCGCCTTTCTTTGATATGTTTTATATTGGGGAAGGGGAAACGGTGTTTAACCAGCTACTGGATGCTTATAAGGAATGGAAAAACAGTGGGAAAAGCAGAAGGGAATTTCTGGAAATGGCTGCAGAGATTCCAGGCATTTACGTGCCTTCTTTCTATGAAACAACCTACCATGAGGACGGAACCATTGCTTCTTTTAAACCGGTAAATCCTCATGCAAAAGAGAAAATTGAAAAGCAGGTGGTTATGGATTTAACCAACACCTATTATCCGAAAAAGCCCATTGTACCTTTTATCAAAGCAACACAGGACCGGGTGACTCTGGAAATCCAAAGGGGCTGTATCAGAGGGTGTCGGTTCTGTCAGGCAGGTATGTTATACCGCCCAACCAGAGAGCGTGACGTAGACTTCCTGAAGGACACTGCAAAATCCATGTTAGAAAGCAGCGGACATGAAGAAATTTCTCTTAGTTCTTTAAGTTCCAGCGACTATTCCCAATTGCCGGAGCTCATTGATTATTTAATTGAGGAATGTTCTGCCAGAAAGGTAAATATTTCCCTGCCCTCTCTTCGTATTGATGCTTTTTCCCTGGATGTAATGAGCAAGGTGCAGGATATTAAAAAAAGCAGCCTGACCTTTGCGCCGGAAGCCGGTTCCCAAAGACTTAGGGATGTAATTAACAAAGGTCTGACTGAAGAAGTTATTTTAGAAGGTGCATCCAAAGCTTTTGAAGGAGGATGGAGCCGGGTAAAATTGTACTTTATGCTGGGTCTTCCTACGGAAACAGAAGAGGATATGAGAGGTATTGCCCATCTGGCAGAAGCTATTGCCAAGAAATATTATGAAATTCCAAAGGATCAGCGCCATGGAAAATGCCAGATTGTAGTAAGCACGTCCTTTTTTGTGCCAAAGCCATTCACACCGTTCCAGTGGGCTGGCATGTTCCGCAAAGAAGATTATCTGGAAAAAGCGAAAATTGTAAAAGAGGAAATCCGGGCTCAGTTAAATCAAAAGAGTATTAAATATAATTATCACGAAGCAGATGTAACAGTTCTGGAAGGTATTCTGGCAAGAGGAGACCGAAGACTTGCGGATGTTATTGAGGCTGTTTATAAAAAAGGCGCAATTTTTGATGCCTGGTCCGAATACTTCCGCTATGACCTGTGGATGGAAGCCTTTGAGGAAATTGGCTTAGACCCTGAGTTCTATACACTGCGGGAGCGTCCTTTGGATGAAATTTTCCCATGGGATTTCATTTCTATTGGTGTTTCCAGAAAATTCCTGGAAAAAGAATGGGAGAAGGCTCATAAGGAAGAAATCACTCCAAACTGCAAAATGAAATGTTCCGGCTGTGGCGCTGGTATCTACAAAGGAGGAATCTGCATTGAAAGTAAGAATTAAATTTGCAAAACAAGGGACAATGAAATTTATCGGACATTTGGATATTATGCGCTATTTCCAGAAAGCGATTAAAAGGGCTCACATTGATGCCGCATATTCCGAAGGTTTCAGTCCCCATATGATTATGTCCTTTGCAGCGCCTCTTGGCGTAGGGGTAACCAGCACCGGAGAATATTTTGACCTGGAAATCAAAACACCTCTTTCTTCCAGAGAAGCTGTGAAACGCCTGAACCAGGTTATGGTAGAGGGAATGGAAATTTTAAGTTTTCGTAAAATACCGGATGGAAAGGCAAATGCAGCTATGGCATTGGTAGCTGCTGCAGACTATGAAGTAAAATTCCGTGAGGGAATGGAACCGGCTGTTGACTGGCAGGAAAAAGTCACTGCCTTTCTGGAACAGCCGGAAATCATGATTGTGAAAAAAACCAAGAAAAATGAAAAAGAAGTAGATTTGAAACCGTTTCTTTATGACATGCAGGTGCAGGGAAATGGAATTTTTCTGAAACTGGCAGCCGGAAGTGTAAAAAACACCAAACCAGAGCTGGTGATGGAGGCCTTTTATAAATTTTGCGGCAAAGACTTCGATGCCTTTAGCCTCCTGATTCATCGCCTGGAGGTTTATGCAGATACTGGCACAGAAGGAAATCGAAATCTGGTTTCTCTGGAAGATTTAGGTGAAGATATTGAGTAAATTAATTATTACCCATATGATTTGTCACCAAAAAGAGGTGATGGTATCTGCTCTGGCAGAACAGGGAAGAATCTGCCAGCTTCATATCTTTCACGAGAAAGAAAAAGGGATTCTGGGAAATATCTATATTGGAAAAGTACAGAACATTGTAAAAAATATTCACGCTGCTTTTATTGAAATTGCAGATGGAATTTCCTGTTATTATTCTATGGATGAAAAATCAGAAATTTTTTTCACAAACCCGAAAAAAGATAAGACCATGAAAATCGGCGATGAAGTTCTGGTACAGGTTTCCAAGGAAGGGATTAAGACAAAGCTTCCCTGTGTAAGCGGAAATCTGAATTTTACCGGGCGCTATCTGGTACTTACCTCTCAGAGAAAAGAATTGGGATTTTCCGGGAAGTTAAAGAAAGAAGAGAAGAAACGAATCCGGGAAATTTTAGAAGATCATCTTCCCAAACAGGCAGGGGTTATTGTCCGGACGAACTGCAGAGATGCAGATACTTCTGATATTTTACGAGAACTAAAGCAGTTGCAGAATCAGTATGAAGATGTATTGAAACGGGCTTCCACCAGAGTTTGCTTCTCCCTGTTAAAAGAAAATATTCCTGATTCTATACAGGTACTCCAAAGCACCTATACGAAAAATCTGGAAGAAATCATAACGGATGATAAGGCTGTTTTTCAACAAGTCCAAAGCTATCTTCAATGTTATGAAACTCAAGAGGTTCCGGTACGTTTTTATGAGGATTCCCTGCTTCCTCTTGCAAAACTTTATTCTCTGGAAACGGCTGTTTCAGAAGCAGCACAGGAGCGTGTATGGCTAAAATCCGGCGGCTTTCTGGTAATTCAGCAGACGGAAGCTTTTGTTTGCATTGATGTGAATACCGGGAAGTTTTCCGGAAAAAAAGAAATTCAGGAAACCTTTCGGAAGATTAATCTGGAGGCAGCCAGAGAAATTGCCTTGCAGCTTCGTCTTCGGAATCTTTCCGGTATTATTTTAATTGATTTTATTAATCTGGAAAAGGAAGAAGATAAAAAGGAATTGCTTCAAACCCTTCAGGTATACTTAAAACAAGACCCGGTGAAAGGAACTGTGGTAGATATGACTCCATTAAATATTGTGGAGGTCACCAGAAAAAAAGTGCGGAAGTCTTTGCTGGAAGAACTGAAAGCCCTGGAAAAATAGGAGGCTATGGTAGTATATGAAAGAAAAATCACCTTTAACCACATTGTGCTATATTGAAAAAGATGGACAATATTTAATGCTCCACCGCGTATCCAAAGAAAATGATGTCAACAAAGATAAATGGATTGGTGTAGGCGGTCATTTTGAGCAGGATGAAAGCCCGGAAGAATGTCTTTCGCGGGAAGTAAAAGAAGAAACCGGACTTACCCTTACTTCCTATCGTTTTCGAGGGATAGTCACCTTTTGCTTCTCTAAAGGTGACGGAAGTTTTTCTGAAACGGAATATATGTGTCTCTACACAGCCGATGAATTTCAGGGAACTTTGAGCCCCTGTGATGAAGGAGTTCTGGAATGGGTTGACAAAAAAGAACTCTTTAACCTGAATCTATGGGAGGGAGATAAGATTTTCTTCCGGCTTCTGGAAGAAGACAGGCCTTTCTTTTCTTTAAAACTGACTTATGTGGATGATGTTTTGAAAGAGGCGGTGTTAGATGGAAAAAAATAACTGCACGTTAAAACCCTGGCATGGAATTGCGATGTTCCTTGTGGTGATGGCGTCCTTTTATACTATTATCGCCTGGATGCAGGGAAAATGGGGCATGTACGGACTGGCGCTTACGGAGTTGTATCTGCTCCTGCTTAGTATTGCCGGAGCAAAACTTTTCAGACAGCCCCTTAAAGCTATATTCCCTTTAAAAAAACCAGAAGGAAAAAAGCTTCTGGCAGTGGCTCTTTTTTGGGTTTCTTCCTATGCCCTTGTGATTCCCCTTACCATGCTTGTGGCTTATTTTTATCCGGAGCAAATGTTTTCTGTAAGCGGAAATCTGAATGCATTTATTGCCAGCGTTCCGCCGCTTCTTGCTTTGGTGATTAGCAGTGTACTGCCTGCCGTGTGTGAAGAAGCAGTACACAGGGGATTTATTTTAAAGAGCATGCAAAGCAGATTGAAAAATATCTGGGTTCTGACCATTTTCATGGGGATTTTGTTTGGATTATTTCATGGAAGTATATGGAGATTCCTTCCCACAGCACTTTTAGGCGGTGTGTTGTCGTATTTAATGATTCGCACAGAAAATATGATTTATCCGGCGCTGTTTCATTTTATCAACAACAGTGTGCCATCTTTGCTGTCCGGTTTATTGTCCGGAGGAACGGATACCGCCCAAACTGCGGCAGCCACAGAACAGCTTATAGAGCAGGGACTTCCTATTAGTTTCCTTGGTATTTATATTGCCATGGCATGTATCGTTCCTTTTGGTTTTTATACTGCGGATTATTTACTTAGAAAAAGTCAGGAAAAAGAGAGAGCGTATCTGTCCTCCAATAAAATGCTGGCTCTTTTGGTAGTGTTTACCATTTTACCTGTTATTGTAGGTATGATATTGTTTTTCTATGGATTCTTCTTTGAATCAGGGGCTTTTTCCATATTAGGATAAAAAACTCCGGAAAAATTCATTTTATCTCTTGACGAATGGGAAGATAGCTGTTAATATATTAGCGTATGCCGCACAAAGAGGTAGAAGCACCGAAATTTCGGTCACCGTATTTGGCGAGTAATGATAATAGGAGGTGCCATATGTACGCAATTATTGCAACAGGTGGTAAACAGTACAAAGTAGCCGAAGGCGATGTTATCAGAGTAGAGAAGCTTGGAGCAGAAGCTGGTGAAACTGTTACATTTGACCAGGTACTTGCTGTAAGCAACGATGGTTTAAAAGTTGGCGAAGACGTAGCTAACGCATCTGTAACTGCATCTGTAGTTGAAAACGGTAAAGCAAAAAAAGTTATCGTTTACAAATATAAGAGAAAAACCGGTTACCACAAGAAAAACGGTCACAGACAGCAGTTTACAAAAGTAAAAATTGAAAAAATCAATGCTTAATCTGGTAGATTTCAGAAATTATGATTAAAGTAACGATTTATCAGGATTCAGAACAGAGAATCTCAGGTTTTACCATGCAGGATCATGCAGGATATGCTGAGAGCGGCAGTGACATTGTATGTGCGGCGGCATCAGCACTGGCACAGAACACTGTAAATTCTATTGAACGCTTCACAGAAGATACTTTTTCTGTAGATATTAATGAAGAGGCCGGTGAATTGCAGGTGAATCTGGAGCCGGGGTATTCCGAAGAGACGGCATTGTTGCTGGATTCCCTTATCCTCGGTTTACAGGGGATAGAAGAAGAATACATGGAATATATCGATGTAATATTCGAGGAGGTGTAAAGACATGTTAAAAATGAACCTTCAGTTATTTGCACATAAAAAAGGTGTTGGTTCTACAAAGAACGGACGTGACTCTGAGTCCAAAAGACTTGGCGCCAAAAGAGCTGACGGACAGTTTGTAAAAGCTGGAAATATCCTTTACAGACAGCGTGGAACAAAAATTCATCCAGGCGTTAACGTAGGAAGAGGCGGAGACGACACTTTATTTGCATTAGTAGACGGTGTTGTTCGTTTCGAGAGAAAAGGCAGAGACAAAAAACAGGTTTCTGTATTTCCAGTAGTTACTGAAGAGTAATTCACGATAACAAGGGCGGCTTCAAATCTTTTAGGGGTTTGAAGCCATTTTTTATAGAAAGAGGTTAATATGTTTGCAGACAGAGCAAAAATTTATATCCGTTCCGGAAAAGGCGGAGACGGACATGTAAGCTTCCGCAGAGAGCTTTTTGTTCCCAATGGCGGCCCGGACGGCGGAGACGGCGGGAAAGGCGGAGATGTTATCTTTGAAGTAGATAAGGGTATGAATGCACTGACTGATTATCGTCATAAAAGCAAATATAAAGCAGGTGACGGTGAGCAGGGAGGCAAAAAACGCTGCCATGGTGCAAACGGAAAGGATATCATCTTAAAGGTACCGGAAGGCACTGTCATTAAGGAAGCCATCACAGGTAAAGTCATTGCAGATATGTCCGGTGAAAATACCAGACAGATTGTACTGCGCGGCGGAAGAGGTGGAAAGGGAAACCAGCATTATGCTACTGCTACCATGCAGGTACCAAAATATGCCCAGCCTGGCCAGCCGGCACAGGAACTGGAGGTGCAGCTGGAATTAAAGGTGATTGCAGACGTGGGACTTTTAGGTTTTCCAAATGTAGGAAAGTCCACCTTGCTTTCCAGAGTCAGCAATGCAAGACCGGAAATTGCAAATTATCACTTTACCACCTTAAGCCCTCATTTAGGTGTAGTGGATTTGGATGGATGTGACGGATTTGTCATTGCAGATATCCCGGGGCTTATTGAAGGTGCTTCTCAGGGTGTGGGGCTTGGACATCAGTTTTTGCGTCACATTGAGCGTACCAGAGTCTTAATTCACCTGGTAGATGCGGCATCCACAGAGGGAAGAGACCCTATTGACGATATTTATAAAATTAATAAAGAACTGGAAGCTTATGATCCGGAGCTTTCCAAACGCCCACAGGTCATTGCAGCAAACAAAATTGATGCCATTTATGAGGGGGATGAAGACCCTGTACAGAAAATCAGAGAGGAATTCGAACCTCAGGGCATTAAGGTTTTCGCCATTTCTGCAGTCAGTGGTAAAGGCTTAAAAGAATTGCTATATTATGTGAAGCAGCTTTTGGACTCTATTGAAAAAGAACCTGTAGTATTCCAGCAGGAATTCTTCCCGGAAGATATGCTGATTACCGAAAATCTTCCTTATACCGTAACCCAGGATACGGAAGATGAACATATCTTTATTATTGAAGGACCTAAGATTGAAAAAATGCTGGGCTATACCAATCTGGATTCTGAGAAGGGATTCTTGTTCTTCCAGAAATTCCTGAAAGAAAGCGGCATTTTAGCAGATTTGGAAAAAGCCGGAATCCAGGAAGGCGATACGGTCCGTATGTACGGATTTGATTTTGACTATTACAAGTAAACCATAGGAGAAAAACATGACAAGCAAACAAAGAGCGTATTTAAAAGGACTTGCTATGACCATGGAACCTATTTTTCAGATTGGTAAATCCAGCCTTACTCCTGAAAATACTGCTGCAGTGGCAGAGGCTCTGGAAGCAAGGGAACTGATTAAAATCAGTGTACTGCAGAATTGTATGGATGATCCCAGAGAAATCGCAGAGGTTCTGGCAGAACGTACACATTCTCAGGTAGTACAGGTCATTGGTAAAAAAATAGTTCTGTATAAGGAAGGCAAAGATAAGAAGAAAAAAATCTTCCTGCCATAATGGCAAAAGGTAGGGGTCATCATGGAAAAGAGAAAAAGAATCGGTATCATGGGTGGAACTTTTGACCCTATTCATATTGGACATTTGATTTTAGGAGAAACAGCGTACCAGCAGTTTCAGTTAGATAAAGTATTGTTTATGCCTGCCGGAAATCCTCCCCATAAGAGAAACCGGCAGGACAGAGCCAGTAATGTTCAGCGCACAGAAATGGTACGAAGAGCCATTTGGGGCAATTCTCATTTTGCTCTTTCTCTAGAGGAAATGGAAAAAGAAGGGCTTAGTTATACTTACGAAACTTTAGAACATTTAAAGGAAACACATCCTGATACAGATTATTATTTTATTCTGGGTGCAGACTCTCTATATGATTTTGAAAAATGGAAAGAACCTGGAAGAATCTTAAAAGCCTGCACGATTCTGGTAGCCACCAGAAATCACACCAGCTATGAGCGACTGGAAGCAGTTATGACACTGTTGGAGGAAAAATACGGAGGGCAGATTGAAAAGCTGGATTCTCTGAACATTGACATTTCCTCTAAACAGATTCGCTCCTGGATACTTCAGGGGCGTTCTCTGGCCTATTATGTGCCGGAGACAGTGATTTCTTATATTACGGAAAATAACATCTATAAGGATTGTGATAAGGATGAAATCAGAAATAGCAAAGTTTGAAAAAAAACTGAAAAAATACCTGGATAAAGAACGATTTATCCATACCCAGGGTGTGATGTATACCGCGGCAGCACTGGCCATGGCTCATGGAGCAGATATGGAGAAGGCAAGGCTTGCCGGACTTCTTCATGACTGTGCCAAATGTATTCCCAACAAAAAGAAATGGAAGCTGTGCGACAAATATCATATTCTGCTTTCTGAGTGTGAGCAGCAAAATCTTTTTTTGATTCATGCAAAACTGGGTGTTGCTATTGCCAGGGAAAAATATGAGATTCAGGATGAAGAAATTCTCTCTGCTATCCGCTGGCATACTACAGGAAAGGACAATATGACAGATTTAGAGAAAATCGTTTATATTGCTGATTATATTGAGCCACAGAGGGATAAAGCCCCGAATCTGGAATGGATCCGTAAGGTTGCGTTTATGGATTTGAATGAAGGTATGTATTATATTTTAAAAGACAGCTTATCCTATTTAGGAAGAAGCGGAAGAACCATAGACCCTGCTACAGAAAAAGCATTTCACTATTATGAAACCATGCACCTTGCAAAAAGGGGAAAGGAGAAAAACAACCATGAATAGTAAAGAAATTGCACGTCTGGCTTGTGAAGCCATGGAAGATAAAAAAGCACAGGATATTAAAATCATTAATATTGAACAGGTATCTACACTTGCAGACTACTTTATTATTGCCAGTGGATCTAACCGCAACCAGGTACAGGCCATGGCAGATAATGTAGACGAAGTTCTGGGAAGAGCCGGAGTAGAGCCAAAACAGATGGAAGGCTATCAGAGTGCAAACTGGATTTTAATGGATTACAGAGATGTGGTGATTCATATTTTCGATGAAGAAAACCGTTTGTTCTATGATTTGGAACGTATCTGGAGAGATGGTTCTCTGGTAGAGCGGGAAAGTCTGAATTAAAATTTTTATATAGAGTGGGTTGCCATATCATGCATATGAAGAATATTGTTTATGTGGCAGCCCACTTTATTTTTTATTAAACTATCGCATAAAGCGGAAAACACCGATTACTTTTCCAAGAATTTGAAAAGACTGATCCGGTTCTACAATAATGGGATCCATAAAATCATTTTCCGGCTGAAGACGGATATGACCATTTTCTTTGTAAAAAGTTTTAACGGTTGCAGAATCATCTACCAGCGCAACTACTTTCTGACCATTCTCCGCAGTCTGAAGCTGTTCTACTACCACATAATCCCCTTCAAAGATACCTGCATTAATCATACTGTCTCCCTGAACAACCAGCATAAATGTTTTGTTATTAGGCATATATTCTGCCGGAATGGGGAAATAGCCTTCAATATTTTCTACCGCAAGCAATGGCTCACCGGCAGCTACTTTCCCAAGAATAGGAACGTTTACGGTTTCTCTCCGTACCAGATTAAAATTATCATCTACAATTTCAATGGCTCTTGGCTTCGTAGGGTCTCTGCGGATATATCCATTCTTCTCCAGGGTTTCCAGGTGAGAATGAACAGAAGACGTAGATTTTAAATCGACTGCCTCACAAATCTCCCGGACAGAAGGGGGAAAACCTCTGTTTAAAATTTCATTTTTCATATATTCTAAAATTTCAGATTGTTTTTGACTAATTTTGCCATATGTCATATCAGGTACCTCCGGTTTCTATGTACAGACTCCTGTACTGTTCTTGCTATGAACATTTATTTTAAATATCATATCATAAATCATCTTATAATGCAAACAAATATTCGGAATGTCTGTTCGCTTTAAAGCCGAAAATATGTTCGAAAAAACATTGACAAACATTTGTTCTTGTAGTATTCTTGTTTTATAAAACAGAACAGATGTTCACGAACACATTTTCGCTTTATGTAAAGGAGGATTTCACTATGAAGAAGAAAACACAGGGGTTTGTCATTGTAACAGAATCCTATAAACAGGAAAGAAATATGCAAAAAACATCTACAGCAAAAAGAAGAAGTCTTTACTGTATAGCCGCATTGCTGACTGTCATCCTGGTTTTGGTTTTTAATACAGCCAATATTGCAAATGCAGGTACAAGAGAGGCGGAGCGCTATAAATATTTTACCAGTATTGAAGTACAGGCAGGAACCAGTTTATGGGATATTGCAGAAGAATATATGACAGAAGAATACGATTCTCCCCAAGAATATATTCAGGAAGTGAAAAATATCAATCACATGAATCAGGATTTGATTTACGAAGGCTCTTATTTATGTGTACCATATTATTCTTCTGAGAAAAAATAAGAAGGGGATTTCTTGTTTCCTGTCTTTCTCAATGGTAAAATATAGTGAGAATCAGGAAAAGAAAGGAAAACATACTTATGAATCGCAAGAAGGTTACTTCTACAGATGTGGCAAGAAAAGCAGGTGTTTCTCAATCCACTGTATCTATGATTTTAAATAAAAAGTACAATGTCTCATTTTCCAGGGAAACTGTGGAGCGGGTGGAATGTGCAGCAAAAGAGCTTGGATATGAAAATGAAAAGAAGCATTCTAAAACAAGAATCTCCATGAGGGGAACTATTTTTGTGATTTGTCCGAATCTTACCAATCCTTACTATTTTTCTCTGCTTCAGGGAATTGAAAAGACAGCACAAAAAAATAAATACGATGTTTTTCTGTGTAACACAAGAAGAAATTATCAGACAGAAAAAAAGTACCTGAGAAAAATTGAAAAATTAAATCCTTCGGGGATTATTTATACCTGTTCTCCCAGTTTTCCGGAAATTGTCCAGAAGCTGTCAGAAAAAATTCCAGTGGTACATATCGGAGAAAAGAACGCTGTACAAGGTATTGATACTGTGGAGCTGAATAGTGAGAAAATAGGGCATATGCTTGCTGAATATCTGCTGCGCCTTGGACATAAAAAAGTAGCTTTTTTATCGACGCCTCTTACAAAAAGACAATCTGCCAGAAGAGCCAGAATTAAAGGGTTTTGTCAGGCTTTTGAAGAAGCCGGATATGGAGACGGCGTTTATGTAAAAAGCCTTCCAAAGGAGGCAGATGTTCTTTTTCAGGAAATAGATATGGAATATAAAACAGGTTATGAACTAACCGGAAAAATCCTGTTGGAAGTTCCGGATTTAACCGCCATAGTAGGGAGTAATGATATGGTTGCTCTTGGGATACGGGATGCGCTTTTGCATCGCCATTATAAAATTCCGGAGGAAGTTTCTGTTTTAGGATGTGATAATTTATTAATTTCCGGAATACACGGAATTGACCTGACAACAGTAGAACATTTCACCGGAAAAAAAGGAGAAGATGCCTGCCAGGTTCTAATAGAAAAAATAGAGGAAAAGGAGCTGAAAAAGGGGAAGCAAACAGGAGAAATGATTCACCATATTGAATATGAACCACGTCTGGTTATACGTGGCAGTTCCGGATATCCTAAAAAGCTGTAGTATCGTAATTAATAGTTTAAAATATTAATAATACAGACTATCAATAGTTTGAACACTTGTTTGACGAAGCCTATTTTCCGTGTTATGGTTATCTCAAAATGTAGCTTATGGAAAGTACATAGAGGAGTGAAAGGAATATGGAAAAAATAGACTGGAACAATTATTTAAACAGAGATATTGTGTGTTCCTGTGGTAAAACACATTTTTGTGATATTGAAGAAATTGTTATTGAAGATCATGCCATTCAGCAGCTTCCAGGAATTCTTGCAAAACATACTTATAAGAAACTCTGTGTGGTTTGTGATGAAAATACTCAGGAAGCGGCAGGGTTCCAGGTATATGAGGAACTTACAAAGGCTGGTTATACTTATAAAAAGATTGTATTCCCCTATAGGGAACTGATACCAGATGAAGAAGCACTGGTATTTTTGTTTTCCCAGATTCCAAATGATTGCGATTTGGTTCTTGCAGTGGGAAGCGGTACGATAAACGATCTTTGCAGATATGTCAGTTATAAAATGAAAATAGATTACTATATTGTTGGAACAGCACCTTCTATGGATGGTTACGCATCCAATGTATCACCTTTGATTATCCGACATTTAAAGACTACTTATGAAGCCAGACCGGCAAGAGTAATTATAGGGGACCTGGATGTAATGTCCCAGGCTCCCCTTTCTATGATTGCGGCAGGTGTAGGAGATATTATCGGAAAATATGTCTGTCTGGCGGACTGGCAGATGGCACACATGGTCAATGGAGAATACATTTGTCAGGAAATTATGAAGCTTGTGCGTCAGTCTATACAAAAAGTAGCAGACCATGCCAGGGCTGCCATTCAGAGAGACAAAGCAGCTATTTCTGCCATTATGGAAGGGCTGGTATTAAGTGGAATTGCTATGAGCTATATTGGTAATTCCAGACCGGCATCAGGAAGTGAACACCATATGTCTCATTATTGGGAAATGATGTTTCTGCTGGCAGAAACAGCGGATCCTCTGCATGGTACGAAGGTTGGTGTGGGTACTGTTTCGGCGCTTCGTTTATATGAAATGTTAAAAGAAAGCCAGGCTTCCCTGGAGTTTCTCCAGGCACCTCATTTTGAAAAAGAAGCGTGGCAAAAGCAGATTTTGGATGCTTATGGACCGGCCGCCTGTGGTGTCCTGAAGCTGGAAGAAGAGATTGGGAAAAATTCAGATGAAAAAGTGTCAAAAAGGCGCAAAACCTTTTTAGAACACCAGGAGGAGATTTGGAAGATAGTGGATGCATTACCTTCTTCCAAAGACATTCAGAAGCTTTTAGAGTCCATGAATGCGCCTTTTTCTCCGGCACAGCTTCAAGTTCCGAAAGAGGTGTTTCAAAAAGGTATCTACTTTGCAAAGGACTTACGAAATCGTTTTGGACTGCTTCAGATTTTATTTGATTTTGGTTTGCAGGAAACATTTAGCCAAAAATTAATAGACGAGTTTTATATCTGAATTTTTTAGATAAATTTGAAGAGTATACTTTTTTCTTGTAGAAAATTTCTGCGTATGATACACTAACTGTAAATGAAAAAATATTTCAAATGGGGGTTATGCTATTATGCACACATTAGAAAATGAATACCTGAAAATCAGTGTATGCGAAACAGGCGCAGAGCTTTATCACATTTATGACAAAGAAATGGAAAAAGAAGTGTTATGGTACGGAGATGAAGCCTATTGGGCAAGACGCTCTCCGTTACTGTTCCCAAATGTAGGACGCAACCACGAAAATCGTTGTCTTTACCAGGGACAGTATTATGATACAGTGCAGCATGGATTTACCAGAGATGCTGTATTTACCTGTATAGATTCCGGAAAAGATTTTCTTACCTTCCAGCTTTGTGATACGGAAGAAACCAGAAATTATTTTCCCTTTGCTTTTCAGTTACTTGTAATTTATACCTTAAAAGAAAGAGAGTTGGAAGTTTGCTGGAAAGTGGAAAACCGGAATCAGGAAACCATGTATTTTACCATTGGCGGACATCCGGGCTTTAATGTTCCGATTTTAGAAAATACAAAGCAGACGGATTATAAACTTTTGTTCCAGCGCAAGGAAGCCCTGGAGTATCTTTTGGTTTACGGAAACACTGGAACTGCAGACAGCAGCACCAAATACCAGCTTCCGTTGGAACCTATCGGGGAGTATTATGGTTGTGACATTACTGAGCATATGTTTGACCATGATGCGCTGATTTTGGACAATAACCAAATTGACTGGGTGGGAATTGGCTATCCGGATGGAACGCCTTATATTACCATGGAATGTAAAGGATTTACCAACTTTGGCATCTGGAGTCTTCCAGGAGCGCCTTATGTATGTCTGGAGCCATGGATGGGAAGATGTGATGATTATGGTTTCCAGAAAGAAATTTCTGAGAAGCCGGATGTGATTTCCCTGGAAGCAGGTAAAACATTCTGCAAATCCTATTCTATAGGGGTACATAAAAAATAAAAAGAATTTTTATTTGCCCTTGACATTCTTTATCAGGATGTGGTATAAATTGTTTAACAAGCTAAACCATTGAAGGAGAGTAAGTACCTTTTTCATATGTGATACATATAAACGTCTGAATACAGAGAGCTGCCGGTGGTGGGAATGCAGCTTCAGAGAGAAGAGGGAATGGGCTCCTGAGGGCAGACAGAAGTGAGTATGAATGCCGGAGAAAAAACTTCGTTATCAAATTTAGCATGTGAAGCATGCGATGAGTGGGTACGCAAGTATCAAATTGGGTGGCACCGCAGGAGTTTTTGCTCTTGTCCCTGGAAACAGTTGTTTTTTAGGGACAAGGGCTTTTTTATTTGATAAGGAACTGTACCTGTCCCTGGAAGTTCAAAGGAAAGAAAGGAGACACAGTTATGTCAAATCAAAACAAAGAAATCCCTTACAAAATTTATTTAGAAGAAGCAGAGCTCCCAAAACAATGGTATAACGTAAGAGCGGATATGAAACATAAACCAGCGCCGCTTTTGAATCCGGATACTCTGCAGCCTATGACAGAAAAAGATTTAAGTGTTGTGTTCTGTGAGGAATTGGTAAAGCAGGAATTAGACAATACCACTCCTTACATTGATATTCCGGATGAAATCAGGAATTTTTACAAAATGTATCGTCCTGCGCCTCTGGTACGTGCATATTGTCTGGAAGAGAAGTTACAGACACCTGCCAAAATTTACTATAAGTTTGAGGGAAATAATACCAGCGGAAGTCATAAACTAAATTCTGCTATTGCGCAGGCTTATTATGCCAAGAAGCAGGGATTAAAGGGTGTTACAACAGAAACCGGAGCAGGACAGTGGGGAACAGCGCTTTCTATGGCATGTTCTTATCTGGGGCTGGATTGTCAGGTTTATATGGTAAAATGCTCCTATGAGCAGAAACCCTTCCGCCGGGAAGTTATGAGAACCTATGGAGCATCCGTTACCCCGTCACCTTCTGATACTACAGAAATAGGAAGAAAAATTTTGAAGGAACATCCTGGTACTTCTGGAAGTTTGGGATGCGCTATTTCTGAGGCAGTAGAACGGGCTACACAGCAGGAAGGTTATCGTTATGTACTTGGAAGCGTATTAAATCAGGTACTTCTGCATCAGACCATCATAGGATTGGAAACGAAAACAGCCTTAGACAAATATGGTATTCAGCCGGATATGATTATTGGATGTGCCGGAGGAGGTTCCAATCTTGGCGGCTTGATTTCTCCATTTATGGGGGAGAAACTAAGAGGAGAAAAAGATTATCAGATTATTGCTGTAGAGCCTGCTTCCTGTCCAAGCTTTACAAGAGGAAAATTTGTCTATGATTTCTGTGATACCGGAATGGTAACACCATTGCAGAAAATGTATACCTTGGGAAGTGAATTTATTCCTTCTGCCAACCATGCCGGAGGTCTCCGTTATCATGGTATGAGTTCTATTTTATCACAGCTTTACCATGATGGTCTGATGGAAGCACGCTCTGTAGAACAGACTTCCGTATTTGAAGCAGCGGTACAGTTTGCGCGGGTGGAGGGAATCCTTCCTGCACCGGAAAGTGCTCATGCAATCAGAGTAGCTATGGATGAAGCCTTAAAATGCAAGGAAACAGGTGAGGAAAAAACCATTGTGTTCGGTCTTACAGGAACTGGCTATTTTGATATGTATGCTTATGAAAAATTCAATAATGGTCAGATGTCTGATTACATTCCTACAGAGGAAGATTTAGCTGCCGGCTTTGCAGGCATTCCTAAATTTCCGGGAAATGAAATTTAAAACATAATAGAAACAGGGAGATGTTGCATGGAATCATATTTTGATATGTATTTCATGCAACATCTTCTTGTTTTTTTGCATTCCCTTTGCTATAATGAAAGACCGCCTGAAACTGGAAGGTGCTGTTCAGGGATGGGGACAAGCGCCTGATTCAGATTTTAAGTGAAAAAATTTGAGAAAAGTGAGGTAAGAATATGGAAAAACATCTAAGAGAACAAGAACAGGAGAAAGCCCATCTGGCGCAATGCCTGGAAATCATTCAGGAGAATATCCGCCTGTATGAAGACAAAGAAAGCCGCTACAAAAAAGAAGTCACAGAGCTTTTTCAGGCTGTAAAAAAAGGAGAAGGTGATTCCTATGGTATGTTGATTGCCGGAAGAAATATTCTGGAACATACACAGAATTCCCTTCGTAAAAACAGGGCAGCGTTTCAGAAGGCTTATTTCGGAAGAGTAGATTATCAGGATGAAACTTATGGCGTTTCAGAAAGCCTGTATATCGGCAAAAACGGAATTACCCAAAACTCCAATGATGTGATAATTGTAGACTGGAGAGCGCCTGTTTCCAGTGTATATTATGAAAATGAATTAGGACGGGGGCATTATGATGTGCCTGGAAGCCAACCAGTGGAAATTACGTTACATAAAAAGAGAACCTATGACATCCAGGGAAAGGATTTGTTGGGTTTTTATGATGATGATGTAGCTGCCAATGACGACTTGCTGGTAAAATATTTATCTCAAAATAAAGAGGCCGTGCTGGGAGACATCATTGCCACCATTCAAAAGGAACAAAATGAGATTATCCGGGATACACCTTTTAAGAATATTATTGTTCAGGGCGTTGCCGGAAGCGGGAAAACCACAGTGGCGCTGCATAGAATTTCTTATGTGCTGTATAACTATGAAGAAAAATACAAACCTTCGGAATTTTGTATTGTAGGAAGCAGTGATATGCTGTTAAACTATATTAGCAGCGGTTTACCGGAACTGGATGTCTCCCATGTAAGACAGATGCGCATGGACGTGTTTCTGCCTTATCTTATGGGAAAATCCTGGAAAAAGAAATATCAGATTATCCCTGAAGATATCATGGCTTTCGTAAAGAGCAAACTATCCTTTATATGTGCTTTGGATGAATTTCTGGATATGTGGAAACAGCGTTATCTATCCTTAAACACCATAAAAGATGCAGAACTTGGAATCTTACTGTCAGAAGAGAATATGAAAGAAACCAGAAAGAGAAATCCTCAGCTTTCTCTGTTACAACTGGAAAAACTCTTAAATACCAGAATTGCTTCCAGAATTAAATTTCTCTGTACAGAAAAAGAGGAACATTATAAAAAGCAGAAGTTGCAAGAATATAAGAAGTATTTTGATTCTGCAAAACACAAATGGACGGAAGTACAGATTTACCAGAAATTTCTTCTCTGGTTTGCGGAAAAGAATGGGCTGGAAAAAAGTCAATGGAAAGGAACCTTGGAGCATGTAAGCAAGGGAGCCTTTGATTTATATGATACTGCAGCTTTATGTTTAATCTGGAAACGGATTTTAAAGAAAAAAGATACAGACGAATTCAGTCAGATTGTTATTGATGAAGCCCAGGATTTTGGCGTCATGATTTATTATGTGATGAAACAGATTTTAGACACCTGTTATTTTACCATTATGGGTGATGTTTCCCAGAATATCCGTTATGAAACCGGTATGAATGACTGGGAAGATTTGAAAAAAGTCTTATTTCAAAAAGAACAGGACAGTTTTTATCTTTTGGCAAAGAGTTACCGAAATACCATTGAAATTTCAGAATGTGCCGGAAAAGTACTGGAAAAGGCTTCCCAGGGAAGTTATAAAATCCAGCCTGTGATTCGTCATGGACAAGAAGTACAGGTACATATACAAAAGGGAGAAGCGCTGAAGCAGTTGCTCAAAGCTACGGTAGCAAAAGTACAGAAACAGGGATTTGAAACTATTGCTGTGGTTTGCAGAACAAAAGAGGAGACAAGGGAAGTAAAAGAAATCCTTGAAATTCAGGAGGAAACAGAGGATTTTCACAATGGAGTCATGGTGCTTCCGGTAACGCTTACCAAGGGTTTGGAATTTGATGCAGTCATTCTCTGGAAAGCAGATGAGGAACATTACGGTGAAAATCCAAAAGAAGCAAAACTTCTTTATGTTGCCATTACCAGGGCTTTGCACCAGTTGTATTTCCTGGGAGATAAGCCGCTGAGCGGACTGTTAAAGGATGGAATACCAAAGAGGTGATTGTTATGAAACAGATTTTATTATTGGAAGATGATGAGGGCTTGAACAGGGGAATTTCATTGAAGCTGAAAAAAGAAGGATATCAGGTTTTTTCCGCCTTTACCATAAAAGAGGCAGAGGAATTTTTAGAACAAGAATCCATTGATTTACTCATCAGTGATATTTCCCTTCCAGATGGGAATGGTATGGATTTTTGCAGAAAAGCAAGACAGTACAGTAATCTTTATATTATTTTTCTCTCAGCTCTTGACCAGGAAGTGGATATTGTCAATGGATATGATTGCGGAGCAGATGACTATATGACAAAGCCTTTTAGCCTGCTGGTATTGATTTCAAAGGTCAATGCATGTATGCGGAGAGCTTCTGTAAAACAGGAAGGGCAGCTTCTTATTTCACAGGATATCCAGGTTCAGCGCAATACCATGCAGGTCTATCAAAAGGGAGAGCCTGTGATTTTAAGCAAAAAGGAATTGCAGCTTTTAATATATCTCATGGAAAATGCCGGGAGAATCGTAACCAAAGAACAGATTTTAGAGCATGTCTGGGATATGGATGGACAGTTTGTGGAAGAAAATACGGTTACTGTGAATATCAGCAGACTGAAAAGCAAATTACAGACCAAAGCCATTGAAAATGTGAGAGGACTGGGCTATTTATGGACAGAAAAGGTAAGAAAAGAATAAACCTCCCCTTTTGGACTGCTCTGCTCCTGGTACTCCTTATGGCTGCAACAGCCGGTTTTTATTTAAACCAACGGTTCCAGGCAAATTTGAGAACAGCAGCGGCGTTGGCCCTTAAAGTACCACAGGCAGAAGGTGTTTTGATTGGAATGCAGGAAAAAGGATATGCCAATTTCCCGGAAGAAAAAGAGATTGAGGAAAAAGCATTACAAATAGAGGAAACCTACGGATATTCCCCTTTTTCCACCAGTGAAAGCAACAGTTTTTTCCTCTTTCTTGTAATAGAAATATTCCTGACAGCAGGCCTGTGCGCATGCATCTTTTTCTCACGCAGTTTTTACCACAGGAAAAGGGAAGAACATCATCAGGAGGCTCTGAAAATTTTGCTGGATAACATTCATGCTTATACGCTGGGAGATTATGAAACCAGCCATTTTCTCATTGAGGATGAGCCTGAATTGGAACAATTACAAAAAGAACTTGATAAAATGGGAACTGCTATGTTTCGCCTTACCAGACGTCTGGAAGAAGAGGAGCAGAATACGAAAACTTTGATTTCCGATATATCTCATCAGTTAAAAACACCTCTGGCTGCATTAAAAATAAATTATGAATTGCAGGAAGAAGAAAGTCTGAGCCTGGAAGAGCGAAAAGAATTTCAAAATCAGGGGAAAAAAGATCTGGAAAAGCTGGAAAATCTCATGGCGCTGTTTTTTCAGATGTCCAGGCTGGAAAATCATATGATTCATTTACAGATTCAAAAAAGAGATATCAGAGAAACTATTCTGGAAGCCGTAAATACTGTTATTATGAAAGCAGTTGAAAAAAATATAGAAGTTTCTGTAGATGTGGCAACGTGTATGGTATTCCATGATTTTCGCTGGACTTCAGAAGCGCTCATAAATCTTTTGGACAATGCCATCAAATATTCACCTTCTGAAAGTACCATAAAAATCCGGTTACAGAAATTAACCACTTATGCCTTAATTGATATTATGGATCAGGGCATAGGAGTAAAAAAAGAGGAACGGCATCAAATTTTCCAACGCTTTTACAGAGGAGAACAGGCAAAGGAAATGCAAAGAGATGGCGTTGGTATTGGGCTGTATCTGGCAAGAGAAATCATAGAACAACAACAGGGGACAATTACCCTGAAAGACAATCCTTTACACAAAGGCTGCTGTGTTCAGGTGATGCTTCCTTTATGTATTACAAAACTGTAAGATTCCTGTCAGCCATTTGCAAGAATTCTATTGTACAATCATGCTAAACAATAAGGAACAACAGAAGGGAGCAAACTTTATGAAGCCAATGGTTGAAGTAAAAAACTTAAAAAAATACTATGGTAAAGGCGAAAACCTGGTAAAAGCCGTGGATCATACTAATTTAGTCATAGAAAAAGGAAAATTCACAGCTATTGTAGGACGTTCCGGGTCCGGTAAATCTACCTTATTACATTTAATCGGTGGGCTGGACAGACCAGATGAGGGAACAGTACTTATTGACGGTAAGGATATTTTTCAATTAAAAGATGAACAGCTGGCTGTTTTCAGACGCCAGAAGATTGGATTTATTTTTCAGGATTTTAATTTAATTCCATCTCTCAATGTCTGGGAAAACATTGTACTTCCTATAGGCTTAGACCATCAAAAGGTTGACCATAATTATGTTATGGAAATCGTAGATACGATTGGAATCAGAGCTAAATTAAAAACGCTTCCAAACGCATTATCCGGAGGGCAGAAGCAGCGCGTTGCCATTGCCAGAGCGCTGGCTTCCCGTCCATCGGTGATTCTCGCCGATGAACCAACCGGAAACCTTGATTCACATACAGAATTAGAAGTCATTGCACTTTTAAAATCCTGTGTTCAAAAATACGGACAAACTCTGGTGATGATTACGCATGATGAGACCATTGCTCAAATGGCAGATTGTGTGGTAGTGATTGAAGATGGCAAGGTGGTGACACAGGCATGAAAACCGTAACCAAAACAGCGTTGGCCAATATTCGTTTAAATCGAAGCAAAAATATTCTCATAGGGATTGCAATCAGTCTGACCACCTTATTACTTTTTTTAATTCCAAGTATTGGATTCGGGATGATGGATATTCAATATGAGGCAATCAACCGGATTTATCCCACCTATCATGGGATGTATCAAAAAGTTCCTACAGAAACAGTAGAAAAAATAAAAGCAGTGAAAGAAATTGAGAAGGCAGGGCTGCGGTGTGATCCGGGAATGATTCCCAATGATGAGTACACTATCTATATGACCAGTGTGGACAAAACCTGTGCAGAATTTATGCGCTTTGAACCATCAGAAGGTCATTTCCCTGAGAAATCAGATGAAATTCTGGTTTCCCAAGGTCTGCTAAAAGCCATGGGGCTGGAAGGGAAAAAAGTGGGAGATACCATTACCCTTCCTTATCAGATTCAAAAGAAAGACGGACTGGATTTTCGCAAAGAAAAAACATTTGTTATTTGCGGTATGTCCAGTGACAGCGAAGCAAACGAAGAGGCAAAACAATATACAGCCTGTGTTTCTGACGCCTTTGTAAAAGAAGAGTTATCAGAGGCAGAACTCACTTATGATGTATATTTCCGATTACCGGCCAACAGTCATACCAGCATGGATGCCATAAAAGCAAACATGGAGGAAATTGGAGAAAGCCTGGGAATTCCGAAAGATTATATTATTTCCAATGATGATTATCTTGGAGCAAATTATGTAGATCCTATGATGAATATGGCTATTGTAGTGATTATGCTGATTGTTGTGTTTGCCGGTATGATTACTTTATACAGCATTTATTATATTTCTATGATTCAAAGAGTACAGGAATATGGAAGGCTGAAAGCCATTGGCGCTACGAAACACCAGATTCGTCAGATTGTGTTGCGGGAAGGTTTCCTGGTTGCTTCCGTTGCAGTACCTTTTGGCTTACTTCTTGGAACCTTGCTCTTGCAAAAGTCATTCCAGATTCTTGTATATTTCCTGGAGTTTGAAGCTGATGATATACAAAATCAAATGACAATCCAGCTTATTCGGAATCAGGAAGTTTCCTGCTTTTATCCATGGCTTTATATTTTAACAGTTATGGCTGCCTTTCTAACTGTTTATCTTTCTCTTTTAAAGCCCATGAGTATTGCAGCTAAAATCTCACCCATAGAAGCGCTTCGCTACAACGGAGAAAGCACTTCATCAAAAGGGACTCGAAAAGGCTATGAGTTTCTCACTTTATTCCGTCTGACAAAGTCCAATCTTTTGAGAAACAAAAAGAGAACCTTACTCACCGTTTTTTCCATAGGAATCACAGGAATTTTCTTTGTGGCAGTGTCAACAGTCTTATCCTGTGCAAATCCAAAAGAAGCTGCAAATATGAGCATTGAAGGAGAATATGAGGTTTCAGTGATTACGGAAGCCGGAAACAAGGAACATCCGGAGCTGGAATGGAATCAGGTAATGCAGAACAATCCTCTGACAGATAAAGTAATAGAACAGTTTTCCAATCTGGATGGAGTTAAAAAAGTTGAACCTTTTTCTTATATAGCAATGTCAAATGAAGATTTTCTGGAAGGGGAAAATGATGCGAATCTTACCGGAATGCCTGAGACCTATGCAAAGAAACTGGAGGACGGTCTGGTTGAAGGGCATATTACCTATGAGGAAATGAAAAACAGCAACAAAGTGATTTTAAATGCAGATCTTCTACACTGGTATCCTGATTTATCCGTAGGAGATAATCTGGATTTTCAATATATGGACGGTGATGTCAAAAAAGAAGTTACCTTGGAAATTGCGGCTATCGGGAACTATCCTGTTTCTCTTGTGGATTTTGCAGATTTTATTACTGCCCAGGAATTTGTAGAACAATTATCTCAAAATAATTGCTATGACCATCTTGCTGTTTTTAGTGAAGAGAAACATAATGCAGCGCTAGAAAAACAAATTGAAGAACTCTGTCAGCAGACAGGAGGTCTGGAACTTACCAGAACCTGGCAGTCTGAATATATTACGTGGAAACAGGGAATATCTTTTGTTTCCACTGGATGTTATCTGTTTCTGGGAGTGTTAGGTCTTATCTGCATTATGAACCTGATTAATACCATGATTAACAGTATTCACATGCGGAAAAAAGAGCTTGGTATCATGCAGGCCATTGGTCTTTCAGAAAAACAGTTAATCCGTATGCTGCATTTAGAATGCTTATTCTATACTGCCGGAGCAGTTTTATGTTCTGTAGGAATTGGCAGTGTGGCAGGATATCTGATTTTTCTCTATGCAAAGGAAACAAAGATGTTCAATATTACATATTATCATTATCCTGTAACAGCCGTAATCGGAATTGTACTTGCCATGGCTTTACTTCAACTGCTGTTAGTTACTGTAATTGGAAAATCCATGAAAAGGGAATCTCTTATGGACAGAATCCGGTTTAGTGAGTAAAAACAAGATATGTTTCCCTGTCAATCATGATAGATACTTTAATCATAACCACCCGTCCTGATATGATACCCTCAAGTAGGACACAAAAATATAAAAACCTACTTGGGGGTATTTTATGTCCAGAAAAAGTAAAATTGATGCAGTAAAAAAAGTAGAAATCGTAGAACA
>CABJAN010000001.1 GCA_902363515.1 Bacillota bacterium | reverse complement strand
CTGCCTGTACTTTGTATTCATGGTCATATTTACGTGCCACTTTAAATACCTCCTTATTCTCTTGGTTTTATTATGAAATCCTTGAGAATAAGCTGTCAACTTTTTTTATACCACACCAGTATAAACTCCTTTGTTAAGTGATAAGATTATCATACAGTATTTTTTAAAAAAGAACATGGCATTTTACGCAAAAGAAAAATTGCGTGAAATGTTATGTTCTTTTTGTGTGTTTTGCACTAAACTGAAAAACAAGTAAAAAGTACTTGGAAGATACAAGGAAAACAAAAGAAGGAGAACAAAGAAATGACGAAATTAAAACCGTCCGAATACAACTTCATATATGACGATTTAGGAAAAGACCAGATTGTAATGTACAATTCTTTTACAGGAGCATTAGCGGTTGTAAAAGAACTACAGTATGCACAGTTTATCAATTATCTTGAGACAGGAGAAGAAATCAAAGATAAAGAATTTTTAGATAATCTATTGAAATGTGGATATCTTGTACCAGAGGATATTGACGAACGTTTTCTTGTTAAAGAGAGGATGATGCATGGTAGGTATGATTATACTAGAATGTCATTAACAATTGCACCGACAATGGCTTGTAACTTTCGCTGTGTTTATTGTTTTGAACAAGGACATTATGGTGAAAGGTTAATGGATGAAGAAACACAGAAAAACTTAATGGATTTTGTGAAAAAGCATATTGCTGGTGTAAAATCACTATATGTTACCTGGTTTGGTGGGGAACCTTTGATTGGTATGCCGGTTATAGAGGGACTTTCCAGGCAGCTTATTGAGTTATGTGAGGAAAAAGAGATAACTTATAGTGCTGGAATTGTTACAAATGGATATCTTTTGACAAAAGAAAATGCGGAACGGTTAAAAGAATGTCAGGTAGGACGTGTACAAATTACCCTAGATGGTCCTAAAGAAATTCATGATGTACGTAGACCGCTTGTGAATGGCAATGGAACCTATGATATTATTATGAAAAATATTATGGATGTAAAAGAAGTATTACCAATTAGTTTAAGAATTAATGTTGATTATGATAACATTGCTGAAGCTAATAAGGTTATGAACTTTCTAAGAGAAAAGGATATGTTGAAATATGTAAGTCCATATCTTGGTTTAGTAGAACCGTACAATGATAACTATCAGGAAGATAAATGCTTTTCAGATGAAATGTATTCAAAATACAACTTAAAATTTCTTATGGATAATCATATACCTTTACAAAAAACTTATCCAAGAGCAAGGATGAACCATTGTATTGCAGATGATTGTAATGGGTGGGTGATTGATGACACTGGAAAAATCTATAAATGTTGGAATGATATTGGTATTCCTGAAAAAGCAATTGGGAACATTAATTTAGGTGATAATTATTTACAGAGAACTGATTTGATAGAAAAATATTCCTCATTTGAACCAACACTTTATGACGAATGTAAGGAATGTAAATTACTTCCAATTTGTATAGGAGGATGTCCTCATAGTCGTATGGAGGGAAGAAGAGTTTGTGAGCAGCGGAAATTTTATATGCAGGAGTATTTGGTAGAATGTACAAAAGCGTTGTTAAAACAGAAGCACGAACAACAAAACAGCAAGTGATAATCAGAGGTATATTATATTGATAGTTACCATGGGACTTTCAGTATCAATATAAATCCAAAATAGAAGGAGGAAATCAAATGGAAATTTTAGTTTCACCAGGCACTATTATGCCGCGAGGATGTGATGAATGTCCACAGGATACATATTGTTCAGTACGTTGTGCAACACTATGCGCAGATTGGTGTAGAGTAGATGCAAATGTAGATTGTGTTGTAAATGAGAATGATTGTATAATACGTATTGGGTAGTTTTTATGGAAAGAAGACAGCGTTCTGCTGCCTTCTTTTCCAATATGTCAATACCAATGTCATTGATTTTATTTAGGAGAGATTATGTCTTTCATTATAAAGCAGCAACGCAAATTAATTATACAATATATTTTTGTAGTTTTCACATTATGGATCATAAATATTTTTATGCCCTATCTTTCCGGACTTTACATTGACCATTTAGTAAGTGGAATGGAAATAAATATTTTTGTACTGTTTGTCATTGTGATTGCAGCAACGAATTTCATACAGATGTTATTCCGTTATTTACAGGCTGTTGTTTCTACGAAGTTAAATTACAAAATGGTGTATCAATTTAGTAATGGTATTTTTCAAAAAATGTTTTGTTCAGACTATAGAAACTATAGTAACATTGACAGCGCTTATTATATAGACCAGATTAATAAAGATACCAATACCATAGTTGGATTTTTTACGTCTAATGTAGTTAATTTCTTTCTTCAGGTTGCTACTGTTATTATGAGTGCGGTGATTGTATTTCGGGCAGATAGAATATTGAGTATTATTATTCTTTTGCTTATTCCGTTTTATGTTCTTACGTTTGTAATAAATAAAAGAAAGATGTATGAAGCCAAGGCACAAGCAAAACAAAAATCCAATGAGTATTTTTCACGTTATTCGGAACAAATTACAAAGCTTTCTTATATCAAAAGAAATGTTTTAAATCATGAAATGGAAAAAAGGCTGGAAGAATCTTTTCAGAAAATGATATATGCTGCACTGCATTCTGTAAGTGTGGATTATATTTTCATGAATCTGAATCAGTTTGTAATTATCATTGCTTATCTTTGCATTGTAGGAATTGGCGGATATAAAGTAAGCGTAGGAGAACTCAGTATAGGATATTTTTCCATTATTAATACATATTTTAATATGATTATTCAGTCGGTTTCTTTTTTCTTAGGGCTTGCTGGTACTTATCAGGATACAAAAGTTTCTTTTCAGAGAATAAAGAAAATAATGGATGAACCAAAAGAAGAAATTGGAAATACGGTACTTGATAATGTTCATAAGATAGTTGTAAAAAATTTATCGGTTCAATATGGAGAACAAAGTATTCTGAAAAATTGTAGCTATGAATTTTATGCTGGTAAAATTTATGGTATTTGTGGACAGAATGGGGGAGGAAAAACAACTTTATTAAATGCAATCATGGGGCTGTTCTCAGGGGAATATTCAGGTGAGATTTTTTATGGTGATGTGAAGCTTTCAAAACTGAATATGTATCAAATGCGCAGAACCAAGCTTTCATATCTTGAGCAAGATCCTGTATTGTTTAATATGTCTGTGAGGGATTACCTACAGTTTGGAATAGAAATGAATGAAAAGATACTTCATAACCAAGAGAAGTTGATTAAAATATTTGACATTGAATATATGCTTAATAAATATATGAATGAAAATGGTGCTAATTTTTCAGGTGGGGAAAAGCAGAAATTATCAATTATCAGAGCTTTGAGCAAAGAGAGTAGCGTAGTTTTACTTGATGAACCAACTTCGGCACTAGATAAAGAAAGTATCAATCAGTTGATAGGATTTCTGCATGAGAAGAAAGAGAAAGCGGTTGTTCTGCTGATATCCCATGATCCGTATGTTTTAAAAAAGTGTGATATGATTATAGATATTCAACAGTTTAAGAAAGAAAATGAAACGATTATTTAAGAGCATGGTATTTTACATTTGCTAAAATTGCGTGAAATATCATGTTCTTTTTTACTGTGTTGTGATAAACTAAAAAGAAATAATGTATCTGCAAATAGTACAATTAAGGAAGTGAAGAGTGATGTTGAAGAAAAGTTTATGTTTGTTTTTAAGCCTTTCCATTTTGTGTCTCACAGGATGTTCTTCTGTAGAAAATATTACTTTTGAAGAACTGATGGAAGAGGTGAATGCCAAACATCAGGAAGTAGAGGCAGTGGATGCCGATATTTCAGACTACATAGGGGATTTGGTAGATGATGAACAGAGAAATCAATACTATTTGAATAGCACCCAGGAAAAATATGACCCGGAAGAGGTGCTGACACAACAACAGGCAATGGAGGATGTGACCTATTTATTTGATGCGTTTCATGATTGCTATGGACCTTATGAATATTTTGGAGGTGCCAAGGTTTTTGATGAAGCGGAGGAGAAAATAAGGGGAGAATTACAGAAGCAGGAATCCATAAAATCAGAGGATTTTGAGGAGATTTTGCTGCAGCAGTTAAGATTTGTGAAAGATGCACATTTTAAAATTAACATGAAATTTCCTAATCCCACCAAGGTTCCTTTCTTTTTCAGAGAAACAGCTTTTCAAAAAACGGAAGGAGGATATCAAACTATAGATGGGGAGCAGGTGAAGTCCATAGAAGGGTACGAAAATCTGGATGAAATCATGAAACGTTCTCTTTCTAGAGAGGGGGAACTGGTATATTATCCTGTTTTATTGAAAGACTGTGACCTCTGGGATGCGCTTGAAACACCTCAAACTTGTGATGAGACCTTGACCATACACTATATAAATGGAGAGTCCGAAGAATTAGCGGCAGAACCGTATCAGATGTATACAGAAATGGACATGGAGAATTATGAAAAAAATAAGATAGTTCGTGTCTGGGAAGATGGAGAAATTCCAGTGTTTCAATTTAATGCTTTTGATGAAAAGTATAAAAATTCGATTCTTACAGGGGCAAGGACATTGAGAGAGGCACCAGTGTCCATTTTAGATTTACGTTCTAATAGTGGTGGGGATAGCAGTATAGGGAGTGAATGGATAAACCGATATACAAATAGCCAGGTTCTAGGACATAGAACTAGCATTAACACAAAAAATCAAATGATAGATTCCGATTCCGAAGAAGATTGGATTGAAAATGACAAATTGTTGATTATTCTTGTGGGAAAATATTCAGCATCCGCTTCTGAGTGGCTATTAGACTATGCTTATAATGTGGAGAATATTTTGATTGTAGGGGAAAATACGTCAGGATGTGTAATAGGAGGCACTTCAAATATGTTCTTGCCGAATAGTGCCTGCCAGATAGATATAGGAGGGGGACTTCTTAATTTATTTCCAGAGGAAGAAGGGTATATGGAGGAACTGCGAGGGATTTATCCAGACATCTGGGTGCCAGCCGGGGAAGCAGAGGAACTTATTGTGAAGTATTTAGAGCAAAATGTAGACTAGAGGAAAACGGATATGAAGAAAAAATTATGTATTATGTTAAGTCTTTCTATGTTGTGTCTCACAGGGTGTTCTTCAGCAGAAAATCTGACCTTTGAGGAACTGATGGAAGAGGTGAATGCCAAACATCAGGCTGTGGAACAGGTGACTTTGGATGATATTTCAAAATATGAAAAGGACGTGAAAACGTTAAAGGAAAGTTTTAAGAACTATGGGAAGAAGACAGAGGAGTATAACCCGGAGAAAATACTGACCAGGGAAGACGCAGTAGAAGACGTGGATTTCCTTTTTGATATGCTTTATGATTGTTATGGACCATATGAAAGTATGGGTGGTGCAAAGGTATTTGATGCCAGAGAACAGGAAGTAAAAAATGAATTGCAGACTTATGAAAATTTAACAGTAGCAGAGTTGGAAGAAATCCTTTTGGAAGAGTTAAATTTTATTCAGGATGGTCATTTCAACATTAATAAAAGTATGTTATGTAAAATAAAAATGCCTTTTTTCTTCCGGGAAGTTGCTTTTCAGAAAACCGGAAAAGGATATGAGACAACAGAGGGAGAAGTTGTGGAATCTATAGAAGGATATGAAGATATGGATGCATTGATGAAACGTTCGATTTCTCCAGAAGGTGACTTGGTATATTATCCTGTTCTATTAAAAGACGGTGATTTTTGGGAAGTTCTCAAAGAGCCACAGACTTGTGATGAAACTTTGACCATTCATTATACTAATGGGAAAACCCAGGAATTAAAAGCAGAATCTTATGAAATGTATGTAGACCCATCTCTAAGAGAGCCGGGAGGTCAGATGATTGCTTCCCGCAAATATGGAGAAATTCCGGTTTTTCAGTTTAATACGTTTGACAATGCCTATCTAAAAGAAACATTAGAAGGAGCAGAGACATTAAAAAAAGCGCCTATATCTATTTTGGATTTACGTTCTAACATGGGAGGGAATGGTATCATAGCGTCACAATGGATTAATAGATATACAGCAGATAAGGTTCCAAGAAATACATGTTGGATTGATACATGGAAAGGGCAAAGAATGTCCTTTGCGGAAGATGAGTGGATTGAACATGATAACCGTTTGATAATCCTTACAGGGAAATTTACCATGTCTGCTGCAGAATGGCTTTTGGATTATGCCTATAATGTGGAGAATGTTTTAATAGTGGGAGAGAATACATATGGAGCTTGTATAGGCAATGGAGGAGGAACTGTTTCTTTACCGAATAGTTTGTGTCAGATTTTCATGGGAAGCGGAGGGTTCATGGCATTTCCCCAAGATGAGGAGTATTTCCAGGAACTACGTGGTTTCTGTCCAGACATATGGGTGCCGGCAGAGGAAGCGGAGGAACTCATTGTGAAGTATTTAGAGAAAAATGTAGACTAGGGGAAAACGGATATGAAGAAAAAATTATGTGCTATTTTAAGCCTTTCCATTCTGTGCCTTTCAGGGTGCTCTTCTGTAGAAAATCTTACTTTTGAAGAATTAATGGAAGAAGTGAATGCCAAACATCAGGCAGTAGAGTCAGTGGATGTCAATATTTCAGACTACATAGGGGATTTGGTGGATTATAATCAGAGGAATCAATATTATTTGAATCATACTCAGGAAAAATATGACCCAGAAAAGATGTTGACGCAGCAACAGGCAATAGAGGATGTGACCTATTTATTCGATGCGTTCCATGATTGTTATGGACCTTATGAATATTTTGGCGGCGCCAAGGTATTTGACGTAGCAGAGGAGAAAATAAAGGAAGAATTACAGAAGCAGGAGTCCGTAAAATCAGAGGATTTTGAACAGCTTTTGCTCCAGGAATTAAAGTTTGTTAAAGATGCACATTTTGGCATTAATATGCAGCGCACCAATCCTGTGAAAACTCCATTTTTTTTCAGAGAAACCGCTTTTCAAAAAACAAGAAACGGATATCAGAATACAGATGGGAAACAGGTGAAGTCTGTAGAGGGATACGAAAATCTGGATGAAATCATGAAGCGCTCTCTTTCCAAAGAGGGAGAACTGGTATATTATCCTGTTTTATTAAAGGACTGTGACTTCTGGGATGCGCTTGAGACACCTCAGACTTGTGATGAGACATTAATCGTACATTATACCAATGGAGATGAAGAATTAGAGGCAGAGCCATATCAGATGTATACGGAGATGGATATAGAGCATCCAGAGAAAAATAAGGTGGCTCGTGTTTGGGAAGACGGAGAAATTCCGGTGTTCCAATTTAATATGTTTGATGAAAAGTATAAAAATTCAATTCTTACAGGGGCAAAGAAATTAAGGGAGGCGCCGGTATCTATTTTAGACTTGCGTTCTAATACTGGCGGAGATGGAGATATTCCGGGAGAATGGATGGAGCGGTATACGGGAGAGGTTGTTTCAGGACACAAAACCGTAATAGATACAAAAGAGGGGAGAAAGACGAAGCATGCAGATACAGAAGAAACCTGGGTTGAAAATGATACACTGCTGATAATTCTTGTGGGAAAATATTCGGCATCTTCCTCTGAGTGGTTACTGGATTTAGCCTATAATGTGGAAAATGTCTTGATTGTAGGAGAAAACACATTGGGAGGAATCATAGGGATGACCTCAAAAATTTCTTTACCGAACAGTGCATGTCAGGTAGATATCGGTTCAGGAAAGGTAAGCTTATTTCCAGAGGACGAAGGTTATATGGAAGAATTCCGTGGATTCTATCCCGACATCTGGGTGCCAGCCGGAGAAGCGGAGGAACGGATTGTAAAGTATGTGGAGAAGAATTGTAAATAACATACAGGATAAAAATCCCATATTGTGGAGACTTTTTACCCTGACAGGGGGCATGGAATGACACTGAAAGGCAGCCATGCCCCCTTAAAAGGAACTTTGCAGAAAAAATTTAATGGGGGTATTTTACTGCATCATTCCAGCAAGCACCTGATTTACCAGTTTACCATCGGCAATGCCTTTCACCTTTGGCATGAGGTTTTTCATAATTTTTCCCTTATCTTTTCCGGTTGGGGCATCGATTCCAAGTTCTGCCAAGACGCCTTGGATGACTTCTTTGATTTCTTCTTCTCCCAGCATTTTAGGTGCAAATTCTTCATATACAGAAATGCGATTTTTGCATTCATTTACCAGATCTTCTCTGTCAGCAGGTGTCATTTCTAAGGTTTCTTTTGTCTGTTTGATTTCCTTTAAAACAACTTCATTCTCTTCTGCTTCTGTAAGGTCTTCCCGTTTGTCAATTGCCTTGTTTTTCAGGGCAGACAAAAGCATGGAAAGAGATTCTTTTCGTTCTTTATTTCCAGCCTTCATGGCCTCTACCATAGCTTTTCTGACTTCATCAATTTTGCTCATTGTTGAAACATCTCCTTTTTATAATATAAATTGTTGTCTGCATGTGATTACACGTTTCAGTATAGCATGATTTTGTGCGTAGTCAATGAATCCGCAAAAGATTCCAGTCATAATGTGCAGCCAGGGAACGGATAATCACAGTAACTGCCATTCCAATCAGCATGGCGGTCATATTTGTCATGCTGGTTTTCTGACAGAGAACAAAGACAATTCCACCTACAATGGAGGCGCAGGCATAAATCTGTTTTACTAGAATATAAGGGGTTTCTCTTGCCATAATGTCTCGAAGAACACCGCCTCCCACACCGGTCAGAACACCGATAAAGACAAAGAAAAACATATTTTCCCGGACAAACTTGGATGCTGTCTGAACACCCAGTACAGTGAAAATACCAAGACCCACAGTGTCACACCAGAGCATGATTCGGTCATAGTATTTACATTTGATTTTGGAGTGAATGATATCAGGATTAATATATACAATAAAGAACAGCAGCGTAGAAGTCGCAACTGCAAACAGGATATAAACAGGCTTGGCAAAGGCAGTAGGAGGAGTTAAGCCCAGGATGATATCACGCATAATTCCTCCGCCTACCGCAGTAGTAGCCCCCAGGATATTGACTCCGAAAATATCCATTTTTTTCTCAATAGCGACCATGGCGCCGGAGGAGGCAAAGGCAATGGTACCGATGATTTCAAGGACAAAGATAAATGTTTCCATGTTGTAAAATATTCCCCATTTCTTTCAAAATTCATACATGCAGATAAAATTTGCACTGCACATTCCTATTATAAAATACAGAAGTAGAAATTGTAAAGAAATCCCGGGCAAATTGTTGACTTTTCTTTGTTTCTTTGATACATTAAAGGGACGTAGTTCAAAGGTTTAAATCAAAAAAGGGAGGATGATTATGAGCAAGCATAAAAACGGGAGTTTTACCAGCTCCTTTGGCTTTGTACTGGCCTGTGTAGGTTCAGCCGTAGGTCTGGGAAATATCTGGATGTTTCCTTACCGTTTAGGAGAGTACGGAGGCGCTGCGTTTTTAATTCCGTATATTTTCTTTATTGCATTATTTGGATTCGTAGGATTATCAGCAGAATTTGCTATTGGGCGTAGAGTTGGAACAGGAACCCTTGGTTCCTATGTACATTGCTGGGAATCCAGAAACATGGGAACCGCGGGAAAGATTTTAGGATGGATTCCCCTTCTTGGTTCTTTGGGAATTGCCATTGGCTATTCTGTTATTATTGGCTGGGTGGTCCGCTTTTTAATAGGTTCTGTAACTAATACGGTGTTGGAACAGGATTCTGCACAGTATTTTGGAGAAGTGACAAAATGGATGGGAAATGTGCCATTCCATGTGATTGTAATTGCCATTACCGTATTGGTGCTTTTGCTTGGAGCTGCTACGCAGATTGAAAAAGCAAATAAAATCTTAATGCCGTTGTTTTTCCTGCTTTTTGCAGTTCTGGCAGTGCGTGTTGCATTTTTACCAGGGGCTTCTGAAGGATATAAATTTTTGTTTGTACCCAAATGGGAGGCTCTGGCAAATGTAGATACCTGGGTTATGGCTATGGGACAGGCATTTTTCTCTATGTCCATCACAGGTTCTGGTATGATTGTGTATGGTTCTTATCTGAGCAAGAAAGAAGATATTCCAAAAGCATCCATGCAGACTGCTGTTTTTGATACCATTGCGGCAATGCTTTCTGCTCTGGCAATTATGCCCGCAGTGTTTGCCTTTGGAATTGAGCCAACAGCAGGTCCGTCTCTGATGTTTATTACGATTCCGAATATTTTCAAACAAATGCCATTCGGAAGAGTTTTTGCGGTGATTTTCTTCTTATCTGTATGTTTTGCGGGAATTACTTCTTTGATTAATATGTTTGAAGCTGTAATTGAAAGCTGGCAGCATAAATTCAGACTGAAACGAAATCATGCAGTGCTGCTTTGCGGAGGTATTACACTTCTGGTAGGATTATTCCTGGAGGAAGAAGCAAGAGTGGGTACCTGGATGGATTTCATTACCATTATTGTAGTTCCGTTTGGAGCGGTTCTTGGAGCAATTTCTATTTACTATATTCTGGGATTTGATAAGATTAAAGAAGAACTGGAAACAGGAAGAGAAAAGCCTTTGCCAAAGCTCTTTAAACCAGCGGCAAAATACATTTATGTACCGCTTTCTATTATTGTATTTATTCTGGGATTGATTTATAAAGGAATCGGATGATAAAAAAAGAGAAGCAATTTGCACCATGTATGTCAGAAATACTGTATGGATGTAAATGCTTCTTCTTTTTTACCAGGTTTTTCTTTTGCCAAAGGTAAAAACCGGCGGAATCCCCAGATTCTTTGGGGATTTTGGCAAAGTTACAGGAGCTGATGAAATCCATGCCACAAAGCGGTTTGGAAGTTCTGAGGCAAGGATAAAGGAAAGCAGTACGCAAAATAAAAGGAGCGCAGCAGTTTCCAGAGGCGTATTAATCTGTTTCAGAATCGGTGTTGCTTTTAACACACTATAGATTAAACCGTGAAACAGATAAATTGGCATGGTGCGAAGGCCAAGGACAGAGAAAAAATGTTTTTTCTTTGGAATGACAGCGCACAATGCAAAAACAAGGAGAAAAGAAATTCCGTAGCAGCCCAGGCGCACAAGCATGCCGGTGCCTGGAGTCATACCCATGTCTTCATAGGAGTAACGTCCGTAGAAAATCCAGGGAGTAAGGCTAATATTGGCTGCAAAAATACCGCCCAAAAACAGCAGGAGAATGCAGACAAGAGAGCCGGCGAAAAATTTCCATTTTTTTCTTACAATTTCAAACCAGGATTCCTGGAAATAATAACCTGCCAGGAAAAACGGGTAGAAAAATAAGGTTCTTGGAATACTGAAAAAATTTCCAAGCTGTGAAAATCCAATGAGCAGACCGGCTGTTATGGCAATAAAGATACTGCCAGGGATTTTCTTAATGTATGGTGTGGCAAGCCTCCAGAAAAACAGCGCCATGAGATACCACAGGGAAAACTTGGGCCGATTCAGATACAGTCCGGTATCCTTGTGAATCACAAACACATACAGAAGATAATAAAGCATTTCATATACCAGATAGGGAATAACCAGCTTCTGAATTAGTTTTTCAAAAGATATGGTTTTCTTAGAAAAATATCCTGAAATAAAAATAAAAGCAGGCATATGAAAAGAAAAAATCACCCATTTCAGTGTCATGAGAAATAGATTGTTACTGTAACAGGGCTCAATAAAATGTCCTGTGACTACAAGAATAATAAGCAGGGCCTTGTAATTATCTAAAAAATAATTTCTTGATTTCGTTGACATAATCTTCACTTTCATATTATTATGATAGTTAATAAATGAGAAATAAATTGTTCACATTTTGTCCGGGAATTATAATACAACGGATGTCCGGGAATTGCAAATAGAAAAAATAAGAGTTCACACCTACATTTTCGTAGATATATACAAGAAAGGATTTGGATTATGAGTGATCACCGCAGAAGCCGGCAGAGGCAAAGAGAAGAGGAAGAAGCAAGAATGCGGGAAATAGAGAGGCGCAGAAGGATTGCAAGACAGCGCAAACGCCGCAGACAGATTATGAGGAGAAGAATGATACTGGCCGGTATAGGACTTTTGCTTCTTTTAATTGGAATTATAGCGGGAATAGTGGTAATCAGAGGAAAACTGGAGGAAAAGAAAGCCCAGGAAGCCAGGGAGAAAAAGCAGCAGGAGGAAGAGGCTGCCAGACTGGAGGAAGAAAATAATACCCTTCACATGGTGGCAGTTGGGGATAATATGATTCATGATGCCATTATTAAGGCTGGAAAATCCCGGGATTGGAATTTTGACTTCCTGTATGAAAATATAAAAGAAGATATTGAAGGGGCAGATTTAGCTTCTGTAAATCAGGAGACGCCTTTTGTAAAAAGCCATAGTGAGGCTGCTGGTTATCCGGACTTTGCCACACCAACAGAAGTGGGAGATGCCCTGGCAGGCGCAGGCTTTGATATTGTGACCCATGCCACAGAGCATACCTTCGATCAGGAGGCAGATGGAGTGATTAATTCCGTATCATTCTGGAAGAAAAATTATCCGGAGGTTGTCCGTCTGGGAATCCACAGTGATGAGGATGAGAAGAACTATGAACTTCTGGAAGTGAAAAATTTCAAAATTGCTCTGCTGAATTATAGTACCATGTTAAGTGAAAACCATAAAATTGAGAAAGATGAAGCATACATGATTGACCTTTATTCAGAAAAAACCGTTAAGGAAGATTTAAAGGCGGCAAAAGAAGACGCGGATTTGACCATTGTTTATCTTCACGGAGGAAAGGCAGATTCCACAGAACCGGATGAGAAGCTAAAGGAGAAGGTGGATTATCTGGCAGAACAGGGGGCAGATGTGATTCTTTGTTCCCACCCTCATGTTTTAAAAGGCTATGAACTTATCAAACGGGAGGATAGAGGAGAGACACTGGTATACTATTCTCTTGGAAATTTTGTCAGCGGACAGACAGAGCTGGAAAATCTGCTGGGAGGCATGGCTGATTTTACAATTAAGAAAGATGCAGACAGTGGAAAAATCAGCATTGAAGAATATTCTCTGGAACCTTTGGTTATGCATTATAATTCTGACTTTTCGGAAGCCGGAATTTATAAGTTATCTGATTATACAGAGGAGCTGGCAAAAGAACATGGGTGCAGCCAGCAGGATTCCTCGGATTCAGAAGGAGAGGAAAATGGTCAGGATAGCCTGAATAATCCAGAGGATGAAACAGGAGAGGAAGAAGATTCCGGATTTAGCCTCAAGGCTCTTCAAAAGGCTGCAGATGCGGTGGGAGAGTTAAAAAATGGAGAAAGCCTGGAAGAAGATGGAGATCAGGAAGATTCCCAGGAGAATATCAGACAGTAAGAAGGTGGGACAGGGCGCCGCAGTTATTTGCGGGAGCCCTGTTTTTCTACATAGCAGTCCGGGGAGTAGGGAAAAATTTGTTTGTAGGAATCTGATTGTGCATGAGTTTCAGGCGGTGTTGGGATGAGTCCGGTGACTTCTGTGGTAGCGCAGCCTTCCAAATCGTGAACTGAGGTTGCCTCGACTCTGTATGGGTCCTTGGAATTTGTATTTTTTTCTTTCATGTGAACCTCCTTATGAAATGTGGTAATATGGATATGGTTGCCAAAAGTGAGAAAAAGTATACTCCTGAAAAGATATTGACAAGGAACAGGCAGATTTGTATGCTGTAGAAAACAGAGAAAAGAGGTATGGAAATGAAAAAAACGGAAATAAAAACCAATGCTATGAGAATTTTGGAGAGAAATAAGATTCCTTATGAGGCGATTCAGTATGAATGTGAGGAATTTATTGACGGTTTGCATACAGCCCAGATAACAGGAGCGCCGGTGGAACAGTCTTTTAAGACTCTGGTGGTTCAGGGAAAGAGCAGGGACTATTATGTACTGGTGATTCCCATTGCAGAAGAGGTGAATCTGAAAACTGCGGCGAAAGCAGTGGGAGAGAAATCCGTGGAGATGATTCATGTAAAGGATATTACCAAGGTAACCGGCTATGTAAGAGGCGGCTGCAGTCCTCTGGGAATGAAAAAACTTTATCCAACTGTGATTCATGAAAGCGCCCTGAATTTTCCGGAGATTTATATAAGCGGAGGAAGAATCGGGACAACACTGAAAGTGAATCCAGAGAAACTGGCAGAAGTAGTGAAAGGGAAATTTTGCAATATCATTGCCTGAAATAAAAAAGAATATTTATACAGCCTGCAATAGAACTGTATAAATATTCTTGCATATACTAGATGGAGAAGGCGTCCCTTACAACCTCTGCCAGGATATTTTGACCGGCAGGGGTCAGATGAATACCATCTGTGGTGATGGTGTCATATCCTAATTCCTGGATTTTCCGGTTAAGAGGATCCTGCAAAGGGATAAAATACGCACCATAGTTTCTGGCAAGTTTTCGGATGTTTTTGGACATTTTTTTCTGCCATGAAACCCAGTCTTCATAGAGACCGTCTTTTGGAAAGATAAATGGTTCCAGAGTAATCACTTTTGCGGTACTTTCTCTGGAAAGGTCAAATAACATTTCATGATAAGCGCGGATGCTGTCCTCTAACATATAGAGTTTTTCCTGTTCAGATGTTTCAGCAGATACAATCAGGCCGATATCATTGATACCTACCAGAATGCTTACATAATCCGGATGCAGGGAAATGCACTGCTCATGAAGAGAATGAGCCACCTGCTGGGTAATCTGTCCGTCTATGCCCCGATTGATAATCTGCCAGTTTCCTTCCTGCTGATTTAAGTTCTGAGAAAATATATTTACATAACCATATCCCAACTGGTTGGGAGAGTTCTTTCTGTCTGCGTCTGTAATGCTGTCTCCTAAAAATACAATGAGTCCCATAATCTATACTCCTTAATCCATACGATTGTATTCCGATTCTATTAATTATTTTAACTGAAAATTAGCAGTAATGCAAACAGTAATTTTGTATAGTATACCCAAATCGTATTTTTTCATGGAATTTCCCTTTACAAAGGGGAGGAGAACGGGTATAATCAAGTCATCTTAAACAATTCGTTATGATTTATTCAGACCGTTCGGTCACATTATCCGGTTTTTTTAAGAAAAGAGAAGAAAGAGGTGGTTATTTGTCTGTGGGACTATGGCTGGTTCTGGCTGTGTCAGGAGCTGCTGTGTGTATGGATTTTTTAATGGAAAAGGTGGTGAATAGCTTTGTTTGTCTGGGGCTTGCGGTGGGACTTTCTTATCAGATACAGGTAGGAAGACTTTCCGGAGTGGCAGCTTATATGTTTGGAATTGCGCTTCCGTTCTTTTTACTGTTGCCGCTTTTTGCTTTTCGGATGCTGGGGGCAGGTGATATTAAATTGTTTTGCGTCCTGGGAGGCATTCTGGGCTGGTCAGTTATCTTAAAACTTATGGTCTGCTCCTTTTTTCTGGGAGCAATCTTATCTGTTGCATTTCTTATTTCTTGTGGAAATCTAAAAGAAAGAGGATTCTATTTTTTTCATTATGTTTGCGAATATGTAAAAACAGGAGAGAGGAAACCTTATATGGAGAAGGGAAAAAGAGCTGAAAATTTTCATTTTACAGTACCTGTTTTTCTAAGTGTAATGTTGTATGCGGGAGGTTTTTATTGAAGAAAAATGTGATTGCTGTGTGTGACACAGAGGGTGAATATGCCTGCAATTTTGCAGAGTATTTGAACAGCAGGAAAAAACTGCCTTTTCAGGCAGAGGCTTTTACAGATGTGGAGAAATTGTGTACTTATGCAGGGAAAAATCCCCCTGAGATTTTATTAATTGCGGAAGGAGATGTGGATGCACAAATTGAGAAACTGGGGGCTGAGAGTATGATTTTGCTGTCTGAGAACAAAGAGCAGGAAGAAGGTCATAAAACGGTCTATAAGTATCAGTCCGCGGATTCTGTGATACAGGAAGTTATGGCGTATTATGTAGAAAACACAGCCCCGGCTCTGTATGCAGTGGCAAAACAAGATATGGAATTTATTGGGGTCTATTCTCCTGTGGCAAGAAGTGCGAAAACCTTGCTGGCGCTGACAATAGGGCAGATTTTAGGAGAGGAAAAGGCAGTACTGTATCTGAATATGGAAGCTTATTCAGGTTTTGAGAAGTTGTTTGGGTTAGAGGATACCGGAAATCTCACAGATCTTTTCTACTTTCTAAGATGCAGGGAGCATCTTGCATATGAAGAATTGGGAAGATTTATGAAACCCCTTGGAAAGATGGATTTTATCCCGCCTGTAGTTTCCCCTGAAGATATCCATGCCATTGGCAATGAGGACTGGATAAAGCTTTTTGATTTTATCCGTCAGGGGAAACATTATGAAACTGTAATTCTGGATATGGGAAACAGTGTGGGGCAGATATTTCAGTTACTTGCCATGTGTAAGACCGTATATGTGCCTATCCAGGACGATGTGATAGCAAGATGTAAGCTAGAGCAGTTCAAAAAGCTGATAAAGCAGTGGGGAAGAATAGAACAGGAGAGGATAAAAGAGGTTAGACTGCCTGCCTGTGGGGTGAATCTTTCAGATGCAGAGTTTGTAGAAACCCTGTCATGGGGAAAATGGGGAGGTTTTGTAAGGAGGATGTTGGAGAAACATGGGTGAGAAAAAAGATAGGGAGGATTTTCTGAGTCTGAGAAAACGGTTGGTGGAACAGTTGGAGGATACCTGGGAAGAATCAGATGAGGGGGTGTTGGAGCAAATTGATACTTTAATGGGAGATTATTGCAGAAGTTCCTATCTTCCCATATCCAGGAGGGAGGAACTTCGCAGGGAATTGTTTCAGTCTGTAAGAAAAATGGATGTGCTGGAAGAACTTTTGGAAGACGAAAGTATTACGGAAATTATGGTAAACCGGTGGGATAGGATTTTTATTGAACGAAATGGCAAGATTTTTCCCTGGGAGAAGAGTTTTTCCTCTCCGGAAAAATTAGATGATGTGATACAGCAAATGGCATCCAGATGTAATCGGGTGATTAATACGTTGCAGCCCATTGTAGATGCCAGGCTGAAGCATGGAGAACGAATTAATGCGGTAATTGCTCCGGTTGCTCTGGATGGACCGATTCTGACCATCCGCAGGTTTCCAAGTGAGCCCATTACCATGGAAAAACTGTTGGAACTAGATAGTCTTACCGGTGAAGCCGCAGATTTTTTACGTGTGATGATTCAGGCAGGCTATACCATTTTAATCGGAGGAGGAACCGGCGCAGGGAAAACCACATTTCTAAATGCCCTGTCTCAGTATATACCAGAAGATGAGCGCGTTATTACCATTGAAGATAACGCAGAATTACAGCTTCAGGGTCTGCCTAATCTGGTGAGGCTGGAATGCAGACAGGCAAATATTGAAAAAAGCCAGGAAATTACCATAGGAGACTTGCTGAAAACTTGTCTGAGAATGCGGCCAAGCAGAATTATTGTAGGAGAGGTACGTTCCAAAGAAGCCGCGGAGCTTTTGCAGGCTGTCAATGTAGGGAATGACGGGAGTCTGTCAACCATTCATGCAAACAGTTGCAAAGATATGATAAGCAGGCTGGAAACCATGGTGCTTATGGGGATTGAACTTCCCATTCCGGTTATACGGAGACAGATCTTGTCAGGTTTTGATTTGTTTATTCATCTGGGAAGAATGAGGGACAAGAGTAGAAAAGTACAGGAAATCTGCGAGATTGACCGAATGTGTGAAGGAGAAATTGTATTAAATCCTCTGTTTGTCAGAAAAGAGGAGCTGGAAAAAACAGGAGAATTAAAACACAGGGAAAAATTGAGAAGGGCAGGGATTTCTTTATGAAAAATACAGGAAAAAAGATAGATTATAATGTTTACCAGTTGTCATGGAAGCAATGGCTGCAGTATACAGCAGAAGCAGTGGTTTTATGCTGCACCATTAACTATCTGTTTTATCAGAGTCCTGCGGTGTTCCTTTTTATACTTCCTATTGCTGCCTGGTATATCAGACAGAGGAAAAGACAGCAGATTCAGCTTCGCAAAAAGCGTATCCACTATCAATTTAAAGAAGCCCTAAATGCCTTGCAGATAGGAATTTCAGCCGGGTATTCCCTGGATAATGCAGTGCGGGAGACCAGAAAGGATTTGGAGCGGATTTACGGAAAAACAGCAGAAATGACCATGGAGTTTTCCTATATGGAAATTCAGCTAAAACATAGTATTCCATTAGAAGAACTACTGTATGACCTTGGAATGAGAAGCAGGGTAGAGGACATCCTGAATTTTTCTGATATTTTGGTACAGTCTAAAAAGATGGGAGGAAATATGAAGGAAATCCTGCAAAAATGTATCGCTTCTATGGAAGAAAGGATTCAGGTAAAAAAGGAAATTGATACCATGCTGGCATCCAGGAAAATGGAGCAGAGGATTATGAGTATCATTCCTCTGGGAATTATTTTGTATATGCGCATCACTTCTCCCGGCTTTCTGGATGTACTCTATGATACCACTGCAGGCATCTGCATTATGACTTTCTGCCTGGCGCTATATTTATTTGCGTTTTTCTGGGGAGTGAGGTTGACGGATATTGAAGTTTAAAAAAGGGCAAAAACCGGGAAAGGAAATCTGTCTGGCAGTGTTAGTGGTTTTACTTGGAAATTTATTGGGAATTGGAATTTATGTGAAGGAAAGGCAAAATACAGATACAAAGTATTTACTGCGGAATCCTTATGGAGAGGGGGCTTATGAACAGAATTTAAAGGTTCAAAAAGGTAATCAGGAACAAGAAGTTCGTATTTATGTAGAGGAAGAAACTTATGGGGAAGAGAAACAGAAAGAATTCATACAGGAGGCCTTTACCTACCTGGAACAATGGTTTCAGGAAGAGACAGAAGAAGGAGAGATTCATCATCATATGGAATTTCCAGGGGAGATCAAAGAAAATCCGGCAAGACTGTCCTGGAGTACAGAGAATCCGCAAATTTTAAGCTGGGAAGGAAGAATTGGAGATACAGTGAATACTCAAGGCGAAGATACCATGGTGTTTTGCGCTGTTTCCCTTGGAGAGCAGGAGGAAATCTGGCAAAAAGCAGTGAAGGTATATCCGGTTCCATTAAATGAGGAGCAGGAGCTTGCCAGAAAGATTCAGAATCAGGCGGAAGAACTCAGCAGCAGTGAACAGGAGAAATTACTCCTTCCTACAACAGTAGATGGTGAAGAACTACATTACGAAACAGAACAGGAACCTACGGGACTTCTTATCTGCGCCTTGTCCGTTATTCTGGGAATTGGTATTTTTCCTCTGGCAAAAGAAAAGGAAAAGCAAAGAGAAGAGTTGCGGAAAAAGGAAATGCAGAGGGACTATCCTGATATTGTGGAAAAATTAGTTTTGTTTTTGAGAGCTGGATTTTCTATTCGCAAAGCAATGGAAAAATTGGCAGCCGGTTATTTAAGAAATCGGGATAAGTATCAGCTTGGAGAGAGGGCGGCATACGAGGAGGTGGTAAAAACCTGTAAAGAAATGGAAGGGGGTGTATATGAAGCAGAGGCATATGAAAGAATGGGAAGACGTTTTGGGCTCTCTCAGTATAAGATGCTTTCCGTTTTACTGGTTCAGAATCTGAGAAAAGGGAATGAAAATTCATTGGAATTGCTGGAGCGGGAAGCTGCCTCTGTTACAGAAGAAAGAAAACGAAATGCTAAAGTACAGGGAGAAGAAGCAGGGATTAAGCTATTGCTCCCCATGGTAATGCAGCTAATTGTAGTGCTGATTATTCTTATGGTACCCGCTTTTTTAAATTTTATGTAAGGAGGAATACAAGATGAAGTTATGGAGAGAATTCTGGCAGGAAGAAGATGCGGTAGGTGTAGTGGAAATTATTTTAATTCTGGTGGTATTAATTGGCCTTGTGCTGATTTTTAAAGAACAGCTTACCAGTCTTGTAAAGAACATTTTATCGAAAATTACAAAACAGAGCAACAGTATATAGGCGGTGAAAGGTTGAAGAAAACAGGAAGTATGACGGTTGCTATGAGCCTTATGATGTTAGTCCTGCTGTCCCTGGTGGCAGCAGGGCTTCAAGCCTCCAAAGTGGCATGCGCAAGAACACAGGCAGTTAATGGAATTGATACAGGATTATATTCACTTTTTTCAGAATATGATCAGGAGCTTTTAGAAAGGTATCATCTGTTTTTTCTGGATGGCGGATATGGACAGGGAACGTTAAATATGGGGCAGATGGTGAATCAGATGGAATATTATATGGAACCGGTTTTGTCTTCCGGGCTTACAAAATGCCAGATTCTTGGAAGTGGCGTGGATGGCTTTCGAATTGCTTCTGACAGTAGTGGAAAGGCAGTGGAACAGCAGATGATACGTTATATGAAAGGAAATCTGGGAGTAGAAGGCATTGAGCATATTCAGAACATGCTTACACAGGCTGCCGATATTATGAATGAACAGGAAGCCATACAAGATGGCGGTATATCTGAGGCAATTCCAGAAGAAACAGAGCCTATGGAGGGGATTTCAGAGAATAATAATCCCTTAGACATTATTGGAAATATCAGAAATAATGGATTTCTTGGTATGGTCTTACCAGTTGGAACCACGGTCTCTCAAAAGGAAACCGATACTACAACAATGGTTTCAAAAAGGACTTTGCAAACCGGAATGGGAGATTTTCCACAGCTTGAACACGATACTTCTGTTTTGGATAAAATATGGGTGCAGGAATATATTCTGGAACATATGAGCAGCTATACAGATGGAAACAGCGAAGGACCTCTGGACTATGAAGTAGAGTACATTCTGGGAGGAAAAGATTCCGATAAGAGTAATCTTTCTTATGTGGTAAATCGGCTACTGCTCATACGCGAGGTGTCTAATATTGCTTATCTGTATACAAACGGACAAAAAAGAGCAGAGTTGGAGGCATGTGCCGCGGCATTATCCTTTCTGACTTTGATTCCGGAAGGAATGACCTTAGTCCAGGCAATTTTGGCAGCCGGATGGGCATATGTGGAAAGTCTGGCTGATGTGAGAACCTTACTTTCAGGAGGGAAAATTCCACTCATAAAAGATCATGCATCCTGGCAAACTCAGTTGAGTAATCTAAATGCCCGTCAGACAGGACAGGGAACCAAGGGGCTTACGTATGAGGATTATTTGCGGATATTGTTTTCCATGTCTTCGAAGGAAAAGGCAGTTATGCGGTCCATGGATATCATAGAATTGAATATGAGGCAGACAGAAGGGAAAGAGACATTTGCTATGGATGCCTGTGTGGACGCAGTTTCCTTTTCTTTTCTGATTCAGGGACCGGAGGGAAAACAGTGGCAGGCAGAACGTATGTATACATATGACATGTAGAAAGTGGGGCAGGGAAAATGAAACACAGAAAATTAGAAAAAAAGAATAAGGAGGAAAGTTCTCTTCAGCAGAAAAAGGCCAGTCTTACTGTGGAAAGCGCATTCATTCTGCCCCTTTTCTTTCTGGTAGTAGTTGTGATTACAGGGATGTTGGACTTGTATCGGATTTCTGCCTTGATTCAGACCGCTATGTGTGAAGGGGCGAAAGAATTGGGGATGTATGCTTATTGTGGGCCGGAGGATCATAATTCACCGGTAGGAGTAGTTCAGGATGGGATATGTGTTGCTTATGGGACCAGGAAAATCAGAGAGTGTCTGCAAGCAGAGCGTTTATCCGGTATTCAGGGAGGAGTAAATGGAATTATGCTTTTGGGCTCAGGATATTCCAATGATATGGTTTCACTGAAGGCTTCTTTTTCCTATAAAATCCCATCAGGGTTGTTTCAATTGTTTCCTGTTCGGATTTCTGTAAAAAGCCAGGCAAGAGCATGGACCGGGTTTCATGGAACTTTGCATGGAAATAGTGAAGACTGTGAAATGGTTTATGTAACAGATTGGGAAAGTGTTTACCATACTTCGCCTGCCTGTACACATTTAGACCTTTCTGTAGAAAAGGTTTCCCTGGAACAGGCGCAGGCAGACAGAAATCAGTATGGAAGCAGCTATCATCCCTGTGAGAATTGCATTGGTCAGGGTTCAGCAAATGACAGCGTTTATATCACACAGCACGGAACCGCATATCACAATGATGTTCATTGCGGGGGGATTAAAAGAACGGTAAAAATGGTAAAAAAATCAGAGACAGGCGCGTTTCATGCCTGTGAAAGATGTGGGGGTGGCTCATGACAACAAAATGGATGATACATATGGGAATGTTGGGAATCTGTAGTATGGAAGATTTGAGAGAAAAGAAAATTTCCTTGTGGAAAATCAGGTTATATGCAGCAGTGGTTCTTATTTATGAAATCGGGCGTCAGATTGGTGGAACAGAGAAAATTTCAGAGTGGCTGATTTTTGCACTGACAGGACTTTTACCGGGAATTGGGATGTTAATTATGGGAAAGCTGTCAAAGGAAGCAGTAGGCTATGGCGATGGTTATTTGACCTTGATTTTAGGATTTTCTATGGGATTTTGGGAAACTTTAGGGGTTCTTGGAACAGCATTATTTGGTGTGCTTGGAGCAGCTATTTATCTGGTTATAATAAGAAAGAAAAGCAGGGACAGCCAGATTGCATTTGTTCCCTTTTTGCTCTTGGGAATGGCAGGTGCGGGGTTATGGAGCGTAAGATAAAAGGAAGCTATACAGTGGAAATGGCCATGATTAGCGGAGTGTGGCTCTTGATATTGTTTGCATCTCTTTTGCTTTTATTAGGAAGCTATCAAAGAGTCTGGGACACAGCAGGAGCCTGTGAGATCGCTGTTTACGGAAGTACAATGGCAGTTACAAGAGGAACAGACGGGGTGGAAAAAGCAGGGCAGACATCAAGAGCAAAAGAAGACACCTATGTAGTATCTGGAAACAAGCAGGAAATTCAGGTTTCCTTTGATAAAAATTTGAAAATACCATTTCAAAATTTAAGTTGGAGAAGGAAAACAAGCGTAAAAAGTAAGATTATCAGACCAGTGTTGTTTATCGAAAAGGTGCAAAAAGCAAGGGAAATTGCCAGTGGATTTCAATAAAGAAGCAAGAGGGGAGGAAAAAGCAGATGGAGATATGGTATAAGAGAAGTATGAGCGAAAATTATATGGTAATTCCCGGAACAGAGCTGGAAACAGGGGAGACGTATCAGATTCGCATATTGCTGGAAAACCAGGTGCCAGGACTTCTTCCCTGTAAAATACAGAAAATGAATGGAGATGAGTTTTTTTACTACGAAGTCACAGGATGCCAAAGTCTCCAGAATCTATTTGAGAAAAGAAAATTTGGATATAAGGAACTGGAAGAACTGTTTCTTAGTGTTTTCCGCATTATGGAGAGACTGGATGAATATCTTCTGAATCGGGATTTTTTGCTTTTACAGCCTTCTTGTATTTTTCGAAATCAGGGAGATAATGGATACTGTTTTGTCTGGATTCCGTTTGCTCATGGCAGTATAGAGATGGAATTCAGACAATTAACAGAGTATTTATTACCGAAAATTGATCATACAGATAAACAGGCAGTGACACTTGGCTATGGTGTATATAAGGAATCTATGGAATCAAATCTGAAAATGGATTTCCTGAAAAGTCACATGAATACACAAAAAGAGGAGCGTGTGGAAGAAGGAAAGTATCAGAATGCACAAGAGGAACTGGAACGACAAAAGATTTTAGATGATTTTTATAAAGAAGATGAAGAAGAAACAGAAAGTATACTGAGAAAATTATGGCCGGTTTTTGTCATATTGATAGGAGCCGGAATATTCCTTTTTGTACGGAGTTTGTGGAGGTATGGCAGTGTTTACTTTTGGGTTGGGATTGCAGGCATTGTGGGAAGCATAGGAAGTATTGGTGGAATCGGGTATCTGTTCTGGAAGAGAAAACAGGAAAAAGTACAGACTCTATCTGAGGAAAACGTGTATGAAGAGAGAGAAGAGGAAGTTTTGCAGAAACCGGAGCAGGAAATAGGAACTACGGTTTTGTTACAAAAAAACAGAATGCCAGGAGCCTATTTAGAGGAATTAGAATGGGAGAGCCCCAGGAGATTTGCTCTGGAAAAAGAGGTTACTATTATAGGGAAGTGGAGAGAAAATGTAGATATCTGCCTGGATGTTCCAACGGTCAGCAGAATGCATGGAAAAATTATTCACAGAAAAGGGAAGGATTACCTGATTGACTTAAATTCTAGAAATGGAACTATGCTAAACGAAATATGGATTAATCCGGAAGAAGAATATGAGTTAAAAAATGGTGATATTCTTGTTTTCGCACAAAAAAAATTTCGATATGTGTGTATAAAAGAGTCGAGAGAATTAGGCTATGGGTTGCAATAAGAAATAAAAAGTTTTATAATATTAACACATTAAATAAAGAAAATTTTTCAATAGGGGAAAGCATGAATCAATATGAGTATCGAAGAGAAAGTGATTTTCAACGGTTTGTTCGAAATAGAAAACGTGTTCCTGTGAATACTTTTTTCATTTTGGCAAACATTCTGGTATTTTTAGCGGTGGAACTGACGGGTTCGGCTCTGTCTACGGGTCACATGTACCGCTGGGGTGCAGCATATGCACCTGCAATCGTACAGGGAAAAGAATATTATCGCCTGGTTACATCAATGTTTCTCCATTTTGGAATTCAACATCTGGGAAATAATATGCTGGTGTTGTTTTTTCTGGGTGATTGTCTGGAACGGAATTTAGGTAGATGGAAATATGCAGTTGTCTATATGGCAGGGGGGGTGGGAGCCAATCTTCTGTCCCTGTTTGTAGAACTGAAACAAGGACAGGAGGTGGTTTCTGCAGGCGCTTCAGGAGCTGTATTTGCTGTGATTGGCGCTCTGATTTATGTAGTCTTAGTAAATAAAGGCCGTATAGAGAACTTTACGGTCCGTCAATTAATACTTATGGCCGTGTTGAGCCTTTATCATGGTGTTACCAGTGTGGGAATTGATAATGCAGCTCATTTTGGCGGACTGATTTGTGGATTGATTCTTGGAATTTTGTTATACCGTAAGCCTAAAATGAGATATTAAGGAAATTAGTTTACAGGCAGGATAACAGTAAATTTTGTTCCTTTCCCAGGCTGGGAACAATAGGAAATACTTCCATGGTGAGCTTCGGCAATTCGTTTACAAATTGCAAGGCCAAGTCCGGTTCCCTCCTGTTTATGAGTAACAAAGGGGACAAACAGATTTTCTTTGTACTCTTCAGGAATACCAGAGCCACTATCTTGAATGGATATAAGAATATGATTATTTTCGCACTTCAACGAACAGGAAATGGTACCCTGGCTGGAAATAGCTTCGGCTGCATTTCTAAGAAGATTTAAAATAAGCTGTTTTAATTTTATTCTATCTGCTTTTAGTGTTGGAATATCAGATTCCACATTCAGCGAAATGGTAATATTTTGGGATTCCATAGATAGAGCCGCGGATTCAATGGTTTCACGGAAAATTTGTGCTAAATCTAATTCCTGTGCGCGAAGAGTTTTTGAATTGTTGAATTCCGAAAATTCTTCCAATAGATATTTCAGAAAGTCCATGTTTTCCATGACTTTAAGCCAATAATAATCTTGAGAAAGCTCAGGGTGATGAGACTCCAGTAGTTGAAGAAAACTATTGATTAAGGTTACAGGATTGCGGACTTCATGGGAAATCAGTGACAGTATCATCTGATGTTGAGCTAATAAATCTTCATAAAGTGCCTTATAATCTGAACCTTGTTCTGAAGATGTTAAAGTATTTGATTGATTGGTTTGTATTGCCATAATATCCTCCCTTTTCCATTTGATAGTGTAACACTGTTGATTTTAAATATCAAATAAAAGATTTTTACAAAAAATGCCAAAATTCGACAAAAGTTCGCGTAACATTTGTACTGTTAATTTCGGATATATAAATGAAAGGAGAAATAGAAAAATGGAAAATTGTATATTTTGTAAGATTGCAAAGGGAGAAATCCCTTCGGCCACTCTGTATGAGGATGAGGAATTCAGAGTTATTCTGGATTTGGGCCCTGCAAACAAAGGACATGCTCTGATTTTGCCAAAAGCTCACTATGCAAATATTTACGAGCTGCCAGATGAGACGGTAGCGCATGCTATGGTTTTGGCAAAGAAAATTGTAACGAAAATGAAAGATATTCTAAAATGTGATGGCTATAACATTGTGCAGAACAATGGTGAAGCAGCAGGACAGACGGTATCTCATTTTCATATGCATTTGATACCAAGAACAGCGGGAGATCAAGCAGGAATTACCTGGACTCCTGGAACATTGACTTCAGAGGATAGAGACGAAATATTAGAGAAATTTCTTATGGAATAAAAGTTGGATGAAAAAATGACAGAAGACAAGTTCCGTACAATCTATCAAAATTATTATCAATTAGTGAGAAAGGTTATATATAGCGTATTAAATGATGCTGACTTTTCAGAGGATATCTGTCAGGAGGTTTTCCTTTTGTTTTGCAAAAAGGCAGATACTTTAGAGGAAAAGTATTATAAACAATGGTTAATGGTAACAGCAAGGAGAAAAGCCATTGATTTTTGCAGAAGATCTTACCAGATTCATGAAGTGACAGCGTCTATTCCGGAAACAGAAGAAAATCTCAAAGATAGCGATAGCATCTGGATATCCAGCAGAAATTATGCAGAGATTACCACAGAAGAGGAGATTATGCATAAGCTTGAGGTAGGAGAACTGATAGATGAACTGCTGGAAGAATTTAAGAGAAAGAATACAGACTGGTATGAAATTTTAAAGAGAAGCATTTTAATGGATGAAAAGTCAGAAGATATCGCACGTGCCCTTGGCATCTCAGTAGAAAGTTTGAGAGCCAAGAAGCACAGGATAAGAGTTTGGATTCACAAGCACTACAAAGATAAGTTTAAAGACGTATAGTCAGCAGCTTCATTTGGCTACTGCTTTCTCAAACAATTGCACAATTTGTTCAATAGAATCCTTGTGTTTACTGGAGGACATGGCAGTAATGTATGTTTCACGATTTTTGTATAAATCGTGAATAGCGTCCAGAAGAACCTCATTTGTAATTTCTTCTTCCTCCAGCACTTTGCTGTAGCCAAGACGTTCAAAAGAACGGGCATTTAGAATCTGGTCGCCGCGGCTGGCACGGGCAGAAAGAGGAATTAAAAGGTTCGGTTTATTCAGTGCGCTGAGTTCGCAGATGGCATTTGCTCCTGCACGGGAAATTACAATGCTGGAGAGGGCAAATAAGTCGGCAAGTTCTTTTTTGATATATTCATATTGAACGTAACCTTTAGTGCCTTTTAAACTTTCATCCAGTTTATCTTTTCCACAAAGGTGGATTACCTGGAATTCTTTCAAAAGTTCCGGAAGAATGGCTCTTACAGCGTCATTGACAGCAGCAGCGCCAAGGCTTCCGCCAATAATCAGAATTACGGGTTTAGCTGGAGTAAATCCAGTGAATTCCAGAGCTTTTTCAGGATTTCCGGTTAGTAATTCCTGGCGGATAGGCGTTCCGGTGAGGACCGCTTTGTCAGCAGGAAGATGTGATACGGTTTCCGGAAAGTTGCAGCATACTTTTGTAGCAAATGGAATGGATAACTTATTGGCAAGACCCGGTGTCATATCAGATTCGTGGATAAAAGTAGGAATTTTTTTCCTGCTGGCAGCTATTACAACAGGAACAGTTACAAATCCTCCTTTGGAAAAGACAACGTCTGGTTTTAGCTGTTTCATTAATTTTTTAGCCTCAAAAAGACCTTTCATAACTTTGAATGGATCAGTAAAATTTTTAACATCGAAATAACGTCTGAGTTTACCGGATGAAATTCCATAATAGGGAATGTCCAGTTCTTCAATTAGTTTTTTTTCAATTCCGTCATAAGAACCAATGTAGGAAATCTTATATCCAAGTTCTTTTAAACGTGGAATCATGGCTATATTTGGGGTAACGTGTCCGGCAGTCCCGCCACCGGTGAGTACGATATGTTTCATGGTATTCCTCCTGATTTATTCAAAATAGTAACTATAAGATAATATGATACACTTGTCAGAAAAAGTCAAGGAAAGATAGGAGTTTCATGGGCAAAATAACTGAGATGAATAACAGAACAAAAACTCTTTCTGCCCAGGACCAGTATGACGAGACGTTTCATGGCGAATACAGTCCTGAAGATATGGAAGAAGCAGTATTTATTGAAAGAGAGATACAGGATATTCCGGATAGAGAGGAATGGGAGCCAACAGAAGAAAAATTTCAGGCACTTTTGGCAAAGGCAAAAGAAAATAGCCTGATTACAGAAAAAGAAGATGCAATGGGTATTGCTGATAGTCAGAAAAATCAGAGTAGAAGAGAAAAGAAAATTCACAAAACAAACAAAATTACAATTAGAAAAAGGGTGATGAAGTGGTCAGCAGTGGCCGCTGCGGTTGTTATTGGTGTTTTCGGAGTTTCCATGAGCAGTGAGGCTAATAGAGCGTATATTATGCGGAAGGTCAATACCATGTTACATGATGAAATGAAAACTAAAATTAATAATGTGGATGTTATAGAGAGTAAAGATGGAGAAGAAATTGCAAAGGAGGAGATAGAGTCAGCATTGGGGGTGAAAATGCCCACGCTGTTTTATATGCCGGATGGAATGAGATATAAATCCCATTCAGTGGTATTAGATGCACAGATAGCAACTATTCGATATTCTTACAAAGAACAGGATATATGTCTTATAGCGTTATTTAATGCGAAAGAAGCTGTCAGCATACTGCAAAGCGATAAAATGAGTAGTATTGAAGATATAAATAGTGATTTGACATTAAATTTAACTTCAGATTTATATGAAATTATAGAGAATGGTGATTCTAAGCCTACATATATCCTGCAATGGGAACATAAAAATGTATATTATGAGTTATTTGGAAAACTTCCGAAGGAAGAAATGGTTAGTATAGCCGAAAAAATATTGTATTAAATAAAGGAGAAAAGAAAATGAAAAAATTAATCTGTAGTATCATCGCAGTAATACTAGTATACTCTATAAACTTAAATGTTTATGCTTCAAGTGACGGGAAGAGAGTAGATGGTTCTGTTTTAACCAATGAAATGTCTTCAGAAGTCACATACGAAAGTCTGCAAAAGGGGAATATTTTAAATAGGGTAATAGGTAGGATTACTAATAATGGAAATGGGAGTGTAAATATCTATGGGTCGGTATATGGTAGTTCTACATGTGATAAATTAACCTTAGATATGACATTGCAGCGTTTAGTGAATGGAAGCTGGATAAATGTCGGCTCTTTTTCTAATACAGAGAAAAATAACAGCTATATGATAAAAAGTTATAATATAAGTGTGACCAAGGGATATTATTACAGACTGAAATTAGTTGGTGTTGCTACTAAAGGCAGCACTACGGAGTCACAGACTGGAATTACAGACGGTCTTTTAATAAAATAATTTCCCTTTCCTTCCCACAAATTTAATCTTCATCCCCCTATCAAAACCCCCTTATATGTTGTATAATATTAGTATGACATTTATTATACAGCAAAGGGGGTTTTCTTTATGAAGTTGACGTTTATAGGTGCTGCTCATGAGGTGACGGGAAGCTGTTATTATTTGGAGGCGGCAGGTAAGAAGTTTATCGTTGACTGCGGTATGGAACAGGGACCGGATCAGTACGAAAATCAGGATCTTCCGGTTGCGATGTCAGATGTGGATTTTGCACTTCTGACCCATGCTCATATTGACCATTCTGGAAACTTTCCACTGGCTTATGCGAAAGGTTTTCGTGGTCCTATTTACGCAACCTCTGCAACCTGTGATTTATGTGACATTATGCTCCGTGACAGCGCTCATATTCAGATGTTTGAGGCTGAATGGAGAAACCGGAAAGGCAGGAGGAACGGACAGCCGGAATTTGTACCGGCCTACACCATGGAAGATGCCCTGGGCGCCATCCAGTTGTTTGCAGAATGTGAGTATAACAAAGTAATTGAGCTGGCAGAAGGAATTCGAGTACGTTTTGTTGATGCAGGACATTTACTTGGTTCTGCAAGTATTGAACTTTGGATTTCAGAAGACGGGGAAGAACGCAAAATTGTATTTTCAGGTGATATCGGAAACCTGGATCAGCCGTTGATAAAAGATCCTACATACATCGAGAGTGCAGATTATGTAGTGATGGAATCCACCTATGGAGACAGGAGCCATGGAGAGAAGCCACAGTATGTAGAAGAACTCACCAAAGTACTCAGAAAAACATTCTCAAGAGGAGGAAATGTGGTGATTCCTTCTTTTGCAGTAGGGCGTACACAGGAAATGTTATATTTCCTTAGAAAAATCAAAGAAGACAATCTGCTTCCGGAATTTCCGGGCTTTGAAGTGTTTGTGGACAGTCCGCTGGCAGTGCAGGCTACCAGTATTTTTAAGGAACATTATACAGAATGTTACGATGAAGAGGCTATGGATCTGATTGAGAAAGGCATTAATCCCATTACATTCCATGGATTGCGTTTGTCGATTACCAGTGATGAGTCAAGAGCCATTAATTTTGATGATAAACCAAAGGTAATTCTTTCTGCCAGTGGTATGTGTGATGCAGGGCGGATTAAGCATCATTTGAAACACAATCTCTGGAGAAAAGAAAGCACGATTCTGTTCGTAGGATATCAGGCTGTGGGAACTCTTGGCAGAGCGCTGGTAGAAGGCGCCCAGGATGTAAGGATTTTTGGTGAGGATATCCATGTAAATGCAGAGATTATCAGGCTTCCTGGCATTAGCGGTCATGCGGATAATCAGGGGCTTATGAGGTGGGCATCTGCGTTTAAGGAAAAGCCCAAGCGGGTGTTTGTGGCTCATGGTGATGACCAGGTTTGTGATATTTTTGCAAAACGTCTGGAGGATGAACTGGGCTATTGTGTTCTGGCTCCCTATAGTGGAACAGAAGTCGATTTGATTACCAATGAAGTAACAAAACATACAGTGGGCATTGTTGTGAAACATGCGGAGCAGAAAGCTAAGAACCGGAAAGCAGCAGGTGTATTTGCAAGGCTTCTGGCAGCAGGCCACCGCTTAATGAGCGTGATTCGTAATAACGAAGGCGGAGCAAATAAGGATCTGGCAAAATTTGCAGACCAGATTAACTCTCTGTGCGACAAATGGGACAGATAGAGACAGATGATAAAAAGTGAAAAGGAAAGCAACAGCATTTTGTAATAGAAAAGGTGCTGCTGCTTTCCTTTTTTATGGAGTTAATAGTGATAAGTATCCCTGTGTTTCAGAAACATGATTCCTGCCAATATAATTGCCATTCCTTCTGCCAGTGGATTGGCAAGCCAGATTCCGGTAACGCCTAAAAAGGCGGGCAAGAGCAGAAGGCAGATAACCATAAATACAAAAGACCTGGAAAAAGCCAGAACAGCAGAGACCACACCGTTGTTTAAGGCAGTAAACAAGCTGCTGGAGAAAATATTAAATCCAATAAAGCACAGGGCAATGCTGCAAAGTCGGTTTCCGGTAACAGCAAGCTGATATACAGGATTGTCCGGTCTGGTGAAAATACTTACCAGAGGCCGGGTGATGCCTATGGAAATGGCAACCGATGCAAGGGAAATCCCCAGGATAATCAACAGGCTGGTGCGCACCAGTCTTTTTAGTTTAGCGTGATTTCCGGCTCCGCAGTAATAGCTGATCATAGGAGCAACTCCATAGGAATAGCCGCTGAACAGGGAACTGACAAACATAAGTACATACATAATAATCGTAATAGCAGCCACACCATTTTCTCCTGCATATTTCAGCATACTCCAGTTAAATAATAAGGTAGTAATACCCGTTACAAGAGCTGTAGCCATTTCAGAGCAGCCGTTGGAAGCAGCCTTTTTTAGCACAGAAAATCTCCAGACCGGCTTTTGGAAATGCAGCAGGTTTTCCGGATTACAAAAGACGATAAAACCTACTACAGCAGTTACAGAATATCCAAGTCCTGTGGCAACAGCAGCGCCATTGGTTCCCATTCCAAGAAGACGGATAAAGATGTAGTCCAGAACAATATTAGTAATCCCGCCGCCTACAGAACAAAAAAGAGACAAGGCAGATTTTCCGCAGGCAATCAGATAGAGAGAAAAGTTGTTCATTAACAGAATAGGAACTGTAAAGAGCAGATAATTTTTTAGGTAATCTATGCAGTAACCAGTCACTGCTTTTGATAAGGCCATGCGAGAAAAAATAAAGTCCATACAGACATATCCAATGGCGCACATGAGTATGCCCACTGCCACATTTACCAAAATCAAAGAGGTAAAGTCTTCCCGTGCTTCCTGTTCCTTTCCTTCTCCCACTTTTTTCATGATTACAGCGCTTCCCCCAGTTGCCAGCATGGTAGAGATTGCAGTTACCAGAGAAATAACAGGAGCTGTTAAATTAATAGCAGACAAAGCCTCTGTACCAATGAGATTTGACACAAATAATCCGTCCACCATGGTATAAAAAGACATAAACAGAGACATGGCAATGGTAGGCAGCGCGAAACGGAGAATGTTTTTCAGGGTAACAGGCTTTTCATAGGCAGTTGTTCCAGCGTGATTGTTCATACAGAACCTCCTTTTATGGAAAAATTTTTTGTACAAACTACATGATAAAGGCTACAGTAAGTGTAGAGTCAAGAGATTTTTCTATAAAATTCTACAAAATCAAAAAGCAAGGAGGTAAGAAAATTATAGAATCTGGACATTTTATTAAATAGGCGAATTGCATAAGAAATGATAAGATAAACCTATCAAATGACTCAAAGTTGAACAAAGGGTCGCAAATTCAATAAGGAGGAAGACAAGTATGAAGAAAAGAACGGTAAAATTAACAGCACTTTCCATGAGTGTCCTTATGGCAGCATCTTTAGCAGCCTGTGGTGGAGGCGGAGATAAAGGAAAAAGCGGCGGTGACGCAAAAGGCGGCGATAAGGAAATCGTGTACTGGAACATTGGTACAGAAAGCCCGGACAAGGACGTGATTGCAAAAGCAGTAGACAAGTTTAATTCAGAGACAGAATCTGGCTACACAGTAACCGTAGTGCCAACTCAGAACGATACTTATAAGGAAAAACTGGTGGTTGCCATGAGTTCAGGTGAATGTCCGGATATGTATTCTTGCTGGTCCGGCGGTCCTATGTATGAATACATTGATTCCGGATTTGGACAGCCTATTGATGATTTGTTTAATAATTCTGAAATTAAAGACAAGTTAATGGAATCAGCAGTAGGACAGGCTACATACAATGGCAAGATTTATGCAGTGCCTTATCAGAATGTTTCCATGTCAGGTATCTTCTATAATAAAGAAATGTTTGATAAGTATGGCTTAAAAGAACCGGAAACCTTAACAGACCTGGAGAATATCTGCGACACCTTAAAGGAAAATGGAATTACTCCATTTGCTCTTGCTAACAGCTCCAAATGGACAGGCTCCATGTATTTCATGAACCTGGCAGCCCGTTACGGTGGACTGGAGCCATTCCAGAAGGCAGTTGCAGGAGAAGGAAAATTCACAGAAGAAAGCTTTATTAAAGCCGGTGAAAAGATTCAGGAATGGGTGAAAAATGGATACTTCCCAGATGGTGTAAACTCTTTAAGCGAAGATGACGGACAGGCAAAACAGCTTATGTATCAGGAGACAGCAGGTATGCTTCTGTGCGGTTCCTGGTATACAGGTACTTTTGCAACAGACAGTGAAGAATTCTATGAAAAAATCGGATGGTTCCCATTCCCTGCAATCGAAGGTTCTCAGGCAGACCCATCCATTATGATTGGTACAGTTGGTGACCAGTTTATTGTATTTAACTGTGAAGGTGAAAAGCTGGAGGCAGCTTTTGAATGTGCAGAGGCACACTTATCCGATGAAGTCATTGACTTTGAAGTGGAAAATGGAAAGATTCCTCCGGTTGTAGGTATTGAAGATAAGCTGACAGACCCGATTACCAAAGAAGTAGTAGAAGCAGCAAACAATGCTTCTGAAATCCAGCTCTGGTATGACCAGTATCTGCCACCGGCAGTATCTACAGCACACTTAGACGGATTACAGGAAGTTTTCGGATTAACCATGACTCCACAGGAGGCACAGGAATCTATGCAGAAAGCCATGGATGACTATTTAGCAACTAAAGCGGAATAAAAATAAAGAAAGGGAGCTGTCCTGTTGATTGCTCCCTTTCCCTGACAAAGGGAATAAGGCACAAACGTAACAAAAGGAGGGTCTCAAAATGAAGGAAAAAGGTATTTCTCTGTTAGAGATGAGACAGAGAAACACAAGAAAGGTGGCAGCCCTGTTTCTGGCACCGGTAACCATTTTGCTGATTGTATTTATACTTTATCCCATTATTGATACATTCATTACCAGTGGTTATCAATGGAACGGTATTTCTTCAGCAAAAGAATTTATCGGATTTGAAAACTGGAAAACCCTGTTGACAGATAAAAATTTCTGGATTGCATTTCGGAACAATCTGGTGATTATGGTTCTTTCCATTGTGATTCAGATTCCTATTGGTCTGGCATTAGCAACATTTCTTGACTTTGGAGGCAAGAAGCTTACAATCTTTAAAGTAATCTGGTTCGTTCCTTTACTGATGTCATCTGTAGCAATCGGTTTCCTTTTCACCTACGCGCTGGCAACAAACGGTGGAATTGTAAGTACGATTTCAGGATGGTTTGGAGGAGGAAATATTGACCTTCTGGGCAATCCAAAGACCGCGCTTCTTACGGTTATTATTGTTATCTGCTGGCAGTTTACCCCATTTTATATGGTGTACTTTATGGCGGCTTTTACCAACATTCCATATGATGTATTTGAAGCTGCAAGAATTGACGGTGCTACAAGAGGACAGTATTTCTGGAGAATTGCACTGCCGCTTTTAGTTCCTTCTATGAAAAGCGCAGCCATCCTTTCCATGGTTGGTTCTCTGAAATATTTCGACCTGATTTATGTTATGACAGGAGGAGGTCCTGGTACTTCCACAGAGTTAATGGCAACCTATATGTATAAACAGTCCTTTAAAAACTTTAACATGGGCTATGGTTCCGCAGTAGCAGGCGGTATGTTTATTCTGATTTCCATGGTAGCTCTGATTACCATGAAATTATTAAAAGGAAAGGAGGAAGCATAAGAATATGGATAGCATTAAGAAAAATAAGAGAAAAAGTGTGATATGCTGGATCGTTGCCTTTGTTCTTGCAATCGGTTACCTGATTATTTCTTGTCTGCCATTTATTTTTATGGTTTTAAACTCCTTTAAAGAGAAGTTTGAAATGCTGGTAAAAGGAGTCTTTGCACTACCGGATGCCTTCTATATAGAAAACTATAAAGAGGTTCTCACAGGTGGATTTACCACATATTTCATGAACAGTGTTATTGTGCTGGCAGTATCTCTGACTTTACTGCTGTTCATTGCAGCCTGTGCTTCCTATCCTCTGGCAAGATTTAAGTTTAAACTGTCTGGAACGATTTATGCGGCTATTGTTGCCTGCATGTCCATACCAGTACATATTACCTTAATTCCTGTTTTCAAAATGGCGAAATCTACAGGCTTATATGACAGTATCTGGGCGCTTATTGGTCCCTATGTTGCGTTTGCAGTTCCTATTTCTGTGTTTATCTTAACCAGCTTTATGAAAGAGATTCCAAGAGAAATTGAGGAATCCGCAGAAATTGACGGATGTGGAAAGATTAAAATGTTTTTTGCCATGATTTTACCTCTGGCAAAACCTGGTCTGGCGACACTGGCTATTTACAATGGTGTAAACATGTGGAATGAATTTTCCTTTGCTTACACACTGACTCAGTCCTCTGCAAACCGTACTCTGCCTCTGGCAATCTGGGAATTTCAGGGACAGTATTCCATGAATACGCCAATGATTATGGCGGTTCTTACCTTATCACTTCTGCCAATGATTATTTTGTTTATTATTTTCCAGGATAAATTGGTGAAGGGTATGACCGCAGGAGCTGTAAAAGGCTGATAAAAATTTTATTGGAAGAGGCTGTTGCATGAAATTTTCTGTTTTATGTGATAGCCTTTTCTGATATAATATCGCTTGTAACATTGTACCATAAAATGAGACATCAATTCAGGCAGGACAGGAGAATACTATGGAAAAATGGAGAGAAAAAATCAGTCGTTGGAAATTTGACCGGAAGATGCAGGCGCTTATTACCATTGCCTTAATGATTACAACCTTGATTTTTTTCGTCATGTCAACGGTATCTTCGGTTACGTCTTTAAAGAGTAAATCGGAAGAAATGCTGCAGGCAAAGAATGATACTATGGCAGAAAATTTTCAGAGTACCCTGGAACGGTATAAATCTCTGGCAATCGCCATGGTTTTAGATAACTCCATCCAGCGTTACCTGGAATGTGACAGTAAGCAGGATGCAAATTATTCCAAGGCAGCCAATGATGCGAAAAATGTTATGTCAAGCTGTCAGAACATGCATCTGGATATGAACTTTATTGCAGTGGTGAGCTATCAGATGGAGGATTATCTGTATCGCGGCAATAATGGGCTGGTTGAGACGGACTTTCAGAAAACCTACAGGAAGGATTACCAGAAGGCAAAAAATGTCCAGAAGGGTTCCATCAAAGCAGGGTTTACCAACGCATACTTTAAAGGAAAAAAATATACCTTAAATGTGTACTTCCCTGTTTACAATGTACAGACGATTTCTTCAGAAAGAGGCTTGCTTTGCATGAGTTTTTCCAATTCTTTACTGGAACAGATTTTAAAAGAGCAGGAAGATTCAGGGCAGGTAACGGAACTGGTAGATACAGAAGGCATGATTGTAGCAGCCGGAAAGATTGATGAAATCGGCAGAGACGCCAGATATGAGAAGAAACTGGAAGGCATGCAGGGCAGCTTTAACCAGGATGGAAGGCTTTACATTTATCAGAAGGTGCCGGACTGGGATTATTACATTGTCAGCAGCATTTCCTCCAGTGAACTGTACAAGCCCAGTATCCGTACAATTCTGCTTATGACCATTGTGCTGGTAGGGGTGGTTGCCCTTAGTCTGCAGATTGTAAAAGGGGTAATTCAGAAAATTTATAAACCTCTGGACAATGTGGTACAGAAAATGGATGATGTTGCTGCCGGGTCTTTGACAGCCAGAATTGATGAGGAACATATGGGTGAGGATTTCGTGAAGCTTGCAACAGGCTTTAATTCCATGATGGAGGAAATTTTAGTTTTGATGGAGCAGGTGAAGCTGGAACAGCACCAGATTGAACAGATTCGCTTTAATTCCCTGCAGTCCCAGATTCAGCCTCATTTTCTCTATAATACTCTGGACTGTATTCACTGGCAGGCAGTGGTTGACGGAAACCAGGAGATTTCTATTTTGGTAAAGGCCCTTGCCCGGTATTACCGGATTTGTCTCAGTAAGGGACATGATGTGATTCCGCTGAAAACAGAAGTGGAACATGTGCAGAATTATCTGATTATACAGAATATGCGGTATGACAATATTATTGGAAGCAGCATTTATGTAGAAGAAAATTGCAAAGAGGCAATGATACCAAAGCTGACCCTTCAGCCTCTGGTGGAAAATTCTATTTATCATGGCATTAAAATCAAAGAAGGGAAGCAGGGAAGTATTTCATTAAGTGCAGCGCGTCAGGGGGAACTGGTAAAGATTCTGATTGCAGATACCGGCACAGGTATGACACAGGAGCAGATTACAGAAATGAATCAGCACTTATCAGAGTATGATGAAGGATTTGGCTATGGTGTGAGAAATGTGAATAAACGAATTGAATTGCTGTATGGAAAAGAATATGGCCTTCATTATGTAAAGAATGAGTCTGGAGGGGTGACAGTGGAAATCACTCTTCCATATGTGACAGAAGTGGAACCGGGAATCTTGCAGGGAGACATAATCAATGTATAAAATATTAATTGTAGATGACGAAAAAATGATACGCATGGGCATTAAAAAAGTCATAGACTGGGAAGCTCTTGGCATCTGTGAGGTGTTTACAGCATCAAGCGCCAGGGAAGCTCTTGAGATTATTGAAGAATATGAGCCGGAGATTATGATTACGGATATTCAGATGTCTGAGATGACAGGATTGCAGCTAATCGAAGCAGCCAGAAAGCGGCAGCCCAGGCTTCGGGTACTGGTACTTACCGGATATGACAGCTTTGAGTATGCAAGGCAGAGCTTGCGTCTCCAGGTGCAGGATCTCTTTTTAAAGCCAGTGGATGAAGAGGTTTTAAGTAAGGCAGTGAAGGCGCAGGTGGAATATCTGGAAGCTGCAAAGGCGGAGGAGAAAAGCTCCCTGATTTTGCAGCGCACCCAGGGCACGGTAGAGCAGACACAGTTAGAGAAAATCATGAGGGACTTAATTCACAGAAGAGGAGAAATACCGGGACTTTTGGAAAGGCTTAAAATTTCTTATGGGATTGATGGTCAGAGACGTTTGCAGATGGTACTCATTGTTCCAACGCTTTACATGTCCCAGAAGCCGCCGGAAGAAAATTTCAGAGCCATGTCTGTAAAAAATGTGTGTATGAGCGTGGTAGATGCCCAGGAGGATGGCGTGACCTTTTCGGATGACGATGGAACGATTGCTGTGGTATATTTTTTAAAGGAAGAGAGTGATTCGGTTTTGGAGAAAACGGAGGAGCTTTCTGATATATTAAAGGATGAGTTTGATACCAATCCTAAAATGGTTATTGGCAGTGTTGCGGAAGGAATGGAAAATCTGTATATTTCTTATAATGATGCAAAGTATCTGCTCAATACTGAGAAAGAAGGGATTCAGGACATTATCCAGACTTTTGGCGCAAAGAGAAAAAATGATATTTTTCGGGATATTTATGCAGAACTGAAAGGAATCATGTGCAGCAACATTGGAAATCCGGAGTATGTGATGAAGGCTTTCCATACGTTTTGTAAAGCGACCCAGTCTTATAATCTGTCTCAGCAGACAGTGAGACGTCTTTGCTTCGAAATTGCCACCGCAACATATTTTTCCTATACAGGGGATTTAGGTGAAATAGAATCAGGGAAACTGGAGGCGCTGTCGAAAAGCCTTATCTCTGCATCAGGAGAAGAGGCCTGTGAGGTTACTGAGATGTTTCTTTCTCAGATGTTAAGCGGAAAGGAAGAAAATGTTCATGAGATTATAGACCAGGCAAAGTATTATATTTCCCAGCATTTAACAGAAGAGCTTACAGTAGCTAATATAGCGGCCTCTCTTTACATCACGCCTAATTATTTCTCCAGATTGTTTAAGCGAGTAACGAAAGAAGGATGTAACGAATATATTGTGCGTAAGCGTATTGAGAAAGCAAAATCCCTGCTGGAAACTACCAGTCTGAAAACAGGAAAGATTGCCATGATGGTGGGGTATCGGGATACCAATTATTTTTCCCTTGCTTTTAAGAAGCATACAGGGAAATCTCCGACCAAATATAGAGAGGAAATTCAAAAGGAAGGCAAGATTTGTCTGTAAAAGAGCAATTATTGAGAGGTATATGAAAAGAAATATGGTAAAATAGAAGAACAAAATAAGCAATTTGGAGGATGATTATGAAAAACTATAAGAATGAGCGGGCAGAGGCCAGAAAAAAAGCAAAAGAACTGGTATCAAAAATGACCTTAATGGAAAAGGCTTCTCAGCTAAAGTATGACGCATCACCAGTGGAACGTCTGGGGGTTCCTACTTATAACTACTGGAATGAAGCTCTGCATGGGGTAGCCAGAGCCGGAGTAGCAACCATGTTTCCACAGGCCATTGGTATGGCGGCAGCGTTTGATGAAGATGCTATGCAGAAGGTGGGAGACATTATTGCCACAGAAGGAAGAGCAAAATACAATGAATATTCCAAACATCATGACAGAGATATTTACAAAGGGCTGACTTTCTGGTCTCCAAATGTGAATATTTTCAGAGATCCGCGCTGGGGAAGAGGCCATGAGACTTACGGAGAAGACCCGTATCTTACCTCACGCCTGGGTGTGCGATTTGTAGAAGGGCTTCAGGGAGAAGGACCTGTGATGAAGGCGGCAGCCTGTGCAAAGCATTTTGCAGTACACAGCGGACCGGAGGCAATCCGTCATGAATTTGACGCAAAAGCAACGAAAAAAGATATGTGGGAAACCTACCTGCCTGCTTTTGAGGCGCTGGTTACAGAAGCGGATGTAGAGTCTGTGATGGGAGCCTACAACAGAACCAATGGGGAGCCCTGCTGTGGACATCAGTATTTAATGGAAGATGTGTTAAGAGATAAATGGCAGTTTGACGGACATTACGTTTCTGACTGCTGGGCAATCCGGGATTTCCATGAAAATCATAAAATTACCAAAAATGCCAGAGAATCTGCAGCATTGGCTCTGAAGAGAGGCTGTGATGTAAACTGTGGGAATACTTACCTGCATCTTATGGCTGCTGTGGAAGAAGGCTTAATTTCTGAGGAAGAGATTACCCTGGCAGCAGAGCGTCTGTTTACCACCAGATATCTGCTGGGCTTGTTTGATGGCAGTGAGTATGATGACATTCCATATGAAGTAGTGGAATGCAGGGAACATCTGGAAGCTGCTGTAGATATGGCAAGAAAAGGAAGTGTTCTTCTGAAAAATGACGGTGTGCTTCCTCTGGATAAGAGCAAGCTGAAAACCATTGGCGTGGTAGGGCCAAATGCCAACAGCCGGGCAGCCCTCATTGGAAACTATCATGGAACCGCATCCAGATATATTACCGTACTGGAAGGGATCCAGGATGAAGTGGGAGATGAGGTAAGAGTATTGTATTCCGAAGGCTGCCATTTATCCAGGGATAAAGTGGAAAATCTGGCATGGAATCAGGATCGGATTTCAGAGGCAGTGATTACTGCAGAGCACAGTGATGTGGTGGTTCTCTGTGTTGGTCTGGATGAAACCCTGGAAGGAGAAGAGGGAGATACCGGAAACAGCGATGCGTCCGGAGATAAGAGAGACCTCCATCTTCCAAAGGTTCAGGAGGAATTAATCGAAAAGGTAACTGCAGTAGGAAAACCTACCATTGTGGTTCTTATGGCAGGAAGCGCCATTGATTTAAGCTATGCAGAGGAACATTGCAATGGAGTGCTTCTGGCATGGTATCCGGGAGCAAGAGGCGGAAAAGCAGTGGCAGATTTATTATTTGGTAAGGTATCACCATCCGGAAAACTGCCGGTTACCTTCTACAGAGACCTGGAGGGAATGCCGGAATTTACCGATTACTCTATGAAAAACCGCACTTACCGTTATATGGAAAAAGAAGCCCTGTATCCATTTGGATATGGACTTACCTATGGGGACGTACAGGTGACAGAGGCAAAGGTAGTAAATCAGGTAACTGCGGAGTCAGATATTGAACTGGAAGTCAAAGTTGAGAATCATGGCAGAGAAACAGAAGAAGTGGTTCAGGTTTACATAAAGGATACGGATTCTCCTCTGGCAGTACGTAATTACAGCCTTTGCGGTTTTAAGAGAGTGGCGTTACAGACAGGAGAAAGTAAAACCGTGAAGTTTACCATTCCAAACAGAGCTATGATGGTAGTGGATGAACAGGGAGAACGTCATGTAGACAGCAAACACTTTACCTTGTTTGCAGGGGTATCCCAGCCAGACAGCAGAAGCAAAGGACTTACAGGAAAAGCTCCGGTGGAGGTTTCCGTAACCCTGTAAACTGCAAAAGGACAGGAAAGAGAGGACGGAAAGTATGAAGAAATGGACAGGAAAGGCAAAACAGGCAGGACTATGCCTGTGCCTGGCTGCCTTGCTGCTTGCAGGGTGCGGGGACGCCAAAACAACACAGTCAGAGGACAAAACAGAAACAGGCAAGCAGACAGAAGCTTCTAAACAGCCGGAAAAGCCAGAGCCAAAACCAGTAGAAAATCCTGCTTTTATCCAGGATGGAATCCGGAAAGTGGTGCTTACAAAGGACGGAGAAGAGATTTTTCATTTGTCCAAAGAGCCGGCAGATTATAAGATGGACTTTGATTACTGGGAAATCTTAAATCCTTATGATGAAACCATGACTGTAAATACAGAGGAAATGTATGGTTTGTTTGATATCCTGTGCCAAATGAATCTTCAGATTCCGGTTCCAATAGAGGAAGGGACAGAGACAGGACTTTCCGATTCCACCACCAGTATTTCCCTGGAATTTGTTAATACCCAGGATGCTGAGAAAGCCAAAAGTACGCTGTACGCGGATTCCCAAGCGGAAATCATTCTTGGAAATGAAGATGGGGAAGGAAATCATTATGCGGCAGTCAAAGGATTTGAAGATAAAGTTTATAAACTTCCTGCGGTTCTTTTAGAAAGTGTTTATGGATTAAATCCCTATGACTATATCCTGAAAATTCCGGTTTTGATTAACATTGAAACTGTAAAGAACATAGAACTTATGACAGAAGATAAGACATACAAAATGTCCGTTAATACACAGGAGCAGGAATATCAGCTTGGGAAAAAGAAAGTAGAAAAAGAAGATTTTACCACTTTATATCAGGCGTTATCCTCTGTGATGCTGGCAGGAGAGCCAAAACAAGAGGCTGAAAAAGCAGAAAACCAGGCGCTTCTTACTGTGACCTACAATAGAAATCAGGACACAGCGCCGCAAATCAGTGTGGCCTATTATCAGTATGACGATACTTATGATTTGGTGGAAATCAATGGCACCCAGAGATTTCTGGTAAAGAAAGCAGATGTGGAAAATTTAATCAAACAGATTCAGGATGCCTTTTAATTCCTGTTTATAAAAGGGTTTCGGGAATCATGGAGAAAAAGTCTCCTGATTCCTGGAACCCTTTTAGTTTACATAAATGTTTTTTATTCTCCCTGATAGCTGAACCAGTCAAAATCCGCATGATTTTCAGATGCAGTATGGTTGGAGCTGGCATACATACCAATATAAGCTCCTGTGAAGCCTTCATTTACCACAGAGCTTAACAGGCTGCCATCCATGTTAGAAACAAAAGGAATCATTTCCTGTTCATCATACCCATAGTAGAAGGTATAACCATCTGTATGTCCCTGGACGCTGAGATAAATTCGTGAGGTTTTGTCCCCTTCACCAGTTTTTAACACGGTTTCTTTTACCAAAGTACGGACGCCTTTCTCAGTTTTCCATAATTGAAGGACAGGTTTTCCTTCTTTTTCTCTTACGGTCATAAGGTAATGGAAACGGTCGTCCTGTACCAGAGCAATACCAGCCTCTTCCAGAGGTGTGGAAGGGGTAAATTCCATGGCTGTCTTTGCCAGAAATTCTTTGTGACGCTGTCTTCTTCCCACAAAAGAAGGGGTGCAGATTTCTTCCATGACTTCCGGGCGGAGCTTCAGCCGGAGATAACCGGGGCGCTGTGTAAGACTGTAGAACATGTCCAGAGGTGGATGAATGGTATTCCACTGCATCTGGAGTGTACTGCTTTCAAAGTTGTCATTTTCCGGCATAGGGGGATAAACACATTTTGGCAGATTTGGCAGACGTTCTTCTTCATTTACCAGACCTGTTTCATTGTCAATCATAGGCCAGCCGTCCTCAGCCCATACCATGGGAACCATAAAGGTTTCACGACCAAGATTATAATGTCCGCCTTCATAAGGACGCACAGCCAGAAGCACCATCCACCACTCCCCATTTTGAGTGTCAGTAATATCCGCATGTCCTGTGACAGAAATAGGATTCAGAACAGGCATGTGGCGGTGAGAAATAATAGGGTTTCTTGGGCATACTTCGTAATCTCCGTTAATGGTGCGGCAGCGTGCCATCTGGACACTGTGATTAATAAAAGTTCCGCCCTCCGCCACCATAAGGTAATACCAGCCATCCTTTTTGTAAATATGAGGCGCTTCAATCCAGCGGCTGTAGGATTTCTTGCCATCCCAGATAATATAGCGTGGCCCTTTAAACTGGAAGGTTACCGGATCCAGTTCGTTGAGATAAATGCCATGGTGACCCTCATACAGCTTTTCCTCACTGATGAAATTTCCAGCATACCAGAGAGAACCGTCATCATCAAAAAACAAACTGGAATCAATGCCATCTGCGCCCTCCACAAAAACAGGGTCACTCCAGGGGCCGGCAGGATTTGTGGCAGTGATAATGTAGTTGTCTCTTCTGGCTTCACGGCCTTCGGACACAAAGGTATTAATAATATAGAAGGTTCCCTCATGATACCGAATGCTTGGAGCCCAAAGCCCCAGGGAAGTTTCGCAATTTTTATAATCCAGTTGGTCAGGACGGTGGATACCATGTCCAATCTGTTCCCAGTGAACCAGGTCCTTACTGTGGAAAATAGGGAGTCCCGGATAATACACAAAAGAAGAGGTTACCATATAATAATCTTCCCCAACCCTGCAAATAGAAGGGTCTGGATAAAACCCAGGAAGCAGGGGGTTTTTAAAAGTATGTTTCAGCATAAAAAATTCTCCTTTCCGTTCTTGCTGTTAGGTCTATTATAAAATTTTTCCGGCTGCAGGTAAATAGAAAAATATGTGATTTACACCGTAGAATCCTGGTGCTATAATAAACGGACATGCTAAGAAAAGAGGAAATTGAAAATGGATATTATTACACTTTTTACCCTTGCAGTGGGACTATCCATGGATGCGTTTGCTGTTTCTGTCTGCAAGGGTCTTGCTACTGAAAAACTGGCGCCTAAACACATGATTTTGGCGGGACTCTGGTTTGGGGGCTTCCAGGCATTAATGCCAGTGATTGGTTATTTTCTGGGAAGCCAGTTTAAAGACAAAATCACCTCCATTGACCACTGGATTGCATTTTTCCTTCTGGGATTCATTGGAATCAATATGATTCGAGAGTCCAGAGAAAAAGACAATACTTGTCCAGTTGGAGGCATGGAAGCTAGAAAAATGTTTCCTCTTGCAATCGCTACCAGTATAGATGCCCTTGCAGTGGGAATCACCTTTGCATTCCTGGACGTAAACATCATTCTGGCAGCCAGTTTTATTGGAGTCATTACTTTCACTCTTTCCGCAACAGGAGTAAAAGTAGGTAATATCTTCGGTTCCAAATACAAATCCAGAGCAGAACTGGCCGGAGGAATCATCCTTATTCTGTTAGGAACCAAAACCCTCCTGGAACACCTGGGAATCTTTTAAAAACTTTTTTATATAAACCATGTAAAACTATTTTGACAAGGGAAAAAGGGCAATGTTAAAGGCTTTTGACAGACAAAATAGTTATATTCAGATACAATAAAGGAGAAGATTCAAGATGGATATAGGATTAAAAATCAAGAAACTTAGGGAACAACAAAAAATTTCTCAAGAAGAGCTGGCTCTTAAAATATTTGTTTCAAGACAAACCATTTCTAATTGGGAAACAAATAAAAGTTGTCCAGATGTTAAAAGCTTAATTACTTTATCTGATATCTTCAATGTGTCTTTAGATAATTTTATAAAAGACGATATAAAGGAGATGAGGGAGGTTGTAGAAAAAGCAACAATTAAAAAGTTTAATGTGATAAGTGTAGTTTTCCTAATTGAATTAATAGTTGTAGCTGTAAGTGCTTATCCTTTATTTAGCATTAAGGGAAATATAGGAATTGTTATCTGGTTATGTTTGTTCGCAATAACGCTCTATACGGCAAGTAAGATTGAAAAATTCAAAAAGAGCTATGACATTCAAACCTATAAAGAAATTTTGGCATTTATTGACGGAAAACAATTAACTCATGATGAAACACAACAAGAAATAGGAAAAAGAAATTATCAAAAAATCATATTTGCATTCATTGCAGGTGTAATCGCACTTATTATATGTTTTGTTGTAATTTTTATTTGTCAGCATTTAACAAATTAAAAAGGGGAAAAAATCATGGAATTTTGGCTTATTATGATTGCCTTTATAGTTATGGGCGGAAGTTGTTCGTTAGCAGGTACTTGGTGGGATAGAAAGAACAAAAAAGGGGATGAGTAAAATGTTCAATTTAGTATATAAATCAGTTGTTGTAGAATGTTCTACTGGTATAGAAGATTTAGCAAAAGCTATTGAGAAAAAATCAGAGGAAATGCTGAATAAAGGATATAAATTAGTAACTATGTCTATGGTCGGAACAGATAAAGCTATATTAGTATTTAAGATTTAGGACATTGATAGATTTTAACAAAAATAATTGCCATAACCCAGCAATCCCGCATGCGGATATCTTTCAAGCGAATTTGTCGAGTACGCTTTGAGACTACAGGCTCAAAGTGAACGCAGGCTGAGCTTGGAAGGTACCACATGCGGGATTGCGTCAGTATGTCAATTTGTTATAAGATACCAAAGGAAACTCCCTTTTTATCCCTCGTAATATGCCTTTAAATACATTTCTTTCATTTCCTTCATCAGTGGGTAGCGTGGATTTGCTCCAGTACACTGATCGTTAAATGCATTTTCAACCATTTCATCCAGAGTAGCAAGGAAGGCTTCTTCTGTAATTCCATAGTCTTTGATAGTTCTTTTAATTCCAACTCTTTCTTTCAGCTCGGCAATTGCTTTGATAAAGTTTTCAAATACTTCATCATCGTCTTTACCCTGAATTCCTACGAAACGAGCCATTTCACAGTATCTTTCCTTTGCATGTGGATATGGATACTGAGAGAAGGTTCCCATTTTAGTAGGAGCCGGATCAGCATTGTAGCGCATAACATGCTCAATGAGCAATGCATTTGCTACGCCGTGTGGCAGGTGGTGGTAAGCGCCCAACTTGTGTGCCATGGAGTGGCAGATTCCCAAAAATGCATTGGAGAAGGCAATACCAGCCAGTGTGGAGGCATTTGCCATTTTTTCTCTTGCAATTGGGTCATCAGCGCCTTTTTCATAAGCAGCAGGCAGATAATCAAAGATTAATTTCGCTGCTTTTAATGCAACACCATCTGTATAGTCAGTAGCCATAATAGAAGCATAAGCTTCCAGAGCATGGGTAAGAGCATCAATACCAGAAGCGCTGGTAAGACCTTTTGGCTGTCCCATCATATAATCAGCATCAATGATTGCCATATTTGGCATTAATTCGTAGTCGGCAATTGGCCATTTTGTTCCAGTGGTTGCATCTGTAATAATAGCAAATGGTGTTACCTCAGAACCAGTACCAGAAGAAGTAGGAATTGCAACCATCATAGCTTTTACTCCCATTTTCGGGAAGGTGTAAACTCGTTTCCGGATATCCATGAAGTCCATAGCCAGGTCTTCAAACTTGCATTCTGGATGTTCATACATGAGCCACATAATCTTGGCAGCGTCCATAGCAGAACCACCACCCAGGGCAATAATGGTATCAGGACCAAAGGATTTTAACTGTTCCAGACCTTTCTGAGCACACTGGAGAGTTGGGTCAGGAGCAACATCAAAGAAGCATTCGTAGGTAATTCCCATTTCATCCAGTTTATCTGTAATAGGTTTGGTATAGCCATTGTTATATAAGAAGGTATCCGTTACAATGAAAGCTTTTTTCTTTTCGTATACGGTTTTTAATTCATCTAATGCAACAGGCAGACAGCCCTTCTTAAAGTAAATTTTTTCCGGTGTTCTGAACCACAGCATGTTTTCTCTCCTTTCCGCAACGGTCTTTACATTCAGCAGGTGTTTTACACCAACATTTTCCGATACGGAGTTTCCGCCGTAAGAACCGCAGCCAAGGGTAAGAGATGGAGCCAGTTTGAAGTTATACAGGTCACCAATACCACCCTGAGCAGAAGGTGTATTTACCAGAATACGGCAGGTTTTCATACGGTCTGCAAAGATATTCAGTTTCTCAGTCTGAGAAGGATGTACATAAATAGAAGCAGTATGTCCGTAACCGCCGTCTTTTACCAACTGGTCTGCCATATCTACAGCAGTTGCAAAATCTTTTGCTTTGTACAGAGCCAGAACCGGTGATAATTTTTCATGAGCAAATGGTTCAGAAACATCAACAGAAGTTACTTCACCAATGAGAATTTTTGTATTAGCAGGAACTGTAACACCAGCCATTTCTGCAATGACGGCAGCCGGCTGACCAACGATTTTTGCATTGACAGTACCAGCTTCTGTGAGGATAATGCTGCGTACTTTATCTAATTCTTCATTGTTTAATACATGGCATCCACGTTTTATGAATTCTGCTCTTACTTCATCATAAATATCAGCAATAGCAGTAACAGACTGTTCAGAAGCGCAGATCATACCATTATCAAAGGTTTTAGAATGGATGACAGAGTAAACAGCAGTAGGAAGGTCACAAGTACTGTCCATGATAACAGGAACGTTTCCAGGACCAACACCAATTGCCGGTTTTCCGGAAGAATAAGCAGCTGTTACCATTCCAGGACCTCCTGTAGCTAGAATTACGTCTACAGATTTCATCAAAGCATTGGAAAGTTCAATGGTAGGTTCTTCCACCCATCCAATAATGCCTTCCGGAGCCCCTGCTTTTACAGCAGCTTCCAGAATAATTTTAGCAGCTTCAATGGTACATTTTTTTGCACGTGGATGTGGGCTGATAATAATCGCATTTCTGGTTTTTAAACAAATCAGACATTTAAAGATAGCAGTGGAAGTCGGATTGGTGGTAGGAATAACAGCGCCTACAACACCAACTGGCTCTGCAATTTTTTTAATTCCATAGGAAGTATCTGTTTCAATAACACCACAGGTTTTCACTCTTCTGTAAGCATTATAGGTATATTCAGCAGCATAATGATTTTTAATTACTTTATCTTCCAGGACACCCATGCCGGTTTCTTCACAAGCCATTCTTGCAAGAGGAATACGCATTTTATTGGCTGCCATAGCAGCTTCAAAGAAAATCTTATCTACCTGTTCCTGTGTAAAAGAAGCAAATTTTTTCTGTGCTTCCCGCATAGAAGCAATTTTTGCCTGAAGAGCTTCTACACTATTATTGGTTTCCGGTGTTGTTGTTTCTGGTTTTTTTGCCATGGGAAATCCTCCTTAAAAAATAGTAGTCTGTTTTTCATAAACAGAAGTAGAAAAAGTTTTGTTTTGTCATATTGATAAAAAATTAACAAAATCAAATCTGAGATGATTGTAACTCATTGTTAAATGTTTGTCAATATGATTTGAGAAGAAAATAAAAAAACTGTAAGTTTCTTGTAAGTGTATTTTATCATGATTACGGTGCAAAAGAAAGAAAAAAGATTGTTAAATAATAAATAATCAGATAATAGGAAAGGTAAACATAAGATATTTTTTGATGGAAAAATGCGTTCTGATTTGGATTGATAAAAAAGTAACAATAATAGATGAAAAAAATAAAAATAACTGAAAATAGGATTGGAAAGAGAATAAATCATGATATACTGTTTATAAGAACAACCGTGTTACAGGGTGGCTGACCTCTATTCTACATAGAATGGGGGTGGTGCTGATGAACAATAATAAAAATCAATTTGATTTTAAAGACCTGATGGCCTTTGGAATGTTCATACTGTCACTGCTGACATTCATTTATATGATTTGTCACTGATGGTTTAAGGCATAGAAAAAACCACCCTCATACTTTGACCGGTATAGGTGGCATTTTCTATGCTAGACTTATATAGGTCAACCCCTTGTGGGCGGTTGCTCTTTTGTTACACTTTTACTATAGCATATCTGCAAACGGGATACAACTATATTTTGAAAGTTTTGTCTTGCTTTGTTATGAATTATTTCTTGAAGCTCTGTCTTTTTCTCAGGCGGGAATCCAGGATTTTCTTACGGATACGCAGAGACTCCGGCGTGATTTCCAGAAGCTCATCCACGTCAATAAAGTCTAAAGCCTGTTCCAGGCTCAAGATTCTTGGTGGTGTCAGCTTCAGGGCTTCGTCTGCAGAAGAGGAACGGGTGTTGGTAAGATGTTTGGTCTTACATACGTTCAATTCAATATCTTCCGGTTTTCCGCTCTGTCCGATTACCATACCTGAATAAACCTTTTCTCCAGGTCCAATAAACAAGGTTCCGCGGTCCTGTGCTGAGAATAAACCATAAGTTACGGATTCACCGGCTTCAAAGGCAATAAGAGAGCCCTGTTTTCTGTACTGTAAATCTCCTTTGTATGGCGCATAACCGTCAAACGCAGTATTTAAGATACCGGTTCCTTTTGTAGAAGTAAGGAATTCTCCGCGGAATCCGATTAATCCTCTGGAAGGAATATGAAATTCCAGACGTGTGCTTCCGTCACTTGCCGGGCTCATTCCCTGAAGCTCACCTTTTCGCTCACTTAACCTCTGGATGACAGTACCGGAGAATTCTTCCGGAACGTCAATATAAGCAATTTCCATTGGCTCTAGCTTATGTCCTCTTTCATCTTCTTTATAAATAACTTCTGCTTTGCTTACAGCAAATTCATAGCCTTCACGACGCATATTTTCAATAAGAACAGATAAATGCAGTTCCCCACGTCCAGAGACTTTGAAGCAGTCTGTACTGTCAGTATCTTCCACACGAAGACTTACATCTGTATTCAGTTCGCGCATAAGACGCTCTCTTAAATGACGAGAAGTAACAAATTTTCCTTCCTGTCCGGCAAAAGGACTGTCATTTACAATGAAATTCATAGAAATCGTAGGCTCAGAAATTTTCTGGAATGGAATGGGATCCGGATTTTCAGGGGAGCAGAGAGTATCGCCGATATGGATATCTGCAATTCCTGCAATGGCTACAATAGAGCCGATACCGGCTTCTTTTACCTCAATTTTGTTTAAACCGTCAAATTCATAGAGCTTGCTGATTTTCACTTTTTTCATTTTGGAAGCATCATGATGGTTTACCAGAACCACATCCTGGTTTACCTTCAGGCTGCCGTTTTCTACTTTGCCTACACCAATACGTCCTACATATTCATTGTAATCAATGGTGCTGATAAGAGCCTGGGTAGGAGCATCCGGGTCACCGGTAGGAGCCGGGATATATTTTAAAATGGTTTCAAATAATGGCTCCATGTTTTCAGGAGTATCTCCAAGGTCTAACACAGCGTGTCCGGCTTTTGCAGAAGCGTAAAGGAACGGACAGTCTAACTGTTCGTCAGAAGCGTCCAGATCCATAAGCAGCTCTAAAACTTCATCAATAACTTCATCTGGTCTGGCTTCCGGACGGTCAATCTTGTTGATACATACAATAACATGAAGGTCTAATTCCAGAGCCTTTTTTAAAACAAATTTTGTCTGAGGCATAGCGCCTTCAAAGGCGTCTACCAAAAGAATCACACCGTCTACCATTTTCAAAACACGCTCAACCTCACCGCCGAAGTCCGCGTGTCCAGGTGTATCAATGATATTGATTTTGGTATTTTTATAGTATACAGCAGTATTTTTGGAAAGAATGGTAATACCACGTTCCCGCTCAATGTCATTAGAGTCCATAACGCGCTCCTGAACTGCCTGATTTTCACGGAAAACACCGCTCTGACGGAGAAGCTGGTCAACCAAAGTTGTTTTACCGTGGTCAACATGGGCAATAATGGCAACATTTCTGATATCTTCTCTTGCTTGTTTCATTATAGAACCTCTTTTCTTGGCTTTTTCAAAATTTTCTATGCTTCAGGGATGGGGAAAAAACCCTGTAATCCCTGGTTTTTGCAGTAAAATACGGATTTTATTCTATCATACTTCTTCTTAATTACAAGGGAAAATAAAATTTTTTCAAAAAAAAATAAAAAATTGGTTCTAAAAGAGAACCTGCCTGAATAAACATGATATAGACAAGATACCAGAAAGAGGAAGGGGAAACAAATCATGGCAGATAAAATTATTGAAAACAATCAGGTGTCCATTATGGGAAAAATCGCATCCGGCTTTACATTCAGCCACCAGGTATATGGAGAAGGGTTCTACCTGGTAGACCTTTTGGTGAAAAGGCTCAGCGATTCTGAGGACAGAATACCACTGATGGTTTCAGAACGTCTGGTAGACGTTACACAGGATTATGAAGGAGAATACATTATGGTGCAGGGGCAGTTCCGTTCCTATAACCGTCACGAAGAGAAAAAGAACAGGCTGGTGCTGTCTGTTTTTGTAAGAGAGCTTTCCTTTGTGGAGGAGGCAGATGATTCCATAAAAACCAATCAGATTTTCCTGGATGGTTATATTTGTAAACCACCGGTATACAGAAAAACACCTTTGGGAAGAGAAATTGCTGATTTGCTGCTGGCAGTAAACCGGCCTTATGGAAAATCCGATTACATACCATGCATATGCTGGGGCAGAAATGCCAGATATGCATCCGCCTTTGAAGTAGGAGGCCACGTTCTCCTGTGGGGCCGCATCCAAAGCCGGGAATACATCAAAAAACTAAACGAAAACCAAACCGAAAAACGGACCGCCTATGAGGTTTCAGTCAGCAAACTTGAGTACGCTGACTAATATTTATTGCAATATAATCACAGGTGTAGTAATATATACACAACTCAAAAATAACAAACCAGGAGAAAGCGGTCTGTAAGAGGTGTAAATTATGGATGAAGAAAAGGGATTGACACAGATTTACTGTGGCCCAGGAAAAGGAAAGACCAGTGTTGCTATTGGTCAGGCCATCAGAGCCATTGGACACGGGAAACGTGCCATTGTAATCCAGTTTTTAAAAGGAAGGGCAACATCAAAACTGGATTATTTATCAGCCCTGGAACCAGATGTGCGGTTATTTAGATTTGAAAAAAAAGATAACTATTATGAAGATTTAACTCCGGAAGAAAAACTGGAAGAAAATCTGAATATCCGAAATGGATTAAATTTTGCCAGAAAAGTGCTTGCAACAGAAGAGTGCGATATGCTGATCCTGGATGAGATTTTGGGAGCCCTGGAATTTGGAATTGTCTCAGATGAAGACATTCTGGGAGTGATTGGAGCAAAGTCTCAGGAAACAGAACTGATTATGACAGGAAACATTGTAACAGATGCCTTAAAGAATGTGGCAGACAGAGTTGTTTCCTTAGAGATTGTGAAATAAAATACAAAGGAAAACAGGAACCTGACGTGAGGAGGAAGAATATGTCTATTTTTACAGGTGCAGGTGTAGCCATTGTTACGCCCATGAAAGAAAATGGAGAAGTGAATTTTGAAAAATTAGGGGAACTTTTGGAAGAACAGATTGCAGGTCATACAGATGCAATCATAATCTGTGGTACCACAGGTGAGTCTTCTACACTGACTCATGAGGAGCATCTGGAGGCAATTAAGTACACAGTAGAAAAAGTAAATAAAAGAATTCCGGTTATTGCAGGAACTGGTTCAAACTGTACAGAAACTGCGATTCATTTATCAAAAGAGGCAGAGCGCTATGGTGCAGACGGGCTGCTTCTGGTAAGCCCTTATTACAATAAGGCAACTCAGAAAGGACTGATTGCCCATTACACAGCAATCGCAGAATCTGTGAAGCTGCCGATTATTCTGTATAACATTGCCAGCAGAACAGGAGTAAATATCCAGCCGGAGACCATTGCGTATCTGGTAAACCATGTGGAAAATATTGTAGGAGTAAAAGAAGCATCCGGCAATATTTCTCAGGTAGCGGAAATCGCGGCGCTGACAGATGGAAAATGTGACATTTATTCCGGAAATGATGATCAGATTGTACCGATTCTTTCTCTGGGAGGAAAAGGTGTTATTTCTGTATTGTCTAATGTGGCGCCACAGTATACACATGATATTGTGGCAAAATATATGGAAGGCAATGTAAAGGAAAGCTGCCAGATGCAGTTAAAGGCGCTTCCGCTGATTCATGGATTATTCTGCGAAGTAAATCCGATTCCGGTAAAAACAGCCATGAACCTTATGGGAAAAGAAGTAGGGCCTTTCCGTATGCCGCTTTCTGAAATGGAAGATGCACATAAGGAAGTGCTGAAAAATGCCATGAAAGATTTTGGACTGAAACTGGCGTGAGGGTTTATGGAGATACAGAAGAAAAGAGGATAAGAAAATGGTCAGAATCATTATGAATGGTTGTAATGGACATATGGGCCAGGTTATTTCAGACCTTGTGTCCAAAGATGAAAATGCAGAAATCGTTGCAGGCGTAGATTTGCAGGATACAGGACGTTATTCCTATCCTGTATTTACAGAGCTTGGAGCATGTGATGTGAAGGCAGATGTGATGATTGATTTCTCTTCTGCAAAGGCAACAGATGCTGTTTTGGAATACTGCGGCAGCAGGGAGCTTCCTCTGGTACTGTGTACTACAGGATTATCTCAGGAGCAGTTACAAAAAGTAGAAGAGACAGCAGAAAAAACAGCAGTGCTTCGTTCTGCGAATATGTCACTTGGAATCAATACTCTGCTGAAACTTCTTCAGGATGCAGCAAAGGTTCTGGCAGCAGCCGGATTTGATATGGAGATTGTAGAACGTCATCACAACCTGAAGGTAGATGCCCCAAGCGGAACAGCGCTGGCGCTGGCAGACAGCTTAAACGAAGCTATGGATCATCAATATCACTATGTGTATGACAGAAGCCAGAAACGGGAACAGAGAGATTCCAAAGAAATCGGTCTTTCTGCGGTCCGGGGCGGCACGATTGTAGGAGAGCACGAGGTGATTTTTGCAGGACCTGATGAAGTGATTGAATTTAAGCATACTGCTTATTCAAAAACAGTTTTTGCAAAAGGCGCTGTGGAAGCTGCCAAATTCCTGAAAGGAAAAGCAGCAGGTATGTATAACATGAGCCATGTGATTAATGGCTGACATTTCATAGAAACAGGAAGAGAAGAAGGAGCGTATTACATTTTGTGATAATCTCCTTCTTTTTTTGTGAAAAAGTATAAAAAAGAGAAATCTGTCCATATTAACAGCAGAACTTAATAGAAAAGGAGAATAATCATTATGAAGAACATGAAAAAGGTTATTGCGGGACTGCTGTTAGTTACTGTTTTGTGTGGGGTGACTGCCTGTGGGGATAACAACACCACAAACAATAAGAATGATTCTGCAACAACAGAAGACAGAAATGATACCAACAGAGATACCAATAGAGATACCAACAGAGATGACGGAATCATAGAAGATACAGGAAGAGAGATAAAAGACGGTGTAGAAGACCTGGGGGATGATATCCGCGATGGAGCAGAGAACATGGGAGATTCCATAGAAGACAATGGAAATAATGCAGTAAATGACAGCAATGCAGGGAAAAACGGGAATCAGTAAAAGAGTATACAAAAATATAATTTGTTTCTAAATTATCTAAAAACTGTTGAATAAATGGAGGAATATTGATATAATAAGAATACATTACAGGGCGGCACCATTGCCTATGTAAAATACACGTAAAAGGGGTTGGACAGAATGAAGTTTGTAATAAGCGGAAAGAACATTGACGTTACAGAAGGCCTTAAAAGTGCAGTAGAAGACAAGCTGGGGAAATTGGAGAAATACTTTACCTCTGACACGGAAGTGATTGTTACACTTAGCGTTGAAAAAGAAAGACAGAAAATTGAAGTTACCATTCCTGTAAAAGGAAATATTATCCGTTCCGAACAGGTAAGCAGCGATATGTATGTTTCCATTGACCTGGTAGAGGAGATTATTGAAAGACAGTTAAGAAAGTACAAAAATAAAATTATTGACAAAAAACAAAGTGCAGGTTTTCAGCCGGAATTTGTAGAGAAGGATTTCGAAGACGATGGAAATGAAATTAAAATCATTCGTACCAAGAAATTTGGCTTCAAGCCCATGTATCCGGAAGACGCCTGTGTACAGATGGAACTGTTAGGTCATAATTTCTTTGTATTCTTAAACGCAGAGACAGAGGAAGTCAATGTTGTTTATAAGAGAAAAGGCAACACCTATGGACTCATTGAGCCGGATTTTGGCTGAGAAACTTCCCCTTTTCAGTGGGAAATAAAACAATTTCAAAAGTAAAGTGACAAAAGTGGGGCTGTATCTGAGGGACAGCTCCTCTTTTTTGTGTTTTTAGATGTTGTGTAAAGAGGCGGAAAGTGTTACAATATTTGCTAAGAGTGTTAAAATCTATAGATTTTGGGAGTAATAGTACATGAATATCATAAAAAAAATGTTTGGAACACACAGTGAGAGAGAATTGAAACGTATCTACTCTACCGTGGATAAAATCGAAGCTCTCCGGCCAACCATGCAGGCTTTGACAGATGAAGAACTGCGGGGAAAGACCAGAGAGTATAAAAACCGTCTGGAAAAAGGGGAGACTCTGGACCAGCTTCTTCCGGAAGCTTTTGCAACCGTAAGAGAGGCTGCAAAGCGTGTTCTTGGTATGGAGCATTACCGGGTGCAGTTAATCGGTGGTATCATTCTTCACCAAGGTCGTATTGCAGAGATGAGAACCGGTGAAGGTAAGACTCTGGTATCTACACTTCCAGCTTACTTAAATGCTCTGGAAGGAAAAGGTGTTCACGTTGTAACGGTCAATGATTACCTGGCTCACCGTGATGCCCAGTGGATGGGAAAGGTTCATGAATTTTTAGGACTGACTGTTGGTGTGGTTTTAAATGACATGAAAAATGATGAGAGACGGGAACAGTATGCCTGTGATATTACCTATGTTACCAACAATGAACTGGGATTTGACTATCTTCGTGATAACATGGTTATTTATAAAGAGCAGCTGGTACAGAGAGACCTTCATTATGCCATCATTGATGAGGTGGACTCTGTTTTGATTGATGAGGCACGTACTCCTTTGATTATTTCCGGACAGAGCGGCAAATCTACCAAGCTCTATGAGGTCTGCGACATCCTGGCAAAACAGTTAGAGCGTGGAGAAGCCAGCGGAGAAATGACGAAAATGACTGCCATTATGGGAGAAGAAATTACAGAAACCGGTGATTTCATTGTTAATGAGAAGGATAAAATCGTAAACCTTACAGAACAGGGTGTGAAAAAGGTTGAGAATTTCTTCCATATTGAAAACCTGGCAGACCCGGAAAACCTGGAAATCCAGCACAATATGATTCTGGCTCTTCGGGCTCATTATCTCATGTTCCGTGACCAGGATTATGTGGTAAAAGATGATGAAGTTTTAATTGTAGATGAATTTACCGGACGTATTATGCCGGGAAGAAGATATTCCGATGGTCTTCACCAGGCTATTGAAGCAAAGGAGCACGTAAAGGTAAGAAGAGAGAGTAAGACTCTGGCAACCATTACCTTCCAGAACTTCTTTAATAAATATGCAAAGAAATCCGGTATGACAGGTACTGCCCTTACAGAAGAGCAGGAGTTTCGTGATATTTATGGAATGGATGTTATTGAAATTCCTACCAATAAGCCGGTAGCGCGTATTGACCTGGATGATGCAGTTTATATGACCAAAAAGGAAAAATTCCGGGCTGTAGTGGAGGCAGTAAAAGAAGCCCATGCCAAGAAACAGCCGGTGCTTGTCGGTACGATTACTATTGAGACTTCAGAGCTTTTAAGCCGGATGTTGAACAGAGAGGGTATTAAGCACCAGGTATTAAATGCGAAATTCCACGAGCAGGAGGCTGAAATCGTAGCTCATGCCGGAGAAGCCGGAAATGTAACCATTGCTACGAATATGGCCGGACGTGGTACGGATATTAAACTGGACGATGTGGCAAAAGCAGCAGGCGGTCTGAAGATTATTGGTACAGAGCGTCATGAGTCCAGACGTATTGACAATCAGCTTCGTGGACGTTCCGGACGTCAGGGAGACCCGGGTGAATCCAGATTCTATATTTCTCTGGAAGATGATTTAATGCGTCTTTTCGGTTCTGAAAAACTGATGAAAGTATTCCAGTCTCTTGGGGTAGCAGAAAATGAGCAGATTGAGCATAAAATGCTTTCCAGTGCTATTGAAAAAGCCCAGAAGAAGATTGAAGGAAATAACTATGGTATCCGTAAAAACCTGTTGGAGTATGACCAGGTAAATAATGAACAAAGGGAAATTATTTATAAAGAGAGACGTATGGTTCTGGATGGAGCAAACATGCGTGACTCTATTTATAAGATGATTACAGATACTGTAGACCATACCGTAGATATGTGTCTGTCTGATGATGTAGACCAGGAAGAATGGGATTTAGGAGAAATCAATGCAGTGCTGCTTCCTACGATTCCATTAAAGCCTTTGACACTGGAAGATGTAAAAGGAAAGAAGAAAAATCAGGTAAAACAAGACTTAAAAGAGCAGGCAGTAAAACTTTACGAAGAAAAAGAAGCAGAGTTCCCGGAAGCAGAGCAGCTTCGTGAGCTGGAACGTGTGATTCTTCTGAAAGTTATTGACCAGAAATGGATGGATCATATTGATGATATGGATCAGCTCCGCCAGGGAATCGGTCTTCAGGCGTATGGACAGAGAGATCCGAAGGTAGAATACAAGATGCAGGCTTATGAAATGTTTGACGGTATGATTGCGTCTATTCAGGAGGCTACGTTAAGACTGCTGTACCATGTACGTTTGGAGCATAAGGTAGAGAGAGAACAGGTAGCACAAGTGACAGGAACCAATAAGGATGAGACTGGGCCTAAAAAACCAGTACAAAGAGCAGAGAAGAAAGTCTATCCAAATGATCCCTGCCCATGCGGCAGCGGCAAGAAATATAAGCAGTGCTGCGGCAGGAAGCCAGTATAAAGTATAATGAGAACTGCTGTAGGTACGGGAAACTGTAGCTGCAGCAGTTTATTTGGTTAGGAGGAATGGATATGGGACAAATGGTAGATTTTACAATGGAGCGGGAAGGTCTTGTAAAAGAGGGAGACAGGGTAGAGCTAAAAGAGGATCAGGCTCTTACCATGGCTGGAATGATGTATTATTATACCATAAAGCCCGCAGAGGCTATGTCCAGTAATTTAAAGAAACCTCTGAAAAAGCTTACGGGAACTGTGGTAAAGGTAGAACAGCAAGTGAGTATCTATATGGTAACAGTGGAAATAGACGAAGAGTAAGGAGAGATTTGCTATATGGTGGAATTAGATCAGTTTAAATATACATTAAATGGTTATGAACAGCCTCTGAAAGAGGTACGGGATTCTCTGGATTTGGAGAACAAAGAACAGAGAGTAGAAGAATTAGAGAGGGAAATGGAAGCGCCTGATTTCTGGGATGATGCAGAACGTTCCCAGAAGATGATGAAAGAATTAAGCTCTTTAAAGGGAGACATTGAAATCTATCATAAGCTTCAGAATCAGAAAGAAGAGATTGAGCTTATGATTGAAATGGGATATGAAGAAGAGGATGCTTCTGTGATTCCGGATATTCAGGAAATGCTGGAGGAATTTCAGAGGGACTTTGAGCATATCAGAATTAAGACATTACTTTCCGGAGAATATGACAAGGATAATGCCATTGTGACTCTTCATGCAGGAGCCGGCGGAACAGAATCCTGTGACTGGGCCAGTATGCTGTACCGCATGTATCTCAGATGGGCAGACCGACAGGGATTTTCTACAGAGGTTTTGGACTATCTGGACGGGGAGGAAGCGGGAATTAAATCCGTTACCTTCCAGGTGAATGGGGAAAATGCCTACGGATATTTAAAATCCGAAAAAGGCGTTCACCGTCTGGTGCGTATTTCTCCGTTTAATGCTGCGGGAAAACGTCAGACTTCCTTTGTTTCCTGTGATGTTATGCCGGATATTGAGGAAGATGTGGATGTTGAAATTAATCAGGATGATTTGAGAATCGATACCTATCGTTCCAGTGGTGCCGGTGGACAGCATATTAATAAAACGTCTTCTGCCATCCGTATTACCCATCTTCCTACAGGAATTGTGGTACAGTGTCAGAATGAGCGTTCTCAGTTCCAGAATAAGGATAAGGCCATGCAGATGCTGAAAGCAAAGCTGTATTTATTAAAACAGCAGGAAAATGAAAAGAAGCTGTCTGGAATCCAGGGTGAGCTGACAGAAATAGGCTGGGGAAATCAGATTCGTTCTTACGTTATGCAGCCTTACACCATGGTAAAAGACCACCGGACAAATGAAGAATCAGGAAATGTGGATGCAGTGATGAATGGAAATATTGATAACTTTATCAATGCATACTTGAAGTGGGTAGCTCTTGGGAAAAAGGAAAAATAGTTAAGTTTTGAAAAAACAAAGGTAGAATTATGGCAGATAATCGGAGATATTTTGTAGTGACAGAAAAGGCAGTGCCGGATGTACTGCTGAAAGTAGTGGAAGCCAAGAGGCTTCTGGATATTCAAAAATCTGCAACTGTGCAGGAAGCAGTAGAAGCTGTGGGAATTAGCAGAAGTTCTTTTTATAAATATAAGGATGATATTTTCCCGTTTAAAGAAAAGACAAGGGGGGAGAATATTACTTTTATTATTCAGATGGAGGACGAGCCGGGACTGCTTTCGGCTGTTCTGGGAACCATTGCAAAATTCCATGGAAATATATTAACGATTCACCAGAGTATTCCAATGAATGGAATCGCTACTTTGACCCTGAGTGTGACTATTGCGGAGACTCAGGGAGATGCAGCCGCTATGGTGGAGCATATTGAGCATATTGAAGGAGTCCATTATCTGAAGATTTTAGGAAGAGAGTAGAGAGAAAAGACAAAAGGAGAGACAGTATGATTCAGATTGCAGTATTAGGCTATGGCACAGTGGGTTCAGGGGTTGTTGAGGTCATAGAGACAAATTATGAAAGTATTAAGAAGCGGGCGAGAGATGAAATCAGCATTAAATATGTGCTGGATTTGAGAGAATTTCCGGGAAGTTCTGTTGAGAAGATTCTGGTTCATGATTATGAGCAGATTGTAAATGACCCGGATGTCAAGATTGTGGTAGAAGTCATGGGCGGCGTAGAACCGGCTTATACCTTTACAAAGAGAGCCCTGGAAGCAGGTAAGTGCGTATGTACCTCTAACAAGGAGCTGGTGGCAAGGCATGGACAGGAGCTTATGAAGCTGGCTGCCCAAAAAGGTGTAAACTACATGTTTGAGGCAAGCTGTGGAGGAGGAATTCCGATTATCCGTCCTTTGAATTCTTCTCTTACAGCAGATGAGATTGACGAGATTTCCGGTATTTTAAACGGAACCACCAACTACATTCTTACAGAAATGGCGGAGAAGTACAGAGATTTTGATACTGTGTTAAAGGAGGCCCAGGAACTGGGATATGCAGAGCGCAATCCAGAGGCCGATGTGGAAGGATATGATGCCTGCAGAAAGATTGCTATTCTTTCCTCTCTGGCTTATGGGTCTCATGTGGATTATGAGAAAGTTTATACAGAAGGAATTACCAAAATTACAGTGGAGGATATGAAGTATGCCAATGCTATGGGCATGAGTATTAAGCTTCTGGCTACCAGCAAGAGAAAAGACAACCGCTTTTATGCCATGGTATCTCCGGTGCTGGTAGGTAAGGACAGTCCGTTGTATAGTGTCAATGGTGTATTTAATGGTATTTTTGTACATGGAAATGTACTGGGAGACGCTATGTTCTATGGAAGCGGCGCGGGAAAACTGCCAACAGCCAGCGCTGTGGTGGCAGATGTGGTGGACTGCGCCAAACATTTGAACAAAACAGTTATGATGAGCTGGAGCAGCCATGGACTGGATATGGTGGATGTAAAGGATGTGCAGCATAGATTTTTTGTACGTATAAAAGGAAATCAGGAAACAGGACTCCAGGAAGCAGAAGCAGTTTTGGGCAAGGGAAAGCTTGTGCTGCTGCCAGAACTGGAAGATGAGTTTGGGTTTATTACAGAGAAAATGAGCGAAGGTGCTTTTGATGAAAAAGCATCGAAGCTGCAGAATATGGTAAGCAGAATTCGTATTAAAGCATAGAGGAAATGCGTATGAAATATATTGTGGTTCTGGGAGATGGAATGGCAGATGAGCCTTTAGAAGAACTGGGAGGAAAGACACCTCTTGGTTTTGCCAACACACCGATGATGGATATGCTGGCAGAGCGGGGGGAGATTGGCATGGTGAAGACTGTACCAGATGGCATGAGTCCGGGAAGCGATACAGCCAATCTGTCTGTGCTGGGATATGACCCAAAGGTGTATTATTCCGGGCGCTCTCCTTTAGAGGCTCTGAATATAGGAGTTGATTTGAAAGAGGGAGACGTTGCCATCCGGGCAAACCTGGTGACTCTTTCTGAAGAGGAAGAAGTCTATGAGGAAAAGCATATTCTGGACCACAGTGCAGACGAAATCAGTACTCAGGAAGCAGAAGAACTTCTGGATGCAGTGAAGCGGGAACTTCAGAATGAAATTTTCCAGTTTTATGTGGGAACCAGCTACCGCCATTGCCTGATTTGGAAACAGGGGATGGTAGTTCCCCTTACACCGCCCCATGATATCAGGGGAATGGTTATAGGCGACTATGTGGCAGAGGAAAAGCCGCTACTGGATTTGCAAAGAAAAAGTTATGAGATTCTTGTCAATCATCCCATTAATCAGGAACGGAAGAAAAAGGGACTGAATCCGGGAAACAGTCTCTGGCTCTGGGGAGCAGGGACAAAACCACAGCTTACGGATTTCAAAGAGAAGTTTCACAAAAAAGGAGCCATGATTTCAGCAGTGGATTTGCTCAAAGGGATTGCTGTTGGAACGGGCATGGTGAATCTTACCGTGGAAGGAGCTACAGGTGGTCTGCATACCGATTATGAGGGAAAGGCCAGGGCAGCATTAAATGCTCTTTTAAAGGATTCCTTTGATTTTGCCTATATTCATGTGGAAGCGCCGGACGAAATGGGGCATCAGGGCAGCATTGAGAAAAAAGTCCAGGCTATTGAGTATCTGGATGAGAGAGTTATCCGTCTGGTGAAAGAAGGCCTGGATGCTTCAGGGGAGGATTATCGGATGTTGATTCTTCCGGATCATCCAACGCCAATCCATGTGAAAACCCATACAGGAAATCCGGTTCCGTACCTGTTGTATGACAGCAGGAAAAAGGAGAAACATTGCCGGAAATATAATGAGGAAGAAGCGGAGAAAAGCGGGAAGGTTCTGGAAAAGGGATATGAAATGCTGGGGTATTTGTTTGAAGAAAATTCTTGCAAATGCTTGCAAATGAAAGCGAAAGAGAGTATGATAAAAGAAAACTAGGAGGCGATATTATGGCGAACACATCTGCGGTATATGCAAGAATAGATACCAATCTCAAGGACAGTGCAGAAGAAATTCTTTCTCAGCTTGGCATTTCTCCGTCAAGTGCAATTCAGATGCTTTATAGCCAGATTGTACTGCAAAAAGGGATGCCATTTGATTTGCGTCTTCCTTCTTCAAAACCTGTAGCTGTTGGCGCAATAGCCAGAGAGCAGCTAGATGCAGAACTTCAAAAAGGCATTGATTCTATCAAAGCAGGAAAAGTGTATTCTGCTGATGAAGTGGATGCGATACTTGCGAAGGAGTTTGATATATGACAGAAAGTTATATGGTCAGATACTCTGAGGATGCACTTGATGACTTAAAGGAAATTTATGCCCATATTGCAAATGAACTTCTGGTTCAGGATACTGCAACTGCTCAAGTGGAGCATATCAGGAAAAGGATTCGGGCATTGAATTTCATGCCAGCACGCTATAGAATAGTGGAATGGGAACCCTGGCAGTCCATGGGGATGCATCAATTACCAGTGGATAATTTTATCGTTTATTATCTGGTGAATGATGAGGAGAGAACTGTCACTGTAGTACGTATTTTTTATAGTGGCCGCGATATTGAAAGAATCATAAATTCAAATAGGTAAGAAGAAATGGAGCTTTTGTGCAAAACAGAAGCTCCATTTCTCAATTTGGATTTTTTAGGTTTTCTTTAGAAAGGATTTGTAAAGGAATTATCCTGAATATTTTCTGAATCTACAACAGGATTATCCAGCTCTCCGGTAATATCCATATAGAAGAATGCCAGAGTGGTCTGCATATAGGGCAGGAGCCATAAAATACCGATATAACAGGTGAAAATACATACAATAGTAAGAGGCAGGAAGCTGAGGTACAGATGTACATAGCGTCCTTTGTTGCCTTTCATAAGTCGCAGACTTTCTTTCAGAGCCTGCATGGCGCCCATTTCCGGGTAGTCCAGAAGCAGATAATTGGCAAGACCGAAAAAGGCTGCCAGAACAATACTTACCAGACTGCGTATTAACATTCCTACCAGACTAAGAACCATAGCGTTCCAGGAAGTGCTGGTATAGCTTGGAATATCAAAAGGAAGTGATACCAGAATTCCAGCAAGAAGCAGAAGGAAATTTACCACAATAAAACGGTCCGGATTGTGGGAAAAGGCATAAAAGATATTTCCAAGAGTATAAGGCTGTCTCCGGTTCAGATTTAAGAGCATCTTATCATAACCAACCATAAGTAAGGAACTCAACAGGGAAAAAAGATATATCAGAATCTGGCTGGTAATCAGGCTTACAGTGTTAGAAACATCTAAAAACCCTGTTACAATCATGCTTAAAACACTGGTTAAAATCGTGATTAAAAGGTAAGCAGAAACTGGAAGACTGAAGTTTCCGGCAAGAGATTCTCTGGCCAGGGTCTTCAGATTTGCAGATGTTCGTTTCATAAATAATCTCCAATCTTTATATGTAATGTGTGGTATAATTATACCACATTACATAGAGGTTACAAGGGGAGAATTTCAATTATGAAGGTAAAAAAGGTAAGAAATAAAAAACAGGAAAAAGAACTATACCAGGCAGGGTGGATTCTATTTCTGGTGTTTTTGGTTCTGGCAGCGGCAGGGAAGATTTTTGAAATTCACATGAAGCTGCCGCCTTGCGTGATTCATAAATGGACGGGCTATTACTGTCCCGGATGCGGTGGGACCAGGGCTGTCCGGGAACTGCTGAAAGGCCATATCATTGCATCCTTTTTTTATCATCCGGTGGTGGTATATGGAGGTGCGATATATCTCTGGTTTATGATTTCTCATACTGTGGAATATATCACAAAGGGGAAACTTGGAATTGGAATGAAATATAAAGATACCTATCTGTATATTGCAGCAGGGATTATCCTGCTGCAATGGGTGGTGAAAAATGTAGTGAAACTGATTTGGGGAGTGGGAATTGCATAAAAGTATGTCATCTCTCATACTCCACATAATCCTTCCAGATAAAAGCAGTGCCTCCTTCAAAAACAATTCGGTACCACCCGTTTTCGCAAATCCCTGTAACGGTAACAGAATCTCCATTGCTTAGATGCCCCAGGATTTCAGAGCCGCTTTTGGCATCACTGCGGACATTTACGCCGCCTATAATTGTTCCGGTACCAGAAGTTTTTTCTACTTCTACACCGCTTGCAGGCTCATCTTCACCTGCAGGAGAATAGGTAGATCCGGAGGCAGCGGAGCCGCTGATAACGCCATCTTCTTTGTCAGGAATCAATCCTGCATTGTTTTCTTCCACAATGATTTTTCGTACTTTCACATTGCTGGTATCCGTATCTTTTATAGCGCCAACATACACCAGCAGAACTTCATTTCCAGGAATAATTCCGTTTGTAAGTTCCAGTTTTGCGTTGGAACAATTATCAAAAGTAAGAGTTTCCCCCTCCGCAGTTTTCAGAGAAAGCTGAGAACCTGTATAGGAAGTCAGAGTACCGCTAAGAGAAGCAGAGACAGCGTCTAATTCTGCTTCTTCAGCTTTTTTCTTGTCGTCTTTTCCGCAACTGGTCAGAGTGAAAAGGATAAGGACAGTGAGAAGTGCAGGTTTGAAAAGTAAGTTTCTGTGTTTTTTCATAATGAAACCTCCTGTTTTTGCAAATGTTTCTTGAAAATTAGTAAAAATGCTACGGTTGACATAACAGCGGCAATGCCATCAGCCAGAGGCTGTGCGTAGAAGGCGCTTCTGGCTCCATAGAAGATAGGGAGTATCATGGTAAACAGTACATAGTCACCCTTGCGGAACAAGGAGAGGAACAGCGCTGTTTTGCTTCTTCCCAGTGCAGTGAAGCCGTCCACGAAAACATACTGAAAACTCAGGGGCACAATCATAAGTGTAAAAATGTGGATGCCCCAGATACATAAATCTGTAAGTCCCGGGTCTCTGGTAAAAATTCCAATAAAGTATTGGGGGACAATTCTGGACAGTAGGAACATCAGGGAAGTAAAACAGAGGCATAAAAGTAAAATGCAGCGCTCTGCCTTTCGCACCCGTCTGGTAGCCTTTGCCCCGTAATTGTAGCTTAAAATAGCCTGGGTTCCGCTGGAAATACCAAGCATGGGACCGGTAATGAGCATCATATAGCTTTGTACAATGGTAGCGCAGGTAATGAGCAAATCTCCTTCCTTCGGACCTCCGTAGTGCTGCAAAACAGTGTTCATGATAATAATAATGACACTGTCTGTTGCCAGAATCAGGAATGGAGATAATCCCAATCCTAAAATCCGGCAGGTAATGTTTTTGGAAAGCATTTCTCTTTTTAATCTTGTAATTCCCACCGGAACCTTTTTTCCAATCAGAAAACAAAAGGCAAAAGCACAGGATGCAAACTGGGCAATTACTGTAGCCCAGGCAGCCCCTGCCACGCCCATATCAAAAACAAAAATAAATACAGGATCCAGCACAATGTTGGTAATGGCGCCAATGAGTACCGTACACATACCAACAGCAGGAAAGCCCTGACAGGTAATGAAATAGTTCAGCCCAATAGCCATAAGGGCAAAAAAGGTTCCCGCTGTGTATATGGTCATATAAGTATCTGCATAAGGAAAGGTCAGAGGGCTGGCGCCAAACCAGTTCAGCAGATATTTTTTACTCAGCAGGAAAACCAGAGTCAATACAGCGGAAAAGGCCACCAGCATAGCAAAACTGTGGGCAAGAATAGACTGCGCTTCTTTCTTTTGCCCTGCCCCCATACGCATTGCCATGAGAATGGAGCCCCCAAGCCCAATGAGAGTTCCAAAGGAGGTGAGCAGAGTTACAATAGGCCCGCACACCCCCACCCCCGCAAGAGCAATATCGCCGATTTCTTCTATATTCCCAATAAACATCCGGTCTATAATGCTGTACAGAACAGTGACAAACTGGGCAATCATGGAGGGGATTGCCAGCTTCAGAACCAGAAGGGGAACTTTATCTTTTCCTAAATCTGTTGTGTGTTTCATGATATCTTTTCTAATCTCCTCTTTTGTGTTTGAATAGTAACATTCTAATATAGATTTGAGGAAATGAAAAGAGAAAATGCTTGCTTCACTTAAAATGTATATGCTATACTAAAACCAGGTAAAACAACATAGGAGCACTGCAGCGGAGAATCTTGCAAGCAAGATTCTTTTTTACAGTTATTTGGAAAGTAAAGAGGATAAGAGATGTTAAAAATCAAGGAATACAGAAAGGTCAAGGACCTGGAAGAGGCTTATGAGCTGAATCAGAAGAAATCGGCCTGTGTATTAGGCGGAATGGTGTGGCTGAAAATGGGAAACCGTATGGTCAGCACAGCTATTGATTTATCAGGATTAGGATTAGATACTATAGAAGAGACGGAAGAAGAGTTCCGTATCGGAGCCATGACTTCTCTTCGGGCGCTGGAAACCCACCAGGGTCTGGCAGCGTACACCAATGGGGCAATGAAAGAAAGTCTGCGTCATATTGTTGGGGTGCAGTTTAGAAATTGCGCTACAGTGGGAGGCAGTATTTTTGGAAGATTTGGATTTTCCGATGTGCTGACCATGTTTTTAGCTATGGACTCTTATGTGGAATTATATAAAGGCGGTATTGTTTCCATGGAAGAATTTGCAGCAAGCAAACGTGACCGGGATATTTTGGTACGGATTATTGTGAAGAAACAGCCAATGAAAACCGTATATCTCAGCCAGAGAAACAGCAAGACCGATTTTCCGGTGCTTACCTGCGCCTTGTCTTTAGATGGTAAGGGTCAGGTGAAAACTGTTGTAGGAGCATGTCCTTCCAGAGCAAGAATCATTGAAGATAAAGAGGGCATGGTAAAAGACTTTTTAAATCTGTCAAAAGAAGAACAGGAAGCAGCAGCAGAAGCTTTTGGAACTTATGTGCAGGGTCAGGTGAAAACCGGAAGCAATATGAGAGCTTCCAGGGAATACAGAAGCCTCCTGGTAAAAGTTCTTACAAAAAGAGCGCTTCTTGCAGCAGCTTCTAAAGAATCACAGGCAGGAGGAATGGAATAATGGAAATTAAATTCTGGTTAAACGGAAAGAAAATCCAGGAAGAAATTCAGCCGGACATGCTGCTACTGGATTTGTTAAGGGCAAAAGGCTGCTATAGTGTGAAAAGAGGCTGTGAAACTGCAAACTGTGGACTTTGTACCGTACTTTTAGAGGAAAAACCAGTGTTGTCCTGTAGTTTTCTGGCTGCCAGAGCAGATGGAAAACATGTGGTAACTTTAGAAGGAATGCAAAAAGAGGCAGAGGAAATCGGCGGGTTTCTGGCGAAACAGGGAGCAGAACAGTGCGGTTTCTGCAATCCGGGATTTTTAATGAATATTTTTGCTATGTTAAAAGAATTAGAAAATCCTACAGAAGCGGAAATTAATGAATACTTAGCAGGAAATCTTTGTCGGTGCAGTGGTTTTATGGGACAGACCAGAAGCATTCTGAATTATCTGGAATATAAGAAAAAGCAGAAAAAGGGGGAAGATAAGGAATGAAATATGTAAACACATCGGTAGAAAAAAAAGATGCCATGGCCCTTGTAACTGGTCAGCCGGTGTATACAGATGATCTGGCGCCAAAGGACTGCCTGATTGTGAAGCTTCTTAGAAGCCCTCATGCCCATGCGCTGATTGAAGAAATTGACACACAGGCTGCTTTTAAAGTGCCGGGAATTGCCTGTATACTTACTTATCAAGACGTTCCACAGGATCGCTTCACCTTTGCAGGGCAGACTTATCCGGAATTAAGCCCTTATGACCGTTTGATTCTGGACCAGAGAGTGCGTTTTGTAGGAGATGCTGTGGCCATTGTAGCAGGAGAAAATGAGAAAGCAGTTGACAAGGCGTTAAAGCTGATTAAAGTGAAATATCAGGTGCTTGAGGCAGTTCTGGACTTTCATGAAGCTAAGGATAACCCGATAGTGATTCACCCGGAAGACAACTGGGAGTCCAGAGTGCCGGTGGGAGCAGATAATAAGCGGAATCTCTGTGCCGCCCGGGAAGAAAGCTCTGGAGACGTGGAAGCTGTTTTAAAAGCATGTAAATACACTGTTGACAGAACCTATCACACCAAGGCAAATCAGCAGGCTATGATGGAAACCTTCCGAAGCTATACTTATCTGGATCATTTCGGACGGATGAATGTGGTAACCTCCACACAGGTTCCTTTCCACGTGAGAAGAATTCTGGGAAGAGCGCTGGGAATCGGTGCATCTAATGTGCGTGTAATCAAACCTCGTATCGGAGGCGGCTTTGGGGCGAAACAGACATCAGTAACAGAAGTATATCCGGCGCTTGTTACCTTAAAGACTAAAAAGCCTGCCAAGCTGGTATATTCCCGCTATGAATCTCAGATTTGTTCCTCACCACGTCATGAAATGGAAGTGCGGGTACGTCTGGGTGCAGATGAACATGGTATTTTAAAAGCCATGGATATCCATACCTTATCCAACACAGGCGCTTATGGGGAGCATGGACCTACTACTGTAGGACTTTCCGGTCATAAGCCTTTGGGATTATATGGGAAAAAAGAAGCATATCGTTTTACTTATGAAGTAGTGTATACCAACCGCATGTCTGCCGGCGCTTACAGAGGTTATGGGGCTACCCAGGGAATCTTTGCAGTTGAGTCTGCAGTGGATGAGCTGGCCCATGAGATGGGCATGGATCCGGTAAAATTCAGGGAGCTGAACCTGTCCAGAGAAGGGGATCCGTTCCTGGGATATGATGGATGTCCGGTTGTCACAAGCTGTACCCTGGATAAGTGTGTGGAAAAAGCCAAAGAAATGATAGGCTGGGATGAGAAATATCCTGTGAAAGATATGGGAAATGGAAAAGTGCGGGCAGTAGGCGCAGCTCTGGCTATGCAGGGTTCCTCCATTGCAGGTGTTGATATCGGAGGCGCGGAAGTGAAATTAGGAGAGGACGGCTCTTATACTTTAAACCTTGGGGCAACGGATATGGGAACCGGATGCGACACTATCCTTTCTCAGATGGCAGCCGATATTCTGGAAACTGATATTGATAATATTATAGCATTCGGGGTAGATACAGACGTATCTCCTTACGATTCCGGCTCTTATGCTTCTGCCACTACTTATGTGACTGGTATGGCAGTTACCGATGCCTGCCAGAAGCTTCGCGCACAGATTCAGAAGCTTGGGGCAGAAATGTTGGAGAAAACGCCGGAAGAAGTAGATTTTGACGGAAAAGTGGTTTATGAACTGGATGGAGACAGAAAAGTAACCTTAGAAGAAATTGCAGTGAAAGGAACCTGCGGAAATAATGTGAATCTTCAGGCATCTGCCACCCGCTCTTCTAAGATTTCCCCGCCACCTTTCATGGTAGGTATGGCAGAAGTTGAGATTGACAAGGAGACCGGAAGTCTGGAACTGTTGGATTATGTGGCAGTGGTAGACTGCGGAACACCCATTAACCCAAATCTGGCAAGAGTACAGACAGAAGGCGGAATCGGACAGGGAATCGGCATGGCGCTTTATGAGGATATCCAGTACAATGAAAAAGGCCAGCTTCGGAACAATTCCTTTATGCAGTATAAGATTCCAACCAGACAGGATGTGGGCAAGATTCGTGTGGAATTTGCTCCAAGTTATGAAAAATCCCATCCATTTGGGGCGAAATCTATTGGTGAGATTGTTATTAATACCCCATGTCCTGCCATTGCCAACGCAGTGGATCATGCAGTGGGAGTCCGCATTCGTGAAATGCCTATTACAGCAGAAAAAATTGCAATGGAATTGTTAAAAAGACAGGAAAATAAATAAAAATCATATAGAAAAGAGGCAAAGAACATGTTTCAGCAGACAGCAAAGGAATTAATTGCATTTATTGAAAAAAGCCCTACCTGTTTTCAGGCAGTCGCAACCATGAAGGAAACATTGAAACAGGAAGGTTATCAGGAATTAAAAGAAAATGAAAAGTGGCAGATAGAAAAAGGCGGAAACTATTTTGTTACCAGAAATGATTCAGCTCTCATTGCTTTTTCAGTGCCACAGGGAGAGTGGAAAGGCTTCCGTATTATGGCAAGCCACAGTGATTCACCATCTTTCAAAATCAAAGATAATCCGGAAATGACTGTGGAAAACAAGTATGTGAAGCTGAATGTGGAGAAGTATGGCGGCATGATTTGCGCTCCATGGTTTGACCGCCCTCTTTCCGTAGCCGGACGGGTTGTGGTGAAAGAAAACAATGCCTTTGTTACAAAGCTGGTGGATATTGACAGAGATCTTCTTATGATTCCCAATCTGGCTATTCACATGAGCCGCCAGATTAATGATGGTTATCAGTACAGCGCACAGAAGGATATGCTGCCTCTGTATGGAGAAATCGGGGCAAAAGACACCTTCATGGAGGCAGTAGCACAGAACGTAGGTGTAAAAGCAGAAGATATTTTGGGACATGACCTGTTTCTGTATAACAGACAAAAAGGAAGCATCTGGGGCGCACAGGAAGAATTTTTATCTGTAGGAAGACTGGATGATTTGCAGTGTGCTTTTGCTTCTTTAAAAGGTTTCCTGGGCGGGGAGAAAAAAGAGCATGTGGCAGTACACTGTGTACTGGACAATGAAGAAGTGGGAAGCAGTACCAAACAGGGTGCGGCATCCACCTTCCTGTATGATGTGTTAGTTCGGATGACGCGCAGTCTTGGCATGGACTATGAAGATTATTTAAGAACCCTGGCAGACAGCTTTATGGTATCTGCGGATAATGGACATGCACTGCATCCGAATTATACAGAAAAAGCAGACCCTGTAAACCGTCCGGTATTGAATCAGGGAATTGTGATTAAATATGCAGGAAACCAGAAATATTGTACAGACGCTGTATCAGCAGCCATGTTTAAAGATTTATGTAAACAAGCAGAAGCGCCATATCAGACCTTTACCAACCACTCTGATGTTCCAGGCGGTTCTACCCTTGGAAATATTTCCAATACAAAGGTAGCGTTAAACAGTGTTGATATTGGACTTCCGCTTCTTGCAATGCACTCCCCATATGAGACAGCAGGAGTGAAAGATACTTATTATTTAGTAGAAGTAGCGAAAAAACTTTTTGCCTGAGATATTATCTGCACCTTTTTCCATGATAAGGAAGAAGGTGCATTTTTTCACCCTTTACATGGAATCCAAAGCCCAGGTTGTTTCCTGAATCAGTGGTAAATCCACAATCCTCTTCTGAGAGCAGTTGAAAACCGTTTTTTCTCAGCTCCTCATGGAAATAAGAATTTTGAAAATTCTGGCGAGAACATTCCGGATACATACTAAGGAGCTGCTTCATAGATTTTGGAGCATGCTTAAAGTAGAAATAGGTGCCGATTACATCTGCCTGTGGACTGAAATAAGGGCGCAGCTTCTGGTATAAAAAGCTGGGGTGGTAAAAATTATGTTCATTTACCGCAAAAAAATCCAGATGCAGGTCAATACATTCTGATTTCAAAGGAAAAGTGGTACTGCTATCTGCCAGATACAAAATATCCAGATCCGGGCGTTGTTTTTCAATAAGGTGTTTATACATCAACAGAGTTTCCGGATATTTGTCAATAACAATATAGCGGCTGTCCCCAGGAAGATATTCCAGATGATTGTGCATGAAGAACCAGGCATTGACATAGGTTTCTGCAATGACCTTGTGATGTAAGTTGACCTGCTCCATGCGTTCCAGCATCCAGTTATAAGAGCGCTGAAACATGGAAATCAACTGAGGTGGAAGGTCTTTATATAATTCTCTGGTTACATCAGGAGTGTCCTGAAGATTGGTATTCTTATTTGGAGTCATGAGAATGCCCTTGTCAATCACAGCCTTATAGCCGCAGGAGCATCCAAGAGCGCCATGGTAGAGGAAACGCTGATCCATTTCCACATCCGTAAGAGACAGGGAACCTTTGCATACAGGACAGCAAAGGAGAGGAAGCATGGACAGGGGAACTCCTGTTTTCAAGGTAGCAGAAGCAGGGTGCTGATCAAGGTCTTTGATTTTTTCTTCCAAGCACCCTATGATTTTTTGCTTTTGCTGAATTTCCTGGAGACAGAAATCACGTTTTCCGGTATAGATAGCCTTCAGTTCCTCCACATCCTGAGGGTCTGCCAGACCGGAGACCCGTTTTAAGGACAGAATGATGTGGATTTCCCGGAGAGAAAAATCCAGTTCTTTTAATTCCAGAATCCATTCCAAATCCTTAAGAGTAGCCTGATCAAAGACATACTGTCCCTTTGGACGGGGAGGAACCAGAAGACCGTATTTGATATAATAATAAAGATTGTCCACAGAAATATGATACAGTTCAGATACTTTTCCGATCCGCATAAGAGCCACCTCCTGTTTTTTTTTATCCTAACACAAATCTGGAGTATACTCCAGGTTTTTTATAAGTTTTTGGGAAACCGCAGGTTGACATGAACCGGACTCCATATTCTACAATGGCAGAAATAAAAAACAAGGAGTAAAAGCATATGAAAATTATGAAAAAATCCTGTCAGCGGACAGAAGAAGATAGAAAAAACCTTACAAAAACAGTGGAAGAGATGATTAACTATGTAAGAGAGCAAAAAGATGCTGCCTTAAAAGAATATAATCTGAAATTTGATGGCTGTACCAGAGAAACCTTGCGTGTGAGTAAAGAAGAAATTCAGGTGGCATACACCAAACTCACTGCACAGGAAATTGAAGATTTAAAGGCAGCAGCAGCCAATATCAGAGCCTTTTCCAAGGCGCAGAAAGAAACCGTAAGACCTTTGGAAAACTTCAGCCCAGCGCCGGGAATTTTCCTGGGGCATAGAATTATTCCTGTAAAATCCTGTTGCTGTTATGTGCCGGGAGGAAATTACCCTTTGTATTCTACAGCCCTTATGTTAATTATTCCGGCGAAAACCGCAGGAGTGGAGCGGGTGGCAGCCTGTTCGCCTGTTATGAAAGGAACTAATGAGATAAATCCGAAAACTCTGGTAGCTATGGATATTGCAGGGGCTGATGAAATTTATGCAGTAGGAGGAGCACAGTCCATTGCAGCCTTTTCTTATGGCACAGAAGAAATCAAGCCTGTGGATATGATTGTAGGACCTGGAAACCGTTTTGTCACAGAGGCGAAACGCCAGTGCTACGGACAGGTGGGAATTGATTTTGTGGCAGGTCCCAGTGAAGTTCTGGTGATTGCAGATGGAAGCGGAACACCAGAAATTGTGGCAGCCGATTTGCTGGCTCAGTCAGAGCATGACCCAAATGCAAAGGGCATTCTGATTACAACAGAAGAGTCTTTTGGAACAGCAGTGATGGAAGCGGTTGAGAGAGAGTTGGCTGTACTGGAAACAGCAGAAATTGCCAGAAAATCCTGGGAAGTTTATGGAGAGGTGATACTGGTGGATTCTCTGGAAGAAGCTGTCTGTCTGGCCAATGAATATGCGCCGGAGCACCTGGAACTGAATGTTCAGAATCCAGAAGAAGTGTCAAAGCAGCTTTATAATTACGGTTCCCTTTTTATGGGAGAAAATACAGCGGAAGTGTTTGGGGACTATGCATCAGGAACCAACCACACACTTCCAACCCTTCGGGCAGCCAGATATACAGGCGGAGTGTGGGTTGGAACATTTTTGAAAACCTGTACTTACCAGAGCATGACACCTGAGGCGGCTGCAGAGCTGGCTCCGTTGGTGTACCGTATGGCAAAGGGAGAAGGGCTTATGGGGCATGCAAGAGCGGCTGAGGTACGAAAAAGTCTGATATAGTTTTTGATAGACTTAAGGCAAAAAATTATTAATTTTTGGGATGATTCTGAAGAATTGTCCCAAGCAGATGTCGTTCTGCTTCGGTAGTAATGACATCTGCTATTTTTTTCTTGTTGAATTTTTTTAAGATATTATGTACTTGTGATTTTACAGTACTCATTTCTACACAGCGCAGTTCGCATACATCCTTTTTACTGTATCCATTAGAAAGTAAATATAAAGTATCCAGTTCTCGTGGTGTCAGTGTTGAAAGTAAATTCAGCATAAAAAGGAAACTGCTTTCATAGGTTTTTACCCGTTGAAATTCGTTGCGTATTTTATCCGCTATTTCAGGGCGGATGGGAGATGAATTATGATAGGCGCCAATAATACCCTGAAGAATTTCTTCTTCGGAAGCATTCTTTAGAATATAATCGCAGGCGCCTAAACGGAAAGCAGAGAAAATTAATTCATCTTCTTCATACACAGTAAGAATAATAATTTTTATTTGAGGATTTTCTGATAATATTTCACCCGTAGCCCGTATTCCGGCATCTTTACATTCCATTTCAATGTCCATAAGAATTACATCCGGTTTTAATTCGCTGGCTTTTTTGCATGCGTCTATTCCATTGTCTACATCAGCCAATACCTGAATTTCAGGATGACTGCCTAAAATTTTGACATATCGTTTGCGGATAGGGGCAATATCTTCAGCTATTATTACTTTAATTGGATTAATCATGATTAGTTTTCCTTTCTGGTGTGTGCAACGGATTTCGATTGTATAATGCCTTCTTTTGTTATAAGAGGGAGAAAAATTCTAGTGGACGTTCCTTTTCCTAATGTACTGACTACATCTATTTTTCCTTCATGAGCATGAATAATTTTATAGGTAAGAGTCAGCCCGATTCCCCAGTGTTTGGAATAAGGATGGGAAGAATAAAAAGGCAAAAAAATCTGTTCAAGATTTTCTTTAGAAATCCCTTTTCCGGTATCTTTGATTTCTATCCATGCATAACGTCTATTGGTTTTCAAAGTTAAAATGAGACTTTTTTGTTCATTTGAAATATCGTTCATAGCATCTAGAGAATTCTTTATAATATTATGGATTGCCTGATCCATATAAACTGGATCAACCATAGCCCAAATAGTTTCCTTTGGATAGTTCTGAACTACAGAAATTTCGGATAATTCCAGGGAAAAGTTTTTAAGCGTTTGTTCCAGGATTTCCTGGAGTGAAAAAAGTTTTAGGTTCAATTCACTTGTTTTGGTGCTGCGATGAATTTCATCAATTCTAGAATAAAGTGTTTCACAGCGTTTTTTTATATTATTTAGAATTTCTGTCTCTTCTGGTGAAGGCGTTAAAAGTTCCGCTTCAGATTGTAGAGCAAGAATTTCGTTTTTTATGTAATGGCAGAAAATTTTCGAAGTTGTTTCAGAAGAACTGATCCCTTTTGAAATACTAAATTCTGATAATGCCATTTGGTTTGTAAGCGTTGCCAGCCAGTAAGTGCAGTAAGTTAATAGGCCTGCAGCAGCAATTAAAAAATAAGGAAAAGCATCATAAAATAAGGAATGACTGCTTAAATGGATGGAGCGGTATGTATGTGTTCCGGCAATTTTGGAAATTTTCAAAAAGAAGCTGGGAGCCAGAGATATAAAAAATACATATACCAAAGAAAAAATTCCGTAGCTGATGCATAAAAAACAATGATTAAAACGGAATAATTTTAGTTTTGGAGAATTACGCAAGGCGATAAGCAGAAAAATCATACAGGATAAAACGATAGCATTATTGCATACTCTGGTAATTTCCATAATAGAAAATTCCATCTTTTCGTATTGGGCTACACTCATGTAGCTTGGATATAAATAATAATATAGTTTATAATTTGTTACAGGATCATATAATATAGCAAGAAAAATATAGTATAACCATACAGCAGCTTTTAAAAGTTTTTCTGTAATGCGTTTTTTGGGATGGCAAAAAGAAAAGGCAAAGTATGTGCTGATGATTACAATACTAAGGCTGGAAAGATTCATTAGGCGAATCAGGTTTATTTTGCTAATTTTAAAAAAGAAAAACCATCTCCAAATAAAATTAGGAAGATAAAAATAGGATTTTATAAGATTATAATAGTAAGTATCTTTAGAAATATAGACAATCATGGAGCTAAGGGCAACAAAATAAGAAAAAAGTAAAAAAATAAGCACTGTGTGATTTTTGTTACCTCTAAAATATAGAATGATTAAGAAAAATATCAAAGCTAAAATTAAAATCAAGAAATAAAACATACAACCATACCTCTTTCTTTTTTAGTATAGCAGAATTAGTAAAATAAAAAAGGTGGATAAAATTTCAACCTGTCTGATTAAGTTAGTCTATTGTATAGTTAGTATAGCAAAACAAATATACAGGGTCAAGTCAGAGGAAACTTGGCAAAAGGAGGTAACTATGAAGAAGAAACGAATAGCAGCAGGAATTATGAGTGTAATAATGGCAGCGGGGATGCTGGCAGGATGCGGAGGAAGCGGAGGTAATAAAGAAGCGGAATCAGCGAAGACAGAAGATGGAAAAGTAAATCTGAAGTTTTACATCTGGAGCGATGAAGAAAACTACATGACAGAGATCGCTGAAAACTATAATAAAAGTCAGGACAAGGTTACAGTCGAAGTTGTGAGTATTGCAAACGATAGTTACGATGATAAGTTAAAAGTTATGCTTTCTGCAGGAAGTGATGCAGATATTGTAGATATCCGGACTATGAATCAGGTTCAACAATTTCAAGATTCAGGTGCACTTACAGATATTACAAAAATGGTAGAAGAGAGTGATTTGGATATTAGCAAGTATGGCTCTTTATGGGATGCATCTTACCCTGAAGGTAAGGTATGGGCGCTGCCTACACGCTCTACTTGTTGGATGCTGTTTTATAATGAAGACTTATTAAAAGATGCTGGAATTACCATGCCAGAACAAATGACCTGGGACGAATATGGCGATATGGCAAAAGAATTGACTTCTGGTGATGGGAAACAGTATGGTGGTTATTGGATTAACTGGGACATTTATCACGCTATTGCAACACAGCAGGAGTGTTATTTGAACGCAGATGATATTACACCAGTGAAACAATCATTAGAGTATTTAAACAAATTTATGAATGAAGATAAATCGCATGTATCTATGGCAGAAATACAGGCTACAAATTCACAGTATCTGGCAGATTTTGAAAACGGAAAGGTAGCTATGATGCCTCAGGGAGAGTGGCTGATTAATATGCTTTTGACAGATCAAAAAGACGGAAAGACAGATATTAACTGGAATGTAGCACCTATGCCTGTTCCAGAAGGAGTAGAGCCGGGAACTACCTGGGGACAGTTTCAGTTTGCAGGTATTCCAAAAGATGCAAAGCATAAAGAGGAAAGTTTTGACTTTCTGAAATATTTGTGTGGCGAGGGTGGATCTACGGTTCTTCCAAAGTATGGAATGCTCCCTGCATATTCTGGGGATGAGGCAAAAGAGGTATTTTCTGAAGTTGTAGGAAAAGAAAATGTTGTAAATGTCGTATTTAATGCAAAAAAAGTGATGGAAACACCGGCATATGTGAAATATGGAGAATTACTTACAGCTTTGAAGGAAAATGCAGAACTGTATCTTTTAGGTGAAAAAGATATTGATGAAACGATGGAAAATTTCGAAAAACAGCGTCAGGAAATTATGAGCGAATAGGAATCTGTTTGTGGGGAAGCACTGAACATAAGTCTTCCCCACTTCCTATCAATAGAGAGGAATAAATATGAGCGGACAAAAAGTAGCAAAGAAAAGAAAATTTAAAAAGGAATGGCTGAAGGGCTACCTGTTTATAATGCCAAATTTTATCGGATTTTTTATTTTTATGGCAGTTCCCATTGTAATGGGATTATTTATCTCTTTTACAGACTATAATGGATTTGGCTTTTCTAAATTTGTAGGACTTTCTAATTATATTAAAATGTTTCAGGATGAATATTTTCAGGTATCTTTTTTTAATAACCTTTTATATACCTTGGTGACAGTACCTGGCACCATTATAGCCTCTTTGCTTCTGGCAGTTGCAGTCAATGCAGGTATTAAAGGAAGTGGCTTGTTTAAAACAATGTTCTTTTTCCCAACCATTACTTCCATGGTAGCAGTTGGAATTGTATGGGCGCTGATTTTTAACCCATATACAGGACCGTTGAATCAAATTTTACAGTCATTAGGAATAGAGAATCCGCCTATGTGGCTGGCATCTTCTGACACAGCCTTATGGTCTGTTATGCTTGTTGCTATTTGGAAAAATGCAGGTTATTATATGGTAATTCTCCTAGCTGGACTTCAGTCAATACCATCTCAACTGTATGAGGCAGCTCAAATTGATGGGGCTGGAGCTGTGAAACGGTTTTTTAAGATTACACTTCCAATGCTGTCTCCTACAATGTTCATGGTAGTGATTTTAAATATTATCAGTTCTTTCCAGGTATTTGATTTAATTAATATCATGACAGAAGGTGGACCGGGAAGGTCTACAAACGTACTGGTATATAGAATTTATCAGGAAGGCTTCCAGCAGCTTGAGTTTGGGTATGCATCTGCCATGGCATATTTCCTGTTTCTTATTGTACTGATTGTTACTTTGATCCAATTCAAGGGACAGAAAAAATGGGTTACTTATATGTAATGCCAGCAGAAGGAGGAATACGTTTTGATTAAATCATATAAAGCAAGGGTGAAGGTATATCATACCATTTTATTTATAGTCTTATTGACAGTGGGACTTTTGATGATTAGTCCTTTTATCTGGACACTTTCATCATCTTTTAAAAATAACAATGAAATTTTCAGTTATCCTATTAAGTGGATTCCAGAAGTATTCCGGTTTTCTAATTATGAAGAAGTGTGGTCCAGAATTCCATTTCTTACATATTATTTGAATACCTTAAAACTTTCAGTGATTGTAACAACAGGACAAATCGTTACCTGCTCTCTGGCAGCATATTCCTTTAGTAAATTAAACTATCCGGGACGTGATAAGATATTTTTGTGCTATCTTGCTACCATGATGGTGCCCTGGCATGCAATTATGATTCCCCAGTTTATTATTGTAAAAGGTATGGGAATGTATGACAGCCATATGGCTTTGATTTGTATGAACTTGTTTAGTGCATTTGGTGTATTTTTATTAAGACAGTTTATGCTGGGAATTCCAGAGGAACTTTCTGAGGCAGCCAGAATTGATGGATGCGGTGAACTGAAAATATATGCCAGAATTATTCTTCCTATGTGTAAACCAGGGATTGCGACTCTTGGCATATTTACCTTTAACTTTATGTGGAATGATTATATGGGACCTATGCTGTACCTGACATCGGATCATTTGAAAACCATTCAGTTAGGACTGGCTGCTTTCCGTACTCAGTATGGGGCAGAGTATGGATTGATTATGGCTGGTACTGTTTGTGCATTGATTCCTATGGTTCTGATTTATTGTGTTGGACAAAAATATTTAATTCAAGGTATCGCATTTTCAGGATTGAAAGGATGATGATATGAAAATTTTAGATGAGAAAAAGGTACAAAAAATCCTCTATGGAGGAGATTATAATCCAGAGCAGTGGACAGAAGATATCTGGAAAGAGGACATGGAGCTTTTTGAAAAAGCGGGAATTGATATTGTAACATTAAATGTATTCAATTGGGCTATGCTACAGCCGGATGAAGAAACTTATGATTTCTCAGAACTGGATAAGACAGTAAAGCGGGTAACAGAAAAGGGAATGAAAATTTGTATGGCTACGTCTACGGGAGCACACCCGGCATGGATGGCGAGAAAATATCCAGATATTTTACGGACAGAGTTTAGTGGAATGAAAAGAAAATTTGGAGGTCGTCATAATTCCTGTCCCAATAGCCCTACATTTCAAAAATATTCAGTGAAGCTGGCAGAGAAATTGGCAGAGCATTATAAGAATCAGGAAAATATTGTTGTCTGGCATGTAAGCAATGAGTATGGTGAAACTTGCTATTGCGAAAATTGTGAAAAGGCTTTTCGTGTTTGGTTGAAAAGAAAATATAAAACCTTGGATTCACTGAATAAGGCATGGAATACTCATTTTTGGGGACATACTTTTTATTCCTGGGATGAAATTGTAGCGCCAAATCTTTTGAGTGAACATTTTGAAGAAAACAGAAGTATGTTTCAGGGGATCACTTTGGATTACAAAAGATTCAATTCGGACAGTATGATGGAAAATTTTAAAGCAGAATATGCAGCAATTAAAAAATATATTCCAGATGCTGTGATTACAACGAATTTTATGGGAACGTATAAAACCTTGGATTACAAGAGATGGTCTGAGTATCTGGATGTGATTTCCTGGGATAATTATCCTCCGAAAAATGCAGATCCGGCACAGATTGCGCTGAATCATGAATTAATGAGGGGATTAAAAAATGGGAAACCATTTATGCTTATGGAACAAACACCAAGTGTATCTAATTGGCTGGCAGATAATGGTCTAAAGCGTCCGGGAGTCATGCGTTTATTGAGCTATCAGGCAGTAGCACATGGAGCTGATACGGTGATGTTTTTCCAGATGAGAAGAAGTCCAGGAGCCTGTGAGAAATTTCATGGCGCTGTGATTGATCATGCAGGAAGAAGTGACACAAGAGTGTTTAGAGAATGCGCAGAACTTGGAAAAGAGCTAAAGAAACTAGGGCAAGAAACTTTGGGAACAGTAACCAAAGCAAAAGCTGCATTGATTTTTGACTGGCCTACATGGTGGGCGGTAGAAGGTTCAGCTGGTCCTACAACGCGATTAAAATATGTGGATGAGATTCTGAATTATTATCGTGGATTTTTTGATAACCATATTTCTGTTGATGTTATAGGTGTAGACGAGGATTTCTCACAATATCAATGCATTGCAGCACCATTATTCTATATGGTTAAAGATGGTGTAAGTAAAAGGATGAAGGAATATGTAACAGAAGGAGGGACTCTCTTATTTACGTATTTAAGTGGTTATACAGATGAGAATGATTATATTACCTGTGGAGGATATCCAGGAGAATTAAAGGAACTGGCTGGAATCTGGGTAGAAGAAATTGATGCTTTATCTAAAGAAGAACAGAATTCTTTTTACTACAAAAATCGGAAATATCCAGCAGAGCTTTTATGTGATATTATCCATGGCGAAGGTGCGGAAGTATTAGCTGAATATCAACAGGACTTTTACTGCGATACACCTGTTTTGACAAAAAACAAATATGGAAAAGGCAGTGTTTATTATCTGGGTACACGCTCAAATAAAGAATTTTACAGAGAATTTCTGAAGGATATTTGCAAGGAATGTCAGATATCGGCAATTATAGAAGACAAAGACCTTTCAGAACTTGAGATAACAGAAAGAGAGAGTGACGAATATCGTTATATCTTTGTGTTAAATCATAAAAATCAGGAGCAGGAATTTGAACTTCCGTTTGAAGCAGAGGAGTTACTCGCAGGAGAAGTTTATACACAGAACAGTAAAATTCAGATTCCAGGTATCCAGGTTATGATTTTCAAAAGTAAAAAAGGAAAATAATTCATTATGGAAAACAGTAAAATTGAACTTCTACTTCAAAGTATGACGATTGAAGAAAAACTTGCGCAGATGACCCAGCTCTCTGCCATGTTTTTGGGAACTGAGCAGAATATGGATTTGACTGGTCCCCTTACAGAATTAAATATAACAGAAGAAAACCTGACAAATATAGGCAGCACCCTAAACTATTTCGGTGCAGAAAAAACTATGGCGCTTCAAAAACGTTATATGGAAAAAAACAGACATCATATTCCTCTTTTGTTTATGGCTGATGTTATTTATGGGTATAAAACTATATTTCCGATTCCACTGGCCATGAGCTGTAGTTTCAATCCGGAAAACTATGAAAATGCTGCTTCTGTTGCAGCGGCTGAAAGCTCTGCTTCCGGTATTCATCTGACATTTGCGCCAATGTCAGACCTGGTAAGGGATCCACGCTGGGGAAGGGTTATGGAATCACCGGGAGAAGATACTTATCTGAACTGTATTATGACAAAAGCTGCTGTTCATGGTTTTCAAGGGGACAATCCTAAGGAAAAAGGGAAAATTGCTTCCTGTGTAAAGCATTTTGCAGGCTACGGTGCAGCAGAAGGAGGACGGGACTACAACTGGGTGGATATCTCTGAAAACACTTTCCGTCAGTTTTATCTGCCTTCTTACAAGGCAGCATTAGATGCTGGTGCAAGAATGGTTATGACATCTTTTAACGTAATGGATGGGATCCCTTCCAGCGCAAATAAAAAATTGTTTCGTGATATTTTAAGAAATGAATGGGGATTTGATGGATGTACAATTTCGGACTATGCTGCTGTTCATGAAACGATTATAAATGGTATTGCCGAAGACGGTTCCGACGCAGCCAGACAATGTATAGAAGCTGGTGTTGATATTGAAATGATGTCTGCACATTATATCAATCATGGAAAAAAACTGGTAGAAGAAGGACGCCTTTCTATGGAACTTATTGATCAGGCTGTCCACAATATCCTAAATTTAAAAAATGAATTGGGACTTTTTGAAAATCCATTTAAAGATGCCAATCCAGAAGCAGAAAAAAGGCTTCATTTATGCAAAGATCACAGAGAAAAAGCCCGTCAGGCTGCCAGACAATCCATTGTTCTCTTGAAGAATGATGGTATACTTCCTCTCAAAGAAGGAATAAAAATTGGTATTGCTGGTCCTTTTGCAGACTCAGAAAATACTGCTGGAGGTTGGGCAATTACAGCAGAAAAAAACACCTGTACCCTAACAGATGCATTGAAAAGTCATGGTTTTTCTGTTATAACTGCCATGGCAGAGCCTCTTGGTTCCATGGAAGACCAGATATTTGATGTAAAAGACCAAACAGACCAGGCTGCAGAAAGTTTTGCGGATTGTGATATTTTAATTGCTGCTGTAGGTGAATGTCCTTCTGATACAGGGGAAGCCAGCAGTAAAGCCTATTTACGCCTGTCACCAAATCAGGAAAAACTTATTCAAAAATTAAGTGAAACAGGAAAACCCGTAATAACCATTGTATTCAGCGGAAGGCCTATGGAAATCAAACCAATACTTTCTACCAGTAATGCTCTGATACAGGGATGGTTCCTTGGCACAGAATCTGCCAATGGGTTAGCAGACGTTCTTACAGGTGTCTACAATCCTTCCGGAAGACTGGCTATGAGTTTTCCTCATACCACAGGCCAGATTCCAGTTTATTATAACAATTACCGCACTGGAAGACCCTATTACGGTCAGAAAGAGCGTTATGTGTCAAAATATCTGGACTGTCCAAACGAAGCTCTTTTTCCTTTTGGTTATGGTTTAAGTTACAGCAAGATAAGCTATTTTGATTTTTCTGTCACAAAAGAACAAGACAGAATAGAGGCTGAAATTACTGTGTATAATGATTCAGAAAGAGAAGCACTGGAAACTGTGCAGCTATATGTAGGTGACTGTACAGCCAGCATTGTTCGCCCAATGAAAGAATTAAAAGGATTTCAGCAGGTTATGCTCCAGCCAAAACAAAACCAGAAAGTATCCTTTACCATTACAAAGGATATGTTAAGATTCTATAATCAAAATATGGAATTTGTCTTTGAGCCAGGAGAATTTGAAATTATGATTGGCAGAAACTCTCAGGATGTTGAGCGTAAGAGGATTTATTTAGATTAATAACAAGGAGACGTAAAAAAGAAAAGATTCATAAAGAAAGAGTCGCTGAGGATATTGATATGAGATCCTCAGCGACTTTTTATATTAATTTTCTCTGTTTTTAGGTGCTTGAATGTTTAAAGTTTGACGTATGAAATTCTGGAAAGAAGCAGTCATATGTTCTGCAAACATTCCGAAAAAAGTACCTGTGAAAGTCATATGGCGGGTGATTTCCGTACAAAGTGCAGCTGTAGTACCTTGACCAAGAAATATCTTTTCATGAGAAGGAGTAAAGTAGAAAAAATAGTAATTTTCTTTATCAGATTCTATTTGTAAATCTACGGTTTCCCAAGGTAAAGGTATTATAGCTGTATCGGCTATTAAATCATAAATTTGACGCCGCAGTACAAGGCAACGGACACCATTTCTTAGAGTAATTCCAAAATCATAGTGATGTTCATTTGTATAATATACACTAAGACCAGCCAGACTGTTTTCATTTTCAGGTATTCCGGAAATGGTCACTTTGGCTACTTGGAAAAAGGAGTTTTGTCGTACACCTAAAAAGGTAGGTGATACACATGATTTACATAAAGAATCACATCCTTTTAAAACTAAGCATCTATCCTTGGAATTTAAAAAATAATTTTCTAAATGAGGATTTCGAATGTGGGTAAATTCCAGATTCCAGTTATCGGAAGAAAATTCTTCGGACAGGATAGGATTTTTTACAGTATCTTCTAAGGCTATACTTTCAGGAAGTGATGTAGGGATATTCATCTGCAAAACTCCATTGTTTCCGGCCATAGGATATCCATTTTTCCAAGTGACTGGTGTTAAATAAGTTTCTCTTCCTAAATTGTGTAGAAGGACATTTTTGCCTTCAGTACAGATAGTTCTGACACCTAAAGCCACCATCCACCAGTTACCACGAATATCATCTATCAAATCTGCATGTCCAGTACAAGCAATTATATCAGAACCATTGGGCAGATTGCGATTGGTTAAAATAGGATTATAGGGGCAAGGGGTAAAAGGTCCCCAGGGAGAGGTACTTTTCTGCATAGTTACCATATGTCCGTATTCTGTGCCACCTTCTGCAAGCATGAGATAGAATTCATGATTGATGTAATAAAGGTGAGGGGCTTCTGGATACTTGCCTCCGCAACCAGTGGAGATTAAGGTACTTTCTGTAAGCATTTCTCCGGTGAAAGGATTGATTTCGCATAAATAGATACCAGAATTGCCTTTACAATCTCCATTTGATATAAAATAAGTTTTATCATCAACAAAAAGCAGAGAAGGATCAATACCGCCCTGACGTACCCAGGCAGGTTCAGACCATTCGCCAGAGGGATTTTGGGTATGGACAATAAAGTTGCCTCCTCCGCTCACATTAGTTGTTACCATGAAAAAATATCCATCATGATAACGGATGGTAGGGGCATAAATTCCTTCGGAATTTTGACAACCATTTAAAGGAAGCTGAGAGTTTCGCGTAAGACAGTGACCGATTAGTGTCCAGTCTTTAAGATTTTTACTGGTAAAAAGAGGTACTCCAGGAAAATACTCAAAGCTGGAGGTTACAAGATAATAAATGTCATTAACCCGACAAATGCTGGGATCTGGATGAAACCCAGGTATAACAGGATTTTGTATCATATTCATAAAAATTTCCTTTCTGTATCAGAGTTTATAATTAGTCTGTGACTATTATTTTTTAGTATATCATTCTGGGAGAAGTTCATATAAGGATGAAAAAATTTCAACCTTTTCTTTTGATTAGGAGATTATAAAATAAAGATAATTATGTAAGAAAGACGAGGAAATAAAATATGGATTTTGTAAAAGTAAATGGAAAGCAATTTTATTATAGGGGAAAGCCTATCCAATTTTGTGGATTAGGAATAGGAAGCTGGTTAAATCTGGAGCATTTTATGTTAGGAATTCCTACTACAGAAAAGCAGATAAAAGAAACATTTACAGAATGTTTTGGAGAAGAGAGAAGTAATAGTTTTTTTGAAAATTTTGTCACAGCTTTTGTGAGAGATGAAGATTTTCACTTTTTGAAAAAAATAGGAATTAATTTAATTCGTGTTCCCTTTAATTACCATTGGTTTTTGAATGATGAAAATCCAATGATATGGAGAGAAGAAGGATTTCGGCATTTTGACAGATTGTTAGCCTTATGTAGAAAATATGAAATTTTTTTAATGCCTGACCTTCATGCTGTTCCAGGTGGTGAAAATCCAGACTGGCATTCAGATAATCAGACAGGAATACCGCAATTTTGGCATTTTCAAGTATTTCAGGAGCAGATGATAAGGCTGTGGAAGGAATTTAGCAGAAGATATGCAGAGGAAGAATTTATACTTGGATATGATTTGCTTAATGAGCCATTTTTAATGCCAGCAAAAGAAGGGATGCTGCAAAATTTTTATGAAAGAGTTACTGAGGCAATTCGGGAAGTTGATAAAAATCATATTCTCTTTTTAGAGGGGGATTTTTTTGCAATGGATTTTTCTTCTATAAAAGAAATCAAAGATCAACAAACTGCTATTACATTTCATTTTTATCCTACAGTCTGGGAAAAGGACTTGTGCGATTTGGAATATCCCAGGGAGATGAGAAAAAGTATATTTGAACAACGGTTCCAACATATGATTTCAAAAATGCAGAAATTTGAAAGACCACTTTTATGTGGAGAGGCAGGATATGACATTGCAGGGCAGGAATTTGGGCATGTTATGGAGTTGGTAGAGGATACGCTGGAATTGTTCCAGAAGTACAAGATATCATGGACATTGTGGTGTTATAAAGATGCTGGATTTATGGGAATAGTTTATCCTAAAAAGGAATCTGTATGGATGAAGTTTACGGATGAGATACATAAACAATGGACGCATTATAGAGAGATGGAGATAGGAAAGCAGTTGATTGAGGAAATGTGCAGATATTTTCCCGGACAAGTCACAGAGACATTAAAATATCGGCTGCAATTCCGACAGAGAGCATTGCTATTCGAACTACAAAAGGAACAGATTTTGAAACCGCAGCTTTATAGATGGGGATGGGAAAAAGTGAAGCAAATGCCAGATTCTTTCCGGATGGAGAATTGTGAATACTATAGTGAATATGAAGAACTGTTAAAAAGATTTTGTTTTCCCACAGTATAACCTCTAAGAAGGATTGAATACTGTGGAAAAACATAGTTTTTACAATTTATCATAAGTCTTTTCTTTGTCATTAGAGTTTTTCAGCAACAGATATTTACGGATTGCAAAGATAATACCAATGGCTACCACTCCAATGAGCGTTTCGCCCATGTTGAGGTGTTCCACAACCATCTGCCTTGCAATGGCAAACATCAGCACTTCCAGAAGATTTTCCGCAGTGTGTTTGGCCAGCATCTTAACAAATTCTACACCAATCAGCAATGTCAGGGCATTTCCAAGAAATTCTGTAAACTGCCCGGGCGTAATGTCCAAAAGCGGGATTCGCAGGAAATTGTACAACATAGGAACAATCAAAGTAATGATGACAAGAAGCATGATTGCTGATAAAACAATTTCTGTGTAGCGGGATATGGTATAAATAATTTCGTTTAATTTTCTCTTCAAAAGGGTAGTCCTCCTTTCTCTGTGGATTTTATGAAAAGATTTTGTAACAATTTCAAGCTTTATGTTGAAAAAAAGGTTCTGTTTGCCATTCCATTATAGCGTAAATCAAGAGAAAAACGAAGAGGATTTTTTAAAGATATGAAGAAGCATAGGAAATAAGGGTTTGTGAGCTGAAATAATTTCTAAAACCCTTGAAAATCAAGAGGTTTGTTGAAGAAAATCACAACTTTATTAACTAGATTTTAAGAAAAAAATGAAAAAAAATCCGCTTCAGACTTGCAAATAGGAAAAAATTATGGTACTATATACAGGAAGTTCAAAATTGTTTCGAAATTGTTACAGAAATTAATTATTTCAACATAGTATTAATGTAAGGGAAAGGTACAGAGAGGTATGAAAAAAAGATTAGTATGTCTGTCACTGGTATTTGCTATGACTGCAGCACAGGTTCTCCCTGTTTCCGCAGCAAGAAAAGATGAGGTGCAGGCTCAGAAATCCGCAACACAGAGTAAACTTTCAGCAGCACAGGCAGAAGCAAGCAGCCTGGAGAGCAAAAAGCAGGCCCTGATGGGACAGATCAGTACTACACAGCAGCAGATCGTTGATGCTATGGCACAGATTGAATTACTGGCAGACGATATTGTAGAAAAAGAAGCAGATATTGAAGAAACAAAAGAAGAGTTGGTACAGGCAGAGGCTGACCGTGACGAACAGTATGAAGCAATGAAGAAAAGAATTCAGTACATGTATGAAAACGGTGGAAACGATACATGGGCACAGATTTTATTAGAGTCTGACAGCCTTGCTACTATGCTTTCCAAAGCTGAAAATACTGAGAAAATGTACCAGTATGATAGAGACGAGCTGAAAGAGATGAAAGCTATCGTTCAGGAAGTCAAAGATTTGGAAGAACAGTTAGAAAATGAAAAACACGAATTAGAAACTGCTAAGAGCGAGCAGGAAGGTGTAAAAGCAAGTCTGGAAACAAAAGTTACAGAATTAAAAGCAACAGCATCTGACTATGAAGCACAGATTGCCAATGCAAAAGCTCAGGCAGAACAGTATAAACAGTTAATTCAGCAGCAGAATGCAGAACTGAAGAAAATTCAGGAAGAAGAAGCTGCAGCAGCAAAAGCGGCAGAGGAAGCTGCTAAGAAACAGCAGCAGAACCAGAACAATGGTGGTGGTTCTACAGGCGGAAACGCAATTACAGGTGGAAATACCAATAACGGTGGCTCTTCTAACAATAATGGAGGAAGTGCTAACAATGGTGGAAACACAAATAATAGTGGCAATACAAACAATAATGTAAAACCAAACAATGGTGGTTCTACTAATAATAACAGTGGCAGCACAGGAAACAGCGGATCTACCAGTAAGCCAGGAAATAGCAACAGTGGTTCTACCAGCGCACCTTCTTACAACAGCGGAACAGGTGCGGCAGTTGTAGCATATGCAATGCAGTTTATTGGAAATCCATATGTTTATGGTGGAAACAGCTTAACAAATGGTATTGATTGTTCTGGATTTACACAGCAGATTTATGGTCACTTTGGTTACAGCTTACCACGTGTAAGTGATGCACAGGCTTCTTCAGGTGTAGGAATCAGCTATTCTGAAGCACGCGCAGGAGACCTTATCGTATATCCTGGTCACGTAGCAATCCTGACAGGAGATGGTGGTATTGTACATGCTTCTAACAGTGCTCCATATCCAAAGGGTGGTATCAAATATACAGCAAATGCATTATACAGAGATTACATTGCTGTAAGACGTATTGTTCAGTAAAATAAAATCTACATACAGGGGCTCGTATCTTAGGATACGGGTCCTTTTCTTTCATTATGTGCTTTTAAGCGTGCAGGAACAGGAGTGGAATATGCATATTGTGATTATTGAAGATGAACAGGGAATTCGTCAGGAACTAAGTCAGCTATTGAGAGATGCTTTATACGAAGTGACAGCAATAGAGAGCTTTGAAAGGATTAGTGAAAAAGTGCTGGAACTTCAGCCGGATCTGGTTTTACTGGACTTGAATTTGCCGGGGATATCGGGATTTGAGGTGTGCGGAGAAATCCGTAAACATTCTGAAGTTCCTATTATCTTTGTGACCAGCCGCACAGACGCCATGGATGAATTAACAGGAATGGTAAAAGGCGGTGATGACTATATTACGAAACCTTTTTATCCGCCGGTTTTGTTGGCGCATATTGCAGCAGTGCTGAAACGCACCAGGAAAAAAGAGGAGGAAACGCCGCGGCTTTTTCACAAAGGTGTGGAACTGGATCTTGCCAGGGGCTGTATTGGCTATGGCGACAAGCAACAGGAACTGTCTAAAAATGAGATGAAAATTCTGCACTTTTTATTTTTGAAAAAAGGAGAAATCACACCGCGGATGGATTTGATTGAATATCTCTGGGATCATGAGGTTTATATTGATGACAATACATTGAGTGTGAATATAACGCGTATCAGAGCCAAGTTAGAACAGATTGGAGTGAAGAATTTTATTGAAACCAAAAGGGGAATGGGGTACCGGATTTAAGGGAAAGGACAGGAAGAAATGAAGTTTACGGACTACCTGAAAGATAAAATATTACTGGTGATTGTTCAGATTTTTTGCATGCTGCTGCTTACTGGATTTTTGTATGCTACAGGTTATCCGCTGGAAACTTGCCGGGTGATTTTACTGGTCTGGGCCGGAATATTTTTCGCATGGTTTTTATGGGAATATTGCAGCAGAAGACGGTACTTCCGGCAAATAGAAATGATTTTGGAAAAGGCGGATAAGCGATATTTATTAGGCGAACTTATGCCGGATTCCTATAGACTGGAGGACTGCTTATACAGGGAATTTATCAGGCGTTCTAACAAAGCGGTTATAGAAAGTCTTCGGAAGATGGAGGATGAACAGAAGGATTACAGGGAGTATATTGAAAGCTGGGTACATGAGATTAAAGCGCCCATTACCAGTATAGCCCTGTCCTGTGAAAATCATAGAGATGAAGTAACCAGGAATATCAGTCAGGAGAACCAGAAAATAGAAAATTATGTGGAGATGGCATTGTATTATGCCAGACTTGGAGCGGTATATAAGGATTACCAGCTTCGGGAAACAGACCTGGAGGAAGTGGCCAGAGAGGTTTTGGGAAGGAATAAATATTATTTGATTCAGAACAGGGTTCAGGTAGAAGTGAATTGTCCTCACAGGGTATCTACAGATAAAAAATGGATTCTTTTCATTTTGAATCAGTTGATACTGAACAGTACGAAATATAGAAAGGAAGAAGGAGCAAACATCTGGATTTTTACCTCTGCTACGGAGAAAGGGGTATCTCTTAGCGTAAGGGATAATGGAGCAGGAATTCCAAAAGAAGAGCAGAAAAGAGTTTTTGAGAAAGGATTTACAGGAAGTAATGGGCGCACTCATGAACGTTCTACAGGAATGGGGCTGTATCTGTGCCAGAAGCTCTGCCAGAAGATGGGGCTGGAACTGACGCTGAAATCCAGGGAAAAGTGTGGCACAGAGGTTCAGATTTTCTTTCCGGTAAGCAGTTATCTTTCAAAACTGTAAGATAGGAGAAAGGAAAACTGATACCAGGCTTACAGGAAACTTGTTATAGTAGGGGTATAAAGAACTGTAAGTCAAAAGGGAGTGAAAAAATCATGAGAGAATATATCAGGGTATGTGACATTGAGAAATATTATGGTACAGGAAGAACCGTGACAAAAGCGGTGGACAGGGTAAGTTTTACGGTAGAGCAGGGAGAATTTGTAGGGGTTATGGGAGCCAGCGGCTCTGGCAAAACAACACTTTTAAATATGCTTTCTACCATTGACCGGGTTACTGCCGGACATATTTATTATGAGAATACGGATATTACGGAATTGTCAGAAGATCAGGTTGCTGAGTTTCGGAAGAAAAATCTGGGCTTTGTTTTTCAGGAATATAATCTTCTGGATACTCTTACTCTGGAAGAAAATGTTATGCTTGCAATGAGTCTCAGGAAAGAGAAGAAAAGTGTCATTGAAAAACAGTGCCAGGATATGTTGAAGCTTCTTGGCATAGAAGAAGTAAAAAATCAGTTTCCTTATCAGGTTTCAGGCGGGCAGAAACAGAGATGCGCCTGTGCAAGAGCCCTGGTGAATCATCCGAAACTGATTTTAGCGGACGAACCTACAGGAGCTCTTGACTCCAGGGCAGCTCAGACTCTTTTAGAAACCTTTACGAAGCTGAACAGGGAATTAAAAGCAACCATTTTCATGGTAACCCATGATGCTTTTTCAGCCAGCTATTGCGGACGGATTTTATTCTTAAAAGATGGAAAAATATTCCATGAGCTGATGCGTGGAGAGAAAACAAGAAGAGAATTTTTAAATGAAATCCTGGACGTTCTGTCTTTGACAGGAGGTGAGGTATAATGCAGGGGAAATTAGCATTTCGGAATGTAAAACGTTCTGTGAAGGATTATCTGGTGTATTTGCTCACTATGACCTTTGTGACTGCACTGATGTTTGCTTTTAATACGGTTTTGTTTTCCAAAGACATACAGCAAAGTTCTGAATCGGCGGGTATTATGGCGGCAATTATTGGCTTGGCAACCTTTTTTGTGGTGCTGATTGTAGCGTGGCTGATTCACTATATGGTGCGTTTTATGCTGGACAAACGAAGCCGGGAATTTGGTATTTACCTGCTTATTGGAATGAAGAAAAGGGAAATATCCAGACTGTATATCAGGGAAAATATACTTCTGGGCGCTCTGGCTTTTGGAATTGGACTGATTCTGGGAGGCTTGCTGCAACAGGTACTTTTGTCTGTTTTGTATCATATGATACAGATGGATTACCATTTTCAGCTAGAGTATAACAGAAACTGTATTCTTATGACCGCCGGCTGTTACGGAGGATGTTATCTTCTGGCTTTACTGCGCTGCAGGAGAAGGTTTAAGAAAATGAGTATCTACGGATTAATGAATGCAGACCGGCAGAATGAGAAGAACAGAGAGGCTCATGAAGCCTGGAAGCGAATATTGCTGCCAATATCTCTGGTGTTTATGGGGATTTTTGCATGGTGGATGTTTCGTGGTGTGATTCGTGATACCGGAGAAATTGTAGGATTTCTGGTGGGGCTTGTACTGACGATTTACCTGTTTTATGTGGGTGTGTCTTCCTGGATTGTGTGTTATATCAGGAAACGGGGAAAGGGAATCTATCAGGGGGCCAATTTGTTTTTACTCAGGCAGTTTTCTTCCAAAATCAGAGCCATGCAATTTACTATGGGAACGCTGACATCCCTGTTTACCATTGCCCTTTTGGGATGCGTGGTGGCGTTTATGTTCAGTGATTTTCAGAATCAGATGTTAAGAAATAAATTTCCTTTTGATGTGCAGGTATATAGTTCTGATACAGAGGATTCTTTTGAAAAAGAACGGAAGGTACTGGAAGAAAAAACAGAGGTTCAGGAAGCTTATCGGTATCTGATTTATGAGAACCAGGATGCACAGGTGAACGCATGGCTGTATACTCATTTGCAGACTTTTGGAACCATGTACCAGAATCCGGATGGAACACCAAATGAGAAGGCGTTAAAGGCAGAAGTAGAGAAGCACGAAAATGCAACTTATTGCAGCTATGATACTTATATGAAGCTATCTGATTATAATCATTTACGGGAAATGCTGGGATATGAGAAAATTGCCCTTGGAAAAGAGGAGTATGCCATTCATATGAAAGAGCGGGTTTATAAAGAAACAGGAGATTTTTCCCAAAATCTCAGGATAGAGGTGAATGGAAGGAAACTTTCTTTTCAGGATTTTTATACAGAACCCTTTTCTCAGGATGGACATAATGGAGCAGATTACATTCTTATAGTTTCAGATGATGCTGCAGAACAGATGCAGCCCTATTATGCGGAACTGGCAGTTGATATAAAAGGGGAAGCTCCAGGGGATTTGCAGCAGGATTTAGATGCGCTTATGGAGGAAAGAGAGGAGACTTATGAAGGCCAGAATCCGCCAGGAGGAAATACCGGGTATGGAAGTGACAGTGTAGTAGTCTATTATTCCAAAAATCTGGTGGGAGACAATCTGATACCAGAGATTAAGTATACCCTTTCCAGTGTTGTATTTCCCTGTTTTTATATCGGACTGGTATTTCTGTGTGTAGCGTTTACAGTGTTGGCTGTACAACAGCTCAGTGACTCTGCAAAGTACAGATTTCGGTATGAAGTCTTGAAAAAACTGGGGTTAAACAAAAAAGAAGTGGATAAGATTATCTGGAAACAACTGGCAGGTTATTATCTCTGTCCGGCGCTGCTGGCTGCTGTGATCAGTGGAATTATATCCGTGTTTATCAGCCACAAATTTATTTTTTTCACAGGCGTGAAAGCATCCGTTCTTGAGTATTTTGTAGTTTCTTTTGGACTGTTTTTTGGGATTTATGCCCTTTATTTTGTTGCTACTTATGTTGGATTTAAAAGAAATGTGGAGGTGTCAAATAGAGGAACAGTATGAAGAAAAATCGTAGATTATTTGGTATTTTATTTTTAATATGTTATCTGGTTACCCTGTCTCAGATTCGCCTGTTCTGCCGGGTGGGTGTGATACGAAGCAGATTGCCTCTGTTGCTTCTTGGAACTGTGGGAGCTGTTGTGTGCTTTGTTCTGTGGCTGCTTTCTGAGAAAACCAGGAGAAATCTTCTGTTCTGGCTGGAATGGACGGTGCTTGTGGGAGGAACGCTGTACTTTGGAGCGGGAATTGTGTATTCTGCAATTCCCTATAACGGGGCGCTTGCCTGGCAGATAGAGGAGTGGATGAACCAGAAAAAGGTGACTCTGGAACATGATAATTTCCTGGAATCCGGTGTGGAAGGCATCCTCACAGATTTGGACAAGGCGCTGGAACTTCCGGAGGAATTGTATATTTCTGATAAGTTTCAGGTATCCTTTGACAGGAATGGGGAAATTCAGAGTTTGGATACCATGTTGTATGGAAAAGGAAAAGACGGAAAGAAGAGAAGTTATCTGGCAGATTATGACAGGCAGCGGGGAGACTCTATGATTGTTTGGATAGACAGGGAAGAACAGGGAGAATGTGAGGAAGATATGCGTCTGGCGCCTATGCTGGAACTTCTGGAGAAAGCGCCCTGGAGAGATCAGCAAAAGGTCTGGGAAGATGCTTATGGGGACGTAGTTTATGAGATGCTGTATTGTGGACGCCGCTCTTTTGCTTCTGGAGATGGACTGCAATATGTAGAGGGAGATGCAGACAAGGATGGAAAACAAGAGGGCAGCAGTAATTTTTCCCTGCTTTTGGGAGGGGGAGAATTTCTGGGGTTTGAGCTTTCTTTTCATATGCCGGAGGAGGAATATGTAACGCCTGTCCGTTATATGATGGAGCCGGAGTATATTCCCCAGGCAGCGCTTGACCAAAAGCGTCAGGAAGAACAGGTACAGGAGGCGCAAAAGGCAGAAATGTGGACTATAGACCAGGCTGACGGAACCATGTATTATTTTCTGGATGAAAAGCTGGGCTGGGCCCTGGAAGTGGCAGATGCAGCAGCAGGAAGCCGATTCTATATTTTGAAAAAGACCACAGATGGAGGGAACACCTGGGAAGTGTGCAGCCAGGATCCGTTTATGGGTGATATTGGCGCCAGTCAGGGACTTTGGTTTATGGATGAAAACCTGGGATTTGCCGGGCTTTCAGGAGCTTCGCAGTCACATGCTGAAATCTATCGGACTACAGATGGAGGAACAACTTTTGGGAAAATATCGCTGCCTGTGGAACAGGTAACAAAACTGCCTGCATCAGCAGAAGCGTATGGATTTACTTTGCAAGATTATGATTATATGAATATGCCCCAAAAAGAAGGAGATGTGCTTACTATGCTGGTTACTACCCAGGCAGGAGAAAGTGAGGGCATTGTCTTTCAGTCACAAGATGGCGGAGAAACCTGGGAATATATGGAAAAATAAAAGTTCACAGATTTTTCACAAATAAATTAGCACTCAAGCCTTGATAATGGAAGTCGATTTTTGTCCTGTCTTGTGTATCCTAGAAGCGCCTGTTTTACAGGCTTTCCGGGGCATCAGTCATTTTGTCTGGTATTGTAAAGCAGTGTCAGATTTGTCGTAAATGTCGTAAATTTGTGGTCAAAAAATGATGAGAAATGGAGAGTGCTAATAAAATGAAATTAACGTATACGAATGTAAATGGATATCTGATTCCGAATCTCACCTATAAATCCGGTGAGCAGATGGAGCAACTTGGAAAGTATGGTTTTCTTCGTAGAGATTATCTGAAAAACCATCGAAATTCAACCTATCAGGTGATGCTTCTGCAGGATACGATTGGAGAGCATCTTCTGGAAGTGGACAAGGCAGCCAGGGAACGGGAAGAAGTGATTCTGAAACAGTTGGAAGAAAAAGAACCACTGCCGGATAAGGAGAAAGATCAGATGGCATGGGTAAGAGCTGCCAATCAGCACAGAGCGATTGCAGAAGAGATTATCCTGAAAGAATTGATTTATGTATAAGGATTGCCAGTAACTAATCTGGCAGGTAACTGATAAAAATAGAATATTGTGAGCGAAGTAAGACGTGAGTCATAAGATATGGCTTGCGTCTTTTTCTTTTGAACTGGAAAGGAGGATGGGAGCATGGCACAGATTTTTCGTGTAGAGAAAACTAAGAATTTTACGGTAATGAGTAATCACCATTTCAAGAATAAGAATCTGACATTGAAAGCGAAAGGCCTATTGTCACTGATGTTAAGTTTACCAGAGGAATGGAATTACAATATGCAGGGACTGGCAACACTGAACAGAGATGGGATTGATTCTGTTCGTTCTGCAATTAAGGAATTAGAGCATCATGGATATGTGGAACGTCATAGATTGCGTAATGAATATGGCTTTTATGGAGATACCGAATATATTATCCGGGAAGTTCCATTAGGAGAAGAAAATGATTAAGCGAAGGAGAAAATGCCTAATGGTGGATAGTCCAATTTTGGATAATCAGGTCATAGGAAATTCCTATCTCCGGACATCAGAAAATAGGAAAACCAGATATGATAAATCGCATATTGGACAAACCGTCGCTATTAATAACCAATGTTATCAAATATGAATTATTAAAGAACCAGTAAATAAAATATCCATCTTATCAATTCACGTAAGTATTAATAGGATTGGATAAGAAAAGAAAGAATGAGGTATGATTATGAGAATGATGAAAAACAACAATAATGAGATAGTTACAGTGATCGGGATTGATCATGGTTATGGAAACATGAAAACTGCCACTAGATGCTTTCCATCTGGTGTAGCCAGATATGACAAGGAGCCAATCTTTCAGAACAATCTTCTTGTTTACAATGGCATGTATTACCAGATCGGAGAGGAACACAAGGAGTTCTGTGCAGAGAAAACGCAGGATGAGGACTATTATGTGCTGACACTGGCAGCTATCGCAAGGGAACTGGATGGGAAAGGTATGAACCGGGCAACGGTACATATCGCAGCCGGACTTCCCCTTACCTGGGTAGCTACACAGAAAGAAGACTTTCAGAAATATCTTCTCCAGAATGAATGTGTAGATTTTACATTCCGCAATAAAGAGTATCATGTAGAGTTCGCAGGAGCTGATATTTACCCACAGGGATTTGCAGCAGCCTTTTACCGCTTACAGGATTTTAAAGGCATCAACATGCTGGTGGATATTGGAAACGGAACTATGAACATCATGTATATCAACAATTCCCGTCCATTAGAGAAGAAATGCTTTACAGAGAAATATGGAACACATCAGTGTGTGCTTGCTGTAAGGGAATCCCTGCTGAAAGAACTGGGAACAGTGGTGGACGATCTGGTGATTGAGCAGGTAATCCGTACCAGGACAGCAGATATTGGCGAGAAATATCTGACAGTCATTCGTAAAGCTGCCGGAGATTATACGAAAGAAATCTTCCATAAGCTGAGAGAACGGGAATATAATCCAGAACTGATGCGTCTGTATGTGGTCGGCGGTGGCGGTTGTATGATCCAGAATTTTGGAGAATATGACAAGAGCCGGGTGACAATTGTACGGGACATCTGTGCCACAGCGAAAGGCTATGAAGCAATGACCGTAAGGAAAATCCAGAGAAACGGAGAGATGCTTGTATGAGAAAAGAACGGAAAATCATCAATACCAATATCCGTTTGAACCTTTGTGATGAACAGGACAGGCAGGCATGGGAATATTTGCAGACGATGGACAGGGAAAAATATAAATCGTACACCAGAGCAGTTGTAGTTGCTTTAAACGATTATTTTTCCAGAGAGTACAGGAATGAAGCAGATCCGTATCTGGAAACCAGAGAAAAGGAAGATGCTTTTCTGGAAAGAGTGGAAACAGCAGTCCGGGATGGAGTGAAAGAATCTGCCCCGATGGCTATAGCGAAGAATCTGATGGAAATGCTTGTACCGTTTGTAAAAGAATCGGTAGGAGAAATTAATCTGCTGGACAGAACACTAACAATGGAGAAAACGGATGGAGAGATTGCAGAAGATAATCTGGACTGGGAGAAAGAAGCTGATATGGATGCAGCACTGGATTTTGCAGACAGTTTTTAGATAGTTATGAAATAGCAGTAACAGGAAAACAGACTGACAGTAAGGAATAGCTTTACAAAAATAGAATAGCAGAAAAAGACAATGGCAGTGGTGACATTTCAGATATTATGAATTGGAGAAATGTTTATGACTGCTATTTTTATGTCTTTTAGCAGAAATGGAAAGAGATCCAGAAAAAGAAAGACAGAAATAACAGGAAAATATAACAGAAAAGCGTTGGCAGATGGGTGATTGAACAAGCAAGGCGAAGAAAAGAGATAGAGTGCCGGATACGGCACATGATTGTCCGATACTTCGCATCGGAGTGATGCAGGAACAGTCTGTTTCAGAAAGAGAAAATCTATGGAAATGGGAGCTTTTCTATTTCTTCCACAGTCTGTCCCTGCACCACAAAACCACTGTCATCTCCATTTAGGGTTGATAATGCAGTGTGGAAATGTTGCTTGGCTAGTATCGGTTTAGTAGTGGGAAGATGACAGGCAAGTTTCGCAAAGTGGCAAGCCACTCTGCACCGGAGCCAGCCTTTGGGCTGTTCCTAAACTTGCCAGAGGGCTCCGCCCCTTGGAACCCCGGCACGCCAATAACGTAAGTAATCCTGCTAAATGTCCACCGGACATTCCTTCGGATGACTTACTGATTGACTAGGACGCTGTCCTGCACCTGCCAAAGGGGAATATTGCATTTCCCCTTATGGAATCCCCTGCTAATCTACCAGCCGGAAAGGTTATGGCTGATTTATAAAAAAGATAGAGTGGAGAAAGGAAACGAAGATTTATGCGAAAACGAAATTATACGGTAACGATACGAATGAATAAAGCAGAGTATGATCTGTTTCAAAGCAAAGTAAAAGAATCCGGAAGAACACAGCAGGAAGTAGTAATAAAAGCAATCGCAGATTTGAAGATAGCTTCTACAGAGGAAGTGGAAGAACTAAAAAGATTGAATCAGATGTTTGCCGACATTCTCAGTCAGCTTCGTGGAGCTACTACAAATATCAATCAGATTGCAAGAAAGCTGCATACAGATGGAGAAGTTCCAAATGACAGTACGCTGTATTTCCTCAATAAAAGTATTCTTAAGTACCGGAAGGAGAGTGAAAAGATATGGCTATTAATAAGACGATTAATAAGCGGACAAATACACATGGAGCAATGAGAAACTGCATCGAATATGTATTGCGTCAGGACAAGACCAGTGAGCAGCTTACCTATGTGACTGGCCCGTACTGCCATGACGAGATCAATTATGATCTGGTGTACAGAGCATTTTTAGAGGAAAAGAAGGTGTGGGATAAAGATTCTGGAAGGATGTACGCCCACAATATTATTTCCTGGCACAAGGACGAGCAGATCACACCGGAGCAAGCATTTGAATTTGGAAAAGAGTTTGCAGAAGAATGGTTTCGGGGATTCCAGACCTTAGTGGCTGTGCATAAGGATAAAAACCATATCCACTGCCATCTGGTTACAAATTCTGTGAGTTATGAAGATGGGAGAAAACTGCATAACACCAAAAAGGATCTGGAACGTATGAAACAGCTTACTAATCAGATGTGCCGAGAACGTGGACTGACAGTTGTCGAGAAAGGAAAGCACTTTGATGGAAGCCAGATTGAAAAAGGGGAAGTTATTGCATGGAGCAAAGATAAATATAACCTGTTCTGTCAACAGGTAAAGGATAGTTTTGTAGCGGACTGTGCAATGGCGGTATTAAAGGCACTGGAAAATTGTATCAGCAAAGAAAAGTTTATAGAAAAAATGAAACAGTTTGGATGGAATGTAAACTGGACAGAAAAGCGGAAACACATCACATTTCAGAATCAGGATGGAAAGAAAGTGCGTGACAGCAATCTGTCAAAAACATTCCATCTGGACATCAGTAAGGAGGGCTTAGAGAATGAATTTAATGGAAATAGGGAAAAATCCAGAGTTGCAGCCGACAGAGACAGCAGATCAGACGAAGAACTCAGAAACTATTACAGAGAGCTTGACGCAGCCATTGCAGACACCAGAGGAATCACCAATCAAGCTCAAAGCGGAGAGGGATATTCTCGTACAGAGTTTCGAGAAAGCGAAAGAGTTCATGCGAACACAGAAAAAGCAGATACAGACACTGGAAGAAGAGAAACAGACGATCTTATCCGACAGGCAGAGATTGCGAGAAGAAGTTCGGAAATCAACCGTAGAAATTCAGCGTTTGACAACCGAACTGTCCGAAACGCAGAAGCTGAATCAATCGCTTCAGCAGAGCAACGACGACTTGAGGAACAGAAACGGATTGATGAGCAGGAGCGAGCAAGAGCGGCTCGAAGAAGAAATAAAAGACGTTCGGGACCGGAACTCTAAATTACAGATACAAGTGAACCAATCATCTGTGGAAGCGGTGGAACAGGCACAGCAGAAACAGGAAGAAGCTGAAAAGAAGGTAAGGACAATACAATGTCAATATAACAAATTACAAGAGAATGCAGAAACGATGAAAGAAAAGGCGGATCAGAAAATAAAAAGTCTGAAACAAGAAATGAAAGAAAAAACAAGTTTCTGGCAGATGGCATATATTATTTTTTTAGTATTTGAGATGATAAAAAGCACAGTAGTTCAGAATGATTTAATTGCTTGTATAAAAGTTCCGGTAAGAGTTTGGTGTAGGTATGTAGAATGGGTAATTCGTCCATCAGAATTAAATATTTGGGGTGAGAAGGAATATTTTTCAACAGAATGGTCGTGGTGTTTGCGAGTTATGGCAATTATTATCATTGTCGGAGCAGTAATTGCCGGTGAAATGTTTGTTCTGAAGAAAATAGAACAGTATCGAAGAGTGTGGGATAAATATTCCATACGGTTTATGGTGGTCAGTTTAGAGATGATTATTGTATCAGGCGATGTGTTGAGAAGATGTATGCCAATAAATCTTGTGGTATTATTTGGAATAATAAATATCGCTGTCATAGAAATAAGGATTTATTATCGTAGAGCTAATGAAATATATTAAAAATCAACAATGGTTATCAAAAACCAAATTTGATTATTGACAATCAATAATGTGGGTGCTATAGTAAAAATATGGAAATTGATTGTGAATAACCAAAGGAGGAAGTGGCATTGAAGACTTCGGTTAAAGAGCTAAAAGCAAAAGAAATCTCAAAAGTTGAAGAGATTAGCTGGAATATTTCAAACAGGATAAGAGAATTTGGAAATGCTTCTATGTACGGTGGGTTTTGTTTAGCATATGTGGCCTATGTATCCTTAAAAAATAAGATAACAGATATAAACCAGTTAAAAGAATATGTGGAGCTGACTTTTTCACCAGAAAGAGTCAGTTTCATAAAAGAAAATATTGGAAATTTATGGAATGTTGCAATAGAAATTTCAGAAGAATATTCAGAAGCTGCACTTTTAGCGACTGTTTTATGGTGGCAATTACAGGGGAATCGTTTCATGGGAGAATGTGAAACACCGCAGAGTGTCATAAAGCTGGCAAATGAGATTCTTCAGATTTCAAATGATAAGGTGGCAGATTTTTGCAGCGGAATTGGTTCGTTTCTTGTGAGTGCCATAGAAAAGAGTCCAGAATCACAATTTTATGGTACAGAGATTGTGCGAGATGTAAAAGAAGTGTCAGCAATCCGTACAGAATTGATATCTGATCGGGTAAAAATTGAGCAAAAATCAGTTTTAAATATAAAGGATAATTTGATGTTTGATAAAATATTCTGTGATTATCCATGGGGAATAAAAGCAAAAGACAGCATTGGAAGTAACGAAGCATTACAAGCAATATATGATGAGATACCAGAAGTACAGAAGGTGGCAGCAGGAGACTGGATATTTATTATAAATGTCATGAATCACCTTAATAAAAATGGTAAGGCTGTTATTTCGGTAAGTAATGGAGTTACTTGGAATGGTGGAAATAATACAATCATTCGTGAAAAATTTATAAAACGAGGATTTGTGGAAGCAGTGATTGCTCTTCCGCAAAATTTATATTTAAATACAGGAATTGCATGTTCATTACTGGTGCTAAGCAGAAATAATAAAAATATAAGAATGATAGATGCAACAGAAATGGTATCGGTCGGACGGAGACAGAACATTCTTAGTGATGAAAATATTTCTGAGATTGTTGAATTGTTGAATACCGATGACAAAAATTCAAGACAGGTTTCTATTGAAGAGGTGGCGGAAAATGAATATGTTCTTAATCCTTCAAGATATCTTCAACAAGAAACAGTTGTAAAAAATGGTGTGCTTTTTGAAACTGTAATAAAGAATATAACAAGAGGAGCACAAATTAAAGCATCTGTTTTAGATGAAATTGTATCAGATAAACCGACGAACATGCAGTACTTGATGTTGGCAAATTTACAGGATGGAATCATTAGTGACGAGCTTCCATATTTAAAGGGAATAGACTCTAAATATGAAAAATATTGTATAAAAAATGGAAGTCTGGTAATTTCCAAAAATGCATCGCCGGTGAAAATGGCGATTGCGTCTGTACAAGAAGGCAATAAGATTTTGGCAAATGGAAATCTCTATGTTATTGAACTGGATGAAGATAAGATAAATCCTTATTTCTTAAAAGCGTATCTGGAAAGCGAAAATGGGAAGGCGGCTTTATCCAGAGTCGCAGTAGGTGCTACCTTGTTAAATCTACCGGTGGAAGGATTAAAAAAGGTGATAATTCCGTTGCCGGATTTAGAAAGTCAGAAAAAAATTGCAGATCAATATTATGCGAAGCTAAGTGAGATTAAAGAATTAAAATACAAACTGGAAAAGGCAACAGAAGAACTGGAACATATTTATACGGAGGAAAAATAAATGAACGAGAATAATAAATTTGATGTAGTTGGAACCAATATAGCAGAAAAAGCGACGATGATCTGGAATGTAGCAGATATGCTTAGAGGACCATTCAAACCACATGAATATGGTTTGGTAATCTTACCAATGACAGTAGTAAAAAGATTTCATGACTGCCTATTGTCGACGCATAAAGCAGTACTTGAAAAGTATGAGGAAGTAAAGAAATTTGCAGTTATTGATGGATTTTTGACAACAGCCTCTCAGTATCAGTTTTATAATATCAGCAAATATACATTTGATTCATTGCTTGCTGATCCGGAAAATATCGAAGCAAATTTTAGAGATTATTTAAATGGATTTTCTGCAAATGTCCAGGATGTGTTATCGAAGTTTGATTTTGACAACATTATCCGCAGAATGGTAGAAAGCAATACATTATATCTGGTTATCAAAGAATTCAATTCCCAGAAAGGTTACCTGGGACCGGATAAAATCAGTGCTGTAGATTGTGGTTATATTTTTGAGGATCTGGTAAAGCGATTTTCAGAGTCTTTCGGTGAAGAAGCAGGAGCACATTTTACCAGTAGAGATATCATTTATTTGATGACAGACTTGCTTTTATCCGATGCGGATCTGAGTAAGGGGGGGAATGTAACTGTGTATGATATGGCAATGGGAACCTCTCAGATGCTTAGCTGTATGGAAGAAAGAATTCAGGAATTAAATACAGAGATTGGCGTTACCTGTTTTGGTCAGGAGTTCAATCCGTCCACTTTTGCGATTGCAAAAGCAGATATGATGATTCGGGGTGGTGATCCGAATAATATGAGGTTCGGTGATACTTTGTCAGAAGATCAGTTTAGTGGCTATCAGTTCCAGTATATCATTTCCAATCCGCCTTTTGGAATCGACTGGAAAAGAGAAAAGGCAGCAGTGGAAGCAGAAGCAAAGAAAGGTGATCTGGGAAGATTTGCACCGGGACTTCCGAAAATATCAGATGGTCAGCAGTTGTTTGTATTAAATGGTCTTTCCAAGCTTGCACCAAATGGGAAAATGGCAATTATTCAGAACGGTTCGCCATTGTTTTCCGGAGATGCGGGAAGTGGACCGTCAGAAATCAGAAGATATATGCTTGAAAATGACTGGCTGGATGCAATCGTGCAATTAGGAACCGATATGTTTATGAATACAGGCATCAGTACCTACATCTGGATTTGTTCCAAAGATAAACCGTTGCATAGAACTGGAAAAGTGCAGTTGATAGATGCATCACATTGTTATGAAGCAAGAAGAAAAAGTATTGGAACAAAAAGAAATGATATTACGGATCAGTGTCGTGATTTGATTGTAAAGGCTTATGGTGCATTTGAAAATGATGCTGTATATGGAGATAAGGAAGGTATTTATTGCCAGAGCAAAATATTCGATACAGAGGAATTTGGATACCAGAAGATTGTCGTAGAACAACCCCAGAGAGATGAAAATGGAGAAATTGTATTAAAGAAGGGAAAGCCTGTAGCAGATACATCTCTGCGTGATACAGAAAATGTACCTTTGACAGAAGATATCAAGGAGTATTTCAAACGAGAAGTATTACCATATGCACCGGAAGCATGGATTGACAAGAAGAAAACGAAAAAAGGATATGAGATTCCAATGACAAGATATTTCTATGAATATCAGGCACCGGAACCAGTGGAAGAAATTGCAGTGCGTCTGCATGAACTGGAACTGGAAATTCAGAGCAGTTTGGATGCTTTGTTTGGGGGTGAATGATATGAGTAGGGAGATGAAAGATTCTGGGGTTGAATGGTTGGGAGAGATACCAGAGGATTGGGAAATCACAAAATTAAAATATTTAGGAACTTATATTAATGGATATGCATTTAAACCAGATGATTGGGGGAATACAGGAATTCGAATCATCCGTATTCAAGATTTGACTGGTTCTAATGATAAACCTAATTATTATAGCGGAAATTTAGATAATAAGTATCTAATCAAAAAAGGTGATATTCTAGTATCGTGGGCGGCAACATTAGAAGCTTTTATTTGGAAAAAAGATTATGGATGGTTGAATCAGCATATATTTAAAGCACTTCCTAATGAGGAAAGTATTTCACCAGAATATTTCTTTTGGCTACTGAAAGTTGTCATGGAAAATATGAATAATGACAATAAACATGGTATTTTTATGCAACATGTGACGTTAGGAATTTTTAATAATTTTTTTGCTCCGTTGCCCAATAAATATGAGCAGAAAAAAATTGCAGATTTTTTAGATGGACAATGTGAGAAAATAAATTTAGCAATAGAAAAATCTAAAGTAGCTATCGAGGAATATCGAAATTTAAAGCAGTCATTTATTACACAAATTGTAACCAAAGGGATCAATGAAAATGATACGATGAAGGAGAGCGGAACTGAGTGGATAGGTAAAATTCCGGCTTCATGGAAAGTAACACAACTACGACATTGTGCAAGTATAAGATCTGGGATTACATTGGGAAAAACATATTCAAAATATACTGAATTAGTTGAAATGCCATATTTAAGAGTAGCAAATGTCCAGGATGGTTATGTAGATACGAATGATATTGCTGTTCTTCAAGTAAGTAAAGATGAAATAGAGAAATATAGCATATCAGCTGGAGAAGTTCTCATGACAGAAGGAGGGGACAGGGATAAGCTGGGACGCGGTTGTGTATGGGATGGACGAATCACACCATGCTTGCATCAGAATCACATTTTTGCTGTTAAAGTAAAAGAGAAACTGTTAAATCCATATTATTTAGAATATTTAACAGCTTCATCTGTTGGACGTACTTATTTTGATGTTACTGCGGTAAAAACAACGAATCTTGCATGCACAAGTTCAAGTAAGGTGTTAGCATTCACAATTCCTTTGCCAAGTATAGATGAGCAGAATGAAATTGTAGATTATTTAAAAGAAAAATGTGGTTGTATTGAAACTGTTATTTTTAAGAAAGAGCAGTTCATAAGTGAACTGGAAAATTACAAAAAATCCCTGATTTATGAGTATGTTACCGGGAAGAAGGAGGTGCCAGAATCTTGAGCATAGATGTTACTACAGAGAAACGTTTTGAATCAGATATTGAAGAATTCTTTTTATCGCCAGCAGGTGGATATACACACAACCATGATACATACGATCCGCAGTTAGGTGTATATAAAGATACTTTGCTACGTTTTGTGCAGAAAACACAACCGAAGGAATGGAAGCGTTTTTTATTACAAAACAAAGTAGATCCAGAACGGAAATTTTGTCTTGCGTTCAATAATGCCTGTGATATGGATGGTCTCATTTCTGTGTTACGTCATGGTTTTAAACACAGAGGAATTCCATTTAAAGTCTGCTATTTTAAACCGGAATCAGGTCTGAATCAGACGGCGATGTCTTTATACGAAAAGAATGAGATTACCTGTAACAGACAATGGTTTTATTCCAATGATACACACAATTCTGTGGATATGGTTCTGGCTGTGAATGGAATTCCGGTATTTGCACTGGAATTAAAGAATCAGTATACCGGACAGAACGTAGATCATGCAAAACGGCAGTGGATGTATGATCGTGATCCAAGAGAAATTTGTTTTCAGTTCAATAAAAGAATTTTAGGGTATTTCTGCATTGATCAGTTGGAAGTCTGGATGACAACAAAGCTGGAAGGAAAGAATACATATTTTCTTCCATTCAATCAAGGTTCCAATGGTGCAGGAAAGGATGGCGGAAAAGGAAATCCGGCAAATCCGAATGGCTATCCGACGGCGTACTTCTGGGAGTATGTATTTCAGAAAGACAGTATGATGGATATCATTCAGAAGTTTATCCATTTGCAAATCAAAGAAGAAAAGAAACGTTTGTCGGATGGCACAGAGCAGGTTACGAAAAAGAAAACACTGATATTTCCAAGATATCATCAGTTGGATGTGGTGCGTAAGTTAATTGCAGATGTACGGAAAGAAGGAACGGGGCACAATTATCTGATCCAGCACAGTGCCGGATCTGGAAAATCAAATTCGATTGCCTGGACAGCATATAGACTGGCATCCTTGCATGATGCCAATGATATATCTGTTTTCAGCAGTGTTATTGTAGTGACAGATCGAACTGTGCTAGATGCTCAGCTACAGGAAACGATTTCAGGATTTGACCATACGATAGGTGCAGTAGAGACGATTGATGATAAAAAGAATTCAAAAAATTTGAGAGATGCAATTAATAATGGTTCAAGAATTATTGTAACTACTTTGCAGAAATTTCCGGTGATTTATCAGGAAGTGGATAAGGTGGCCGGAAGAAACTTTGCGATCATTGTTGACGAAGCACATTCTTCACAGACTGGAAGTTCGGCAATGAAATTGAAGGCCGCATTAGCAGATACAGAGGCAGCATTACGGGAATATGCAGAAATAGAGGGGAAAGCAGAAGATGAAATTGACAGAAATGATAAACTTGTTCAGGAAATGCTGACACATGGAAAGCATCCGAACTTATCATTTTTTGCATTTACAGCGACTCCGAAACCAGCGACATTAGAGATGTTTGGTAGCCAATGGACTGATGGAAGTTTTCATCCATTTCATATTTATAGTATGAGACAGGCGATTGAAGAAGGATTTATTTTGGATGTACTGCAGAACTACATGACATACAGTACTTGTTTCAAGATAGCAAAAGATACACCGGAAAATCCAGAGCTTCCAGAGAGCAGAGCAACAAAGATTATTAAAAAGTATGAGAAATTGCATCCATATAATATCAGCCAGAAATCGCAAATTATTGTAGAAACTTTTCGGGAAACGACCAAAAATAAAATTGATGGAAAAGGGAAAATGATGCTAGTCACAGACTCCAGACTGGCTGCAGTTCGATATTTCCATGAAATTAAACGGTATATTCAAGAACGGCATTATGCAGATATGGATATTTTAGCGGCATTTTCCGGCAGCGTGCAGGATGGTGACGAAGAATATACAGAATCTGGATTAAATGTCAGAAAAGATGGAAGTCATATATCAGAAGGACAGACCAAGGAAGAGTTTCATGATAACTTTAATGTCCTGGTTGTTGCAGAAAAATATCAGACGGGATTCGATGAGCCTTTGTTACATACTATGATTGTGGACAAAAAACTGAAAAATGTAAAGGCTGTGCAGACATTATCACGTTTGAACCGTACCTGCCCTGGAAAAGTAGATACATTTGTGTTGGATTTCGCAAATAAAAAAGAGGATATTCTAGAAGCATTTCAACCATTTTATCAGGAGACAAGTCTTGAGCAGGAAGTAAATGTGGATTTGATTTACCAGACAGAAAAAGAGCTTTTGGATTATGCGATTTATAATGAGAATGATATTAATGCTTTTATAGACGTATGGAATCATCCGGGAAGACAAGATGCAACTGCTATGGGAAAAATGACGAGTGTGTTGAAACCGATAGCAGACAGATACAATTTGAAGAATCCGGAAGAACGATATCAATTCAGAAGACTGGTAAGAAAGTTGATCCGATGGTACAGCTATATTACACAGGTAGTTCGCATGTTTGATGAAGATATGCATAAAGAATATTTGTTTCTGAGTTATCTGATTGGACTGCTTCCAGAAGAAAAAGAAGAGCCAGTTGATCTGGATGGAAAATTGAAACTGGAATATTATAAGCTGCAGAAAACATTCGAAGGTGCAATAACACTGGAGAAAGTTGATGGTCAGTATGTTCCTTCCAAGAAACAGGGAGTACAGGGAAACAGACAGAAAAGCACATTGGATGAAATATTGGACAAGATTAATGAAAAGTATAAAGGGCAGTTTTCAGAAGGTGATCGGGTAATGCTGGGTGCTTTGCATGATAAATTGATTGCAGATGATAAACTGGAAAGTTCGGCTCGCACTTCTGATCCAAGAATATTTACAGAAAGTATTTTTCCATCAGCGTTTGGAAATGCAGCAATGGAAAGCTATATGGAGGCCCAGGACAGTTATGGATCACTGTTTGAGGACAAAAGCAAGTACGATGCTGTAATGAGTGCGTTAGCAGGGGTGATTTATAGGGAAATGCGTTCTAAAAAGACCGTGGACTACCGGAAAGTTGAACGAGATGAGCAGGTTCAAATGGTGGCGGAAGAACCAGCTAAATATGGAAAGTAAAAAAGAAACTATGATGGTATGAAAAGGCAAGGGAGGGTTTTTATGTGGCTAGATAATGCGTCAGATATTGATATTTTATTTTATGAGCCGTATGCAAGAATAATTGCCGATATTGCAAAAAATGAACAATATAATCCATTGACAGTCGGTGTGTTTGGATTATGGGGAGCAGGAAAATCAACCTTATTGAAGTTAATAGGTGAAAAACTTAAGAGTCAGGACGGAATTATTTGTGTAACTATTAATGCATGGATGTTTGAATCATATGACGATGCTAAAACCGCAATTATGGAGGCTTTATTACAGGAACTTAAAGAAGAAGTTCCTGTAGAAGAAACTAAAAAGAAATTGGGAAAATTAATAAAAAGAGTTGACTGGTTTAAGTTAGGAACAAAAGCAATATCCACGCTTGCACCTGTAGTTGAAAGCGTGGCCACAGGAAATCCATTGCCTATGTTGTTAAATGTAACGGGAAGTGCTGAAGAAATTGGAAATACAGTCAAAAATGCAGCAAATTCCATACAATCATTAAAAGATGAATATTGGAAAGAGGAAGATGTATCAAATGATGAAAGCACGATAAACAATATCAGAAAATTTAGAGAGGAATTTTCTGATGCATTGAAAAGTGACGATATTAAAAATGTAGTTGTAATGATAGATGATTTAGACAGATGTCGTCCAGAACGAATAATTGAAATATTGGAAGTAATTAAACTATTCTTGTCTGTTGACAGGACAACATTTATTATTGCTGCAGATGAAAATGTTATAAAGTACTCTATCCGTGAAAAGTATCCACCAATGAATGGATTTGATGTAGAACTGGACAAAGAATACATTGAAAAAATTATTCAACTGCCAATATATATTCCGGAGTTATCGGCAAAGGATATACAAAATTATCTATTATTACTGGTCACACAAAGCTATTTGGAACAAGAGAGTTTTAAGCATCTAATAGATAAGATATTTGAAGAAAAAAGAACAATTTCTGGGGATGTAATTACATTAGAAGAAATTAATAAGTTGATTGATGAGTTAGGGTTGAATTGGCAGGATGGGGGAAAAACAGCTTTTAAAGAAACGGCGAAAATTATTGATGAAATAAGGGAAATTGTTGCTTCTACATTGAAAGGCAATCCACGCCAGGCAAAACGTTTTTTGAACACATTTATTACCAAACGCCAGTTGGCAAAAATTTATTATGGTGATGAAATTGATATTTCCATTTTAGCTAAATTATTAGTGCTGCAAAAGCTGGATAATGACTTGTTTATACAATTGAATGAATGGAATAAAGAATTTGATACTGAAAATAAAGAATTTAAGGAAATTCGAACAAAAGTGAAGGAAGGAAAGGTTGATGCTCAGAATCCGTGGAACACAGCACAAATAAAAAAGTGGCTAGAATGCAAACCTGTTGAATTAGAAAAATATCGATTGGAAAAATATTTTTATTTGACAAGAGAAAATTTGAAAAGATTTAGTATTGACGAGTCTGGATTCAGTAAAAATACGAAAGAAATTTTAGAAAGAATTGGACGAGCTAAATCTGGTCAAATGGTGGCTATTATAAAAGATATGAAAAAATTGAGTGCAGAAGAAATTGCGGATACATTTAAGGTTGTTGCATCTAAAATCGAAAAAGGTGAAATGAAATTTTTTGTTGTAAGAGATTTGTTTTTGAATTTTGATGCATATAAAGGAAAAATAGTGGATGCAATTGGGAAATCAACAGTTCCTATTAAAGCAGGTGATATGGCTGCATTAAGAACAATGTATAATAGTGATATGGAAAATATGAATACTGTATTAGAAAACATGGTAAAAAGAGGAACGTTAACAGACGAGCAGATTACAGAAATAAAAGAGCAGAGGGAAAGCTAATATGGGTACATCAAAAGGATATATAGCACCAACAACACCGCATTGGTCAACCGCAAAAAGAGCAGTGACGGCCTTTATAAATAATAGAGACTTTGATTCTAAAGCAAAAGCGGCCAGTAAATATGCAACCGCAATGAAAAAAGATATGTCGACAGGTGGTAGTTTTCAATCGGCGGCAGCAGGAGTCTTAGGTTTTGCACAAAAGGTTGCCTCTGGAGGCATAGATAATGCATTACGTGAGTATCATCGTGAAGATCTTATTGGAAAATCGTCAGAAGTTGTTTGGACAGAATTACTTCATGAATTTACAAATTATGGTGCATCGGTAGAAGATAATATGGCAGCGGATGCATTGTCACAGGCTATGGAGAATTTAGAAATAGAAGATATTGCGGATATAGGGAATGTTTCAGTTGATATATTACTGAAGGAAATGTTGAAAGAATACATAAAAGAAAACTTTGATTTTCGATATGAAGAAAAAATATCCAAAGGGAAAACACCTGCACAAACATCTGCAATTTTAAATGACATGCATGAATATATAGAAAACAGTATTGACGGTGATTTGAACTTGGATAATTTGAAATCGGTTGATTTTTCTAACATGGGAACATCACAAATTGTGGAGGATGCATTAAGCGATGCCTTATCTGTATTTGAAAAGTATTATGGGGAGGATTAAGGATGCAGTTTTGGATTGATAAAGAACAAGAGAAAAAACCAGATGCTGAATGGAAAGATGCATATGTCTTTTCAATTAACCGAAAAAAATATAGTACGATTTTTACCAACATAACGGATAGCTGGTACCGAATGGATCAACTGCAGATTTCTACAATATACGAAGATTTGTTCATAATAGGTTTGAGTATTTTTGCTTTGGATAAAAGAGTGTCCAGAAGAAAATTTAAAGACTGTTGGACTAGAGAGATAAGCGTATCTATTCCAGTATTAGAATATGAGAAATGGAAGCGTACGGAATTGCAATGGGAAAACATACTGGGATTTTTGACAGGGGATCATTGGCATATTACATTTAGAAAAAGTGAGATAATATATAGTTATAGGGAACATGCAAATAGAATTCATTTGAATGTTCAAAACTGTAATTGTGTATGCTTGTTTTCTGGAGGATTGGATTCTTTTTGTGGTGCGATTAAACTGTTAGAACAAGGGGAGTCTCCTTGTCTAATCGGACACAATGAATATCCTAAACTTGCAAAAAGACAGAATTTATTTGCCAGGACTTTTCAGGATCTTTATCCAGAACAATTCGTTAAATTTATTAGTTTTACAGCAAATTCCAGAGCTCCTATAAGTGAAAAAGAAGGAATATTAAAGGGGAGTGAAAATACCTCTCGTGGCAGATCATTACTGTTTTTATGTGCAGCACTTAGTGTGGCTGGTATTTTGGGAGAAAATGTACCGGTTTATATTCCAGAAAATGGATTTATCGGACTCAATATTCCATTAACGGGAGGAAGAAAAGGGACTTGCAGCACAAGAACTACTCATCCGTACTTTTTAAGACAATTTAATGATATCTTAGAAAAGGTAGGAATAAAGAATACTATTACCAATTTTTTCGCGTACAATACAAAGAGAGAGATTGTAGGACAAGTTAAAGATACAGATGCATTTAAAAGCTGTTATGCAGATACAATTTCATGCTCACATCCTTGTTTAGCAAGATATAATAAAAAGGGCTCTAAAGAATATCCTGTAAACTGTGGATACTGTTATCCGTGTTTGATACGCAAAAGTTCACTTTTGGACATAGATGAGATAAAAAAATATTCTTATCAGGGAGAAGCTTATGATTTTTTGATAGAATATGAAGAAAGTGAGAAGAGTGCAGATTTAAGAGCGGTGCTTGGAAGTATCTATCGTTGTAAACATTCTTCGGATAAAGAATTAAAAAGATATATTAGATGCGTAGGAGAATTAACAGAAGAGGAAGTTGAAAAATTTTTATCATTATACAAGAAAAGTATAGAGGATTTAGTACAACTTTTTTCCGCAGATCAGAGAATGAAGGAGTATCTGGGATTATGATTCAACACCTTATTGATACACACTTTCATCTGGATTATTACAAAGAGCATCAGAAAATATATGACGGAATAAATGAAAGAAAACAATATACATTGTGCATGACGAATTCGCCTGGAGTATATATATCCTGTAAACGCATATATCCGGAAACAAAATATTTGAAATTTGCACTTGGATTCCATCCACAGGATGTATCACTGAAAGATGCGGATTTTTATGATTTTATGCAATTGGTAAATACAACTAATTATGTAGGAGAAATAGGACTTGATTTTTCAAGACAAAGTTATATTTCGCGTAATAAACAATGTATGTATTTTGAGCAAATTGTAAGAGTGTGTGCAGAAAAGGATAAATTAATGTCTGTGCATCTTAGAAGAGCGGAGGAAGAAGCAATATCTATTTTGAAAAAATATCGTCCTCGTAGGTGCATTATTCATTGGTTTAATGGAAACGGAGAGCAATTGCAACAATTAGTGGATATAGGATGTTATTTTTCACTTAATTCTAACATGGTAACAAATGAAAAGAATAAAGAAAAATTGTATTTGATACCAAAAACAAGAGTATTAATTGAAAGTGATGGACCGTTTACAAAAATTGATGGAAAAAAGTACACATTTAACAACTTAATAAAAATATACGAGTTAGTTGCACGATATTATAATGAACCAGACATTATTAAGATGGTTTATGCTAATTTTCGAGATATTCTTTCAAAATAGTGTTAATTGCAAAGTTAGAGGGTGATTTTATGGCAATACGATCAATAGAATATCTGCAAAGCCTTGTCCGGGAACTTGCAAAACTTCCGGATGAGACTGAGTGGGTAGAATTTAAATGTAATAATAAACAGCCACAGATGATTGGTGAATATATTTCTGCTTTGAGCAATTCAGCAGCATTATGCGAACGACCAAAAGCATATCTTGTTTGGGGTGTGGATGATGCAACGCACAAAATTGTAGGCACTGAATTTCAGTATCGCAAAATGAAAAAGGGAAATGAAGAATTGGAAGCATGGCTTTCCAGGATGCTTTCACCAAGAATTAATTTCCGATTTTTTGAGGTTCCGATGGATGAAGGAATGGTTGTGCTGATGGAGATTCCTTGTGCAGAAAAACAGCCGGTACAGTTCGCTGGTGGGGAGTATATAAGAATTGGAACAAATAAAAAGAACTTAAAAGAGTATCCGGATAAAGAAAGAGAATTGTGGAGAACATTTGATTCCACACCATATGAATTGCGAATTGCGATGGGAAATCTGAATGAGGATGAAATGGTGTCATTACTGGATTATTCTAAATATTATGACAAACTTGAAATGCCGATTCCGAGAAATCGAGATAAGGTACTAGAAGACCTGCAACATGAAAAATTTATTATGAAAAATGATGCCGGGACATGGGATATCACGAATATGGGTGCTTTGATGATTGCAAAAGATTTGAAAAAATTCGAATCTTTGCATAGGAGATCGGTTCGAGTTATTTGGTACAAGGAAAATTCCAGATTGGATGCTATAAGAGAAAAGGAATTTTGTGCAGGTTATGCATTTTCACATGAAGAAATCGTGCAGTATATTATGACAATTATTCCGCAAGAAGAAGTCATTGTGGAAACTACGAGAAAATCTGTTGTCAGTTTTCCAGAAATCGCTATCCGTGAGTTGCTGGCAAATGCTATGATACATCAGGATCTTCAGCAAAGGGGAACGAATCCAATGGTGGAGGTGTTTAAAAATCGAATCGAGTTTTCAAATGCCGGAGCACCATTGGTGGCAATCGAAAGAATTGTAGATTCGGTGCCAGTATCCAGAAATGAAAACATTGCCGGATTTATGCACAAATGTGGTATTTGTGAGGAGCGTGGCAGTGGTTATGATAAGATTGTTGAAGCAACCGGTAAAAATGAGCTGCTTGCTCCGAGAATTGAAAATCAGAATAACCAATTCACAAAAGCAATATTGTTTGCAAAAGTACCATTTGAATTAACTACCAAAGAAGATCGGATGCGGACTTGCTATATGCAGGCGTGTCTAGCATATGTCAATTTTGAAGGTATTTCTAATTCAGATATTCGAAAAATATTTGGTCTGGGAGAAAAAGAGAAGGCCAAGGCATCAAGACTTCTTACCAGTGCTGTCGAAGGTGGATATATTAAAGTAATGGACCCGGATACAGCACCAAGATATAAAAAGTACATTCCATATTGGGCATAATTTAAGTTTCGCTAAGTTTCACTTATATAAGCATGTGAGAGAATCTTAATAGAAAAATATGCAAAAAAGGCACTGAAAACAATGGATTATCGGTTTTTCAGTGCCTTTTCCTTGAGTAAAAAGAAAAAAATATAATAAATTTAAGTTTTGCTAAGTTTCACTAAGCTCTACTCGCTTGATTTCAGCCACTGTTTCGACGGTTCCCGTTTACCACAATCATCACAGGTCTGTGGCCAGTTGATTTTCCATTCAAAATATTCATCTCTGGTAATCGCACCAGATGTCAGTTCTTCTTTTCTAAGTGTCCATTCTTTTAGAAAATCATTGAGAATCCCATAATTAAACCACATACCAATAGGCGGATGAGCAGGCCAACTATCAGAATCATGGTAGCGGATAGCGGTATCGCCACTGGAATTTGATTTTTCGCTTGGATAAGTCTCTAATTGAAAGAGATTAATCATGCCAGGATTAAATTCGTCAATCCAGAACAGGATTTCCATCAGTTCAGAAGCATTCATCGTAGTTGGCTCATGCAGTGTCAGTGGATTCACATCCAAAATCTTAGCCATTTCAGTAACCAGATCTTTACGGGGAACCCGGTAATTAGTTTCATATTGGGCAAGGCGGTTTGCACCTTTATCGCCCCAGCCAAGAGCTGCACCGAGTTCTGCCTGTGTCATATTCCGGAATGTCCGGATTTTTTTTATTTTATCACCAATTGTCATATCAGATTTCCTGCTTTCTATTTGATAATTCCATTTTACTATCAAAATCTCAGAATGTAAACAGAAACATTCGCAACTAAGCGAATGAAATACTTGACATTAACATTAAAGCGAATTATAATGACAGAACAATAAAGTTCGCATTAAAGCGAAAGTGAAAGCTGAAATGTAAATATTTTGTGAATTATCGCAAAAGCAGGTTGGTAAATCGCTTCTGTCAGACTTTATTAGTGAAAGGATTTTTTAAAATTCCAAAAATCGAATAACATTTTATCCTCACAGGGCTGTATAGATGAGGGGATATTTAAAATCCTTCTTGTACCTTGAAAATTGAATGAGCTGTACACCATATTTTCCTTTATAGAAAATGTAGCTAACACAGATGCCAAGATCCATAGCTTTTTATGGGGAGCGTTGAAGATACTCCGGAAACGGTCGGTATGTTTGGAAAGAAGCTGCCGACATTCAGAATAATTCTGATAGAGGTTGATTGTAACATTGACAGCAGGTGTACAAATGGAAGCCAACACGCCGAACGGAATGGAAAATCATTGTAAGAAGTCTAAACAAAAAGTAGAGTGTACTGACAACGGGCATAACCGCTGTCTGGGAGGTGATGCAGAAGAATACGGAGGAAAGGAGGTATGTGCATCATGAGAAAAACAACAGAGTATAAGATTGAGAATCGTCTGGCGGTAGATATTGAAGGATTAATGGCAATGTTATCCTGCGGAGAAGTAACTGCAAAGAAAATTGCAGATTATGCAGAAGCAAGAGTGATTGTTGGAAGACGTGTTTTCTATAACGTGGATAAGATAAAAAAATATCTTGATGCAATGGCAGTGTAATGAAAGATAAGAAGATAAAATACAACAACTTTCCTTCGGAATGAAAAGTGAAAAGTATTCCTGTAAAAAAGGCAAATAAAAATTAGCATTTTGCAGGAATCCACCCTTGGAAATCATAAAATATTATGTTAATCTGTGAGCAGATATCAGACAGTAAATGACTGATACCGACAGGACAAAAATCATTCCGAATAACGAAAAATGAAGTGAAAGGAATGATTGATATGGCAAGAAAAGATAATAAAGGAAGAAATTTAAAAACAGGTGAATACCAGCGTCCGGATGGACGTTATGAGTATCGCTACAAGGATGAAATTACCGGAAAGCGTAATTCGATTTATGCAGCTGATCTGGCGAGTCTGCGAGAAATGGAAAAGAAGATCAATAAGGATATGGATGATCTGCTTATTACAGACGCATCAGTCAAGAAGCTGACTGTAAATACGTTGTTTGAGCGATACATGGCAACAAAGAATATCAAGGAAAGAACGAAAAAGAATTATATCCGTATGTGGGACTACCGGATACGAAATACTTTGGGAAACATTCGTGTTGTAGATTTTAAGACATCTCACGTAAGGACGTTCTTTTCCGCATTGTCAGATGAAGGACTGGCACACAGTACGATCAAAGGTCTTTATGGCTTATTGAATCCTAGTTTTGAACTGGCAGTGGAAGATGGGATTATCCGCAAGAATCCGGTAACAGGAACACTTGGAGATTATGGGGCTCCGGCAAAGGAGAAAGAAGCACTGACACTGGAACAGCAGGAAAAACTTCTGAAGTTTGTTGAACAGAGTAATGTGTATAAGCCTCATCTTCCAATGATGCAGGTTATGTTTGGGGCTTGCCTGAGAGTGAATGAAACCATTGGATTAACCTGGTCAGATGTGGATATGAAGAATCGGGAGATCCATGTAGGTGGACAGCTTGTATATTATGAAGGTGAAGAAGGATATTGTTTCCATGATTCAGAAACCAAAACGGATGCAGGAATCAGAGATATTCCTATGACACAGATGGTATATGATGCGTTCCGTAAGCAGAGAGAACTGAACCTAATGCTTGGTTTACAGAGTAATGTGGAGATTGGTGGACGCAGTGGATTCATCTTCAATACAAAGCATGGACGTCCGATCATGCCGGCGGGAGTGAACAGCTTTCTGAAAAACATTGTCAATGCCTATAATAAGAAAGAAAGCAAACTGGCAGAAGAAGAGAAGCGAGAGCCGGAGCTGATGCCGCCTATTTCATCGCATACCCTTCGTCATACGGGATGTACCAGACTGGGTGAGAACAATGTCAATCCTAAAGTTATGCAGTATGTCATGGGCCATTCGGATGCACAGATTACAATGAATGTCTACAATCATATTGCAGAAAAGTCTCATGTGGAGAACGAGATGTCTAAAATGAACCTGCCAGAAACCGTACCTGCTGTGGTATAAACCATAAGTCGTTGTCGTAAAATGTGGTAAGAAAATCAGATGAATATATTTTTCCAAGAATTTGTGGTAAAAATGTGGTCAAATCAAGAAAATCGAGTGCGAAAGTAAGTGAAAAATCCATGTGAAGCCCGTAAAATCAAGGCTTCACAAAATCTTCACAAAAAAAATTAGCACTCACCTCTTGACAGCGCTAATAATGCGTGCTATATTACAACTAGAACAAAGGAAGAGGAACAGAAATCCAAATCCAGAGGTTCAGAACACAACACTTCGGATATCTCCGATAGTGCTAAAATATAGTTTTCATATTTGTGAAAGGAGATATGACTTATGTTAAGACCTAGTATTTTTGGAGAAACTTTATTTGATGATTTTATGGATGGCTTCAGATTCCCGGAATTTCCGGCATTCCCGGATGTAGACAAAGCACTGTATGGCAAACATGCGAAAAACATGATGAAAACCGATGTCAAAGAAACAGAAGGCGGCTATGAAGTTGATATTGATTTACCTGGATTTAAGAAAGATGAAATTCAGTTACAGCTGGAAAACGGATGTCTTACCGTGAGTGCGGCCAAAGGACTGGATAAAGATGAACAGGACGAAAAAGGCAAATATATCAGAAGGGAACGTTATGCAGGAAGCATGAGCCGTAGCTTCTATGTAGGTGAGCATGTCACAGAAAAGGATATCCATCCGAAATATGAAAATGGTATTCTGAGATTTACAGTTCCAAAAGAAGAAGCAAAATCCGTTGAGGAAAAGAAACATTTTATCTCCATTGAAGGATAATCCTTCAGGGAAAGTACACACCCAGCAGGACATCCTGCTGGGTGGTTTTGTCTGTGCAGATATAAAACGGAGGTGATGAAAAAGCTATGAACGCAAAAAGAGATTATTATGAAGTTTTAGGAGTAGAACGTACAGCAGATGATAATGCCATAAAAAAAGCATACAGAAAGCTGGCAAAACAGTATCATCCTGATACCAATAAAGGCAATCCACAGGCAGAAGAGAAATTTAAAGAGGCAACCGAAGCCTATGCGGTTTTAAGCGACCCACAGAAACGAAAACAATATGATCAGTTTGGCTTTGGAGCAGAGAATCCAGATGGAAGCTATCAGGAATACCATTTTGAAGACGGGGATTTCGATGAAATCTTAAAAAATATCTTTGGGGGAAGTTTTGGTGGTTTTCATGACAGTGATTTTACAGGAGGTTTTCACAGCAGCTTTGGCAGCAGGGGTTTCCATTCCAATGGTTTCCAGGGCAATTTTCACTATCAGGAACCGCCGCAGGATGGCGCAGATTTGCACGCAGAGATTGAAATAGAGTTTATGGATGCTGTGAACGGATGTGAAAAAACTATTCAGCTAACAGAGGCAAATGGAAGCAGGAAATCATTAAAAGTAAAGATCCCCGCAGGGATAGATACTGGAAAAAGTATTCGTCTAAGAGGAAAAGGAATGCCCGGACAGGGCGGTGGCAGAGCAGGGGATTTACTGCTGAAGGTTAAGGTTCGGGAAAGAGCCGGAGTAGAAAGGAAAGATTTAGATATTTATACCACAGTAAGAATTCCATATACCACCGCGGTTTTCGGTGGAGAAACAGTGGTACAGACCTTAAACGGACGGGTAGTGTGTAAAATCAGTCCGGGAACACAGTCCGGCACGAAAATCAGGCTTAGAGGAAAGGGCATTGTGTCTATGAAGAATTCCCAGGTACATGGCGACCAATATGTGATTGTTCAGATTGATGTGCCTCAGAATCTAAGCCCGGAGGCAAGGAAGAAATTGAAGGAATTTGAAGCTCTGCTAAAGACAAAACAGGGTGGAAGCGCAGCGTAAAAAAGAGGATTTCAGGAATTCCCATAAGGAAAAGGAAACCTGAAATCCTTTTTAATGTTTTTTTCGATACTCTCCGGGACTTATGTTGTAGCGCTGCTTAAATTTTCGGCAGAAATATCCGGTGCTGGAAAAACCTGTTTCCTCTGCAATAAGAGAAATAGATTTTTCTGTTGTGTGAAGAAGATGAGCGGCACAGTCCAGACGGTACTGGATGAGATAGGCTACTGGTGAAAGATGGATGCCGGACTGAAAAATCTGTAAAGCAGAGCTTTTACCAATCAGGGCACTGGAAGCAATTTCTTCTAACGTCAGGGGGCTTTGGTAATGGTCATGAATATACTGCATCATAATTTGAAGCCGTGCCTGAGCATTTCTGGAATTTTTTGTTTCGGATAGTTGAATGGTAAGTGGGAGACAGTCAAATAGAAGCTCCCATATCTGCCATACTATCTGAATGATATACAATTCTTTTTTCTCATTCTTTTCCATAGTTTCGTACAGTGAAAAAATCTGTTTTAAAAGTTCCAGTATTTTTTTCTGCCAGGGAATTTCAGGAGAAAAAATCTGAAAAGGCGTATGGGAAGAAAGAATTGGCGCAATGTATTTTTCATATAATAAGCTATTCTCCTCTGCCAGAAGGGTTGGTGAAAACACAATATTCGGCAATAAAACGCTGGAAGCTGCTTCATACCGATGCAGGACACCGCTGTTAATAAACATGCCAAAATCTTGTGGGAGCTGTATACTTTGCCCATCTGCAAAGCAAATAGCAGTCCCATGCGTTACATAGATAAATTCCAGGTCATGATGCCAGTGCCAGTCAATGCAGTGAAAATCAAAATCCCAGACATCTTCCAGATAATAGCAGAAAGGGAAATTTTCCAGACCATGCTGAACGGTTTCCCGTAAGGTTTCATCGGTTGTAATTTGTGGATAATTTTGTTGCGGTTTCATAAGGTGGTGTTCTCCTGTACTGATTTTTGGGATATTGTACCATAATAATGAGATTATGTGCAATGACATTGTGGAAAGGATGGGATATAATCCAGTGAGAAAGGAGAAAAGAAAAAATGAAAAACCAGTATAATAAAACCATTACCGCCTGTTTCGTTGCTTATATTGTACAGGCCATTGTAAATAATTTTGTACCTTTATTATTTTTGACTTTTCAGCGTACTTATGAAATTCCCTTGGCACAGATTACTATGCTTGTGACCTTTAACTTCGGCGTACAGCTTCTGGTTGATTTGCTGGCTGTGGGATTTGTGGATAAAATCGGGTACAAAAAAGCCATGATAGGCGCTCATGTGCTTTCTGTGGCAGGCTTGCTGCTCCTTACCATTTTACCGGATATGCTGCCCTCTGCGTTCATGGGTATTCTGATTTCTGTCATGGTATATGCCATTGGTGGCGGGTTTTTGGAAGTGATTGTAAGTCCTGTTGTAGAGGCATGCCCGTCAGAAAATAAGGAAAAAGCTATGAGCATGCTCCACTCCTTTTATTGCTGGGGATATGTAGGCGTAGTGCTTCTGTCTACACTGTTTTTCTTTGTTTTTGGCATTGAGAACTGGAAAATTATGGCAGTCCTGTGGGCATTCGTACCACTTGCAAATACATTTGTATTTGCAAAGGTGCCGGTTCCTTCCCTGATAGAAGAAGGTGAGCAGGGGCTTAGCCTGAAAGAATTATTCGGTATGAAAATGTTCTGGATTTTGCTGATTATGATGGTGTGTGCGGGAGCCAGTGAGCAGGCTGTGAGCCAGTGGGCATCCACCTTTGCTGAAAAAGGCCTTGGAATTTCAAAAGTGGCAGGAGATTTGGCAGGGCCTATGGCTTTTGCAATCCTTATGGGAACATCCAGAGCTTTTTATGGAAAGTATGGAGACAGGATTCAACTGGATCGTTTCATGAGGCTTAGCTGTGTGCTGTGCATTGCTTCTTATCTGGGAATTGCTTTCTTCCCTACACCGCTTTTCAGCCTGATTTCCTGTGCAGTGTGCGGTTTTTCTGTGGGAATTATGTGGCCGGGAACCTTTAGTAAAGCGGCAAAAGTTCTGCCAAAAGGAGGAACGGCCATGTTTGCACTTCTGGCTTTGGGCGGAGATTTAGGATGTTCTTCCGGTCCAACCGTGGTAGGAGCAGTTTCCAGCCTGGCAGGGGAAAATTTGAAATTGGGTATATTTGCTGCCGGTATTTTTCCAGTTCTATTATTATTGGGAATTGGAATGTGCAATAACGTTAAGAAAGAAAGGAAGGGATTGGCATGGAATTTCTAAAATGCAGTCCAAAGTGGACAAGAGAACCAAAGAAGTATGTGATACAGGATGGGAAAGTGGTGATCACCACAGAGAAGGAAACCGATTTATGGGCGAGAACCTACTATGGTTTCCAGAATGATAATGCCCCCGTGCTGCAGATCCGTACAGAAGAACAGTATTTTTCGTTTATCGTAAAAACCGAGTTTGACAGGGACAAACGGTTTGACCAGTGCGGTGTTGCGATGTATTTGGACAGTGACAACTGGTTTAAGGCTTCCATTGAATATGAGGATGAAAAAATCCAAAGGCTGGGCAGTGTGGTTACAAACCATGGATATTCCGACTGGGCAACCACCGATATTTCGTCTGAAATCAAAAGTATGTGGTACCGTTTTTCCCGCAGGGGAAGTGACTATTGTATCGAATGCAGCCAGGATGGAGTTAATTTTAAACAAATGAGGATTTTCCATATGTGGGAAGGAGCAGGAGAGATAGTTTTTGGCATTTATGCAGCGAGCCCCACAGAAGGTTCCTTTGATGCCGTATTTTCTCACATGATGATAACCGAGTGTATGTGGAAATCAGATGCAGAGTGGCGTGTAGAATAGAAAGTAAAAACACCTTTGAAAGAAGCAAGCATTTTTGAAATTGTTTTTCTGCCAAAGGTGTTTTTCAGTTATTTGATTGTACAATACAAAAAAGTATTCCACTTTAATTATGAATTTGTTAATTCATTAATTGCGGATAGAATCCGCTCTAAGCCCTCTTTGAGCATACTCCTTGGACATGCAACGGTCATTCTAAAATATCCGGCACCAGATTCACCAAATGTACGGCCGTTTTCAATCAACACGTTATATTTCGTGATTAATAGGTCAAATAGTTCATTGTAATCAGCATAAGCACCAAAATTAATCCATGCCAGGAAGGTTCCTTCAGGCTTTTTAAATTTTGTTTTTGGAAGATGCTTTTGTAGATATGCTTCTAAAAAATCAAAATTATCTTCCACATATTTCATTACCTCATCCACCCAATAATCACACTTGTTATAAGCAGTTTCCGTCAAAATCATATCAAGAGGTGGTGCAAAACTAATATAATGTTTTAACCTGGTTTCCTGGTACCATATTCTCTTTAAATTTTCGTCATTAATAATAATTTGTGAAATTGGGACACCGCCTACATTAAATGTTTTTCCTAATGCAACCGCTGTAATGATTTTGCTGTAATCGCTTACTGTCATGGTGGGAATGTGGGTGACACCAAAGCGTGTTGCATCACAATGCAATTCATCAGAAAAAATCAAAACATCATTTTCACGACATAGAGCAATCACCTTTGTCAATTCTTCTTTTGTCCATACTCTGCCAACCGGATTATGAGGGGAGCATAGAATCAGCATGGTATTGTTTGGATCCTTTACTTTGCGTTCCAGATCTGAAAAATCAATGCTGTAATGTTCATCGTTATTTATTAGCTGATTGTTTACAACTTTTCTATTGTTTCCTTTGATTAATTCAGCAAAAGGATAAAAGACTGGCTCCTGAATGATAATACCGTCACCTTCTTTTGTGAAACCACTTAAAATAAAACCAAGTGCAGGGAGAACACCGGGCGAATAAAAAATGGAATCTTTTTTTATTGTCCAGTTAAATCGCCGCTTATACCAGCCTTGTACAGCTTGAAAATAGTTTTCACCAGGCATGGAATGTCCGAGAAATCCGTGCTCGATTCGCTTAATTAAAGCCTCTGTTATTTCGTCAGCAATTTTAAACTCCATATCAGAAAGCCACAGGGGTAAAGCATTGTCAGATACTCTGCTGTCTACAAAATTTTTGTGATCCCATTTTACACAGTCGGTTCCTTTTCTGTCATATAGAAGGTCTAAATTCAATTTTTTCATGGTAAAGTCTCCTTTCTCCCAAAATTCTTCCTAATAGGAAAACACACATCTTTCCAAGCAATTGAAAAAACAAAGTAGATAAGATATACTACCAACAGAATGAAATTCAATATTTGGAAAAATTTTTATAATACTACATATTGTTTAATATAATGATACAATAAATATCAATATATTGTCAATGGAAAAGAGGAATAAGTTGGATACCATTAATTTAATTGTTTCAAAAAATATCAAGAGAATTCGGCAGGAAAAAGATATAAGCTTAGAAGAATTATCTAAGCTTAGCGGAGTTAGTAAATCTATGTTGTCACAGATAGAACGAGGGAATGGAAACCCATCACTTTCAACGCTGTGGAAGATTGCAAATGGCATGATGGTTCCATTTAATGCTTTAGTTTCACAGCAGCGTGCCCCATATGAAGTTGTTCGGCTTTCAGAAATGGATCCGATTATTGAGGCGGATGAAAACCTTAAGAACTATATCATTTTTTCAGGAGATGAAAATCAAAGATTTAGTGTCTATTATATTGAAGTCCAGCCTGGGTATAGCTGGACTTCAGAGATGCATATGCGAGGAACCATTGAATTTATTACGGTTTTTTCAGGAAAGCTACAGCTGAAAGTAGGAGAAAACACGTTTTGCCTTGAACGTGGAGAAAGTATAAGATTTAAAGCAGATGCTCCTCATGCCTACCAAAATTTAAGTCAGGAAACGTTGATTTTCCATAATATTCTTTATAATTCTTAAACACTTAAATCCATACCGCAGGCGGTGGCGGTTTCCATGAGGCAACGGTCATTGGTGACTGCATCATAGAAGCGGAAACCGCCTGAGAAATTGTACACATCATATCCATTTCCAGTAAGAATCCTGGTCGAAATATAGCTCCTGAGACCACTCTGGCAGATAACATAAACGGGTTTTCCTTTTTCGATTTCATCCAGATGTTCACGCAGGACATCTACAGGAATGTTCTGGAATCCATCTACATGTCCACGTGCGTATTCTCCGGGAGTTCTGGTATCAAGCAGGGTAACACTGCCATCTTTTGGAAGCTGGTCAATCTCTTCTATATGAAACTGTTTCAAAATTCCGTTTTCGATATTTTCAATCATAAATCCAGCCAGATTTACCGGGTCTTTTGCAGAAGAATAAGGAGGTGCATAAGCCAGATCCAGTTCCGCTAATTCTGTGGCTTTCATACCTGCATGGATAGCAGTTGCCAGGACATCAATTCTCTTATCCACACCTTCATAACCGACAATCTGTGCACCAAGAAGACGGTAAGTTTCTTTTTCGAATACTACTTTCATGGTCATAACCTTGCCGCCTGGATAGTAGCCTGCATGGCTCATAGGAGAGAGAATGACCTTGTCCACATCCAGCCCGGTACTTTTGGCGATTGTTTCATTGATTCCGGTGGCAGCGGTAGTCATATCAAATACTTTTACAATAGAGCTTCCCTGAGAGCCTGGATAATGACTGTTTATGCCGCAGATGTTGTTTGCTGCAATACGTCCCTGTTTGTTTGCAGGACCTGCAAGGGAGATTAGTGTGTCCTGTCCTGTTACATAGTGTTTTACCTGTACGGCATCTCCTACTGCATAGATATCAGGTGCGGAAGTTTCCATCTTGTCATTGACCAGGATACTGCCCTTGATGCCAAGCTCCAGCCCGGCCTCTTTTGCCAGTCTGGTATCCGGAGTCACACCGATAGCCAGAATAACCATATCTGCGTGAAGGGGTGCTTCATCTTTTAATAAGACCTGAACCCCATCTTCTGTCTCCTCGAAGCCTTCCACCGTATGTCCAAGAGCCAGTTTCACACCGTGTTTGCGCATTTCATTGTGAATGAAAGATGCCATATCGGAATCAAAAGGTTTCATAAGCTGTTTCGGCCGCTGGACAATGGTAACATCCATGCCAAGTTCCCGGAGATTTTCTGCAACTTCTAGGCCAATGAATCCACCTCCTGCCAGAATTGCAGATTTGGGGTGGTTTCGGTTGATATACCGTTTGATGCTAAGGGTATCTTCCACGGTACGTAAGGTAAATAGTTTTTTTAAGTCAGTTCCAGGAACTGGAGGCTGTGTAGGCTTTGCACCTGGGGAGAGAATCAGTTTGTCATACGATTCTTCAAATTCCTCCCCTGTTTTTAGATTTTTCACGGATACGGTATGTTTCTCAGGATGAAGAGCTGTAACTTCGTGACGCACCTTCATATTGACGCGGAAACGGGAGAAAAAACTCTCAGGAGTCTGAAGCGTCAAATCCTGGGGGTCTGTAATCACATCTCCAATGTAGTAGGGAAGTCCACAGTTTGCGTAAGAAATAAAACCGGAACGTTCAAACACTACGATTTCTGCCTGTTCATCCAATCTGCGAAGTCTGGCTGCAGCAGTTGCTCCACCGGCTACGCCACCTACAATTACAACTTTCATATTATTTATCCACCTTTCCTGTATAGGAAGCAATGCCACCTATATTTTTCACATTTGTATAATTCATTTCCTGTAATAAGGCAACTGCCTGCCTGCTTCTTACCCCGGAATGACAGTACACAAATAAAGGAGTCTGAGGCTGTGCAACAAATGCTGCCTGACACAAAGACTGAAGGGGCACATTTTGGCTTCCGGGAATGTGTCCTTCTTTGTACTCCTGTGGTGTTCTTACATCTAATAGTACGCCGCCTTTTGTATTATGAAAAGCTATAAGTTCCTGATTAATGTCAGGTGTTTTGAAAAAATCAAAAAATCCCATGAATTTTACCTCCCTGTAACCGTATCTCCGTTCCAATCGTTGATACCGCCGAATTCTATAATATTGGTATATCCTAAGTCTGCCAGTTTCTGGGAAGCCTGCTTACTGCGGTTTCCACTGCGGCAATAGACAAAAATAAGCTGTTCTTTATCCGGAAGTTCTGGTATTTCCTCTGTTCCGATGGTCTCATTGGGAACATTTACTGCTTCTGGAATGTGTGCTTCTTCATATTCCTCCGGGGTTCGTACATCCAGAATCAGGTAATCTTCCTCTTCTTCCATCATGGCCTCAGCTTCTTTAGAGGAAATCTGTTGGTAACTGCCAGATTTGGAATCCGATTGAGAAGCAGTTGTTTGACTGCATCCGGTAAAGAGAAAGAGCGTAAGCAGAAGTCCGAAAAAAGTGGGGATTGCATAGTGTCGTTTTGTTTTCATAAGAATCCTCCTGAACTTGATAAAAATAGGATACCACAAAAATGCGGGAAAATATGTGATAAGGTTACAAATAGGGGAATTATATTGCGTTTGTATGATACAAAACCACTGTTTGGCACATGAAAAACCACTGTTTGCTTCATGATGAAATGGAAAATATTTTTAAAGATGAACTGATTCAACGTGTTGAAGTGGCTGTTGAAAATAAAGCTGTGACCATGCAAACGGTAGAGGCAAAGAAAAATAGTTATTTTCAGGGGTTGAAAAAAATAGTCAATCTTTTACAATGATAATTGACCGGAAAAGTCAAAGAGAGGTGAGGGCAATGACAGAATATGATAAATTTTTAGAGCTTCCAAAAGAAAAACAATTAAAAATTATAAATGCCGGTTTTGAATATTTTGGACGGTACGGGTATAAAGGTGCAAATACAGAAGATATTGCAAATAAAGCAGGAATTTCTAAAGGAGCATTGTTTTATTATTTCAAGAATAAAGAAAGTTTTTATTTATACTTACATGAATTTTGTCAAAATCTTATGCTGAAAAGCATGGAAACACAAGAATTTCAAAGAATCACGGATTTTTTTGAGCGAATTCATTTTGCGACAGAACAGAAGCTAAAGATTATTGCAGAATATCCTTTTATAACAGATTTTTCTATTAATGCTGTTTCGGACAAAAGTAGTGGACTAAGTAAGCAATGGGCATCCTACATGAATGATGCTTTATATAATTCCTTTGATATTTACTTTAGAAATATAGATACTGCAAAATTTAAGAAAGATGTAAACCCGAAACAAATATATCAAATGATGTTATGGATGTCAGAAGGGTATATAAATGAAAAGAAAAGGATGAACACTCCGATTATTTTAGAGGATTTTTTAGCTGACTTTAAGACATGGGAAACATTGATGAAAAAGGCATGTTATAAGGAGGAGATATGAGGCGCATCATAGAAATAACCAATTTAACGAAGGACTTTGGTAATAGCCGGGGAATCTTTGATTTGTCTTTTTCTCTGAAACAAGGGGAAATTGTGGGATTTCTGGGTTCCAATGGAGCGGGGAAAACCACAACGATTCGGCATCTCATGGGATTTTTGAAACCCCAGCGGGGGTCTGCAAAAATATTAGGAATGGATTGTTTTGCAGACGCATCTTCTGTCCAGGAAAAAGTCGGTTACCTGCCAGGGGAAATTGCATTTATGGATAACATGACCGGACAGGAATTTATCCAGTTTATGGCTGATATGAAGAAGATAAAAGACATGGATTACGCCAGAGAATTGATGGATGTTTTTCAAATAGACACAAGGGTTAAAATTAAGAAAATGTCCAAGGGCATGAAACAAAAAGTTGGGTTAATCATTGCATTTATGCAGGATGCACCGATTTTGATTTTGGATGAACCTACTACAGGGCTAGACCCTCTGATGCAAAATGAGTTTGTGGAACTCATAAAAGAGGAAAAAGAGAAAGGGAAAACTATTTTAATGTCATCCCATATGTTTGAGGAAATTGAAAACACCTGTGAGCGGATTATTATGATAAAAGATGGCCGTATGGTGGCAGATGAGGATATCAATAATATGAGAAGTGAAATGAGCAAACATTATGAAATTACATTTTCCAATGTAAAGGATGCCATGGAATTTCAAAAACAATATCCAGGGGAGAGGAAGGAAAATACTGTGTATTTGCTGTCAAAGGAGAATGTCAATCATTTACTTTCTGAGCTATGCAAATACCAGATAAAGGATTTGAATGTACGATACCAGACCCTGGAAGAAGTATTTATGAAATACTATGGAGGAGATAAAAAATGAGCATTCCGTTATTAAAAACAGAACTGAAATCCAGTGGTAAAATAATACTGCTGTTCTTAGGAATTATCACCCTTTATGCAGGGATTATTACAGCTATGTTTGACCCGGAATTAGGCGCAGGAATCAATGCGCTGGCAGAAAGTATGCCACAGTTTTTTGCGGTTTTTGGAATGGAAAATCCGGGAATAACCTTGTTAGATTTTCTCAATAACTATTTGTATGGCTTCATTCTGGTTCTGATACCGTTTATCTATATTCTCATCATGTGCTATAAATTAGTTGCAAAATATATGGATAAAGGTTCTATGGCATATTTGTTAAATACACACTATAGCCGCACCCAGATTATTGTGACCCAGTTTATGGTTTTGCTTATTGGATTACTTATCTTACTTTTATATGCAACAGGCTTTATTTTCTGTGTTAGTGAGGTAATGTTTCAGGGAGAATTAGAGGTTTCAAAGTTTCTTCTTTTAAATGCCGGGCTGTTTTTGCTGGAGTTCTTTTTGGCATGTTTGTGTTTTATGTTTGCATGTTTTTTTGATGAACTGAAATTTTCGGTTGGATTTGGGGCAGGTTTAGGACTGCTGTTTTTTCTAGCGCAAATGCTGTCTCAGGTGGATGAAAAAGTGGAATTTTTAAAATACGTGACTCCTTTAACCTTGTTTATGCCGGAAGGTTTGGTGAAATATGAGTCCCACAGTTTTATGGGATTGGGCGTACTTTTGGCAGGGGCAGCAGTGTTTCTGGCTGTGGGAATCATGAGATTTAAAAAGCGGGATTTGCTGCTGTAGGGAGCAATACTTTCCGTTGCACTTTCCCGGATTTCAAGATAAAATGGTAGTAATAAATGACAAAAGGATGAGGTGGTGTACATGAGAAATTTGGTATTATATGATGTGAGCCAGGACAGCGCATATCATTATACAGGGATTACAACATTTGAAAATCTGGCAGAGATTACCGGCGATTATCCATTTGAGGAAGAAGTAATGGAGAAAGCCATGATTCACAAACAAACCATGATGAGTCACCCCAATGGAATTTCCTCTTTTGCTGTGACTCTTCGTATTTCACCGGATGCGTCCATTCTGGAAGAAGGAGAAAGTCTGCACTTTTCTTTTGATGAACTTGAGATACGGGATGGAAAAAGTAAATGTGCCGCAGTTTCTATGCTGGAGCCGGAGTATCTGGAAGATAATTGGGTAAAAGTGCAGGTATTTGTGCTGGATGAAGAGAAGATGGACCAGTTGTAAGATGAAGGGGGGAGGAGTCCATGAATGTTATGCCTATTCCAGAATTAATTGCCAGAGTTACAGAAATATGTAAGAAAAACGGGGTGAAAAAATTGTATTTGTTTGGTTCTTTTGCAACAGGTACGGCAACGCCGGAAAGTGATATCGATTTTGTTGTCTATGGATGCGACAATATGTGGAAACTGGAGGAGGAGCTGGAAGAAATTGATACACTTCGGAAAATAGATATTTTTGACTACGATAACATTCGTAATGAGTTTTTATTGGAGGATATTAGGAAATATGGAAAGCAAATTTATTAACAGGTACAATACCTTTTGCAGAAGTCTGAAAAATTTAGAAAAAAGTAGAACTGCAGATGCGGAAAGGGATTGTGTTTTTCGGTTGAAACTATTGTTTTGTGATTTTTAGCCTACATTTTTGGGGCACGAATAGGTAGTTTTTAAGAAATTATGAAATCAGACCTACTTATTTGAAAACCAAATAGGTTGAAAAGAAAGATTCTGTGAATACAATCTATATTTCGTGAGAAAAAAATAGGTTGAAAAGAGAAAATCCTGGAATTTAGCCTATTTCGAACAGAAAAAAGTAGGCTTATCTGAGAAAAACATGCAATCCCACCTATTTGAATCACAAAAGAGTAGGCTGAAACAGGGAGATTACAGAATTCAGCCTAGCTATGTTTAAAATAGCAGAAGGCAAAAGGCGTGAGTCATAGATATGTGGCTTGCGCCTTTTTAAGTCTGAAAAAATAACAAATAAATTAGCACTCACCTATTGACATTGCTAATAATAAGTGTTATATTTGCACTAGAACAAGAAAAAAGCACACCCGGAGAGATTTTCGGGATTTGAATAACCAAAATGGAGGGATACTATGAACATCAGTAAATTTACTCAGAAGTCACTGCAGGCCGTCCAGGATTTGGAAAAAACAGCATATGAGTTTGGAAATCAGGAAGTGGAGCAGGAACACTTGCTTTATAATCTGTTAAAACAGGAAGACAGCCTGATTTTGAAGCTCATTGAGAAAATGGAAATCCAAAAAGAACATTTCATGGGCAATGTGGAGCAGGCATTGAACGCCAGAACCAAGGTGTCGGGAGGACAGCCATATATTGGACAATATTTAAACAAAGCGCTGGTAAGTGCAGAGGATGAGGCAAGAGCCATGGGAGATGAATACGTTTCTGTGGAACATTTATTCCTGGCGCTTCTGGCAAATCCAAGCCCGTCTATGAAGAAAATCTGGCAGGAATATGGCATTACAAAAGAGCGTTTTCTTCAGGCACTTAGCACAGTAAGAGGTAATCAGAGAGTGACTACAGACAATCCAGAAGTGACCTATGATACCTTGAATAAATATGGTCAGGATTTGGTGGAAAAAGCAAGAGAACAGAAGTTAGATCCGGTTATTGGCAGGGATGCAGAGATTCGTAATGTCATTCGGATTTTATCCAGAAAGACTAAGAACAATCCGGTTCTCATTGGTGAGCCAGGTGTTGGTAAAACTGCGGCTGTAGAGGGTCTTGCACAGCGTATTGTCCGGGGCGATGTGCCGGAAGGACTGAAAGATAAGAAGATTTTTTCCCTGGATATGGGCGCATTAGTGGCTGGTGCCAAGTACAGAGGAGAGTTTGAGGAAAGGCTGAAAGCGGTTCTGGAAGAAGTACGTAAAAGTGAAGGTCAGATTATACTCTTTATTGATGAACTGCATTTGATTGTAGGCGCTGGCAAGACAGATGGCGCTATGGATGCAGGAAATATGTTAAAGCCTATGCTGGCAAGAGGTGAGCTGCATTGTATCGGTGCAACTACCCTGGATGAATACCGCAAATATATCGAAAAGGATGCTGCTCTTGAGCGTAGATTCCAGCCGGTTATGGTGGATGAGCCTACGGTGGAAGATACGATTTCTATTCTTCGTGGACTGAAGGAGCGCTATGAAGTGTTCCATGGCGTGAAGATTACAGACGGAGCTTTGGTAGCGGCAGCGACCTTATCAGACCGTTATATTTCAGACCGTTTTCTGCCGGATAAGGCCATTGATTTGGTGGATGAAGCCTGCGCGCTGATTAAGACAGAGCTGGATTCCATGCCAACAGAACTGGATGAAATGCGAAGAAAAATCATGCAAATGGAGATTGAAGAAGCTGCATTAAAGAAGGAAAATGATCGTCTGAGCCAGGACCGTCTGGTGGATTTGCAGAAGGAAATGGCAGAGCTTCGGGATGAATTTAATGCACAGAAAGCCCAGTGGGATAATGAAAAAAACTCTGTGGAACGTCTCCAGAAGTTAAGGGAACAGATTGAGGATATGAATAACCGTATCCAGAAAGCACAGAGAGAATATGACTTAAATGAGGCTGCAAAGCTTCAGTATGGAGAGCTTCCTATGCTGCAGAAACAGTTGGCTGCAGAGGAAGAAAAAGTAAAAAATCAGGATTTATCCCTGGTTCACGAGAGCGTTACAGATGAAGAAATTGCCAGAATTATTTCTCGCTGGACTGGCATTCCGGTGGCAAAGCTTACGGAAGGAGAGCGAAGCAAAATCCTGAATCTGGAAACAGAATTGCACAAACGTGTCATTGGACAGGATGAAGGTGTAACCAAAGTTACAGATGCCATTATCCGCTCCAAAGCAGGAATTAAAGACCCAACCAAACCTATTGGTTCTTTCTTATTCCTGGGACCAACCGGTGTTGGTAAAACGGAGTTGGCTAAGACACTGGCTGCCACTTTGTTTGATGATGAACAGAATATGGTGCGTATTGATATGAGTGAATACATGGAGAAATATTCTGTGTCCAGACTTATTGGAGCGCCTCCGGGATATGTAGGCTATGAGGAAGGCGGTCAGCTTACAGAGGCAGTGCGCAGGAAACCTTATTCGGTTGTCCTTTTTGATGAGATTGAGAAGGCGCACCCGGATGTATTCAATGTGCTTCTGCAGGTTCTGGATGACGGACGTATTACAGACTCTCAGGGGCGGACTGTGGACTTTAAGAATACCATTCTTATTATGACTTCTAACATTGGCTCTACTTATCTGCTGGATGGTATTGAGGAAAACGGTGAGATTAAACAGGAAGCAAGAGACCTGGTAGACAGGGATTTGAGAGGACATTTCCGTCCGGAATTCCTGAACAGGCTGGATGAAATTATTATGTTTAAGCCTCTTACTAAGGATAATATTGGTGGTATTGTAGACTTGCTTCTGGAGGATTTGAACCGGAGATTAAAAAACCAGGAATTATCTTTGACATTGACAAAAGCAGCCAAGGATTATATTATAGAAGGCGGTTATGACCCGGTTTATGGCGCCCGTCCGCTGAAACGGTATGTTCAGAAATACGTGGAGACATTAACTGCCAAACTGATTCTGGCGGGCAATATAAGAGCCAATGACCGGATTGTCATAGATGTAGAAAATGGCGAACTGACTGCACATACAGAGGTTGTGGAGGAGGTTCTGTAATTCCAAAGGAGACCTTGTAATGCCAAAAGATCCGGTAATGTTATTAAGTTATGTAAACACCCAGCTAAGAGATTTTTATTCTTCCCTGTCTGCGCTGTGTGAAGATAAACAGTGCAGCATAGAAGAAATTACAGCAAAACTGGCGGGTATTGATTATGAATATGATGCCGCCAGAAATCAATTTGTATAAAGAATAAGAAAACAGCTTTTTCGGAAAGTGATGCAGCTCTCCGGGAAAGCTGTTTTTGGGTTATAAAACAATAAGCGTGCTGTCATACTTGCGGGAAACAGGCGGGGACTGTTATAATAGCAACAGAATCGGACGGTTATTTGCACAACGCTGTACTGGAGAGAGAAGAGGGAATACGTTATGAAGAAGATTGCTGTAGTAGAAGATGATAGGAGTCTCAGAACTGCTCTGGCAGGTCTGTTGCAGGAGAATGGTTATACGCCCTGCCTGATTCAGGATTTTATGGAAGCAGACAGGGAAATTCTGGAATCCCAGGCAGATTTAGTGCTTTTGGATATTATTCTGCCAGGAACCAATGGACAGGCAATTTTGAGAAATCTGAGGAAAAAATCCCAGGTTCCTGTGATGATGCTTACCAGCAAGGCAGAAGAAATGGACGAAATTCTGGCTATGAGTTATGGGGCAGATGATTATATTACCAAGCCCTATAATCCTACTTTGTTATTGTTGAAAATAGAGGCGATTTTTCGCAGAATGACACCGGAAAATCAGAAAACAGAGGTAGAATACAGAGGAATGCAGGTGGACTTGCTGCGAAGTACCATGAAGTATGATGGGCAGGAAGTAGTGCTTTCCAAGAATGAGATTTCCATTTTATATTACCTGATGAAGAACAAGGGGAAGATTGTTTCCAGGGATGAACTGATGGATTATCTCTGGGACTGCAATGATTTTGTGGATGATAACACACTTACAGTGAATATCAACCGTCTCAGAAAACGTCTGGAGGAAGTAGGACTTTCCGGTGTGATTGAGACCAGAAGAAGGCAGGGATATCTTTTAGTATGAATGTGAAAAACTATGTGAAAGACCATGGAATGTTCCTGATTATCTGGGCTTTACAGGCAGGAATTGTAGAGAGTATTTTGTGGATGTTTCATGCAAAGCTGCCGGTGCAGATTTTTGTTTTTGTGGTTCAGGGAATTGCTGTGTTTGGCATATTATTTTATGATTTTTCCAGAAAAAAGACTTTTTACAGAGACATGGAAGAGAGGCTAAATACACTGGAAGAGAAATATTTTTTGCTGGAAATGTTGAAGCGCCCGGAGTTTTTAGAAGGAGAATTGTTCTATAACACTATGGTGCAAATGGAAAAATCCATGAATGATGAAATCTATCGGCAGATACGGAAGAATAATGAATTTAAGCAGTATATTGAGACCTGGGTGCATGAAATTAAGCTGCCTATTGCCAGTATGCGCCTGCTTTTGAAAGATTACCGCGGGGGCTCTGCCAGAACCCTAAAGGAGCAGCTTGCCAGAACAGAAAGCTATGTGGAACAGGTATTGTACTATCTGAGGAGCCAGGTGCCGGAGAAGGATTATGTGATTCAGGAGTATTCCCTTAGAAGGATTACAGACCGGGTAATCGGAGAGAATAAGGACAGTCTGATTGGAAATCATGTGAGGATTTTCCAGGAGACAGAAGACCTTTGCGTGCTTACGGATGAGAAATGGCTGGGCTTTCTGGTGGGACAGATTTTCAGCAATGCTGTGAAATATCGAAAAGGAGAAAACCCCTGTATCCGCCTGTGGAGCGAAGTGGGAGATGGGCCTGTCAGGCTTCATATTCGTGATAATGGAATAGGAATTCCCACAGAGGATTTGCCCAGGGTATTTGAAAAATCTTTTACCGGAAAAAATGGAAGAACAGGTCAGGCATCTACCGGAATTGGCCTGTATCTGTGCAAAGAACTGGCAGAAAGGCTGGGACATAAAATAGAAGTATTCTCAGAGGAAGGGGAATATACGGAAGTGGTTCTCTCTTTTGAAAAGGGCGGGCATGTGAATTTTTAACCTTACAGCAATGTAAGGTTATTTTATGCAAAGAAATGGATAGGGAATGGTTTCTCTATTATAATGAGGGCAGAAACAAGGAAAGAGAGGAAGCAGATATGGAGAAACTATTAGAAGTTCAAAATCTTATGAAATTTTATGGCAATAAATCAAGTCTTACCAAGGCGGTTAATGACCTTAGTTTTATAGTGGAAAAAGGAGAATTTACTGCCATTATGGGAGCCAGCGGTTCCGGAAAAACCACTCTTTTAAACTGTATTTCCACCATTGACCGGGTAACAAGTGGCCATATTCTGGTGGAAGGAAGGGATATTACAAAGTTAAAAGGAAATGCTTTGATGAAATTCAGAAGAGAAAAATTAGGCTTTATTTTCCAGGATTTTCATCTTCTGGATACCTTAAATGCTTTTGATAATATTGCCCTGGCGCTGCAGATTCAGAATGAAAAAACGGAAATCATACGAAAGAAAGTAAAGGAGGCAGCTCAGAAACTGGATATCACAGAGGTGCTGAAAAAATATCCTTACGAGATGTCAGGAGGACAGAAACAGAGAGTTGCCTGTGCAAGAGCCATGGTGACAGACCCTTGTTTTATCCTGGCAGATGAACCAACCGGAGCCCTTGACTCTCACAGTGCAGGAATGCTTCTTGGAAGCCTTCAATATATGAATCAGGATTTAGATGCTACCATTTTAATGGTAACCCATGACGCTTTCTCCGCCAGTTATGCAGGGCGTGTGTTGTTTATGAAAGATGGAAAACTATTTCATGAGCTACGCAGAGGCAGAGAGGAGAGAAAGGAATTTTTTGAAGAAATTATTCATGTGGTTTCCCTGCTGGGAGGTGATTTGAATCATGTTATTTAGACTTTCTGTGAAGAATTTTAAGAAAAGTATCCGGGATTATTCTATTTACTTTTTTACCATGATTCTGGGAATTGCGGTGTTTTATATTTTTAATGCCATTGAGACCCAGACTGCCATGATGGAGGTTACAAAGACCAAAGCGGCCATTGTGGATATGATGAATGGCGTTATGGATGGGGTGAGTATTTTTGTCTCCTTTATCCTGGGATATTTGATTGTTTATGCCAGCCGGTTTATGCTGAAAAAGCGGAAAATGGAGTTCGGGGTGTATCTGACTCTTGGCATGAGCAGGGTGAAGATTGCGGGGATTTTGTGGATGGAAACCATCTGGATGGGAGTGATTTCTCTGGCAGCAGGGCTGGTGATTGGAATGGGACTTTCCCAGCTTATGTCTCTGGTAGTTTCCTATTTATTTCAGGCAGATGTGTCCAGATTTGTTTTTGTGATTTCAGGAAAAGCAGTGGTGAAATCTATTGTTTACTTTTTAATTATTTATGCAGTAGTGATGATTTTCAATACCATAGCTATTGGACGCACCAGGCTTATTGATTTCATGACAGCGGGGAAGAAAAAGGAAAGAAATCTGCTGAAAAATCCTGTGGTTTCTGTGGTGATTTTCCTTCTGTCATGTGGAATTCTGGGATATGCTTATTATAATGTAACCGCAGGGGCAAAGAATTTGGCGTCTGAATATCAGGTTCTGACTCAGGTCATCCTTGGTATTGTTGGAACCCTTCTTGTGTTCTGGTCTTTTGCCGGATTTTTTATGTGGATTCTTGGAAAAATGCCAAAGGTTTATTATAAGAAAATCAATTCTTTTGTATTTGGGGAGATTTCCAATAAGCTAAATTCTACGGTGGTTTCCTGTAGTGTTATTTGCCTGCTTATATTCATGACCATTTGTATTTTATTCTCTGCCTTTGCCAGAAAAGATTTCAAAGAAGCAGAAGCGGAAAAGCTGGCGCCTGTGGATATTTCCATGGTAAAAGATTTGGAAGACGGGAAAACCATAGAAGAAGTAATGAAAGAAAAGAAGATTTCTCAGAAAGATTTTCAGGATGTATTAACCCTTACAACCTATCAGACCCAGGAGGTAACCCAGGGGGATCTTGTAGGAGATGCAGTAGAAAACTGGAAATTAGGGGAGGAATATCTGAAGCAGAAACTGGAAATTATTTCTGTCAGCGCATACAATCAGGCAGCCCAAAAGTATCATCTGCCTGCCTGTAAACTGGAAGAAAATCAGTATCTTATGGTGGCAGATATGGAAGGCGCAGTGGGGATTTTTAATAAAGGGTTAAAAGAAAATCCAGAGCTTACTATAAAGGGACAGACCTATTATCCAAAGGAAACAACCTGTCAGGATGGATTCCTGATGATGAATTATTCCCCGCAGAATCAAGGCTTTCTTGTGGTTCCGGATTCTGTGAAATTTACAGAAGAGGAACAGGGAAAGAACTATTTTATTGCTGATTATACAAAGGATACCAAGGCCTTCAGGGAAGAGGTGGATGAGAAATTTTATGAGCGTATGAATGGAAAATCTGAGAATGGATTTCCTGTATATTTTACGACACAGTCATCTGTTCATGACGATACCATAGGCAGCAGCGCCATGTATATTTTCCTTGGATTATATCTGGGAATCTGTTTCCTGATTTCCGGGGCGGCAGTCCTGTCTTTGAAGATTTTATCAGATGCGGCAGACAGCAAAGGAAAGTATCAGATTCTCCAGAAGCTGGGGTGTAATCAAAAGGAAATCTGCAGGGGACTTCGGAAACAGAACGGAACTGTGTTCCTTCTGCCGGTGATTCTGGCAGTGATTCATTCTATTTTTGGCATTCAGGTGTGTATGAATCTGCTGTCTATTTATGATACCAAGGGTGTCGGACCAGCGCTTTTGCTTACGGTGGTGCTTATTGGAATTATCTATGGTGGATATTATCTGGTGTCACAGCTTGGGTGTGAGAAAATCGTGAAGGAGTAGGGATGTTTATTCATCCCATCCTTCATAAAACCGCACATTGACGCAGATAGTCCGTACAATATCCCCTTCCTGTAAGTCCATATCTCCTTCATCACTTACAGAGGGCAGTTCACAGTCCTCTTCGGACAGCTCCAAACTCAGCCAGTTATAGGCTGCTTCGTTGGCATTGTCAATGGCTTCGTCTAAGGTATCGCCTTCTGCGTAACAACATTCTAAATCAGGAAAATGCGCCTTAAATTTGCCGGATTCTGTTTTGCGGAAAACCGCTGGATATAAAAACTTCATAAGTAAAGCCTCCTTATTCATTATACTGGGGTTCAGTATATAATAAAAAATCAGTGCAGACAAGAGTCAGCGCACAGGAGATTTTTAGCGCTGCTCTGTCCGCTGCTGTTTGTGAGTGCGGCGGTATTCTGTGGGAGATACGCCCTCCAGCTTGCGAAATGCCTGAGAGAAGTAACTGCTGGAAGAAAAGCCCAGAGTGTGTGCAATATAAGAAAGAGAGAAGTCGGTAGTAATAAGAAGCTGCCGGCTTTCTTCAATTCTTCGCATGGCCAGATAGCTGATGGGGGAAATTCCGTATTCTTTGCTGAAAATGTGAACCACATGATATTTGCTGACGTGGGCAATCTGAGCAAGGTGTTCTAAGGTGATTTCTTCCTTATAATGGTTGTCAATATAGCGGCGGACCAGAGCGCAGATATGACTGGAACGCCGGTTTAAAGGAACCAGGGCAGCAGAAAATTTTGTCTGTCTCATAAGCTGAATCACCAGGATATCCAGAAAATCCTGACAAACCATTTCATAACCCACTGGTTTGGCTTCGATTTCTCTTTGCATGGTATGAAGATAAAAGAGGATATCTTCCATATGATTCTGGAAGTGAACCACACAAAAACGATCATCATCTTCATTTTGAAGGGAAAGCTGCAGATTTTCCACACCCAGAACAATATATTCCAGAGGCTGGGCGTTCAGGCTGGTCTCCGTATGTTCCACATTGGGATTAATGACGAATAAATCTCCCACATGCACAGGATAAAGTTCATTTTCAATGGAAAACTGTCCGCTCCCTCCAATGACAAAAAAAAGTTCAGTGAAGTCATGGGTGTGAGGAAGACTGTGCCAGTCCCCTCCGTATTTTGCAGTGCTTAAATAAAGCAGGCGGGCATCACTGTGAATAATACGGTCTTTTTCCTGAATCAGTGTATAGCGGTTACAGCTCATGATAAAATCTCCTTTGGAATATATTTTATATAAATTGTTGTTCTATGTCATATTTTGGCACCTCCTTACTATAACATAAATAAGAAAAGAAGGGAATATAAAAAGGAAACTGGACGGAAAGTTCTTTTTTATGACAATCGGAAGAAGTTTTATGAGATTTTGAAAGGGGAAGCATGCAGGATTCTGTATAAAAATCACAGGATATTTGCGAATACATGGAAAAAACAGTTAAAATACATAAAAACAGCAAGATATATAAAATAAAGCACAAGAATCGACTAGAAGAATTTGAGAAAAAATGTATACTAAAATTATTAAGAGTGTTGTGCATTCGTACAACATGGAAAACCAAAACCGCTTAAAGGAGGGTATTATTTATGAAACTGAAGAAGTTACTTGCAGTGATGCTTGCAGGAACAATGCTGTTAGGCAGCATGGCCGGATGCGGACAGAAGGCAGAAACAGAAGACAAAGGTGATGCCAAGACAGAAGGAAGCGCTGATAAGGGAAAGGATTCCGAAGGAAAAACAATTTCTGTAGCAGCTATTGAAACCGCATATGGCTCTGAAATGTGGACAAAGGTAGCAGAGGCATTTACAGAAGAAACAGGAATTAATGTAGAAGTAACAACAGACAAAAACCTGGAGGATGTAATCGGTCCTTCTATGCAGGGTGGCGAATATCCGGATGTTGTTCATCTGGCAACAGGACGTGAGGCAGCTCTTACAGAACAGTTTATTAAGGACAACCTGATTTCAGATATCACAGATGTACTGGATATGACAGTGCCAGGTGAAGATGTAAAGGTTTCTGAAAAAATTGCAGGTGGATTTACCGATACTTCTTTAACAAATCCATATGGCGATGGTAAAACTTACCTGGCTCCAATGTTCTATTCTCCATGCGGACTGTTCTACAATGCAGGTCTGTTTGAAGAAAAAGGCTGGACAGTTCCAACAACATGGGATGAAATGTGGGAACTTGGCGAGAAGGCAAAAGCAGAAGACATTTCCTTATTTACATATCCTACAACAGGTTACTTTGATGCATTCTTCTATGCATTAATGTATTCTGCAGGCGGCCCGGAATTCTTTGATAAAGCTACTCATTATGAAGAAGGAATCTGGGATACAGAAGAAGCTAAAACATGTTTTGATATTGTAACAAAACTTGCTGAGTATACAAACCCGATTACACCTGCACAGGCAAATGATCAGGACTTTACACAGAATCAGCAGTTGGTTCTGGACAACAAAGCGCTTTTCATGCCAAACGGTACATGGATTGTAGGAGAGATGAAAGAGGCTCCAAGAGCAGAAGGCTTTAAATGGGGTATGACAGCTCTTCCGGCAGTAAAAGATGGCGGAGATCAGTACAGCTACACATGGTTTGAACAGTGCTGGATTCCATCTGGCGCAGAAAACCAGGATGAAGCAAAACAGTTTATTTCCTTCCTGTACAGTGACAAAGCATGTGAAATCTTTGCAGAAGCTGGCGCTATTCAGCCTGTACTTAACATTGCAGACAAACTGGAAGGCGATAACGTAATGTTCTACTCTATCTATGATAATGGAGCAAAAGCTGCTATGGGTAACTTTGCACCATTTGAAGCAGTTGCAGGCCTTGATGTACGTAAGAATTTCTTTGATCCTGTAAACTCTTTAGTTGAAGGTTCTATTACAGAAGATGACTGGATTAAAGGTGTAAAAGAAGCAAGTGACCAGATGAGAGAGAATCTGAAATAATTCACCTGAACAGTTACTGATAAGTAGACTGCTTTTGGGGCAGCAGATGTCTGCTGCCCCTTCTTTGTTGCAAGAAGAGAAAGGAATTGTGATTTTATGAGAAAAAATAAAGACCGCAGCGTTTTCTTGTTCTTATGCGTTGCTCCGGCAGTAATTCTCTTTTTCATCTTTATGATTATACCTACGATAAATGTTTTTCGTATGTCATTATTTGAAAGAGGCGCCTATTCTCCTACAGAGACTTTTGTAGGTCTGGATAACTTTAAACAACTGTTTGCGGATTCTAATTTTATCCGCTCCATGCAGAATACAATTCTGCTGATTATTGTGGTAACGATTGTAACTTTTGGCTTTGCTTTGGTTTTTGCGGCAATCCTCACAAGAGAAAAAATCAAAGGTCAGAATTTCTTCCGGGTTATCTTTTATATTCCTAACATTCTTTCCATTGTCGTTATTTCCGGTATTTTCTCCGCGATTTATAAACCGGAGAATGGAATGTTAAACAGCATTATCGGATTTTTCAAGGATATGACAGATCCTATCTTGTGGAAGGGCGAGAAGCTGGTTATGATCAGTATTATCATTGCCATGGTATGGCAGGCAATTGGCTACTACATGGTTATGTATATGGCGTCTATGGCCAGCGTACCTATGAGTTTATACGAAAGTGCGAATCTGGATGGCGCAGGACGTATCACTCAGTTTTTCCAGATTACCTTGCCGCTTATCTGGACCAATATCCGTACTACACTGACATTCTTTATTATTTCTACCATTAATATGGCATTCCTGTTTGTAAAAGCCATGACTTCCGGCGGTCCAAATGGTGCGTCAGAGGTTGCGCTGAGCTATATGTATGGACAGAAAGATGCGGGATTATATGGTTATAGTATGGCTATCGGAGTAGTAATTTTTGTCTTTTCCTTTGCACTGTCTGCACTGGTAAATAAGGCAACAGAACGTGAACCATTGGAATTCTAGAAAGGAGAGCAAATGATGAATCAAGGAAATGAAACTCATACTGCTTCCTTAGGTCAGAAGCTGTATAAGGTCTTTATATATTTTGCGCTGGCTCTGCTTGCGGTGGTTATTATCGTACCCGTTGCCTGGGTGTTTATGGCATCTATTAAACAGAACAGCGAGTTTTACGGAAATCCATGGGCATTGCCAAAAGGTGTTTACTGGCAGAACTTTGTAGACGCCTGGAGTGGCGCTAAGATGGGTGAGTACATGCTGAACTCTGTATTTGTAACAGCATTGGCGCTGATTATTCTTCTGGTGGTTGCACTGCCGGCTGCTTACTGCCTGGCACGTATGAAATTCAGAGGCAGAAAATTCTTAAACGTGGCATTTATGGCTGGATTGTTTATCAATGTAAACTACATTGTAGTGCCGATTTTCTTAATGCTTCGTGATGGAGATAACTGGTTTAAATCACTGCTTGGCAGAACCTTCTTGCTGAATAACCTGGTTGTTCTGGCGATTGTATATGCTGCTACAGCACTGCCCTTTACTATTTATCTGCTGAGTGGGTATTTTGCAACTCTGGCTCATGATTATGAGGAGGCTGCTTATATTGATGGAGCAGGCTATATGACTACCATGGTGAAGATTATTTTCCCTATGGCAAAGCCTTCCATTATTACCATTATTTTGTTTAACTTCCTCTCTTTCTGGAATGAATATATTATTTCCATGACATTGATGAATTCAGCAAAGGGAACAAGAACCCTGCCGGTTGGTCTGTTGAATCTGATGCAGGCGCAGCAGTCTGCAGCTCAGTATGGCACCATGTACGCAGGTCTTGTGCTGGTAATGCTGCCTACTCTGATTTTGTATATTTGTGTACAGAAGCAATTAACACAGGGTATGACCGTAGGTGGACTGAAAGGATAAGGTGAAGAGAATGAAATTCTGGAAAGAACATGCTGCTTTGCGCGTGGCGCTCTTAATCATTTTGTTTGTATTGTCACTGTTTCTGGTCATTGCAGGCTGGAAGATGACAGGAGAACTAAAGGGGCTTGGAATGATGGTGCTTGGAACAGGAACCTTATTAATTGCCCTGGCTATCTACAATGCGCCGTTTAAGGACGCAAAATAAAATAAATATTAAGAAAGAGGCTGTCGGTATGTGCTATGAGATACGGCGGTCTCTTTTTTGATTGCAAGCCAGGGGCTTTCATGGTAGTATTAATCCGTAAAGAAAGGATGTGCTGATATGAGTTCTTATGAGAACTTTGCCAGAGTGTATGATTTGTTTATGGACAATATTCCTTATGAAGAGTGGTGCGGATATCTCACCGGACTGTTACAGGAATATGGAGTTACAGAGGGACTGGTGCTGGAACTGGGATGCGGAACCGGAAATATGACCAGACTTCTGGCAAACAGGGGATATGATATGATTGGCGTGGATAATGCGCCGGATATGTTGGAAATAGCCATGGAAAAAAGGCAGGCTGAGGGACAGGATATTCTGTACCTGTTTCAGGATATGCGGGAATTTGAGCTTTACGGGACGGTAAAGGCTGTGGTATCTCTTTGCGACAGTATGAATTATATCCTGGAAGAAGAGGAGCTGCTCCAGGTATTTCGGCTGGTGAATAATTATCTGGATCCGGGCGGTGTGTTTATCTTTGATTTGAATACTGCGTATAAATACAGAGAGGTTCTGGGAGAGCAGACCATAGCGGAAAACAGGGAAGATGCCAGCTTTATCTGGGATAATTATTATGACCCGGATGAGCAGATAAATGAGTATGATTTAGCGCTTTTTATTCCGGAAACCATACAGGGAGAAACCCTATACAGAAAGTATGAGGAGACTCACTATCAGAGGGCTTATGAAATAGAAAATGTAAAGGAAATGCTGGAACAGGCAGGAATGGAGTTTGTAGCAGTTTATGATGCTTTTACCCATGAAGCGCCAAAACCCGGCAGTGAACGTGTGTATTTCATAGCCAGGGAAAAAGGAAAACAATTAGAAAATAAGGACAAAAAGGAGATTTGATATGGGAGATTATATTGTTCGGGCAACAGCGGCAAACAGCCAGATTCGTGCGTTTGCAGCAACCACAAGGGAACTGGTAGAATACGCAAGAGCAGCGCATAATACCAGCCCTGTGGCAACTGCAGCCCTGGGACGTCTGCTGACTGCAGGCTCTATGATGGGGATTATGATGAAAGGTGACAAGGACCTTCTGACTTTACAGATTCATGCCAGTGGTCCCTTAAACGGTATGACCGTAACAGCAGATGCAAAGGGAAATGTAAAGGGATATGTTGGAAATCCAAACGTTGTGATTCACGCCAACGAAAAAGGAAAATTAGATGTGGCAGGAGCTGTTGGGATTGGCTTTATGAATGTCATTAAAGATATGGGATTAAAGGAGCCATACCTGGGACAGACAGAACTGAGAACCAGTGAGATTGCAGAGGATTTAACCTATTATTTTGCTACCAGTGAGCAGGTTCCGTCTTCCGTAGGTTTAGGAGTTCTCATGGAAAAGGACAACACGGTGAAGCAGGCTGGAGGCTTTATTTTACAGCTCATGCCTTTTACAGAAGAAGAGGTAATTAATCGTCTGGAGGAGAATCTGAAACGTGTAACCTCTGTAACTGGAATGCTGGAAGAAGGAAAAACGCCGGAAGGGATTCTGGAGACTTTGCTGGAAGGTTTTGACATTGAAATCAATGACAGGGTTCCCACACAATTTCACTGTAACTGCAGCAAGGAGCGTGTAGAAAAGGCATTAATCAGCATTGGACGCAAAGAAATCCAGGAGATGATTGATGAAGGAAAAGAAATTGAAATGAACTGTCATTTCTGTAATAAAAATTATAAGTTCTCAGTAGAGGATTTGAAGAGAATTCTGCACGAATGCAGAAGAAGATAAAATGTTTGAAGGGCTTAGAAAAGGCGGAAAGGTGTGGTGAAATATGAAGGACGGATTCATCAAAGCAGCGGCAGCAACACCCAGAATCCAGGTTGCGGATTGCGTGAGTAATACCAGAGAAATCATTGAAAAAGCAAAGGAAATGAGTCAGGCAGGAGCCAGAATTCTGGTATTTCCTGAGCTTAGTATTACAGGCTATACCTGTGGGGATTTGTTCTGGCAGGAGAGGCTTCTTACATCTGCAAAAGAGCAGCTTCTTAAAGCGGCAGCAGCATTAAAAGATGTGGAAGGACTGATTTTTATAGGCCTTCCCCTGGTATTTGACGGTAAGCTTTATAATACTGCCGCAGTGTTAAACCGGGGAAATATTCTGGGGATTGTTCCCAAGATTCATCTGCCAAATTATGGTGAATTTTATGAGGCGCGGCATTTTGCTTCAGGACGAGGTGTGGAAGGAAGTGTGAAAATAGGAGATCAGGAAGTGGCGTTTGGCAGCAATCTTCTCTTTACTTGCGAAGAGTTGCCAGGGCTTACTGTAGCCGTAGAAATCTGTGAAGATTTATGGGCACCTGCTCCCCCAAGTGTGGCACATGCCATGGCAGGAGCAACCGTAATCGTAAACCTGTCTGCCAGTGATGAAACCGTTGGAAAGTCAGATTACCGCAGAGCCCTTATAAAGGGGCAGTCTGCAAGATTGCTGTGCGGCTATGTCTATGCAACAGCCGGAAATGGAGAATCCACCCAGGACCTGGTATTTGGAGGGCAGAATCTTATTTGTGAGGACGGAAGTGTTCTGGCAGAGGCGGAAATGTTCCAAAATCAGACCATTTACGGAACCTTTGATATTCAGAAGCTTTGTGGGGAAAGGCAGCGGATTTCTACCTGGGAGGGAGAGCAGTGTCAGGGCTATACCAGGATTGTTTTCCATCTTCCAGAGGAAGAAACCAGCATAAACCGCAGATTTGCAGCTAATCCTTTTGTGCCGGAGGAGACAGCAGAAAGAAACAGAAGATGTGATGAAATTCTTACCATCCAGGCCATGGGTCTGGTAAAACGTCTGGAACATACCCACAGTAAAGGAGCTGTGCTGGGAATTTCTGGCGGTCTGGATTCAACTCTGGCGCTTTTGGTAACAGCGAGGGCTTTTGATATTCTGGGATTGGACAGAGAGGGAATTACCGCAGTTACCATGCCTTGTTTCGGAACCACAGACCGGACCTATACCAATGCCTGTGAGCTTACCAGAGGACTGGGAGCTGCCTTAATGGAAGTTGATATTAAGAAAGCGGTTCTTCAGCATTTTGAGGATATTGGACAGGATTTTCATACTCATGATGTCACCTTTGAAAACGCCCAGGCAAGAGAGAGAACCCAGGTGATTATGGACATTGCCAACCAGAAGGGCAGTATGGTCATCGGAACAGGGGATTTGTCTGAGCTGGCACTTGGATGGGCTACTTATAATGGCGACCATATGTCCATGTATGGAGTAAACGGTTCAGTGCCAAAGACGCTGGTGCGTCATCTGGTTCAGTATTATGCAGATACCTGTGGAGAAGAGAAGATTCGTAGGATTCTTCTGGATGTGCTGGACACACCGGTAAGTCCGGAACTGCTTCCTCCGGAAGATGGCAAAATATCGCAGAAAACAGAGGACTTGGTAGGACCTTATGAGCTGCATGACTTTTTCCTGTATTATATGCTGAGATTCCACTTCGCACCGGCTAAAATTTATAGAATGGCAAAGATGGCCTTTGCCGGAAATTACGAAAATGAAGTGATTTTAAAGTGGATGAAAAAGTTTTACTGGAGATTCTTTTCCCAGCAGTTTAAGCGTTCCTGTCTGCCGGATGGACCGAAAGTAGGCAGTGTGGCTGTTTCCCCAAGAGGAGATTTACGGATGCCAAGTGATGCCTGTGTGCGCATTTGGATGGACGAAATAGAAAGCCTGTCATAGAATTTGTGGAGGAGACAGTATGGTTGATATTTTATTGCAGTTGATTATTTACAGCTTTCTGGGGTGGTGCTGTGAGAGTATCTATTGCTCTCTTGGAAGAGGAGAGTGGATAAACCGCGGCTTTCTGACCGGGCCTTTTTGTCCCATTTATGGAGTGGGGGCTGTGGTAACTCTTGGTTTTCTGAAGTTTTTGCCCAAGAGTGTGATGGTGGTTTTTTTAGGCGGAATGTTGATGACTTCTACGTTGGAATATTTTACAAGCTGGCTCATGGAGAAGCTGTTTAATGCCAGATGGTGGGATTATTCCAAGCGTCCTTTTAATATAAAAGGAAGGGTATGTCTGCTGAATTCTACTCTGTTCGGACTGCTGTGCCTGTTCCTTTCCTTTGATTTAAATCCGCGTATTGAGTCCCTGCTGGCAGCTTTTAGTATGGATTTTAAATGGGGTTTTCTGGTTGCATTTTTCTTATATTTTGCAGCGGATTTTGCTCTGGCGGTGAAGAGTGCCCTGGGTATTAATCTCAGACTTCGGGTACTTGCAGAGCTTCGGGAAGAGTTACAGGAGAAGTATCAGGAGTGGAGTGCAAAGCTGGAATTTGCGCAGCTGGAAGAGAAAATTTTGAATTCGGATATCAGGGAAGAGTTGCTGGAAAAAATCCATAAAAAACAAAAAGAAGTGGGCTTTTTTGAGCGGCGTCTTATGAAATCTTTCCCGGAAATGGTAAATAAAAGCTATCCGGAGCGTTTAGAAGAACTGAAAAAGAGCTTAAAGAAAAGAAAACAGGAGGAGGAAAAGGGATGAAATACGATTTTACATCGGTCATTGACCGGAGAGGCTGGGATGCTATTGCTGTAGATGCGGTGTATGAGGAGCCGGGCTTTGGACCGGATGCTCCAAAAGAGGGATTTGATGTGATTCCTATGTGGGTGGCAGATATGAATTTTAAAGCAGTTCCAACCATTCAGGAAGCTATGATTCACAGGATTGAGCATCCTGCTTACGGGTATTTTAATCCAAGAAAAGAATATACAGATGCTATTATTTCCTGGCAGGAAAAAAGAAATGGAATTACCGGTTTGCTGCCGGAACATATTGGTTATGAAAATGGTGTTCTGGGCGGAGTTATCAGCGTGCTGAATGTTCTCTGTTCAAAAGGAGATAAGGTGCTCTTGCATTCTCCTACCTATATTGGTTTCACCTCTTCTCTGGAGAATAATGGGTACAAAATTATTCATTCTCCGTTGGTTTTAGATGAAAATCAGGTGTGGCGCATGGACTTTGAGGATATGGAAAAGAAGATAAAAGAAAACCATATTCATGCGGCTGTGTTCTGCTCTCCTCATAACCCCTGTGGGCGTGTGTGGGAACGCTGGGAGATTGAGAAAGCCATGGAAATTTATAAGAAATACCATGTGTTTGTTATTTCTGATGAAATCTGGTCAGACTTAATTTTAGAGGGAAAACATATTCCCACCCAATCCATTTCAGAGGATGCCAGAAACCGCACGGCTGCCATGTATGCGCCTTCCAAAACCTTTAATCTTGCAGGATTGGTAGGCTCTTATCACATTATTTATAATTCCTGGCTGCGTGACAGGGTGGAAAAGGAATCGTCCCTGAGCCATTATAATGCTATGAATGTGTTGTCCATGTACGCTTTGATTGGGGCATACAAAGAGGAAGGTCAGCAGTGGGTGGATGAGCTTTGCCAGGTATTAAAAGGCAATGCAGAGTTTGCCTGTACTTATATTCAGGAGCATTTTGAAGGGGTAAAAGTATCAAAGCCTCAGGGAACCTATATGCTGTTTCTGGATTGTAAAAAATGGTGTGAGAAGCATGGGAAGACTATGGATGAGCTTCTAAAAGCCGGCTGGGATGTAGGCGTGGCATGGCAGGACGGAAGAGCCTTTCATGGTCCAAGCCATATCCGTATGAATCTGGCGCTGCCATTATCCAGGGTACAGGAAGCTTTTGAACGGTTGAGACAGTATGTATTTTAAAACAGGGCGGTGAACAGGTGTGAAAAAAAGCTATGAGATTATGCATGGAAATAAAATAACAGCCAGAATTGATACACAGGGACATTGCGTGATTTATGAGCCGGATTTTATGCCATATAATCTTTTCTTAGATGATACAGAAGAAGACATTGATACCCTGGTAAGTAATATTACCAATTTTTATTACTGGTGCGCCTCCCGTATGCTTACGTTGGACAGAAAGTATGTAAAAGAAATCCTGAACAGCATTGGGGCAGTACAGGCTATGACAGACAGAGAGCGGGCACAGATTGCCCTTGCCTACCGATGCGTATCTCTTATGGATATCTACTGGGTGAGAGAAGAGGGAGATAACATCACTTTTGACCAGATTAATTTGTATGAAAATCATTTGGATAATGCTTTTGTGGAGGTGGCATTAAGAGGGAAGCAGATGTCTGTTCAGAATGAAAGCCTGGCAAGAGACTTGTTTACCAGTGGGTGTTTTCCAAAAGCCTGGGTTCGCCGGGAACAGGGATTTCAGCTTTTGAAAGATGGAGACAAAGCAGCAGTGGAAAATGAAATTCTGGCAAGTAAGGTGTGTCAGTGTTTTCGGTGCAGTCAGGTTCTTTATCAGGAGGGCGTGTATCAGGAAGAAAAGGTATCTGTGAGTAATCTCATAACCTCCCGGAAGTATTCTATTGTGTCCAGAGAAGCGTTTGAAATTTATGCAATGAATGAAGAATTGAATCCCCTGTCTTATATTTTAGAACTGGATGCCTATGGATATTATATGATGAATCTTCTGGATTATCTCATTGGAAATACAGACCGCCACTGGGGAAACTGGGGCTTTCTCATAGATAATGAGACTAATAAACCAGTGTCTTTGCACCCTCTTATGGATTTTAATCAGGCTTTTCAAAGCTACGAAACTTTGGAAGGCGCCAACTGTCAGACAGAATTTCCCCGCATTCTCACACAGAAAGAAGCTGCCCTGGAGGCAGTGGAAAAAGTGGGCTGGAACCAGATTGCTGAGATTCAAGAAGAATGGTTCCAGGACAGGGAAAAAGAGTATGAGATGCTAATGAATCGTATGAAAATACTGCAATAAATTAAAAAAGAGCTATTACAGAAATGCAATTTTAGCAAAAAAACAGGGATGTAGATTCGCCGGAATCGCATCCCTGTTTTAGTTACGTATTTTTAATATTGTTTATTCTTCGTATCCTTTTGGATTCTGTGACTGCCATCTCCAGGAGTCTTCGCACATCTCTTTGATGCCAAATTCTGCTTTCCAGCCTAATTCTTTTTCTGCTTTTTCGGCGCTGGCATAACAGGTAGCAATATCACCGGGACGACGTGGTTTGATGACATATGGAACGCTTACACCTGTAGCGGCTTCAAAGTTTTTCACAATATCCAGTACGCTGTAGCCATTTCCGGTTCCAAGGTTGTAGATATTTAATCCGGATTTATCTTCCAGTTTTTTCAGAGCTTTTACATGGCCTTTTGCCAGGTCTACCACATGAATATAATCTCTGACACCGGTTCCGTCAGGAGTGTCATAATCATTTCCAAATACGCCTAATTCTTTTAATTTTCCAACAGCAACCTGTGTGATGTATGGCATCAGGTTGTTTGGAATTCCATTAGGATTTTCGCCAATAGTTCCGCTTTTGTGAGCCCCGATTGGGTTGAAATATCTTAAAAGAACAACGTTCCATTCAGGGTCAGCTTTCTGGATATCCGTAAGAATTTGTTCCAGCATGGACTTGGTCCATCCGTATGGATTCGTACACTGTCCTTTGGGGCATTCTTCTGTAATAGGAACAAAAGCAGGGTCTCCGTAAACCGTAGCAGAGGAGGAGAAGATGATATTTTTTACATTGTGTTTTCTCATAACATCTACCAGAGTCAGAGTTCCGGCAATGTTGTTTTCATAGTATTCCCATGGTTTTGCTACAGATTCTCCAACTGCTTTTAATCCGGCAAAATGGATACAGGAATCAATGGATTCTTTATCAAAAATTTCGTTTAAAGCATCTCTGTCCAAGATATCAGCTTTGTAAAAAGGAACTGATTTTCCTGTGATTTTTTCTACGCGTTCTAAGGATTTCGGGCTGGAATTGGAAAGATTATCCAGTACAACTACATCATAACCTGCATTTTGAAGTTCAATGACTGTGTGGCTTCCAATATAACCTGCGCCGCCTGTTACTAAAATTGCCATAGCTGATTCCTCCTATTTTGAAAAGCCATATTTTTTAACAATGGCATTCATGGTTTCCAGTTTTTCTTCCATGTCTTTTACCAGTGTGAATTGAGTTCTGGCACGATCTAAATTATGTCCGTCTCTGTGAACTTTAAAGTAGTGATCCCCTTCCAGATAGTCAGTAAGGAAGCGCATTCCACATTCATAAGTCATGGTCATGGCTCCAACAGGCAGCATTTCTAATTCTGCTTCTGTAAGACTTCCCTGACATCCTTCAATAAATCCTTTGGTATATAATTCAAACAATTCCATGCTGCAGGAAACTTTGGATAAATCTCTTTCATCTTCCTCAGCAGTGCTGGCGCCGAAACGAATAGAATCCCCAAAATCATTGACAGCAAGACCAGGCATAACGGTGTCCAGATCAATAACACAGATTGCTTTTCTGGTTTCATCATCAATCATAATATTATTTAATTTTGTATCATTATGAGTAACGCGAAGAGGAAGTTTGCCTTCTGCCTGCATATCGCACAGAGTATGTGCCAGAGCTTCTCTGTCCAGGACAAACTGAATCTCTTTTTGGACATCCTTGGCACGGCCCATGACGTCTTCGGCTGCTGCCTTTTTAAATTTGGCAAAGCGGTCTACCGTATTGTGGAAGTTTACAATGGTTTCGTGGAGCGTCTGTGCCGGATAATCTGCCAGTAATCCCTGGAAATGCCCAAAGGCAACAGCGCTCTGATAGAAGTCTTCCTTATTCTGCACCAGGTCATAAGTAGCAGCGCCCTCAATGAAAATATAAGCTCTCCAGTAGTCTCCTGCCTGGTCTACAAAGAAGTTTTTATCTTCTTTTGTTGGAACCAGATTTAAGGTTTCTCTTTCAGGGTCTCCGCCTTTTTCCAGGATTTTTTTGCGTAGCCACTGGGTAACACCAGTAACATTTTCCATTAATTCTTCTGGATGTAAGAAGATGGTTTTGTTCATTCTCTGTAAAATATATCTTCGTGTTGTTCCATTTTCTTCAAAGGTTACGCGGAAGGTATCATTGATGTGACCGCTTCCATAAGGAATCCCTTCCATATAGGTTCCCTGAAACTGAAATGCATCAATAACTTCTGGTCTGATTTCTGCCATTTTATTTGTCCTCCCACAGTTTTTCAGGGTATAATCCCTGGTCTTTTAAGTTCTGGATAGCAGCGACTACCACAGGTTTATCTTCTTTATAAGTTACTCCGTACCATTTATCCAGAGACTTCAAAACCTGAACAGTTGCCTTTCCTTCTTTTAATAATTCGTCCACAACAAAAGGCAGGAAATATTCACATTTTAATGGATTTTTCTCCAGATTTTCATTTAAAAAGTTTGCAAAACGTGCCTGTAATTCTTTCAGAATACTCTCTGTAAAGCCCCACATATTCATAGAAACAGTGCTTCCTTCTGGAATGGTAACCCAGGTAGCGCCATCATCCTCGGTGTAAGCAGCGCCATCATCTTTTTTCTCAATATGGGTTCTTTCATGAATTTTCTGAAGGTATCCTTCCTCATCTGTGACGCAGACACCTCTTGCTACATGACCGTTTTCTGTTAAGGTGTTTTCCAGTACATAGCCTACCATGGTGTAGCGGTATTTTTCATCATCTTCGTGGGTAGTGAGATAATCATAAATCATCTGGAAAGCATGTGTTCCATAGTAGTCATCAGCATTAATAACTGCAAAAGGAGCATCTACAGTGCCAAGGCAGCTTAAAATAGCGTGTCCTGTTCCCCATGGTTTTACTCTGCCTTCCGGGACAGCAAAGCCTTCCGGAAGATTGTTCAAATCCTGGAATACATATTCTACTTCAATGACCTTGCTGAGTCTGTCTCCAATGGCAGCTTTGAAGTCTGCTTCGTTCTCTTTTTTGATAATAAAAATGACTTTTTCAAAGCCTGCTTTTACTGCATCATAGATGGAAAAATCCATGATAATATGTCCCTGAGAATCCACCGGATCAATCTGTTTCAGACCTCCGTAGCGGCTTCCCATACCTGCTGCCATTACTACTAATACTGGTTTTTTCATGTGAAATTCCTCCCGTTCTTATTTAGGTTTTTACACTATTTGTATGGTTTTATTTTATCAAAAAAGGGCGAAAATTCCTTTGCACAAAATTTCAAAGTTTTGGCACTTTCTACTGATTTTTTGAAACAAAAAAGGACGCTGCATATAAATACAACATCCTTTTTTTCAGGCAATGGAAACAAGGAGTTAGCCTTTGATTCCGCCTGTAACACCGCCAATAATTTTTTCAGAAAGGAAAACATAGAGGATGAAAGTTGGCAGAAATACGATGATAACTGCGGCAAACATTCCTGCCCAGTCTCCGGTGTATTTCATGGAGTTAATCATACCGTATAAGCCTGGAGCAACTGGTTTTAATGCGTCTGAACTTGCAAAAATCAGAGACAGGAAATATTCGTTCCAGATATTAATAAAGTTAAAAATGGTTACGGTAACAATACCGGACTGTGCCATAGGAAACATGATCTTCCAGAAGGTTCTCATAGGAGGACATCCATCAATTGCGGCTGCTTCTTCGTAAGTTTTAGAGATATTACTGAAGAAAGTCAGCAGGAAAATCGTGGTATAGGGAACGTTAATACCTACATATAAAAGAATTAAGGTTCCTTTTGCCAGAGGAATATTGTTTAAGATTCCAAGGCCGGAAATCACGCTGAATAAAGGAAGTACCACCATGATTGCCGGAACACCCATAGCAGATACAAAGCTGGTCTGGATGAATTTATTTGCAATAAACTCAAAGCGTGAAAGTACATAAGCAGCAGGAGCACATACCAGAATCAGCAGCGCACAGGAAACAACAGAGTATAAAAGTGAGTTCCCGAAGAATACTGCCACACCGGAGCCATTCCAGGCTTTGGCATAGTTTTCAAAATGCAGGCCTGTTTCAAATTTCAGCGCTTTCCCCTGAAAGATTTCAGGAGTGGTGGAGAAGCTGGCACAAAATACCCATCCAAGCAGTACAATGGTAAAAATAACCCAAATCAATAAGATGATGTAACCGGGGGCAAGTTTCAGCTCTTTTTTTAAGTTAAAAGGTTTCCGTGGTTCTTTTTCTTTTGCCATAACTGTTCCCTCCTTTAAAATTCTAAGTCATCATCTTTGATGAACTTGTTGCACACAGTAAATATCAGGACTACGCAAAGACTCAGGAGTACACCGATGGCTGCGCCAAGACCGGAGTTACGTTCTGTTACTGTATTACCGCCACCGAAAATCTGCATGTACATGTAAACATAGGGAGTAATCGTCTGAGTGTCAGCAGTAACAGTGGAGAATAACTGTGACCACACAAAGAATCCAACAGAGCTTACAGACCACATGGTCAGGTTTGTCTTAAACACACCTTTTAAAAGAGGAAGTGTCATATAACGGAACTGCTGTACTTTATTTGCACCGTCAATGGTAGCTGCCTCATAAAATTCAGGGCTGATACGCTCAATACCGGAAAGCCAGATTAACATATGATAGCCAACCATACCGAAGCAGTAAGCCAGAAGCAGAGCATAGAACTTATGCTCATTATCCAAAAACTGAACCTTTGCCAGTTCGTCTAATCCAAGTTTGGTAAACAGGTTTTTCAGAAGACCAAACTGAGGGCTGTATACATACTGCAGCCACATGGTTGCCAGCGCTACCGCACTTACAATGTTAGGCATATAAATAATGGCACGAAACAGTTTTTTGAAACGGATGCCGCTGGATAAGATTGCTGCAAAAAGCAGGGACAGAAGCAGAACAATGATTCCGCCAATGAGCCAGATGCGGAAAAGATTATAAAATGCTGTACGGAACAGGCTTGTATTCATGAGTTTTACATAGTTGTCGATTCCAACAAAACTCCATGCGCTCATGGGGTCTGTAACACCTTCAATTTTAAAGAAACTCATAATTACAGTTCTTATAATTGGATACAGGAAAATACATATAAATAAAACAACTGCAGGTGTCAGGAATGCGACAATCATAGTCTTATTTTTCTTCAAATAAGTTTCCTCCTCTCTAAAAACCAGCTAAAAAAGGAAGGCGGCAGAGTAACACGATGCCGCCTTCCTGATAATCTGTTTAGAATTTATTTTGCAGCGCTCTGCATTGCACTTACAAATTCATCTGCTTTAATAGTACCAGCCATTAATTTAATGAAGTTCTCTTTTAAAACAGGTGTGATATCAACATTTGTTTCAACGCCTGCTGCCCAGGTAAAGCGTGCTGTGGTCTGTTCAATAACAGGTTTTGCGCAGCTAACCATTTCCGGCCATTCAGAGTTTGTTGTATCTGAAGGAATACCAATGGATTCGTCAGCCAGCTTCTTGTCATAGTCGCCTTTGGTTATGTAAGCAATCAGATCAAATGCTTCTTTTGCCATTTTTGTATCTTTGTTAATACCAAATACCTGTGCGCCGATGTTGTTGGTTTCAATACCGTTTGCACCGTTTTCCAGTTCAGGATATGCGAAGCATCCCCATTCAAAATCAGGACCTGTCATACCTTTTACTTCGTTTGGAAGCCAGGAACCGTTTAAGTACATTGCTGCAGTTCCTGTAGCAAGTTCTGTGTTCTGTCCTGCCGGCCATACATTGGAACCAACCATTTCAGAATAGTAACCCTTGCTTGCCAGTTCTTCGATATCTTTTGCCATCTCAAGAACAGCAGGGTCGTCCCATTTGCCTTCCGTAACAATTTCAACAACTTTTTCTTCGCCTACCAGTCTTGCAAGGTGATAACCAACAACGCTTGTTGCATAAGCATCATCCATGGTCATTGGTGTAATGCCTGCATCTTTTAATTTCTGGCATACATCTAAGAATTCATCCCATGTAGTAGGTTCTTTTTCGATTCCGGCTTTCTCAAACAATGCTTTGTTATAGAAGAAAGCAAATACGTTTGGCTGATATGGAATGGTTTTTAAGGTGCCGCCACCAGCATCACGGCAAGCTGCCATAAGGGTTGGGTTTGCTGTGGATTCATAATCAGCTTCTTTTGCCAGATCTTCCAGATCCAGAAGATATTTTGCATACATAGTATTTACACGGTCAATATCTTCATCAAAAATATCAATCTGTGTACCGCCGTCCAGTGCAGGCTGGAGAGCTTCACGGTTGCCGGTACGTCCTTTAAACTGTAAGTCTACTTTTACTCCGGTCTCTTCTGTGTAGGCATTTACAGCTTCCTGGATAACCTGTCCCTGAGGTTCTGTGGATTCCCACATGGACCAGTATACCAGGGTATCACCGCTGGATTCTGTTTTTCCCTCGTCACCGCCATTTTCCTTTGCGGTATCCTCTGTTTTAGGTTCTTCTTTTTCTGCATCGCCTGAACCGCCGCAACCAGCTAAAACAGACATAGCCATCACGCTGCTAAGTAAAGCGCTGATAATTTTCTTTTTCATTTTACAGCCTCCTTGAAATAGTATTCTTTGCTTTTGTGGCTCTATTGTAACATTTGTTTGGTTAAAATGTATTTGCGCAATATGCCTCTTTATGTGTACAAAAGTTATTTTGTACAAAAAAATATAGTATTTTCGAATAAAGATATGCATATTTTATATTTCTGGTAAGGAGAAACTGGATATAGAGTTTGTGATTAGTCAATTCGATGGTTTTACATGCGAAAATAAAAGGGCATGTAGAAATTCCTGAGACGCGGTGTTTTTTATACAAAAGATAGATTTTTTCCTGATTTTTCAGTATAATGGAGACAGTACATTTTAACATTGTTGGGGAGGCTATGTTATGGCTTTTACAAGCTTGGAACTATCGGAAATTATACAGATCCGAAAGATTGTGACAATACACTATTTTGAATATATGAGTGATTACAGTTTCCCGGGAGAGAAACACGATTTCTGGGAGTTTTTATGTGTGGATAAAGGGGAAGTGGATATTATTGCAGAGGACACGCCATATACCCTGAGGAAAGGGCAGATCGTTTTTCACAAGCCCAATGAGTTTCATACGGTTAAGGCAAATGGGAAAATTGCCCCGAATCTGGTGGTGATTTCTTTTGAGTGCGATTCTCCTTACATGAAATATTTTGAAAATTTGATTACCAGTATTGGGGAGAAGGAACGGAATCTGATTGCACAGATTATTTATGAGGCAAAGCATTGCATTTTAGGAGCTTTGGATGACCCGAATACAACCAGGATGGTGCGAAATCCCCAGGCTCCCATTGGAGCAGAACAGATGATTAAGATTTATCTGGAAAATCTTCTGATCTCTATGATAAGGCAGTTAAATACAGGAAATCTTTCCTCTCCTGCCATTAAATCCATGAAGCAGAAGAATGACGCCATGGTATATGACAAAATTACAACATATCTGGAAGAACATATACGGGAGCATCTTAGCATTGACAGTATTTGCAGGGATAATCTCATTGGTCGTTCCCAGCTTCAGAAACTGTTCAGGGATCAGCATCAGTGCGGGGTGATTGACTATTTTTCCAGGTTAAAAATCGAATGTGCCAAGCAGTTGATTCGTGAAAACCATCATAATTTTACACAGATTTCGGATTTTCTGGGATATACCTCAATCCATTATTTTTCCAGACAGTTTAAGAAAATCACCGGGATGACCCCATCGGAGTATGCATCCTCTATTAAAGCTATATCAGACAGGAGGTAAATGTATGGACTATGAACAGGATTATGTCATGCGTATGATTAAAGACATGGTAAGAGCATTGGCGCTGCTTATTTTTGGCAAAAGGGATATCCGTTATGAGATTCCGGAGGAAAATGCGCGTACAGAGGAAGATGACTTATATACACGGATTCTTCAGATGGCAGACAGGGGAGAAATCAATGAGGCAGAGAATATCCTGCTTACAGAACTTCCAAAAGAATCATCAAATTATGTTGTTATGGCAGCCGATTTCTATCAGCATATTGCAGAATACAGCGATGAATTTCTGGAAGAACACAATTATAGCAGAGATGAAATTTTGGAAGGTCTGGAAAGTATTGCCCGGGAATACGGGATTCTGGACAGAGATATTCGTATGGAGATTTAGAAAGGGCGGTTTTGGGACATGAAAAAGCTGAAAGTTGGTATTTTAAGTACGGGAAATATTGCAGGAGTTATGGCAGTGACTTTAAATGGAATGAAAGAAGCGGAGCTTTATGCGGTTGCATCCAGAAATATAGAGAAAGCACAGGCTTTTGCAGGAAAATTTGGCGCGTCCAGGGCTTATGGCTCTTATGAGGAACTGGCAGCAGATGAGCAGGTGGATTTGGTATATGTGGCAACACCCATGTCAGAACATTATGAAAATGTGAATATGCTGCTGAGACATGGAAGAAATGTACTGTGTGAGAAATCTTTTGCGTTAAATGAAAAGCAGGCGGCAGAAATGTTCGCTTTGGCAAAGGAAAAGAAACTGCTTCTTACGGAGGCTATCTGGGTTCGCTATATGCCAATGTGGAAGACACTAAGAGAAGTGTTAGAATCCGGAGTGATTGGGAAACCTATGACGGTGACTGCCAATCTTTGTTATCTTATTGACCAGGTGCCAAGACTGATGAGTCTGGAACTGGGCGGCGGCGCTTTGCTGGATGTTGGCGTCTATGTGATGAATTTTGCGTCACTGGTTTTCGGGGATGAGATTGAGAAGATTACTTCTACAGCGGTGATGACAGATACAGGTGTAGATGCGCAGAACAGCATTACTCTCACCTATCCTGGAGGGGAAATGGCAGTGCTGAACAGCTCCCTTCGGGTGCTTTCGGATAGAAAAGGTATTATTTATGGTACAAAGGGATATGTCATTGTAGAGAATATTAATAATTTTGAGTCTATTACCGTGTATAATGAAAACAGAGAGGTCAAAGTTGTTTATGAACAGCCAGGACAGATTACAGGATATGAATATGAGGTGCTGGCATGTAAAGCTGCCATAGAAGAGGGGTTGCTGGAATGTCCGGAAATGCCACATAAGGAAACCCTGGAGATTATGAGGCAGATGGATGCTGTGCGGAAGCAGTGGGGGATGCGGTATCCAGGGGAAGAATAGAGGATGTAGAAGAAAAGCAGGACTGCTGCACTGGGTTTTACTTCATGCAGCAGTCCCTTTGAATCAATTCTAATGTGCAAGTCTTGTTTCTTTGATTTCCTCCAAACGTTCTATGGTATCCCGGATGTCTTTTTCTGTGGTTTCTGGATTAATGGTACACATACGCAGTACCTTTTTTCCTTTTAATTCTGTGGTGTAAATCTGGGCAAAGCCACTGTCTGTAAGTGTTTTGGCAATTTCCTGATTAAGAATTGCTAATTGGGATTCCGGCATATTGGAGTCCGGTACGCAGCGGAAGTTTACAACACCGAAGTGGGCGTGGGAGATGATTTCCCAGTCCCGTTTTTCTGAAACCAGTTTTTCGGCAAGTTCAGCCATAGCGCAGCCATGGTCTATGATTGCTTCTAATTTTTCAGTACCGATCGTCTGCAGAGTGAGCCACAGCTTCAGGCTTCTTGCAGGGCGGGTAAGCTCTGGACCTAAATCCCAGAATTCAATACAGCCTTCTGAGGATTCCGCATCTTTTAAGTATTCCGGATGTGCGGAGAAGCTGTTAATCAAGGTATTTTGATTACGAACCAATACCATACTGCATCCGTAAGTCTGCAAAAGCCATTTGTGAGCATCCCAGCTAAGACTGTCAGAATTTTCAATTCCTTCCAGGTCTTTTTTGCATTTTTTTGAGAGCAGGGCAGAAGCTCCGAAAGCTCCGTCTACATGCATCCACATTTCATGTGTTTTACAGAGTTCTGAAATTTCTTTGAGTGGGTCAACACTTCCTGTATTGGTGGTACCGGCAGAAGCAATGACTGCAAAAGGCTTTTTGCCTTGCTTTAAGTCCTGTTCTACAGCAGTTTTCAGGGCTCCTGTATTCATACGGAAATCAGAGTCGGATGGAAGAATGTGGATTTGCTCTTTGCAAAAACCAATGATGAGCAGGCCTTTGGCTACAGAGGAGTGGGTCTGATCAGAAACATAGACTACAGCTTCGCTTCGTTCCTCATAAGTAAGTCTGGCATCTCTTGCAGCAGTAAGGGCTGTTAAATTGGCAATAGAGCCGCCGGAGACAAAAACGCCCCCTGCTTCTTTTGGATAGCCGGCTAAATCGCACATCCACCGGATTAATTTCTTCTCTACCAGATAGGGCGCAGGACCATTGACCTGACAACTGGCGTGGAGATTGTAAGCATTGCTCATGACATCCCCCATCCAGGACAGCATGGAAGAGGTAGAAGGAATACAGGAAAAGCTTCTGGGATGCTGAGCCAGGATTGTATGGGAATAAACTTCTTTCAGCATTTCTTCATATACATCGGTTATGTTGCGTCCCTTAGAAGGAATCTCCTGGGTCTGGATGTGTTCCAGGATTTTCTGTGGTGTGTGAGGACAGACAGGGTAAGAATCCAGTTCATTATAAAAATCAACGGTGCGTTGGACAAAGGCATTCATTAAAGCTCCGATTTGCTGGTTTTGTTCTTTGGTTTTCGTATCCATAAATAGCCTCCTTGACTTTCGTTCTTACTCATGCTACCATGAAATCTGTTATTTGTAAAATTCATCAAATTTATAAATACATTCAAAAATTTTGAAGGAACAGCGGGTATGGAGATTCGGAATTTAATTACTTTTGTACGGATTGCAGAAGTCCAGAGTTTTTCTAAGACTGCAGAACAGCTTGGGTATTCCCAGTCTGCGGTGACCATGCAGATAAAGCAGTTAGAAGCAGAACTTCACAGACAGTTATTTGAACGCATTGGGAAACAGGTGAAACTCACCCAGGCAGGAGAACGCCTTCTTCCCTATGCCCTGGAGATTTTGAATTCTGTGAGAAAGGCAGAAAGCATTATTCAGGAACCGGAGGAAATCGTAGGAAAACTACGGATTGGAACCTGTGAGTCTTATATTATCAGTGTGCTGCCGCCCATTATCATGGATTTTAACCGGCAGTGTCCTCATGTGGAAATCAGCACCCATACAGCACAGGTGCAGGACTTATTTCATATGCTGCGGCAAAATGATATTGATCTGCTGTATTTTCTGGATCAGAAGCGGAATTTTCCGGAATGGGTCAAGGTGTGGGAGAGACCGGAGAAAATCTTTTTTGTGGCATCTGCGGATTCGCATCTGGCAGGAGAAAAGGAGATTTCTATTGAGCGGCTTTTGCAGGAGCCTCTTTATCTGACAGAAAAGGGAATCAGTTACCGATATGCTCTGGAGCAGTCTTTGGCAGCCAGGGGCTATGAGCTGCATCCTGTGTGGGAAGTGGGAAATACAGATGTGATTACCAGGTTTTTGCTGGAAAACAAGGGGATTTCTTTTTTGCCGGAATATGTGGTGGGAGGCTATATCAGAGAAGGGAAGCTGGCAGTATTAGATACAGAGTGCCAAGAAATTGTGATGTGGAGTCAGTTGGTATATCACCGGAATAAATATGTAACGCCCCAGATGAATCAATTTATAGAAATCATGCTGGGGCATATGGATGGGATATAACAAATTTTTACTCCACCAGAGCTTTTTCCAGGGCTTTGTCAATGGCATCTAAGAGCATGAGGGAAGTATATTTGTTTTCTTCTTCATAGGTAATGTTTTCCGTAGACTGGGCTGCGTAAATCTGGCTGGAGAGCGCTTCCAGGGCTGGCTCCATAAGAGGATACATAGCAGTGGCAGTTTCACTGAGATTCACAAGGGAAATGGAATTGATGTGGCTCTCATCCACTGTGACTTCCACATCAAAGGTGTTGTCATTTAAAGTGATAGGACTGGTATACACCCCGGCGTGGTAAATCACATCTGCACTTGTAGGATCTGCCTGTTTCTCTTTTCCAAACATAATAAAAAGCAGAACTGCCAGTACAATGGCCAGTACCAGAAAAATTCCTGTATAAATGATTTCTTTCATATGTAGTACAACGATTTTTGTTTTTGAGCTCATGGCCGCACCTCCTGCATTCCTTTTTATAACATATTAGGAAAAGTGGAAAAATATAACTGAAAGGTAGAGATTATGAAATTAAAAAATCAATATAAGGGAATCTTCTATATTATTCTGTCAGCCTTTTGCTTTGCGCTGATGGACATGTTTGTGCGTATGGCAGGGGAACTGCCTTCGATTCAAAAGAGTTTTTTCCGGAATTTTGTAGCGGCTGTTTTTGCCTGTGGGATTCTCATAAAAGAGAAAAAGTCTGTTTTCATAGGGAAGGAGAGCTGGGGATATCTCATTTTGCGTTCCGTATTTGGAACCCTTGGGATTTTGTGTAATTTTTATGCAGTGGACCATCTGGCGCTGGCAGACGCCTCTATGTTAAATAAGATGTCACCTTTTTTCGCAGTGGTATTTAGTGTCTTGATTTTGCGGGAAAAGGTAAGTATTCCTCAGATTACCATGGTTCTGGGAGCTTTTGTGGGAAGCCTTTTTGTCATAAAACCTACGGTTGCAAATATGGATTTGGTTCCGTCTCTTATGGGACTGCTGGGAGGAATCGGGGCAGGAGCTGCTTACACTATGGTGCGTAAGCTGGGAAGCCAGGGAGTGAAAGGTCCGTTTATTGTGTTCTTTTTCTCTATGTTTTCCTGTGTTGTAACACTGCCATGGCTGATTTTTGATTATCATCCCATGACAGGAGGGCAGATTGTGATTTTGCTTTTGGCAGGGCTTGCGGCAGCAGGAGGACAGTTTTCTATTACCGCTGCCTATTGTTACGCTCCTGCAAAAGAGATTTCAGTGTACGATTATTCCAAGATTATATTTTCCACAGTGCTTGGATTTTTTGTCTTTGGACAGATACCGGATGTGTTTAGCTGGATTGGATATGGAATCATCTGCCTCATGGCTGTGCTGATGTTTTTATACAACAACAAAAAGGCGTTTCAAACTACTCTTTATTCTAATAAAACAAAAGAGAAGAGTTGAGAAAATTGCATAAAAATAAGAGGAAAAACAGGCTGGAACATGAAAAATTAATTTTGAGCATATTAGCACAGTGAAGTGGAAAAAGTCAAAAGGGAGAAGTAGAGAAAAGGGTATTGTTTCTGGAAAAAGAAAGTGCTATGATAACAAACCGTAAAGAGAAAACCTAAAAAGTTGAAAAGAAAAAAGGAAAAGAGGCAATACACATGGCAGCAAAAATAAACAAAACAGAAGGAAAAAAAAGCTTTAAAGAAAAATTTCATGACTATTGTATGGGACTTTCCAAAATCGCCCCATTTGGTCTGAATGACAAAGAAGATAAATACTATCACAGCATTTACAACTTTGATAAATAATCTAACAAACCGATAAGATACAGTATAATGAAAAAGAAAAGCTGTAGCATGAGATTGCTATCTTGTGCTATGGCTTTTCTTTTGTTTTTGTTGATTAAATCTATGGGGAAGGATATAATCATTTTAGTGATTTTTGAGAGAGGAGCAACAGATGAAATATAAGTTATTAGTGTTGGATATTGATGGAACCGTAACCAATTCCCAAAAGGAAGTAACCAAAAAAACAAAGGAAGCCATTGTACGCCTGCAGGAGCGGGGGATTCCGGTTGCTATTGCATCAGGAAGACCGCCTCAGGGTGTTTATAAAGTAGCAGAAGAATTAGAGTTTCAGAAATTTGGCAGCTATATCCTGCCTTTTAATGGGGCAAGGATTTTAAATTATAAAACAAGGGAATGTGTATATGAGAAGACTCTGCCACCAAGACTTCCGGCGAAGCTGTGGAAGGACGCAAAGGAGTATGGAATCGGAATCATTACTTACCGGGGGGATGAAATTATCTCCGGCACTGCCCCGGATTCTTATATGGAAATAGAAGCGAAAATCAACAGCATTCCTATTATTTACCGGGAAGACTTTGGAACGTATGTGGATTTTCCGGTAAATAAGTGTCTGCTTACAGGAAAACCGGAGGATTTGGAAGCCCTGGAGCCAGTGTTTGCTCAAAAGTATGTTCATGAAGCCCAGGTGTTCCGCTCCGAACCTTATTTTCTGGAGGTAACGCCGAAAAATGTGGATAAGGCATATTGTCTGCGGCATTTGCTGGAAATCCTGGGAATCAAAAGAGAGGAAATGGTTTGCTGTGGGGATGGGTTTAATGACCTTTCCATGATTCAGTTTGCCGGTCTTGGAGTTGCCATGGCAAATGCCCAGGAAGCGGTAAGAGAAGTGGCAGATTATATTACAGAGCAGGATAATGACCATGACGGAATTGCAGAAGTGATTGAAAAATTCTTTGACTGATAGGAGAAGATATGGCATTACAGTTTATCTTTGGTCCCTCTGGGGCAGGAAAATCGTACTATATTTATCATAAAATCATACAGGAATCCATGGAACATCCAGAACGACAATATCTGATTCTGGTGCCAGAGCAGTTTACCATGCAGACCCAGAAGGATTTGGTGTCCATGCATCCCAGAAAAGGAATCATGAACATTGATGTTTTAAGCTTTGAACGTCTGGCGTTTCGTGTTTTGGAGGAAACCGGAGATATCCGGGGAGAGCTTTTAGAGGAAACCGGAAAAAGTATGGTTCTTAGAAGAGTTGCCCAGGAAAAGAAAAAGGAACTAAAGATTCTGGGGGCAAAGATGGAGAAAACGGGCTATATATCTCAGTTGAAATCCATGGTTTCGGAGCTTCGCCAGTATGAAATTACATCCCGGGATTTGGAGGATGTGTTAAAAGAGGTTGAGCAGAAACCGGAGCTGTATTATAAGCTGAAGGATATTTCTGTTCTTTACCAGGGATTTTTTGATTATCTGGGGGAAAATTTCTATACCCAGGAGGAGGTTCTGGATGTTCTGGGAAGGGTTGCAGAGAAATCTGGGAAAATCAGGGACAGTGTTCTGGTTCTTGATGGGTATACGGGATTTACACCTATTCAGATGCAGCTTTTGGAAAAACTGCTGGTTTTAAGCAGGGAAGTTTATGTGACCATTACTATGGGATTGGGAGAAGACCCCTATCAGCTGGGAAGTCCTCACCAGCTTTTTTATCTGAGCAGACAGACCGTTTCAAGGTTATGTAAACTTGCCAGGGGAAAGAAGATTCCCTGGTCAGAATATTGGATTCCTGAAAAAAGGCAGGATTATGCAGGGCGCTTTGTGCACCAGGAACCTATGAGATTTCTGGAAGAGAGGCTGTTTCGGTATGGGAAGCCTTCAGGGACAAGGCAGGGAATTTATGAAAAAGAGCAGGATGCCATTCATATCCGGGAGTCTGCAAATCCCGGAGCTGAAATGGAAGAAACCGCCGCTATTATCCGCCGTATGGTGCGGGAACAGGGATATCGGTATGGGGATTTTGCGGTGATTTCCGGGGACATGGAAACCTATGCGCCGGCAGCCTCCAGAGCTTTTGGAAAGTATGAGATTCCCTGTTTTCTTGACCAAAAGCACTCCATTTTCATGAATCCCTTTGTGGAGTATATCCGGGCTGCTGTGGATGTAGTGGTGGAAAACTTTACTTATGAAAGTGTATTCCGGTTATTGCGCTGCGGTATGACCGATATTTCCACAGAGGAAATGGACAGACTGGAAAATTATGTGATTGCCATGGGGATTCAGGGACTGGGAAAATGGCAGAGCCAGTGGGTACGCACCTACCGGGGACAAGTTCCGGAGGAATGTGTATTACTCAATGAAACAAGAACCAGGCTTGTGGATATGTGGAAGCCTTTTTATGAGAAAATGAAGGCGCCGGGGGCAAAAGTGCGGGATTATGCCCAAGCCTTGTATGAATATATTTGTGAGAATCACATAGAAGAACAGTTAAAAGCCTATGAACAACGGTTTGGGGAAGAGCAGAATCAGGCCATGGTAAAGGAATACAGTCAGATTTACCGGATTGTCATGGATTTGCTGGATAAGCTGGTGGAAATCCTGGGTGAGCAGCAGGTGCGGCCAAGAGAATTTAAGGAGATTCTGGACGCCGGACTTACGGAGGCAAAGGTGGGAATTATTCCGCCAACCTCTGACCAGGTGCTGGTGGGAGATATGGAACGTACCAGGTTAAAGGAAATTAAGGTGCTGTTTTTTGTGGGAGTTAATGAGGGAAAAATTCCAAAGGAACAGCAGGCAGGCAAGCTGCTTTCTGATTTAAACAGGGAAGAATTGAAGAGACCTTTGGAGGATTTGGGACTTTCTCTGGCGCCTACCGCCAAGGAGGCTTTGTATACACAGAAATTTTATCTGTATCTGAACCTGACAAAACCATCAGAGAAGGTGTTTCTTTCTTACAGCCGCATGGATGGCAGCGGACAGGCTATGTCCCCTTCTTTTTTGATTTCCCAGGTGGAGCGTTTATTCCCGGAAGTGAAGGAAAATGGAGAAATTCCTTTGTTTCTGGAAAGTCCTTACAGCGCGCTTGACAAATTGTCTGAGCAGCTTCGCAGTGTGCAGAAGGAATCTCCATTGTTTGAGGAACTGTTGTCCTGGTTCCAGAGTCAGGAGAAGTTTTGGCCTCTGGTGCAGGGGCTGATTGATGGTGCATACTATGTGAATCCCCAGGATGGTATCAGCAAAGGGGTGGCTCATGCTCTTTATGGAGTGGAGCTGGAGAACAGTGCAACCAGACTGGAACAATTTGCAAAATGCGCCTGCTCTCATTTTTTGCTGTATGGTCTGCGGCTTCGGGAGCGTGCGCGGTATGAATTTAGTATGGCTGATTTGGGAACTTTGCTTCATGACAGCCTGGATTTGTTTGCCAAAAAAGTTCGGGAACAGGGCTGGCAATGGACAGGACTTTCAGATGAAGAGAGGGACTCTCTGGCAGAAGCCTGTGTGGATGAAGTGGTGGAACGTTCCGGTGAGACCATTTTGTTAAGCAGCGCCAGAAATGCCTATACCGTAAACAGGGCAAAACGTATGGTAAAGCGCAGCGTGTGGGCGCTTCAGTGCCAGCTTCGCCAGGGAGAGTTTTATCCGGCTCTCACAGAGTGGGCGTTTGGTCCTCAGGATGAGATAGAAAGTCTCAATATTCCTCTTGGTGAGGGAGAGCATTTGCATCTGAAAGGACGTATTGACCGGATTGATGTGTGTCAGGGAGAAGATGACGAATTGTATGTCAAGGTCATTGACTACAAATCCGGGGCAACGGAGCTGGATTTTGTAAAATTATATTATGGTTTGCAGCTACAGCTGGCTTTGTACTTAAATGCAGCTATTGAACTGGAACAGAAGCGGTTTCAGGGAAAAAAGGTGAAGCCTGCAGGGATTTTTTATTATCAGATAAAAGACCCCATGTTAAATCGGGAAGATTTAAAGGATGAGGAGCATCCGGAAGGGGAACTTTTAAAGAAATTGAAAATGGATGGAATTGCAGGGGCAGAACCGGAGATTTTGGAGAAGCTGGACAGGAATCTGGCAGCGGGCAAGTCTGTGGAGTCTGTGGCAATCCCGGTGAAATATACAGCAAAGGGAACCTTTAGCAGCAATTCCAAGGTGGCTTATGAGAATCAGTTTGAAACAATGAGAAACTATGTAAACTATAAGGCAAAGGAAATCGGGCAGAAAATTTTAAATGGAAATGCAGAGGTAAATCCTTTTGAAAAACAGAGGGAAAATGCCTGTGCCTATTGTCCTTATGCCAGCGTCTGTGGTTTTGATGAGAAGATTCCGGGATATTCTTACCGGAGGCTTCATGGATATACACCCCATGAGGTATGGGAAAAAATGAAGGAGGATTTGAAGGGAGGTGCAGAGCATGGGCGTTTCGTGGACCCAGGAACAGAGGAAGGTCATTGATACCAGAAGCTGTAATATTCTGGTGAGCGCGGCAGCAGGAAGCGGGAAAACAGCGGTTCTGGTGGAGCGGATTTTGCAGTTGATTACAGATGAACATCATCCGGTGGATATTGACCGGCTTTTGATTGTAACCTTTACCAGAGCAGCCGCAGGAGAAATGAAAGAGAGAATCCGGGCTGCTATTGAGAAAAAGCTGGAAACAGACCGGGATAATGAGCATTTACAAAGGCAAAGCGTGCTGGTACATCACGCGCAGATTACTACCATTGACAGTTTTTGTTCTTATGTGGTAAAGAATTATTTTCATTTGATTGACCTGGACCCTTCTTTTCGCATGGGAGATGAGGGGGAAATGCGGCTTTTGCAGGCAGATGTGGCGGATAAAGTCATGGAAGAAGCCTATGCGGAGGAAGACAATCATGCTTTTGCTGCCTTTGTGGATGGATTTTCAGGAGGAAAAACAGACGAAAAAATCCCGGAGCTTATACAAAAACTCTATGGTTTCTCCATGAGTTACCCTTATCCCAAAGAGTGGCTGGAATCCTGTAAAAAAGCCTATGAGATACAGGATGTAACGGAGCTGGAGAACGCGCCCTGGATGGCATGTGTAAAGGCAGAACTTGCAAAAGAGACAAAAGAGGCAGCAGAGCTTCTGGAGCAGGCATTGGAAATCTGTCAGGAGCCGGATGGACCGGGCTTTTATCTGGACCTTTTGGAATCTGAAAAGGCTGCTGTGGAGCGGGCACAAAAAGCAGAGTGCTTCCGGGAGTGGAAGGATTTGCTGGAAACTATCGAGTTTAAGCGTCTTCCAGCCGGAAAAAAAGCAGAAAAAGAACAGGTTTCTCCAGAAAGACAGGAGTTTGCCAAGAACCTCAGAAGCCAGGCAAAGGATTTTATCAAAGAACTTCAGGAACGGTATTTTGGGGAAACCATGGAGGAACTGGCGGAGCATTTAAGACAGGCAGGAGAGCCGGTAGGCGTTCTGGTGGATTTAACCCTGCGGTTTATGGAGCTTTATCAGGAGAAAAAGAAGGAGAAAAATATTCTGGATTTTGCAGATTTGGAGCATTATGCCCTGGAAATTCTGGTGGAGCACACAGCAGAGGGTGATAAGCGTACCAATGCGGCAAAAGAGCTGGCAGAGCAGTTTGCGGAAATTATGATTGATGAGTATCAGGACAGTAACCTGGTACAGGAAAAGCTCTTATCCGCTGTATCTGGAATTGAGGATGGAATTTATAATATTTTCATGGTAGGGGATGTGAAGCAGAGTATCTACCGTTTCCGTCTGGCAAGACCAGATTTGTTCATGGAAAAGTTCCGTACTTATCCTTTGGAACAGGGCGGGGAGAAGCTGCGTATTGACCTGCACCGGAATTTTAGAAGCAGGAAGGAAGTGCTGGAAAGCGTCAACTATTTGTTCTACCAGATTATGGGGGAAGATTTAGGCGGCGTGGAATATGACCAGGATGCGGCATTGTACCCACAGCGGGAATTTCCACCAAAAGAAATCACAGAACCGGCAGCGGAAGTCCTTTTGCTGGAAGAGGATGACCCGGTGTGGAAGGACCAGGAGGATGGACAGACAGCCAGGGAGCTGGAGGCAAAAATGACAGCTCTTCGTATCCGGGAGCTTATGGAGCACCAGGAAGTTTTGGATAAGGAAACAGAGCAGTACCGAAAAGTCCGGTATTCCGATATTACTATCTTGCTACGTACCATGTCAGGATGGGCGGAGACCTTTAAAAAGGTGCTGAATGCTTCCGGTATTCCAGCCAGCGTTACCACAAAGACAGGATATTTCTCTGCCTCAGAGGTGACGACAGTTCTGGATTATCTTCAGATTCTGGACAATCCTTTGCAGGATATTCCACTGGCAGGAGCCATGCGGGGCTTGCCGGATGGTTTTCAGTTTCAGGAGCTGGCAGAGATTAAGGCGCTGAGGCAGAAGGAAGAAAAAGCCAGCCTTTTTGAGGCAGTGCTTTTGGCAGAAAAGCTGGAGAATCCTCTTGGGGAAAAAGTGAGGAGATTTCTGGAGGTATACCGCAGACTTCGCAGCAAGGTGCCGTATACGCCCATGCATGAATTGCTATGGGATTTCTTTGACGAGACGGGATTTTTGCTATATCAGCAGGCCTTTGTGTCAGGAGAGCAGAAAAAGGCAAATCTTCTCATGCTGGTAGAAAAAGCCAGAGCTTATGAAAGCACCAGCTACAGGGGATTGTTTAACTTCATCCGTTATATTGAGAACCTGAAAAAATATCAGGTGGATTTTGGAGAGGCAAACATTCTCTCTGAAAAAGAAGACACTGTGCGGATTATGAGCATTCATGGCAGCAAGGGGCTGGAATTTCCCGTTGTGTTTGTGGCAGGCCTTGGAAAACAAATGAACCTGCAGGACGCAAGGGAAAGTATTGTGCTGCACCCCGATTTGGGAATCGGAGCGCCCTGCGTGGATGAAAAATTCCGCATTCGTACCAGAACCATTTTACAGAAGGCAGTGCAGCAGGAGATTACCCTGGAGAGCCTTGGAGAAGAGCTGCGGATTCTTTACGTGGCGCTTACCAGAGCAAAGGAAAAGCTAATTCTTACGGGAACCCTCTCAAAACTGGAGGAAAAACTTGTCGGTTTTGAGAAGGTGAAACACCAGGAGAGCCAGCGGCTTTCTTATGGAATCCGCATGAAGGGAAAAAGCTATCTGGACTGGATTCTGGCAGCTCTTGCCCGTCATAAGGCCATGAAACCTTTGTATGAAGCCTTTGGACAGCAGGCCTATGCACTGAATCCCTGGTATGATGGTCCTGGAGAATTTCTTATCAGAAGAATCTCTCCTCTGGAGCTGGTAGTGGAGGAAACCCAGCTTCGTACAGAAGAGATGCTGAAAAAAGGAGAGCTTCTTATGTGGGACTGCAGCCAGGTATATGACAGAGAACTGCGGGACAGCCTGCAGGAAAGCTTTTCTTATGAATATCCCTATGAAGCCCTTGGACAGATTCCGGCAAAGCTCACAGTTTCTGAGGTGAAGCGGATGCAGCAGATGGAAGAGGAAGACAGTGTGCTTCTGTATGGGGAGGATACAAGTGCCTCAAATATGGGAATACAAGAAAGCTATATTCCGGCTTTTATGCGTGAAGAAGCGGCGGAAGTGGAAGGCGCCCAGCGGGGAACTGCCTATCACCGGATTCTGGAATGTCTGGATTATACTTCTGCGGAAACTTTAGGACAGGTGAAAGAGCAGTTAGAAGCTATGGTTTCCGGCAGAAAACTGACGCCTGCCATGAGAAAGGCAGTAAAAGACCGGGAGATTTATCAATTTGTTCAAAGTCCTCTGGGACAGCGGATGCAGGCTGCCGACAGAAGAGGAGAACTGCATAGAGAGCAGCCTTTTGTAATCAGTGTTTTGGCAAACCAGATAAAGGAAGAATACGATTCCAGAGAAGAAATTCTCATTCAGGGAATTATGGACGCTTATTTTGAGGAAGAGGGAGAACTGGTGCTGGTGGATTACAAGACGGATAAAGTCTGGAATAATAAGATAGAGACATTGGTAGAAAAGTACCAGGTGCAGTTAAGATATTACAGAGAGGCTCTTGAGAGGGTCACAGGGAAAAAGGTGAAGGAAACTTATATTTACTCTTTGCAGATGGGGAAAGCTGTGGAAGTTAGGATGTAAAAAGTTAGGTATAGGTTTTTAAGCGTATCTTTGTTATAACTAATAGAGAAGGAGTGCGAATGACATGGTTAAAGAAAAAAAACGCCTTCCGGTAGGATTGGAAAATTTTGAGCAGATTATTAACGATAACTACTATTATGTGGATAAGACGGGGCTGATTTCAGAACTGATCCGTAACGGTGGAATGGTGAATCTTTTTACCAGACCAAGACGCTTTGGGAAAACCTTAAATATGAGTATGCTGGAACACTTTTTTTCCATAGAGAGAGACCAGAGTATCTTTGAGGGATTGAAAATTTCAAAAGATACAAAACTGTGTGAAGCGTGTTAGAATATAAGAAACTTTTAGATAGCGGAATGAGTAAAGCTGTATTTTGCAGCGGATTGAAAACTTTATCGGAATTATTGGAGAAACATTATGGAACAAAAGTAGTTCTTTTGATTGATGAGTATGATGTCCCATTAGCAAAAGCATTTGAAAACGGGTATTATAATCAGATGATCTTTTTAATCCGTAGTTTATTGGAACAGGCACTAAAAACCAATAACAGCCTGAAATTTGCAGTAATGACAGGATGCATGCGTATTTCAAAAGAAAGTATCTTTACGGGACTTAATAACCTGAAAGTATTGTCCATTACAGATGAACGGTATGATGAATATTTCGGTTTTACAGATACTGAAGTAAGAGAAATGCTGAAGTATTATGAAATCGAGGATCATTATGAAGAAGTAAAGAACTGGTATGACGGGTATCAGTTTGGCTCTGTAGAATTGTACTGCCCCTGGGATGTATTGAATTACTGTGATAAATTAAAAGACCATGGGGATTCTTTTCCGGAAAACTATTGGATTAATACCAGCAGTAATGGTGCTGTCAGGAAATTCATTCAGATGTCCGGTAATTTAAAAACCAGGCGTGAGATTGAAACTCTGCTTGCCGGAGAGGAAATCATAAAAGAAATTCATCAGGAGCTTGTCTATCCGGAAATGTATCAGTCCTTAGAGAACGTCTGGAGCCTGTTGTTTATGACGGGATATTTAACGCAGCGTGGAAGGGTGGATGCAAAACGGTATAAACTTGCGATTCCAAATCTGGAAATCCGGGATATTTTTGAAACACAGATTATGGAATACTTTAAAGAGAGTGTTGCAAAGGATGGAGATACATTAAGCCGATTCTGTGATGCCCTGAAAAACGGTGAGGAAACGAAGGTAGGAGAAATTTTTGAAAGCTACCTGAAAAAGACCATCAGTATCCGGGATACGTTTGTGAGAAAAGCAAGCAAGGAGAACTTTTATCATGGGATACTGCTTGGAATCCTGGGCGTGAAGGAAGAATGGTACGTATCGTCCAATCAGGAAAGCGGCGAAGGATACAGCGATATTATGGTTGAAACTGAAAACAGTGAAACGGTTATTCTTATTGAAGTTAAGTATGCCAATGACGGAAATCTTGATCGGACTTGTGAACGGGCACTACAACAGATAGAGGAAAAGAAATATGATGAAGAACTCCGGGAGAACGGAGTGGATAAAATTTTAAAATACGGGATTGCATGTTATAGAAAACACTGCAAAGTGAAACAGGCAGAGGAATAATACATCAGAATGAAATCGGGTTATAAATAAAACAATTAATATAAGAATCCTCTTTTCTTTCAAATTATCAGAAAAAGAGGATTCTATATCTTCCCTTATACAGTTTTCCATGCAGTCTGTTGCTCAAACTGAATCCTTCCATCATATTTCTCAAAAAGTTCAGGAAACAGCTTATGGGAAATAGAAATCATGGTGATTCCCTGCATGTTGAGGAGATTATTTTCAATCTGAAAAGCAGTGGCAGAATCCAGGGCAGAAGTGGCTTCGTCCAGAATCAGAACAGGCGCTTCTTTTAACAGGGCACGTGCCAGGCAAATTCTCTGCCGCTCTCCTCCAGAGACATTTTTACCATTCTCCTCAATCATAAAATCCAGCCCTTCTTTCTGGGCTGCCACAAATTTTTCCAGACAGCAGAGTTTCAGAATTTCCTGGATTTTTTCTTCTGAAATTGTTTGAAAAAGACAGAGGTTATTGCGAAGGGTGTCATGAAAAAGGAAATCACTCTGGCTTACAACCGCTACGGACTGATACCAGCTTTCCATCTGCACCTTTGATAGGTCATGACCGTCTACCAGAATTTTTCCTGTATATTCCTTGTGGTAGTCCAGCAGCATTTTTAACAAAGTAGATTTTCCACAGCCGCTTTCCCCTGTCAGAAGATATTTTTTCCCTTTTTCAAAACACAGATTCACATCCTTTAAAATCTCACATCCACGAAGGGAAATTCCCAGAGACTTTACTTCTATGTTGGCGGAAAAACCTGAAAGCTGCTCTGGATTTTTGGCTTTGGTTTCCTGTGGCAGATTTCCTTCCTCTAACTCTTTTTCCACATGTTCGTAAATTTTGTTTGCCGCTTTCATTTTGGTAAGGCAAAAGGAAATCCGGTACAAAGGATTCACCAGATTGTTCAGCAATTGATTTACCTGCAAAACCATTCCCACGGTAATGAGGTTTCTTAAAGTAAGATAGGTTCCCAGAAGAAGGGTTCCCATCCAAAGCAGCAAACTGGCTGTACCGCCGGTATTTTCGCAGGCACCTTTTGTAAAGCGGGACCAGAAACGTTTTTTCTCTAACTCCTGATTTTCCTTTTGAAAGGTGTTCTCCATATGTTCAGACAAACCATACATGCGGCTTACCTCAAAGCCAGCCAGAAGTTCTTTTAAAATTCTGGTAAAATTCCCACTGCTTTTTGAGGCTTCCAGTTTGCTGTCTGTAATTTTTCCAATCCACAGGCGGTTAATTAAAAGCGGGAGCCAGGAAGTAAGTAATACAAAAATTACAAAATAATAATGAATCTTCCATATCACAACAAGAGAAGCTGCACCGGTCATAAGATACTGGAGAATCAGAAAAAAGTTCTGCAAATAATCCTCCTCCAGAGACGCTGTGTCCACAGTGAAATGAGACATATAACCAGAGGTTTTCTGAACATCATATTCACACAGACGCTTTCTCTCAATCTTGTGCATCCACTGTGCTTTCACTGTTTCCATACAAATCCTGACAAAATAGCCAGTTACTGTATCGTAAAGCAAACCAAGAAGTACCATCAGAATCAAAAACCCAATGGCAAGAATGCAGGCTGTTTGTAACCGCTCCATGGTTCCTATGGTTGCCGAATCCAGAATATACTGCATTAAAAATGCCTTCAATAATTCTACAGTGGTAAGTCCGGCAGTGGCAAAAAGAACGGCTGCCAGCCAGAATTTGTGTTGCAAGATTATTTTTTTCATTGAATTTCCCCTCTCATTTCTTATAAAAATTTTTCTCACATTTATAAGACGGATGAGCAGGACAAAGTGTTGAAAAAATTTTTTTGTTTGAAATTTATCCAGCACTTTTGTCCACTTATTTCATGTAAAAAAGCAAAATAACATTATATAGTGTGAGCCTCTAATGTGTAAACTTTGTCAAATTGCTGTCTGCGTTTGGGTGACAAGTGATGGCTAATTAGAATCAGGGTTAAGTCCTGATTCGCCAGCAGACTTTGCTCTACAAGGTCTGCATTTTGGGTATCCAGAGCACTAGTTCCTTCGTCAACCAGCAAAATAGAACGATTGTGAATGAGTGCCCGGGCAATAGCAACACGTTGTTTTTGCCCGCCAGAAAGATTACGTCCTTCTTCTCCGACTACTGTATCAAGTCCATCAGGCATTGAAGATAAGTCATTTACAAGAGCACTTTTTTCAATTGCATTGTTTATCTGTTCCTCTGTAAAAGATTCTCCTAATGTAATGTTTTCGCGAATTGTAGTATTAAAGAGAAAAACGTTTTGTTCAATGTAGCTTATCTGCTCTTCCAGAGCCTCAGGAACAATGGTACGGATGTCCTGCTGGTCGAAGTAAATGTTTCCCCGATAATCAGGCAACCATCCAAGGATGAGTTTCAGTAGAGTTGATTTCCCACAACCTGAAGGCCCTGTTAGTGCATATTTTTTACCTTTTTCAAAAGTAAAAGAAACGTCTTCTAAAACGGGCTTCCTATCATACTGAAAAGATAAATGTTTCACCTGGATAGAATGAGAGAAAGGAAGCATTTTTGTCGCATCTTTTTCTGAATTTCCATTATCATGAACAGTTAAATGTTTAAAATAAGGTTTCCCTGCAGAAAAGGAAAGCTGGAGGTTTACCAGTTCTTTGAGCCCATTATAAACTTGGGCACAAATGGTTGATACACTTACCATAACAGAAAGGTTTAGTTTTCCCATGAGAATTAAAATACCTGCAAGTAAACGCACTAAGACCTGGAAAACAACACTTATAAATCCCATGCCATTTCCTGCCAGACTTCTTAGTATTTTGAGTTTATAACGGGGAACTTCCATTTGCCCACTTGCATATTCGGTTCCCTTGTAAAGATTTTTAATTTTACCAAAAGATTGCAATACGTCATATCCCATAAGTAAATCTTTAAAGGAACTTACTGCCTGAGCTTGTAATTTGGAACAGTTTTCACCGGCATGATTTAATTTCTTATCAAAAATTTTCGGAAGAAGAATCATAATAATCCCTAAAATCAGAGAAAGAGCCATAAGAGACCAATGTAAGGCAGCTAGTGCGATTAAACTGGAAATAATCTGGGATATTGTACCAAACAGATTAAAAAAAGGTTCCCAGCCTAATTGTTCCATTTGAGAAATATCATTTGTAAATCCAGACAGATAGGTTCCGCTTTCTTTGGAATGGTATTCTTGATGACTTTTTCCGATTAGGGCTGCTGTCATATCCCGGCGTTCTAAACCGTTGATTTTTTGAAGTGCCCGGTAATGAAAAACTGTCTCCAAATGGGAAGCAGTGAAGCTAATTGCCCAGGCCCCTAAATGTGCAGTCAGCCCCCAAAAAAACAAAGTGGCATCTTGTTCTAAAAGACCGTCAAGAGCTTTCATGGAGGCAAGTGCTGCAAATACGGCGACACCACTAGTGATAATCTGACATAGTATTGTGAGCGAAGAATCCAGCCATGTTTTTTTTAGATAGTAAAGCATATGAAACACCTCCGGAGTGAATTTTAATAAATTTTATCATATTCGTCTGTGCAGATAGAGGGGGGATAACCATCAATTAATTGGTTTTTCGGGCATTGCATATTAAAGCAGCTTAGAACTTTAGGGCAAGAATAACATTTAGAAAGTAAATTTGGTTGCCACCATAATTGATTGGCATTTTCATCTATGCAAACACCCTTGTCTGTATCCACAAATCCAATAAGATTTTTTGGATGGTTTAAAGCAACTGTACATTTTTCAATTTTTCCATTTGCACGAAATACCATACTATGTGGAAAACCAGCATAGCATATCTTAGAAAAAATGCCTTTTCCGCCATTGCTACAGTCCATACCGATTTCTTTTAAATAATTAATATGTTGTAGAACAAGATGATCACGTTCAGGTAAGGAAAGTAAGTCAAGCTTTTTAACAGTTTCGCCTCCCCAGTCACCAATAGGACGGATAAGAACAGAAAAACGTCCATCTTTCCCGAAATATTGATATAAATAATCATACCATGTGAAATCAGTGTCGTCTTTTAAAATATTGTGGCGTATCGTAATATGAAAGGAATATTGCGCTTGATCCAAACTGGAAATATCCTGCAAATTTTTTAAGATAACATCAAGAGTACCTTTTCCAGAAGCAAGAGGTCTTGTTTGGTCGTGATTCCATCCATCTATGGTTATTTGATATGAGGTGATTCCAAGTTCATAAAATTTTATAAAAAGTTCTTTAGTCAGTAGATACCCATTTGTTGTCATAGAAGCATTGTACTGAAAATTCTGTCTGCTCTGAAGTGCTTTAACAAATTCTGAAAAATTAAAAATCATGTCTGCACAAAGAGTAGGCTCTCCTCCAAACCATATTATAGAAATAACGCTAAATTCACTGACATGTAGCTGTATATAATTTTTAATCTTTTCTATAATTTCTTGATTCATGGTTATGGTATTGTGCGATTCATAACAATATGGACAACGAAAATTACAGCTTTCTGTTGGCATGAGTGTAAGAATTAAACGTTCATCCATTAAATGTCTTATAGAAGCCAGGTTTGACTCTAGTTCACACTTATTTAATAGAAATTTTTGCTCATGGAGACAGTTTAAAAGTGGTGTATCAATTGTTTTACATCCGTTTTCTTTTAATTTATAAAATTCAGACTGTAATTCTGAATCAGTTATTTTTATATAGTTTTCATTAATTGAGGATTCAATATAAATAATATTGTTTTCATTTTTAATAGAGATATAGGGAACTAAGTAATACATAGGCACCTTTCTGAAAATTAGATATAGATTTTCTACAATTATTTTTTGTTTTATCAGAAAATCAGAGTCGCTACAATTGTAACGACTCTGGATTTGAGTGGGATTAGCAGTGGCAGTTACCATTTCCATCTTCATTGCACTGAACCCTAATACCAAAATTATTCTTTGCAATAACTTCCATTTTAAATTCTCCTTCCGTTGTTAGATTACAGTGAATATGTAGTTTTGAATTCACATGTTCATCACTGTGCTATTATCCTAACACCATATTCTTTTTTTAACCATATCGTTTCATGTTGTGAAAAAATAACATGAAACGACAAGTTAACACTGGAAAGTGAAAGGATATCATGCTATACTGAGAGCCGAAAAACAGGTAAGTACTGTAATTGAGGAGAGATTTACAAATGCAAAACTTTTTTTTGGGTGATTATATCCGTCAGAGACGATTAGAATTAGGGTTAACACAGGAACAGGTTTGTGAGGGGATTTGTGAGCCGATTACTCTTTCGCGTATAGAGAATGGAAAGCAGACGCCAAGCAGAGTGAGGATCAATGCTATTTTACAAAGACTGGATTTACCCGATGACCGTTACTATGCTCTTTTGACAAAAAATGAGTTAGAAATAGAGGCTTTAGAAAAAGAAATTGTGGCTTGCAATGCGACGGGTCGTGCAGAGGAAGGTTTTAAACAAATAGAAAAACTGAAAGCTTTTGCAGAAGGGGAACCATTGATTCAGCAGTTTATTATACGTTCCAGGCTGTTGCTTGAACAAATGGAGAAACGCTATACAGAACAGGAAGAAATCGAGATTCTGACACAGGCAATTCGTTTGACGGTTCCTGATTTTAATACAGAAGAGATAGAGAAAAAACTTTATACCAGAGATGAAATAAAAATTATTAATCAGATTGCCAATGCGTATTCTTGTGCAGGAAATCAAAAAAAAGCGGCTGATATTTTCTATCAACTGCTCAAATATATTCGGAAACATATTAAGGAAGCTATTACAAGCGCAGGAGTGCTTCCTATGATTTTATACAATTATGCAAGGGTTCTTGACTTGGCTGGAAGGTATGAAGAAGGAATAGAATATGCTTTAGAAACAAAAGAGGTTTGTATTAAATACGGACATTATCAATATCTTCCAAGATGCATTGAAATCTATGGAGAGTGTTGTTATTTTTTAGGCAGAATAGAGGAAAGCAAAAAGGCATACCGACAGGCTTATTATATCTGTGAAGCAATCGGAGATGTAAATCTGGAAGTTACAAAAGAAGAAGCAAAAAAATATTTGAACCTGGAGTTTGAGGATTAAACTATTTCACCTCCAGGACTATTTGCATCTGCTGGCATGTAGGGATATTCAGAAGAATCATTACTTTGAGTCTCAGCGACAATATAGGATTTGGTATCATGAGCTGTTTTTGTATCAAAACAAGCAGTAGGTGTTACCAAGTTCAGAGCAATGTAAGATGTAGTTGCAAGAATAAATAATTTAAAAAATTTCATAATGTTTCAACCTTTCTTTTGTGATGAGTGAATTATATAGCAAAAAAAGCAGGGAGTACATATCGTATGGTGTTTGAAATAAATAACATGGAACGATAAGTAGATATTGGTTCAAGGACAAAAATAAGACTATTTTTACAATTTTATCCAGATAAGAAGCTCTTTGCTCTTATCCACCTCTTGACAAATATTTTTTTTGTGATATACTTTGAAAATCATAATAATCTAATTTCAAAATATTTTATCTTAAAACAATTATGCGGAGATGAAGGATGACTGGAAGAATTTTGGGAACCGGCGCTTATGTGCCGGCCAGAACAGTAGAAAATCAGGAACTGGCGAAGGTAGTGGATACCAATGATGCCTGGATTCAGGAACGGACAGGAATTGCCAGACGCCATTTGATAGAAGAGGAAACTACCTCTTATATGGCAGCCCAGGCAGCCAGGGAGGCGCTTTTGCAGGCGGGGATTGCAGGTGAGAATGTGGATTTGATTTTAGTGGCAACCTCCACACCGGACACCATATTTCCCTGTGTGGCATGTGAAGTACAAAAAGAAATAGGGGCAGCCAACAGCCCAGGGTTTGACTTAAATGCAGCCTGCAGCGGTTTTCTTTTGGCTTATCAGACAGCCCAGGCTTATATTCAGGCAGGGCTTTATAAAACTATTTTGGTCATAGGGGCAGACAGCATGTCTCAGGTCATTGACTGGACAGACCGGGGAACCTGTATTTTGTTTGGAGACGGGGCAGGAGCTGTGGTACTGAGAGCAGAAGCGGGAGGGGTTTCCTTCCACGCAGCCCATTCCAATGGAGCCGGAGGAAACGTGCTTACAGGGCGAAGCCGACACAGGAAAGGCTGGGAAGAGCCAAAGCGCATGGAAGAAACCTTTCTTCATATGGACGGACAGCAGGTGTTCAAGTTTGCAGTGCGGAGTGTGCCGGAGATTGTGGAGGAGCTTTTAAAGCAAGCCCAGATGAAGCAGGAAGACATTGATTATTTCTTCTTGCATCAGGCAAATAAGAGAATCATTGAAGCAGCAGCCAAAAGGATTGGGGCAGAGATTTCCAGATTTCCCATGAATCTTCAGGAATACGGAAATACCTCCGCAGCCAGCATTCCCATTCTTCTGGATGAATGGAACAGGAAGGGGTTGTTAAAAAGAGGAGACAAACTCATACTGGCAGGCTTTGGGGCAGGACTTTCCTGGGCTGGAAGTCTGTTGGAATGGTAACGAAGAAGATGAATCAGGAGAATTGAGAGGATAAAGGAATGAAAACAGCAATTACAGAACTTTTAAACATTGAAGCCCCGGTAATACAGGGCGGCATGGCATGGGTGGCAGAAAACTGCCTGGCAGCAGCGGTTTCTGAGGCCGGAGGTCTTGGAATTATTGGAGCAGCCAGCGCGCCGGCTGACTGGGTGAGAGAGCAGATTCGTCTGGTGAAAGAAAAGACAGACAAACCTTTTGGGGTAAACATTATGCTTATGAGCCCGTATGCAGAGGATGTGGCAAGGGTTGTGGCAGAGGAAAAAGTGCCGGTAGTTACCACAGGAGCCGGTTCTCCTGAGAAATATATGAAGATGTGGAAAGAAGCCGGAATCAAGGTGATTCCAGTGGTTGCTTCTGTGGCTCTGGCAAAACGTATGGAGCGCTGCGGTGCAGACGCTCTGGTGGCAGAGGGAACTGAGGCAGGAGGACATATTGGTGAGAACACCACCATGGTGCTGGTGCCACAGATTGCAGATGCAGTGAGCATTCCTGTTATTGCAGCGGGAGGAATCGCAGATGGCAGAGGAATGGCGGCAGCTTTTATGCTGGGAGCGCAAGGCGTACAGATTGGAACACGCTTTGTAGCATCACAGGAAGCACAGGTTCATGAAAACTATAAGAATTATATTGTAAAGGCAAAGGACATTGATTCCAGAGTTACAGGACGAAGCACCGGACATCCGGTAAGAGCCCTGAGAAACCAGATGACAAAGACCTATCTGGAAAAAGAGCAGGCTGGTGTTCCTTTTGAAGAACTGGAGCTTCTGACCCTGGGAAGTCTTAGAAAAGCAGTGGTAGAAGGGGATGTGGTAAACGGAAGCGTTATGGCAGGACAGTCCGCAGCCATGATTCACGATATCCTCCCCTGTAAAGAAATTATAGAAAAGCTCATTGCACAGGCAGAAACAGTGATGAAAGGAATGGGAAATCATGAGTAAGATTGCATTTATGTTTCCGGGACAGGGCGCCCAGATTGCCGGAATGGGAAAGGATTTTTACGAACACAGCCAGACCGCCAGGGATATTATAGACGAAGCATCGGAAAACCTGAAGCTGAATATGAAAAAACTTTGTTTTGAAGAAAATGAGAAGCTTCACCAGACGGAATACACCCAGGCAGCTATGGTAACTGTTTGCATGGCAATGGAGCAGGTATTAAGAGAGAGAAACTTGAAACCAGAGGTTACCGCAGGGTTAAGTCTTGGGGAATACTGCGCTATTGCTTCCTCAGGAGGGATGAAAATTCAGGAGGCCATTTGGGCGGTGCGCAAAAGAGGAATTCTTATGGAACATGCAGTTCCGGGAGGCAAAGGCGCCATGGCAGCAGTGCTTGGCATGAAGGCTGAAGAAGTGGATGCAGGAATTGCAGGGATAGAGGGAGTCAGTGTTGCCAATTATAACTGCCCGGGACAGATTGTGATTACCGGCTGGAAGGAGCAGGTGGAGCAGGCGGCAGTAGTTTTAAAAGAAGCAGGAGCCAGACGGGTACTGCCATTAAAGGTCAGCGGACCCTTCCATTCTCCTATGTTAAAGGAAGCGGGAAATTCTCTGAGAGAGGTTTTAGACGAAATCACATTTTCAGAACTGCAGATTCCTTATGTTACCAATGTAACTGGAAACTATGTGACAGATATCAGAGAAACCAAAGACCTGCTGGTACAGCAGATTGCAGCTCCTGTTTACTGGCAGCAGAGTGTAGAGAATATGATTAAAAATGGTGTGGACACTTTTGTGGAAATTGGCCCGGGACGTACCTTGTCCGGATTTTTGAAGAAAATCAGCCGGGAAGTAACCTGTTATCAGGTGGGAACCTGGGAAGAAGCAGAAAAGGTAGGGAATGCATTATGTTAGAGAAGAAAGTGGCAGTGGTCACAGGAGCTTCCAGAGGGATTGGAAGAGCCATTGCAAAAAGGCTGGCAGCGGATGATATTTTTGTGATTATCAATTATCGTGGAAATAAAGAACAGGCAGCAAAGGTAAAGAAAGAAATTGAAGAACAGCAGGGACAGGCAGAAATCTATGCTTGTGATGTGTCTGATTATGCTGCCTGTGAGAGGTTTTTCCAGGAGATTATTAAGACTTACGGAAGGCTGGATATTTTGGTGAACAATGCAGGAATTACCAGAGACGGTCTGGTGATGAAAATGTCTGAGGAAGATTATGATGCTGTGCTGCAGACCAATTTAAAGGGGCCATTTCATGGAATACGTTTTGCTTCCAGACAGATGTTAAAGCAAAGAGGCGGACGGATTATTAACATTTCTTCGGTATCCGGAGTGATGGGAAATGCAGGGCAGGCAAACTATTGCGCAGCCAAGGCCGGGGTCATTGGACTTACCAAATCTGCGGCCAGAGAACTGGCCTCCAGAGGAATTACGGTGAATGCAGTGGCACCGGGATTTATTACCACAGATATGACAGAGGTGCTTTCTGAGGAGGTACAAAAACAGGTGCAGACACAGATTCCTCTGAAAAAGTTTGGAAATCCGGAAGATGTGGCAGAGGCAGTGGCATTTCTGGCATCCGAAAGAGCCGGATATATTACCGGACAGGTGCTTTGTGTAGACGGCGGCATGGCCATGTAGAGAAAGGGAACATACATGAAAAAAAGAGTAGTGGTTACAGGACTGGGAGCTGTGACTCCCATTGGAAATACAGTGGAAGAATTCTGGAAGGGAATCCGCAGAGGCGAAGTGGGAATCGGTCCTATTACCAGGTTTGATACTTCCGATTATAAAGTAAAACTGGCAGCAGAAGTAAAAGGATTTTCCCCAAAGGAGCGCATGGATTTTAAGGCGGCAAAGCGCATGGAAACCTTTTCCCAGTATGCGGTAGCAGCAGCAAAGGAAGCTTTTGAAGATGCAGGATTGAATATGGAAGAAGAAAATCCTTACCGGGCAGGGGTGATTATTGGTTCTGGTATTGGAAGTCTTCAGACAGTAGAGAGTAATTATGAGAAGATTTTAACCAAGGGACCTTCCAGAGTAAATCCCCTTATGGTGCCTTTGATGATTTCTAACATGGCGGCAGGCAATGTTTCTATTCAACTGGGATTTCAGGGAAAATGTACCAACGTGGTGACTGCCTGTGCTTCTGGTACCCACTGCATTGGAGATGCCTTTCGGGCTATTGCTTACGGAGATTTAGATATCTGCGTGGCAGGAGGAACCGAGAGCAGCATTTGTCCTACCGGAGTGGCAGGGTTTACAGCCCTGACAGCCCTTTCCACATCCCAGGACCCTAAGAGAGCCTCCATTCCCTTTGACAAAGACAGAGATGGATTTGTCCTGGGAGAAGGCGCTGGAGTTGTGATGCTGGAAGAACTTGAGCATGCTCAGAAAAGAGGGGCGAAGATATACGCAGAAATCGTTGGCTATGGAGCCACAGCAGATGCTTACCATATTACTTCTCCTGCAGAAAACGGGGAAGGAGCAGGTATGGCTATGAAGCTGGCCATGGAGGAAGCAGGCGTTTCCCCGGAAGAGATTGATTATATTAATGCCCATGGAACCAGCACCCACCACAATGATTTGTATGAGACAAGAGCCATCCGCTATGCTCTGGGAGAGGCAGCAGATCAGGTGGTGGTAAACTCCACAAAATCCATGATTGGACATCTGCTTGGAGCAGCGGGGGGAGTTGAGTGCGTGGTATGTGTGAAGAGTATTCAGGAAGGATTTATCCACCAGACCATGGGAACCAGAGAGACAGATGGGGAGTGCGATTTGAATTACGCTATTGGCGCTCCTGTGGAAAAAGAAGTCAACTATGCGCTTACCAATTCCCTGGGATTTGGGGGACATAATGCGTCACTTTTGTTAAAGAAATATGAAGGGTAGAGTAAGAAAATGAACGTGGAACAGATCGTAGAACTGATTCAGGCGGTATCTGCCTCCTCTGTGGGGGAACTGAATTATGAAGAGGGAGGCGTGAAGCTTTCCCTAAAAAAAGAGAAAAATAAAATCAAGACAGAAACAGAGACAGTGCCTTCAGTTGCAGTGCAGCAGGAACCGGAGGGAAAGAAACCGACCACAGAATCTGAGAAAAAAGGAAACTATATTACCTCTCCGCTGGTAGGTACGTTTTATGCGGCCCCTTCGGAAAACGGGGAGCCTTTTGTACAGGTGGGAGACCAGGTGCAGGAGGGTACGGTACTTGGAATTGTGGAAGCTATGAAGCTTATGAATGAAATTGAAAGTGAAGTTCATGGTGTGATTGAGGAAATTCTGGTGGAAAACGGGGAGCCTGTGGAATATGGACAGCCGCTTTTCCTGGTGAAATAGAGAGGGAGCAGAGTATGAAATCATTAAATATAAAGGAAATTCAGGAGATTATTCCTCACCGTCATCCTTTTTTACTGCTGGATGCCATTGAGGATTATGAGCCTGGAGAGTATGCAGTGGGTTATAAATGTGTGACTTACCGGGAGGATTTTTTCAAAGGACATTTTCCAGAGAAGCCGGTTATGCCAGGGGTTTTGATTATTGAAGCTCTTGCCCAGGCAGGGGCAGTGGCAATTTTAAGCATTCCTGAAAATCAGGGGAAAATTGCCTTTTTCGGAGGCATTCAGAAATGTCGTTTCAAAGGTATGGTGGTTCCGGGAGATAAGCTGAAATTAGAGACCAGAATTATTAAGAGAAAAGGCCCTCTGGGAGTGGGGGAAGCGGTTGCTTCTGTAGAGGGAAAAGTAGTTGCCAACGCGGAACTTACCTTTATAGTAGGAGATGAGTAGAGGATAAGGGACATGATTGAAAAAATATTAATTGCCAACCGGGGTGAGATTGCAGTGCGGATTATCCGCGCCTGCAGGGAGATGGGAATTGAGACGGTAGCTGTTTATTCTGAGGCAGACAGGGAAGCCCTGCATACCCAGCTTGCAGATGAGGCAGTGTGTATTGGACCGGCGGCTTCTTCTGAGAGTTATCTAAGTATGGAGCGGATTTTAAGCGCAGCGATTGTGACCGGGGCAGATGCTATTCATCCAGGCTTTGGATTTTTGTCAGAGAACAGCAAATTTGCCCAGCTTTGCAAAACCTGCGGTTTAACCTTTATCGGACCTTCCCCGGAGGTGATTGAACGTCTGGGGAATAAATCCATGGCCAAGAAAACCATGGAAGAAGCAGGGGTTCCGGTGATTCCGGGAAACAGTATCAGTGTATATACCGTGGAGGATGGACTGAAACATGCCAGGGAGGCAGGCTATCCGGTTATGATTAAGGCTGCCCTTGGAGGCGGGGGAAAAGGAATGCGTACTGCGTTTTCCCCGGAAGAATTTGAGAACAGTTTTCACATGGCGCAGACAGAGGCAAGAAATGCCTTTGGAGATGATGCCATGTATATCGAGCATTTTGTAGAACGCCCGAGACATATTGAATTTCAGATTTTAGCGGATGATTACGGAAATGTAGTGCATCTGGGAGAACGGGACTGCTCTATTCAGAGAAACCACCAGAAGCTCATAGAAGAATCTCCGTCTCCGGCCTTAAGCGAAGAACTTCGTCGGAAAATGGGAGAAGCCGCTGTAAAAGCAGCTAAAGCCGCAGGCTATACCAATGCGGGAACCATTGAATTTCTCCTGGAGCCAAACGGAGCCTTTTATTTTATGGAGATGAATACCAGAATCCAGGTGGAGCATCCGGTGACTGAGTGGGTGACTGGTCTTGATTTGGTAAAAGAACAGATTCGCATTGCCTCAGGAGAAAAATTGCAGATAACCCAGGAAGATATTGTTTTAAAAGGTCATGCCATAGAGTGCAGAATCAATGCTGAGGATCCAAAACACAACTTCCGTCCATCTCCGGGAATCATTACGGATTTATATCTGCCGGGAGGAAAAGGTGTGCGGGTGGACACTGCCATTTACAGTGGCTATGAGATTCCTCCTTATTATGATTCCATGCTGGCAAAGCTCATTGTACATGGGGAAAACCGCCAGGAGGCAATTCTGAAAATGCGAAGCGCTCTTGGGGAAGTGATTATTGAAGGAATTCAGACCAATGTGGACTATCAGTATGAAATTTTGCATCACCCGGATTTTGTAGAGGGCACCATAGACATTGAATTTATTAATCAAATGGAAAGTCAGTAAGAGGAACAAGACATGAAGCTGCAGAATATGTTTAAGAAAATCAGAAAAACAGGAAATTCCACCAGAGAGAACAGGCCGGAAGTCCCTCAGGGACTTTTGAAAAAATGTAACAAATGTCAGGCCGCTATTTTCACAGAAGATGTAAAAAGAGCAGGATATATCTGTCCAAAATGTCATGGATATTTCCGGGTTCACGCAAGAGAACGTATCCGTATGATTGCGGATGAGAATACCTTTGAAGAGTGGGATGCCAGAATGGAATTTGTAAACCCTCTGCAGTTTAAAGGATACGAAGGAAAGGTAAAGAACCTTCAGGAAAAAACAGGGCTTGACGAGGCGGTTCTTACAGGAAAGGCAAAGATTGGCGGTCATGAAACAGTAATTGCTGTGTGTGATGGAAGATTTCTCATGGCAAGCATGGGCCAGATTGTGGGAGAGAAGATTACCAGAGCTGTGGAGCGGGCTACCAAAGAGAAATTGCCTGTCATTATTTTTGCCTGCTCCGGGGGCGCCAGGATGCAGGAGGGCATGGTTTCACTCATGCAGATGGCAAAAACAGCGGCAGCGCTGAAACGTCACAGTGAGGCAGGGCTTCTCTATGTGTCTGTTCTTACAGACCCAACTACAGGCGGAGTAACAGCCAGTTTTGCTATGCTTGGGGATATTATTCTGGCAGAGCCCCAGGCGCTCATTGGATTTGCAGGGCCGAGAGTCATTGAGCAGACCATAGGAGAAAAACTGCCAAAAGGATTTCAGAGAGCAGAATTCTTGTTGGAACATGGTTTTCTGGATCGGATTGTGGAGCGCCACGAAATGCGCCAGGTGCTGTGTGAGATTTTGAGACTGCACGAAGTGCAGGAGGATGTATCTGGAGAAGTGCAGCAGAAGTCGGAACTGTCCGGAGAAGTGTTACACAAGTTGGAGTTATCCGGGAACATGCAGCGGAAGTTGGATTTTTCTGAAGAAGTACAGCAGAAATCTCCGAAAACTGCCTGGGAGCGGGTGCAGATTTCCAGACAAAAGGGCCGGCCTGTGGGACAGGATTACATTGAGCAGTTGTTCCCGGATTTTCTGGAATTTCATGGGGATCGCTATTTTGGAGATGACCCGGCAATTATAGGGGGAATTGCTTCTTTTTGCGGCCAGAAGGTAACGGTGCTGGCTCAGGCAAAAGGAAAGAGTACCAGGGAAAATGTAGAGCGCAATTTTGGTATGCCTTCCCCGGAAGGATACCGAAAAGCTTTGCGGCTTATGAAACAGGCAGAAAAGTTTGGCCGTCCTGTTTTGTGCTTTGTGGACACACCGGGAGCGTTTTGCGGTTTAGAAGCAGAGGAGCGTGGGCAGGGGGAAGCCATTGCCCGCTGTTTGTTTGAAATGTCAGATTTGAAGGTGCCAGTGCTTTCTCTGGTAATCGGAGAAGGGGGAAGCGGCGGCGCCCTTGCCATGGCGGTTGCCAATGAGGTGTGGATGATGGAAAATGCCATTTACAGCGTACTTTCTCCGGAAGGTTTTGCCAGTATTTTGTGGAAAGACAGCTCCAAAGCAAAGGAAGCGGCGGAAGTGATGAAGCTTACTGCAGGGGATTTGAAGAAGCTGGGAATCATTGAAAAAGTCATTCAGGAACCAGGAACTTATACTGTAGACACTATGGAGCCGGTGACCAGAAAGCTGTCTTTGGAAATCTGCCATTGGCTTAAGAAGTGGGAAGGCGCTTCGGCGGAAGAAATGACACACCAGCGTTATGAACGTTTCAGAAAGATGTAAGCAAATGTAAGCAGGATATAAAAAACTGCAGAAAGAAGAAAGTATGAAGAACTTGAAAATAGGAAATAAGACCACCTCTGTGCCCCTGATTCAAGGAGGCATGGGGGTGGGTATCAGCCTGGGAAGACTTGCCGGAAGTGTGGCAAAGGCAGGGGGAGTCGGAGTGATTTCCACCGCCCAGATTGGCTACCGGGAACCGGATTTTCACAGGAATACAGAACAGGCCAATCTCAGAGCCATAGAAAAAGAAATGCAGAAAGCCAGAGAAATTTCACCTGACGGCATTATCGGTTATAATGTTATGACAGCTCTTCGGGAACAGGAATCACATGTGAGGGCAGCAGTAAGAGCAGGGGCAGACATTATTTTCTCAGGGGCCGGGATTCCGGCAAAGCTGCCGGAGTATGTGGAAGGAAGTCATACAAAAATTGCGCCCATTGTTTCTACTGCGCGCTCTGCCCAGGTGGTGCTGAAATACTGGGACAGGAAGTATCACAGAACTGCGGATTTGATGGTGGTAGAAGGTCCTTTGGCAGGAGGGCATCTGGGATTTTCCAAAGAAGAGCTGGATGGGTGGAAACCAGGGGCTTATGAGGAAGAATTCCGGGGCATCCGGGAAGTTGTGAAAACCTATGAAAAAAAATATCACTGCCAGATTCCCCTTGTGGCGGCAGGAGGTATCTGGGATGCTCATAAGGTAGAAGAAATGGAGAAGCTGGGCGCAGATGCAGTGCAGGTAGCAACCAGATTTATTCCCACAAAAGAATGTGATGCAGATATCCGCTATAAAGAAGCCTTTCTTCAGGCAAAGGAAGAGGATATCAGCATTGTGAAAAGCCCGGTGGGTATGCCGGGAAGAGCCATTTTGAATCCTTTTATGAAGCGGGTTATGAAGGGGGAGCAGATTCCCCACAGCCCATGTCACCGCTGTCTGGAGGGCTGTCATCCTGGAGAGATTCCATACTGCATTACAGACAGCCTCATAGCCGCCGCCAGAGGAGATGTGGAGCATGGACTGCTGTTTTGCGGCGCCTGTGGATGGAAAGCAGAAAAAATAGAGACCGTGGAGGAAGTTGTAGCCTCCTTGTTTCCGAACAATGGAAAATAGAAGATAGAGAAAGAGGACTGTTACACGTTTGGGTGTGGATAGTCCTCTTTTTTTGCTTAATGGTGCTGGACAGATATTATCCTGTGAAGGGATTGGGCAAAAGGCTGTAATTTGTTCCTTTTTTGCCCACAGTGTGTAGTAAAAACTTGAGTATTTCTTTCATAATGCCCGCCATTTTGGCAAATTTGAGACTTTTTTGGGCAATCCAAGTATCAATGAATGATTTTTTGCCCACAGTGTGGGGCAAAAACTTGTAAATTTCCTCAGTCTTGCCCATTTCTATGGAAAATGAAATGAAAAGGGAAGAAAAGAGGTATTCAAGTGACTTTCGAGAAATTTTTCTTTCAAAAATCTTTAGAATTTCTTTCGTATAATATCGTTGACAATATGATATTATATGCTATATAGTATTGAATATAAAATAGTATTGCGTAGAAAACAATATTGCATGAATAAGAAATGAGGTGACAGCATGGTTTTTAATACAGGAGCAGCGTTACTGGATGCCATTGTTCTGGCAGTTGTGTCCAAAGAAAGTGAAGGAACCTATGGGTACAAAATTACCCAGGATGTCCGGCAGGCTTTAGAGGTTTCTGAGTCCACCTTATATCCCGTACTGCGCAGGCTTCAAAAAGATGAATGTCTGGAAACGTATGACAAGGAATATGGCGGACGGAACCGCAGATATTATAAAGTAACAGAAAAGGGTATGGTGCAGCTAAATTTGTACAGGGATGAATGGCGAAACTATTCAACAAAAATCAGTAAATTGTTCGAGGGAGGTAGAATGGAATGAACAAAACAGAGTTTTTAGAGCAACTGGAGCGGCTGCTGTGGGATATTTCCTGCCAGGAGCGGGAAGAAGCTCTGGATTTCTATAGAAGTTATTTTGAAGATGCAGGGGAAGAAAACGAAGCCCAGGTAATTCAGGAACTTGGAAGTCCGGGAAAGGTTGCAGCGATTATTAAGGCAGACCTGGAAGATGGCAGGGAAGGAACCGGGGAAGAACATGGGGAGTACACAGAATCCGGCTATCAGGATGAACGTTTCCGGGAAGATCATGTGCCGGAAAAAGCACAGGAGAGAACAGGAAATTCAGAAAATACAGAGGATTCCAGAAGAAGCCAGCAGGGTTCCTATACCAATTACCGCTATACAGGAAAGGAACACAGACACCAGAAAAGCGGAATATCCTGGCCGCTTATCATTGTAATTGGTCTGATAGGAATTGTAGCGCTGCCGGTCTTCCTGGGAATTGGAGGCGGAGCCTTCGGTCTGTTAGCAGGCCTGTTTTTGGGAATTATAGGAATTGTCCTGGGCTTGTTTTTCGGAGGCATTGGTTGTCTTGTAGGAGGCGTTGCAGGAATTGTTCATACGCTGCTGTATCAGCTTTCCCAACCTGCAACAGCTATGGCAGCGGCAGGTATCAGCCTGATTGCGCTGGCTATTGGAATTGTATGTATTCTGGGTTTTATCTGGCTGGTATTTAAGGCATTTCCTGTAGTATTCCGCTGGTGTGTTGATACAATTCAAAGGATTTTTCACAGAGGAAATGAAGGAGGTGACCGTATATGAAGAAATTTACAAAGATTTGTTTGATTACAGCCCTGGTGCTGGCTGTTGCAGGGGCGGTTTTGACCGGCGCAGGCATGGTGTCTGGTGCCTCTTTTCAGAAATTTGCTGAAAATATGGAGAAAAGCGGAGTTGGTTACACAAATAAAATCTACTGGCTGGACCGTATTGATGAGCGTATGGAACACTTTGAAGACCGTGTGGAACACTACTCAGAGAAATGGGAAGAAAAATGGGATGATGATCACTGGGAGAATGAAGATGCATATACGGAAACAAAGTCTTGTGAAGCCTCCAGGGTGAAGTGCCTTATTGTAGAGGCATACGCGGGAAGCATAGAAATCAAACCAGGAGCAGGAGACGAAATCAAAATTTCCAACCTTACGGATATGGACACTGTAGAATTTGAAGAAGATGACAGGGAATTGTATGTTTCCAGGGAAAATGAAGAAGATAACCAGGAGGCTTTAGTCATTGAAATACCTGAGGAAAAAGTCTTTCAGGAGCTGTATTTGACCTCCAGTGCTTCCAATGTGGTTGTGCGTGGAAAAATCCAGGCAAAAGAAACTACTTTGTGTGCAGAAGCGGGAAAGCTGAAAGTGGAGCTTTTAGACAGCAGGGAAACAGATATGGAATGTGATGCCGGAAAGCTAATTGTGAAGCATACGCAGAAACTGGCAGACTATACTGTGGACATGGAAACAGACGCCTGCAAGGTAAACCTGGATCGGGAAACCTACAGCGGATGGCAGGAAGGCAGCTTTGGCGCTAAAAATGCTGACAAACATATTGATATAGAAGGAAATGCCGGAAGTATTGTTATTTCCTTCGAATAATAGAAGAAAAAGATAGAAGGGAGACTTAGATATGTCTGATAAACGTTTATACCGTTCCTCTGTAAATTATATGCTCACAGGAGTATGTGGGGGAATTGCAGAATATTTTAACATTGATCCTACTTTGGTGAGACTGGCATGGGTGATTTTCACCTGCGCAAGCTTCGGGGCAGGCTTCGGGGCAGGCGTGGTAGCTTATATTGTAGCATCCATTGTGATTCCAAAGTAGTTTTTCCAAAATTGTATAAAGTATAAGAAAAAGGCCATACTCCCAATAGGAAAGGAGTGTGGCTTTTAAATGTCAAAAAAGAAAGAGCAGCCAATTGATCTTCAGAAAGTGCCGGAAGAAGAAAAACTAAAATATGAAATCGCAGAAGAACTGGGGCTTTTGGATAAAGTCCTGGAAACCGGCTGGAAAAGTCTGTCCGCCAAGGAAACAGGTCGCATTGGCGGACTTATGACAAAGCGCAGACGGGAAGAAAAAAAGAACTAAGGTAAAAAGGAAACTTCCAGTTGTACCGGCTGATGGTCTGTATACTGGAAGTCCTCATTTAAGACCTTTATTTCAGTTACTTCCAGATTATCCGACACAATAAAACCGTCAATCACGTACACCTGAGAGGTGTCATAGGAGCCTGTATAAGGCTGGTTCAGCAGCCGGCAGGTGGGATAGGAATCATCCACTGCAAAGGAAAAATGTTCTGGCAGCGTATTCTTCTTCCAGCTTTTCTGCCAGCATTTTACTCTGGGCAATCTTGCCCTCTCCGCTGTCATAGGCTTCCAGATGAAAATTCAATAGTACCAGTTCCGCATCCGTTCCCTCAAGAGGAACTCTGGTTTCCAGCATACACCGCTTGAGATTGCAGGTTTTCACCGGCCAGGAGAAGGATTCCGGCAGGGAAATTCTGGAAGAACTGCTGGTCTGCAAGCCAGTAAGCGTGAGAATCCCGCTGTCCACTTTTCCAATGGGAGGCAGTGGATAAGGCACAAAATCACAGAGAAAATTTCTGCCAAAGGCGTAGAAATCCTGTTGATTGATGTGAAAGGAACGTTTGGAATCCAGATCCACTTCCTGAAGAAAATAAACATCAGCATCAGAAGCAGAGAGAAACTTTCCAATACCATGCAGATTTTTCTCTACCTGCTTCTGGTTTATTCGGCTGTACCCGGCTTCCTCCGTCCATGAAGAAATCCTCCGAAGCATCCAGGCTTCCGTAACCGGTGTTGCAGGTAAGAATTCTAAGAGAATCTTCCACAGAAAGCGTTTTTTCTCCGGATGGGGTGTCTGTGGTTTCTATTGGTTTTGGGCGATATTCCCGCAGGGTAAAGAACAGAAGTACGCCAAGAATCAGACCCATGAGAACCAGCAGAAACATCCCCATACCTTTTAAATATTTCTTTGTTTTTGCCATATGGTTACCTCACTTTTTCATGAAATTTAACTTTATTTTAACATGAGAAAATCCCAGGGAACAAGGAGAAATCCAGGAGATTTAGAAAGAATTTAGAATTTGCAGACTTGACAAAGCAGGTGATTGTGCTTATGATAAGGGACATAGAAAAAATGGTGATGAGAAAGAGGAGTACATCCCGGAAACTTGCAGAGAGAACAATTCACTGGCTGGAAGGTTGTTTAAGGGAAAAGGATGGAAGGTAGCTTTTGAACCGGAGAACTGAAGGAGAGTGTGGCAGAAGCCATGATTCTGGCTGGGTAGGTTTTCCCGGGAGTTCCCGTTACAGAACTTTTGAGTGATAAATAAAGGTGGTACCGCGATAACAGTCGCCCTTTGTAACTATAGGAATGGTTATGAGGGGTATTTTTTTATCCCTCAGAAGAGACAGGAGGATATGATGAGCAAAGAACTTGCAAAAACCTACGATCCAAAAGGGTTGGAGGATCGGATTTATCAGAAGTGGCTGGATAACAAATATTTCCATGCAGAAGTAAACAGAGACAAGAAACCATTTACCATTGTAATGCCCCCGCCAAATGTAACCGGGCAGCTTCATATGGGACATGCCCTGGACGAGACCATGCAGGACATTCTTATCCGCTTTAAGAGAATGCAGGGTTATGAGGCCCTGTGGCAGCCGGGAACAGATCATGCAGCCATTGCCACAGAGGTTAAGGTTATTGAGAAACTGAAAGAACAGGGCATTGATAAAAACGAAATCGGAAGAGAAGAATTCCTGAAACATGCCTGGGAATGGAAGGAAGAGTACGGCGGAAAAATCATCAATCAGTTGAAAAAGCTGGGCGCATCCGCTGACTGGGACAGAGAACGTTTCACAATGGACGAAGGCTGTTCCAAGGCAGTACAGGAAGTTTTCATTAAATTATATGAAAAAGGTTATATTTACAAAGGTTCCAGAATCATCAACTGGTGTCCGGTTTGCCAGACTTCCATTTCTGATGCAGAAGTAGAACATGAGGACCAGGACGGATTTTTCTGGCACATTAATTATCCGGTTGTGGGAGAAGAAGGACAGTTTGTAGAAATTGCTACCACACGTCCGGAAACCCTTCTTGGAGATACTGCTGTGGCTGTGAATCCAGAGGATGAGCGTTACAAACATCTCATTGGAAAGATGCTAAAACTGCCTCTTACAGACAGAGAAATTCCGGTGGTTGCAGATGAATATGTAGATAAAGAATTTGGAACAGGCTGCGTGAAGATTACACCTGCCCATGACCCCAATGACTTTGAAGTAGGAAAACGCCATAACCTGTCGGAAATCAATATTATGAATGATGATGCTACCATGAATGAACTCTGTGGCAAGTATACGGGCATGGATCGCTATGAAGCCAGAAAAGCTATGGTAGAAGATTTAAAAGAACTGGGACTTCTGGTAAAAGTGGTTCCTCATTCTCATAATGTAGGAACTCATGACCGCTGCGGCACAACCGTAGAGCCTATGATTAAACCACAGTGGTTTGTAAGAATGAAGGAAATGGGAGAAGCTGCCATTCAGACCTTGCAGGAAGGAAACCTGAAATTCGTTCCGGACCGTTTTGATAAGATTTACATGCACTGGCTGGAAAATATCCGCGACTGGTGTATTTCCCGTCAGCTTTGGTGGGGACACAGAATTCCGGCTTATTACTGTGATGAGTGCGGAGAAACCGTAGTGGCAAGAGAAATGCCTGGTAAATGTCCAAAATGTGGCTGTACTCACCTGACACAGGATGAAGATACCCTGGACACCTGGTTCTCCTCCGCATTGTGGCCGTTCTCTACCTTAGGATGGCCGGATAAAACCGAAGAAATGGAATATTTCTATCCGACAGACGTTCTGGTAACCGGATATGACATTATTTTCTTCTGGGTTATCCGTATGGTATTCTCAGGTCTGGAGCAGACCGGAAAAACACCATTCCATCACGTACTGATTCATGGTCTGGTGAGAGATTCCCAGGGACGGAAAATGAGTAAATCCCTTGGAAATGGTATCGACCCGCTGGAAATCATTGACCAGTATGGAGCAGATGCTCTGCGTCTTACCCTGATGACCGGAAATGCTCCCGGAAATGATATGCGTTTCTACATGGAACGTGTGGAAGCCAGCAGAAACTTTGCAAATAAGGTATGGAATGCTTCCAGATTTATTATGATGAACCTGGAAAAAGCAGAGGTTCCGGCTGAGATTGATTTGGAAACCCTTACCAGCGCTGATAAGTGGATTCTGTCCAAGGTAAACACTCTGGCAAAAGATGTAACAGAGAACCTGGATAAATATGAGCTTGGTATTGCAGTTCAGAAGGTTTATGATTTCATCTGGGAAGAGTTCTGTGACTGGTATATTGAAATGGTAAAACCAAGACTTTACAATGACGAGGATACCACAAAAGCAGCAGCACTTTGGACCTTGAAGACCGTTCTTGCAAATGCGCTGAAAATGCTTCATCCATACATGCCATTTATTACAGAAGAAATCTTCTGTACTCTGTGTCCGGAAGAAGAATCCATTATGATTTCTTCCTGGCCGGAATTTAAGACAGAGTGGAATTTCAAGGCTGACGAAGAAGCAGTGGAAATCATTAAGGAAGCAGTCAGAAGCATCCGTAATGTCCGCACAGGAATGAACGTACCTCCAAGCAAGAAAGCTAAGGTATTTGTAGTTTCTGAAGACGAGGCAGTTAGAAATGTATTTGAAAATGGTAAAGTATTCTTTGCCTCACTGGGATATGCCAGTGAAGTTCTGGTACAGGCGGACAAAGAGGGGATTGACGAGGACGCTGTATCAGCGGTAACCGGAAAGGCTGTTATCTACATGCCTTTTGCAGAACTGGTTGATATTGAAAAAGAGATTGAGAGATTGAAAAAGGAAGAGGAGAAACTCACAAAAGAGCTGGCCCGCGTAAACGGTATGTTAAGCAACGAACGTTTCATCAGCAAGGCGCCTGAGGCTAAAATTGCCGAGGAAAGAGAAAAACTGGAGAAATACACCAACATGATGGAACAGGTGAAACAGCGTCTGGCACAGCTTCTGTAAACCCTTAGGAGATAAACATTTATGAAAGAAATTAGAAAGGTATTCTGCCTGAAATATCTGAACATGTTTTCCGTGCCTCTTCAATTCCTGGCGGTGTGCGTAGGATATTATTTCATTGAGGCCATATCCAGACATTCTCTTTTTAGTGCCATGGATTTTATGACAGAACGCCCTCTGGTGTTTTTGTATAATGCATTTTTGATTTTTACAACAACGTTGATTGTTTACTTATTTAGAAGAAGAGTATTCTGGAGAACCATTCTCTTTATTTTCTGGATGGGACTTGGAATTATTAACGGAATTTTGCTTTCTACCAGAGTTACGCCTTTTACGGGACCTGACCTGCATCTGATTACCGATGCCTTTGAGATTGCAGACCGTTATCTGTCACCCTTCTTTTTTGTGGTTGTTGTGATTTTATTCGTTCTGGCGATTCTGGGGCTGATTTGGCTCTTTATAAAAGGGCCAAAGTATCAGGGGAAAATGAGCTACAAGTGGAATGTTCCACTGATTTTGGCAGGGGTGCTGGCATTTGCCGGCACTACCAAGCTGGCTCTTGATAAAAGGGTGCTTTCCAATTACTTTGGAAATATTGCCTTTGCCTATGAAGACTATGGATATCCTTACTGCCTGGCAACCACAGTGTTTAATACCGGAATCGGCATGCCAAGAGGATATAATGAAAAAACCATTGATGAAATCGAAAAAAGTACAGAGACACTTCCGGAAACAGGAGAGAAACGTCCGAACATTTTGTTTTTACAGTTGGAATCCTTCTTTGATCCTACTTTAGTAGAGTTTCTGGATGTTTCAGAAGATCCCATTCCTACTTTCCGGAAATTTATGGAAGAATATTCTTCCGGATACTTTAAGGTTCCTTCTGTTGGAGCCGGTACTGCAAATACAGAATTTGAGACCATTACTGGTATGAGCATGCGCTATTTCGGACCGGGAGAATATCCATATAAGGGAATTTTAAAAGAAACTACCTGCGAGAGCGCTGCTTATGTATTAAAAGACCTGGGCTACCGCACCCATGCCATTCACAATAATGAAGCCAATTTCTATGGAAGAAAAAATGTATTTGCCAACCTGGGCTTTGATACCTTTACTTCAGAGGAATATATGGCTGAGCAGGATGATACCAATCCCAATGACTGGATGCGGGACAGAAATCTTACCAAGTATATTATGCAGGCGCTTGAGGAAACCGATGATCCGGATTATATTTATACCATTTCTGTTCAGGGACATGGAGATTATCCGGAAGAGCCTATGATTGATAATCCAAAGATTAAGGTTTCAGGAGGCAGTTCCCAGGCGGAAAACTATAAATGGGAATATTATTGTAATCAGATATACGAAATGGATCAGTTTGTAAAAGAACTGACAGATACCCTTTCTAAATGGGATGAAGATGTGGTTCTGGTTATGTACGGAGACCATCTTCCTACCATGGGGCTGAACGTAACAGATGTGGAGAATAAATATTTGTTCCAGACGGAATATGTAATCTGGGATAATATGGGGCTGGAGAAAAAGGATAAAAACCTGGCAGCTTATCAGATGGCAGCAGAGGTAATGGATCAGGTAGGGATTCATGAGGGAAATGTATTCCGTTTTCATCAGGCAAGAAGAAACACTAAGAACTATCAGGTAGACCTGGAAAGTCTCCAGTATGATATTCTCTACGGGGATAAATATGTTTATGATGGCACGAACCCCTTTGAGCGTGTGAAAACCAATCTGGGTGTGAAGAATGCAGAACTTCACAGCATTGAGAAAATTGCAGAGGGCCGCTATTATATTAATGGAGCGAACTTCACTCAGTCAGCCTTTTTGGAAATCAATGGAGAACTTTATGAAGCGAATTTCATTGATGAAGAAACGCTTCTGGTGCTGGATGCCCAGATTGCAGATGAAGATAAGGTCGATGTGGCAATCAGGAGCAACAGTTCTACTCACCGGGTGCTTACAAGAACAGAGAAGTATTATTACCAGGAGCCGGAAACCGGAGTGGGAATGGCACAGCTTACCCCTATTTTACCGGAGGAGCCGGAAACAGAGGTAACAGAAGAAAGCCAGACGGAAAATGAAGAGTAGAACAATAAGAGATAAATAGTTTTTTATAAACGACATAATTTGCTTGCATATGGTCACTGTATCATTATAATGATAAGTGACCATATATGTTTTATGCCATAGAAAATTTGTATGGTCAGAACAGGAGGGACATGCGTGTTTACATACGAAGAAGCGGTTGCTTATATTGAAGAGATACCGAAATTTACCACAAAAAATAAATTAGCGCACACCAGGAAATGTCTGGACAGACTGGGCAGCCCTGATGAGAATAGAAAGATTATCCATGTAGCAGGAACTAATGGGAAGGGAAGCGTCTGTGCTTTTCTCTCCTCCATGCTGGAAGAAGGGGGATACCGCTGCGGCCTGTTTACCTCTCCTCATCTGGTGAAGATTAATGAGCGTTTTCAGATTAATGAGGTTATGGTATCTGACCAGGGATTTTTGGAAGCCTTTTTAAAGGTAAAAAATCTGGCAGATGAACTGGTGGCAGAGGGTGATTATCATCCTACTTATTTTGAATTTTTATTTCTTATGGGAATGTTGATTTTTGATCAGGAAAATGTGGATTATCTGATTCTGGAAACAGGGCTTGGTGGAAAACTGGATGCCACAAACTCCATTCTTCATCCTCTTGCCTGTGTGATTACCTCCATAAGCTTGGACCATGTGGAGTATCTGGGAGATACAGTGGAGAAGATTGCAGGGGAAAAAGCAGGCATTATCAAAAAAGGAGTTCCGGTTATCTTTGACGGAAACTCAGAGGAAGCGGCCAGGGTTCTGAGAAACCGGGCAGAGGAGCTTCGGTGTCCCTGGTATGAAATGAAAGGAGAAAACCAGAAAATCCTGGACTATACGCCTGCCGGTATCCGGTTTTCTTCTAAATCAGAGGTTTACGGTGATACAGAACTTTTTGTTCCATTTATTGCCAGATACCAGATGATGAATGCAGCCCTTGCCCTGGAAACCATGGGGGCTCTGCAAGAGAGTCACGGACTGAAAAAAGAAGCGCTGATGCAGGGAATTGCTCATACCAGATGGCAGGGCAGAATGGAGACCGTTCTTCCGGGGGTTATTGTAGATGGAGCTCATAATGAAGATGGTATTGCCAGATTTGTAGAGACTGTGCAGTATTTCCAGAAGGAATATCCCATTACTCTTTTATTTACCACTGTGTCGGATAAGGACTTTACAGATATGATTCAAAAAATCTGTAAAGGACTGAATTTTGCTCATGTGGTAACAACCGAAATCTGGGGCAGCAGGAAACAGTCGGCTAAAGAACTGGCAGAACTGTTTCGCGCCAACGGATGCACGGATGTGCAGGCAGAACCTGAGGTGGAGCAGGCTTTTGAAAAGGCTTATGCTTTAAAGGGAGACGGACTGATGTTTGCAGTAGGCTCACTTTATCTGGTAGGAGAAATCAAGGACTACATAAGGAGGCGCAAACATGATTAATTACGAAGAGGAACTGAAGAAATTCCAGCCTTGTCTGGATGTGGATGATGCAGAAGGTGCGATCTATAAACAGGATCTTACAGATGTGATTGATATTCTGAAGGAAATGTTAAAGGAGCAGAAGACCACCCAGGAGAAATAGGGAGTAGACTATGAAATGTATGGTATGTCAGGCTGTGCTCACTGCCTCAGATTATTGTCCGAAATGTGGCAGCTATATTAAAGCACAGAAAAAAGCAGGGGCACTGTCCAATCTATATTATAATCAGGGGCTTGAAAAGGCTCAGATAAGAGATTTATCAGGAGCGGTTACCTGTTTGAAACGCAGTTTGAAAATGAACAAACTGAATATCCAGGCAAGGAATCTTCTGGGGCTTGTGTATTATGAAACAGGAGAAGTGGTGGCTGCCCTAAGCGAATGGGTCATTAGCAAAAATATGATGCCTGAGGGCAATCAGGCCACAGTTTATATTGAAAAACTCCAGAAAAACCAGAATAAGCTGGACGCCATTAACACCAGCATTAAGAAATACAACCAATGTCTGGAATATTGCAGAAGCGGAAACGAAGATATGGCCAAAATGCAGCTTAAAAAAGTGCTGACTGTTAATCCAAAGTTCATTAAGGGCTATCATTTGCTTGCGCTGCTTTATCTGAAAAATGAGGAATACGAAAAAGCCAGGAAATCATTGAAAGCAGCGGCAAAAATTGATAAAACCAATACCACTACTCTGCGCTTTTTAAAAGAAATTGAGGAGCAGACCGGGCGCGCCACAAATCTGGAATCCAGATTCCGTATCAAGGAAAAAGAAGAGATCCAAAGAGATGGAAGCATGGTGTACAAATCCGGAAATGACACCATTATCCAACCACCGGAATACAGGGAAAAAAGTGTTACAAACACCCTGGTTAATCTGGTCTTGGGACTTTTAGTGGGAGCGGCAGCCCTCTGGTTTCTCATTGTGCCTGCCAAAACACAGAAAATTAATCAGGAGGCAAACCGGAAAATTGCAGAGTACAGTGGTAAAATGGCTACCATGTCTGCAGAACTTTCCAAAATGGAAGAAGAAAAAAATGCTTCTACAGAATCTGTGAATACAGCCAAGACCCAGATTGAAGAGGCTGGGATTAAGGCAGAAAGCTATGAAAAGCTTATTAGCGCCCAGCAGGCATTTCAACAGGGCAAGTATGATAATGCAGCCAATGCTATTGTGGGGGTTGATCCGGATCAGCTTTCTGTGGAAGCTAAGGGTGTTTATGATACCATTATGCAGTCCGTAGGAACCCAGGTAAAGAAGAAATATAAGGATCAGGGATTAAATGCTTACGGTACAGGAAACTATGAGGAAGCCATTACTTATCTGGAAAAGGCGCTGGATATTGGACCCCAGGATTCAGAGACCCTTATTTTCTTAGCTCAGGCTTATGAGGAAAAGGGAGATACTGGTATTGCCAATAAGTGGTACAAGAAAGTGATTGATGATTTTCCAGGTACCCAGTATGCAACGCTTGCCAAGAACTATATGCAGGCAAATGGCGGTGTAATCGCAGAGGATGAGCCAGAAGAGGGCACAGAGGAAGGCGAAAATGGTGAGAACCCGGAAGGCGCAGAGGGAAGTCCGGTGCAGCAGGGAGAAACAGTAGAAGAATAAAAATGAAATAAGAACCAGGGAAAAACCTTGAGGAAAAGGAGCTATCATAGCTGACGCATATCAGGAACACTGATACCGTTCACGCTCAGTCTGCGCTTCCTTTGAGCCTGTAGTCTCAAAGGCGCTCGACGGATTCGCGTAAACGGTGTCAATGTCCCGGATATGCTGTTGGCATGATAGCTCTTTGTGTATAGGTGTGCAGATGGAGAGTGTGTTTGAATAAATCGAAAAAGTGGAGGCGGATTATGGAAGAGTGTATGACAAAGAGGGGAGCCAGGCTGATTGTGTATGTGCCTAAGGAGCTGGATCATCATTTTGCAGGGGAGATGACAGAGATGGTGGATAAGGAGCTTAAGAAGGGCTGTATTAAACAGCTTGTCTTTGATTTTTCTAAGACAACGTTTATGGACAGTTCTGGCATTGGGATGCTAATGGGGAGAAAGCGGCTGTTAAGCTACAGCGGAGGAACCGTAAGTGCTATTCATGTTAATGACCGGATTTTGCGGATTATGCAGCTTTCGGGCATCTGGAAACACATGGAAATCAGCCAGGAACCGGTTTGGAACAGAAAAATGCCGTAAGGGAGGGAAAAAAATGGAACATACAAATCATATGGTGCTGGAAGTAGAGAGCCGCTCTTGTAATGAGGGACTGGCAAGAATTGCTGTGGCAGCTTTCTGCACGCAGCTAAACCCCACATTGGAGGAAGTGGCAGATGTGAAAACTGCAGTGTCAGAAGCCATTACAAACTGTATTGTACATGCTTATGAAAAAGAAACAGACATCATCCGTATTCAGTGCTGGCGCAGAAAAAAGGAACTGATTGTAGCTGTGGAGGATAAGGGAAAAGGTATGGAAGATGTAAAAAAAGCCATGGAACCTTTATTTACCACCATGCCACAGCAGGATCGGTGTGGTATGGGCTTTGCTTTTATGGAGGCTTTTATGGATGAGGTTCAGGTGGAGTCTGCTTTGGGAAAGGGAACCACTGTGACTATGAAGAAAATCATAGGAAGGCAGAATGCTGTATCAGAATAAGGAGGCTGTATGGATGATATCCTTGCCCTTCTGGGCCGTGTACACCAGGGAGATAAGGAGGCAAGAGATATACTGGTAGAGAAGAATATGGGACTGGTTCACAGTATTGCCAGAAGATTCCAGAACCGGGGTGTGGAGATGGAAGATCTGGTACAGATTGGGAGCATTGGGCTTTTAAAAGCCATTGATAAATTTGACCTGACCTATGAAGTGCGGTTCTCCACCTACGCTGTGCCAATAGAGTAAGATAAAGGAAACGACCGGAATAGCCTTAAAATAAGGGATTTCTGATAAAGGCATTAGATTAAAAATCAGTGCTGTCAGATAAACATTTCGATATCTTATGTTGAAATAGCAGTGTAGATAAGATATTGAAAACAATTCGGAATTGTTTCTGATAGAAACCTTCTTGAATGAGATGATGAGCATTCAAAGGAGGTTTTTTTATGGCAAGAATTATGACAAGAAGAAAAGCCATACCCAAAGCAATTGAATTACTACAATGTCTGCCACAGACGGAGGAAGTTGTGGAAGTGATACAGGCATTAAAAAAATATTCCTCCACCCCATTGGATAGATGGGATGTAGCCAGTGTATATGAAGCACTGGATGAATGGACAGAATCGCATGGTGGAGTCCCGCCGAAAATAAAAGAGTGTGACAGTCATAAGGAATTGCCAAGTCATATGGTCTTTGAAAAGCTTTTTGGAAAAACAGCAAAAGAGTTTCTGAACGATTATTATGGAGAAATCGAATATGTAAGGATTGGACGTCATGGAACAAAATGTGTTGATGATCAATATGATTTTCTGGAATTATTTAGAAATGAATTTGAACGAATACAACCGGCAACATCAAAAATATATGATGCTTGTAGAAATCCAGAAACGCCATCATGGGGAACAATCGCAAGAAGGTGTAAAGTATCTTCCTGGTCAGAGCTGGTTACGCTGTCTGGTGTAGAGGCGAATTGCATCAGAAGAAGATATAACACATATAATATTAGAAATAAGTTGAGTGTTTCACAAAAAACAAATGTGGAAACAAATATGACAGTACACGAACAGAAAGAAGAAAAAGAACGATTTGAGGCATTGTTGATAAAGACACATGATTTAACATTGCAGGCTGAGAAGCAGGAAAAGACAGAAAAAGCAGTTTCAAAACATACATTACGAATTGGGAGGAAATAGAGATGGCAAAAGTTATAGCAATAGTCAATCAAAAAGGCGGTGTCGCAAAGTCAACTTCGTGTGTGAATTTAGGAATTGGACTCGTTAAAAAAGGATATAAAGTTCTGGCAATAGATTTCGATCCACAAGGAAGCTTAACAGAGAGTCTTGGTTATCAGAATCCAGATGAATTGGAAATAACTGTAGCAACAATTCTTCATTGTGAGATGAACGGTCTTGAATTACCAGAAAGTTATGGAATTCTTCACCATGAAGAGGGATTGGACATTCTTCCGGCAAATATTGAACTTTCTGGGGTAGAAGTCAGCCTGGTAAATGTTATGAGCAGAGAATATGTGTTAAAACAGTTTATCAAGTTAATTTCGCCGGAATATGATTACATCCTGATTGATAATATGCCATCGTTAGGAATGCTCACTGTAAATGCACTTGCAGCAGCTGATTCGATTATCATCCCGGTTATGGCACATTATCTTCCGGTTAAAGGTCTCGAACAGTTGATGCAGACAATATATAAAGTCAGGAAGCAGATAAATCGAAAACTTCAAATTGACGGAATCTTACTTACCATGGTGGATCGCAGAACAAATTTTTCAAAAGAGATTATAGAATTACTTCATGCTAATTATGGAGAATATATCCATATTTTTGAGACTGCAATTCCGTTTTCTATAAGAGCTGCAGAGACGAGTGCTGAGGGAGTAAGTATTTATAAACATGATCCCAAAGGACGTGTTGCCGAAGCATATAAGAAACTGGTAGAGGAGGTGATTGATGATGGCAGTGAAAGAGAGTAGTGCTTCAAAGATAAAATTCAAAGGTGTAGATGCACTGTTTGGATTGTCAGAGGAGCAGGAGTGTGTGCGAGAAATTCCACTGGACGAGCTGGATACATTCAAGAACCATCCGTTTAAAGTATTCAGGGATGACAAAATGGAGGAAATGATTGAAAGTATTTCAGAATATGGAGTTCTTGTGCCAGGAATTGCAAGACCTTCAAATTCTGGGGAAAAGGATTATGAATTAGTAGTGGGGCACAGAAGAAAATATGCTTGCAGAGAATTGGGACTGAAAACAATGCCGGTTATTATTAGAGATATGTCTGATGATGAAGCAACTGTAGTTATGGTCGATTCCAATATTCAAAGAGAAAACCTGCTGTATAGTGAGAAAGCATTTGCATACCGCATGAAGTATGAAGCACTGAAACGTCAAGGCAGAAGAACAGATCTAACTTTGGTCCAAGTTGAACCAAAGTTAAAAAAAAGATGGGCAGCTGAGATGGTAGGTACAGAAGTCGGGGAAACAATGAGTACAATCAAACGATATATACGATTGACCTATTTGTCGAATTATTTGCTGGAGTTTGTAGACAAAAATGAATTGCCATTCACTGTTGCAGTAGATCTATCGTATTTAAAAAGCAATGAGCAGTCGTTATTATTGGCGTTCATAGGAACAACAAAGAAAATGCCTAATGGATCTCAGGCAAAAAAATTGAAAGAACTTAGTCAGCAAAAAGAATTGACTGGAGAAGATATTGAGAAAATTCTTAGAGGAGAAGCAAAAGTGAATTACCAGAAAATCAGCTTTTCAGAAAAGCAACTGCAAAAATATTTTCCACCAGATTATAAGAAAGAACAAATTGAAAAAATTATATTTCAGTTATTAGATTCGTGGAAGGCACAAACAGAACAAAGGGGATGATAGAATGGAATATGATAAGCAAATAAGATATAATGATAGCCAGATGGAAAGATATCAGGCATATATTTCTAAAGTACAGAAGATAAACAGATTGGATAAGAGGACAAAAGAAATGACGATTGGAGATGTAATTAAAAAATCAATTCTGCCACTGGCATTTATGGTATTCTGGTTTTGGATGACAAAAACAATTATGAAAGTCAGCGGACAGACGGATTGGTTCTGGTGGATATTTATTGCCGGATTACCATTTGGAATACATAAAATGCGGCTGATTCTAATCCCAAGAGGAATGGATACCACAGCAACACTTGGTATGGCTGCATTAAGTGTCATCATTGGAGCATTGATCGGAAGTATCATGATTCCAGTGTATGTGATCAGAGCGATATACGTTTTTATACGGTATATCATTGAAAGGTAGAAAATTAGTTTGATAAGAGGCAGGCTTGCGAAAACAAAAATCGTAAGTCTGCCTCTTTTTTTGTGCCTAAAAACAGGCAGTTCAGGGTAAATCCCTTTTGCAAATATAAATTTTGGAGGATTTCATTATGAGAGAGCGAATTGAAAGCAAGTATGTAACAAAAGAAATCAAAAGTCAGATGCCAGTGATTCCGGTTGAGATTATCAAAGAAAGAGGTTGTACGTTCTGCCCATATTATCTGGGAAGCTATGAGAAACAACCACGATGCATGATGAAAAATTGTGCCTGGGATGATGAAAATGAGCGTTTTCATCCAGTTCTTCGTGAACTGATTCCATTTTACAAAGAGAAGATGGAAAAAGCAGAAGAGAAGTTCCTGGCAATGAAAAAGATTTACACAACGCTGTTAGGAATGTTTGCCGATGAAATGAAGCAGGAAGAGTTGGAAAAAGATGAATGTTACGGATGTGCCTATGGAAAATGTGGACCATGTATCGGTATCTGTTACAAATCAATGAAAGCATAGGAGGGTTAAGCCAATGAATACAACAGTTATTTCCGGGCGATTGGTAAGAAATCCCGGATACAACGAAGTGGAGAATGAAAAAGGACTTCATAAGATTGCCAAGTTTGTTCTGGCAGTCAGAAGAAATTATTCCGATGAAGTCAGTTTTATTCCGGTAAAGGCTTTTGCAAAGAAAGCAGAATTTGCCAGAGATTATCTGATGCAGGGAACGAAGGTCATGGTGGAAGGCGAGATTGTCACAGGTAATTATGAAGATAAGGATACCGGGAAAAAGATCTATACCACCGAAGTGTATGCTAACCGGATTGAATTCGCAGGTGCAAAAATGGTTGGCAGACCACCATTTCCAGAAGATGCGGAAGGGTTCTTAGAGATTCCAGAGGGCATGGAAGAGGAAATGCCGTTTAGATAGAGGAGGATAAAAGATGGTTTCAGTCGATCAGACGTATATGGTAGGGCATATGAAAAATGCCGATGGAAGTATCAATAACAAAAATGTAGTGCTGTCAGCAGCATGTGAAGCAGCGGAACTGTTCCAGTGCATGATGTCAGTAAACCAGAAACTGGAAGACTGGCAGAGATTTAACCACACTTTGGAGATGCATCTGAGAAGTGTGGAATGTGAGAAAATCCATGATATCTGTCAGGCAGTATATGGAATGAAACATCCGTCCAATGAACTGGAAGGATTGTATCTGGCAAGGGAGGATGAACAGATATGCCTGCTGTACTATCAGGGATTTATGGGTATGCTGGAAATCAATATTACTTCAGCCGAAGTGCTGTACAAACAGAAGGAGGAAACAATCAATGAGTAAGATGGAGTATATGCCGGTAGATTGTTTACAGGTGCCAAAGATGCTGTTCCAGATGGATAAATACAAGAATCTGTCAAATACAGCAAAGATTTTATACAGCTTATTTCTGGATCGTTTAAAATTTGCGGTGCAAAATGGCTGGGTAGATGGTGAAGGGGATTTGTTTGTAATCTATCCGAAAAGTGAAATGAAAAAAGACTTGAATACGACCAGATATGGCGTAGATCAGGCAGTACAGGAACTGGTTCAGATTGGTGATCTGGTGCGTATCATTCCAAACAATGGAAAGGCGAACCACTTTTATATCAATGATATTTATGAAAATGAGATGGAGGAAGAATCAATGATGACATTAGATACTATTATGGCAAATATGCCGCTGGCTGAAAGAAAAATTATCATGGATAAGATGGTGAAAGCATCCAGAGATATTTTGGAAACTATTGCGGATATGGGATATCTGGATGAATATGAGACACCACTGACTCCTATGGAAGAGCGTGGCTATTACGATGAAGAAGGTAATCTTGATATTGATGCCGTAGAAGCCGATGGCTATGAGTTTGGTATGGATCTGGCATTTGGCGTGTTATCTGTTTTTGATGGAAAGCCTGAACGTGTACTGGAAATTCAGAAATATGTTAATGAACAGTATGAATGCTGCTCTAATAAGAAGTTTATGAAAGTTCTGGAAACGATCGCACGAATGAATGGAAACGAGGAGGTTTATATCGAGGATATGTATGCCTGCAATAAAGAGGCAAGGAATTATTATCTGAGTGAGTTAATGATGTGCTTCAACTTTGTGTTTAATGAGATGTGTCATGGAACAGGCAGTGTAGCAGGGAGTGATTTTAATAATGAGGAAGAATAGGAAATAAGCTATGGCAGATTTTGAATACTTCAGAGCAGAAGAATCTGACCAGTTTTCTTTTTTTCGGATACCAAAAGCTCTGTTCTCAGAAAAAGAGTTTGCAAGCCTGTCCACAGACGCAAAGCTCCTTTACGGAATTCTGCTTGATCGAATCAGCCTATCCAAGAAAAATGGCTGGATTGACGGTGATGGTTATGTCTATATTATTTACACGATTGCAGAATTGCAGGAGCTGTTGCGAATGTCGCATACGACAGTGACAAAGCTTCTTTATGAGCTTGACAGTGTGCATGGGATTGGATTGATCGAACGGTATCGGCAGGGGAATAATCGTCCTTCTGTCATATATGTGAAAAATTTTGTGAAACGGAGCAGAGGAAAGCCAGTAAGATACTTTGCTTCTGGAACGCCAGAAACTGGAAATCCAGACTGCAAGGAATTGGAAATCCGGATTGCAAGAAACTGGAAGTCCGGAACGCAAAAAAATAGAAGTCCGGACTGCAAGAATCTGGATGGAAGTAATACTAAGATAAATAAGACTGAAAAGAATCATACTGATAAGAGTAAGAGCAATACTCCCGCTTTGGAAGAAAAATTCGGTCTGTATGGGAGATTTAAAAATGTTGTTCTGTCGGAAGCTGAACTGCAGGAGTTGATGACGCTATTTCCATGGGATTATCAGAAACGGATTGATCATCTTTCTGTTTATATGAAATCCAGTGGAAAAGAGTATCAGAATCATTTTGCAACAATCTGTCTTTGGGCAGAACGAGATGGAGCCAGGGCAGGAATGGATAAATATGAATTTCAGGAAGGAGAAAGCCTGTGATGGAAAATAAAGTAACAGCAGATTATCTGGATGAAGAGGGATGTCTTCATTGTGGTATCTGTGGAAAAAGAAAACAGATGAAAGTTAGTCTGATGGGATTTGAGCATGTAGTGTCCTGTTTGTGTGAATGCGAGGTAAAAGCCAGGCAGGAACTTGATGAGAAGATGCAGCGGGAAGAAGCACAGCGGCAGCTTTATCAGAGAAAATCCGTCGGACTTCGGGAAAGAAGATTCTGGGAATGGAAATTTGAAAATGACAATGGAAGCAACCAGAAGATACTAATTGCCAGGCAGTATGTAGAAAACTGGACAGATATGAAGAGAAAAAATGTAGGATTGCTTCTGATGGGACCAGTTGGAACCGGGAAGAGTTTTTTTGCAGGCTGTATAGCAAATGCACTTTTGGAACAGGGAGAACGTGTCATGATGACAAATTTTTCTAGAATCTTAAATGAAATGACCAGCTATCAGGTAAATAAGAACCAGATCATACAAAATCTTGTGGATTATCCGTTGCTGATTATTGATGATTTAGGAATAGAACGAAATTCTGAGTTTGCTTTGGAGCAGGTTTATAATGTGATAGACAGCCGTTATTGTAAAATGCTTCCGCTGATCGTAACAACGAATCTGGGACTGAATGAAATGAAATCTACAGATTTGGATACTGCCCATCAGCGCATTTACAGCAGAATACTTGAAATGTGTGTTCCAATCTATTGTGGTGGGGAAGACAAGAGAAAAGAAGAAGGGACAGAAAAACTCGTACAGGTGCAGCACCTGATTACCGGTTAATCTGTCCTTTTTCATTGAAGGGGGGTGATTGCCATGATTACAGATCTGGACAGCAGTTGAATCGCTGAAAGGAGGGAAAAGTCATGCAGGAAGAGGTAACTCAGAAAACGGTCACGTTCTGTATTCGGGCTACTAAAATTACGGCAGACCTGTTGAAAAAGGTTCTTGCTGCGTATCTGCGTCATCAAAAGCAGAAATCAGTAGAGAAGAAAGCACAGAAAAATCAGCCGAAACAGGGAAAGGTCACGGTAAAAGAGCTGGCAAAACAGAATGCCGGGATGGTCAATATCGAGATCACGGACAAAAATATCAAGTCCTTTGAACGGTATGCTAGAAAATACGGGATCAATTATGCTCTGAAAAAAGACAAGAGCAAAGATCCTCCGGTTTATCTGGTATTTTTCAAGGGACATGATCAGGATGCCCTCAATGCTGCTTTCCGTGAGTTTTCCCAGAAACAGATTCAAAAAGCGAATAAGCCTTCCATTCATAAGCGTCTTGCAGCTTACCGGGCAATGATGCCAAAGAAGACGAAGGACAAAGTAAAGAACCGGCATCAGGAGCAGAGTCGATGAAAAAGAAAAGCGGCAAAACTCTGATGCAGAAGTGGAAGAATAAAATCGGGGGTAAGCTGTCCGCCCTGGATAAAAAGAAACTGGTTCTTACAAATATCCCTTATGCTCTGGCTGCTTTCTATGCAGACCGGGCATTTTTTCTTTACCGGAACAGTCCGGGAGAAGATATGGGGAACAAACTTTTATATGCAATGGAACACGCAGACCGGATTTTTGCTGGTTTTATGTTAAGCAATAACTGGAAAGATCTGCTAGCAGGTATTGTTGTTGCAGTCGTTCTGAAAGTGTTGGTCTGGCAGAAACAGGCAGATGCAAAGAAATTACGGAAAGGCATCGAGTATGGTTCAGCCAGATGGGGAACCGTAGAGGATATCAAGCCTTATATGTCGGAAGATCCATGGATGAACATTCCATTGACAGCAACAGAAGCACTGACCATGGAGAGCAGACCGAAGCAGCCGAAGTATGCAAGAAATAAAAATATAGTGGTCATCGGCGGCAGTGGTTCCGGTAAGACACGTTTTTTCGTAAAACCATCGGTCATGCAGATGAACTGTTCTATGGTCATTACAGATCCGAAAGGCACTTTGATTGAAGAGTGCGGGAAGATGTTAGCAAAGGGACCACCTAAGAAAGATAAGAATGGAAATATCATGAAAGATAAATCTGGAAAAGTGGTACATGAGCCATATGTGATTAAGGTTCTGAATACCATCAATTTTTCCAAGTCCCTTCATTACAATCCATTTGCTTATATACGGTCTGAAAAAGATATCCTGAAGCTGGTGACAACAATCATTGTAAATACCAAAGGCGAAGGGGAAAAAGCTTCCGAAGATTTTTGGGTGAAAGCAGAGAAATTGCTCTACACAGCATTGATTGCTTTTATCTGGTATGAAGGGGATGAAGAGGAAAAGAATCTGAATACCCTTCTTGATCTTTTGAATGAAAGCGAAACCCGTGAAGAGGATGAAACTTACCAGAATCCAGTGGATATGATGTTCCAGGAACTGGAAGAAAGAGATCCGCAACACTTTGCGGTCAGACAGTATAAAAAATACAAAATGGCGGCTGGAAAGACAGCGAAAAGTATTTTGATATCTTGTGGGGCCAGACTTGCCCCATTTGACATCGCAGAGCTTCGAGAGATCATGTCTTATGATGAAATGGAACTGGATAAGATCGGGGATAGGAAAACAGCCTTGTTTCTGATTATGTCTGATACGGATACCACATTTAATTTTGTGATTGCCATGTTACAGTCACAGCTTTTCAATCTGCTTTGCGATAAGGCAGACGATGTATATGGTGGAAGACTTCCGGTGCATGTGCGTGTCATTGCTGATGAGTTTGCCAACATCGGACAAATTCCTCAGTTTGACAAGCTGATTGCAACTATCCGAAGCAGGGAAATCTCTGCTTCTATTATTTTGCAGTCACAGAGCCAGTTAAAGGCAATGTACAAAGATAGCGCAGATACGATTCTGGGCAACTGTGATACTACGCTTTTCCTTGGTGGCAAAGAGAAAACTACCTTAAAGGAAATGAGCGAGCTTCTGGGGAAGGAAACTATTGACCTGTATAACACTTCGGAGACGAGGAGTAATCAGAAATCCTTTGGACTGAATTATCAGAAAACGGGCAAACAGCTGATGACAGAAGATGAGATTGCAGTCATGGATGGCGGAAAATGTATCCTGCAGATTCGTGGTGCCAGACCATTCTTTTCGGACAAATATGATATCACGAAACACAAAAATTATCGGTATCTTGCAGATGAAAATGAGAAAAACCGATACAAAGTAGAAAAAGAGTTAAATCCGCAGTACACACCGAAACCTGAAGAAGAGGTGGAGGTAATTCAAGTAGATCTGTCGAAGTAACCTTGGGAATGAACGGAAAATAATGAGGAAAGGAATAACTGACATTAGGTGCGCCGGCTTTTTAGTCGGTGTTTTTTCATTCCCGTAAACACCTGAAAGAAGTCAGTTTTGGTGAATGTATATGGCATTTTTTAGCAGTGCAATTACAACTTTAAAAACTCTTGTAGTCGCAATCGGCGCAGGTCTTGGCGTGTGGGGTGTCGTAAACCTTCTGGAAGGATATGGAAACGACAATCCCGGCGCTAAGAGCCAGGGCATCAAACAGCTGATGGCTGGTGCCGGAATCATGCTGCTGGGAACTACCCTGATTCCACAGCTGGCAACCCTGTTCTCTTAAGAGGAGTGGTAGATGAACACCATCATTGAGAGAATTACGGAAGCGATAAAGGATATCCTGATCGGACTTATCAAGTCAAGTTTGGATAACATGTTCACGTCTGTCAATGAGCAGGTGGGAACCATAGCCGGGCAGGTGAGACAGACACCGCAGGGATGGAATGCAGGGATTTTTAATCTGATTCAGAATTTATCCCAAACGGTGATTGTCCCCCTTGCGGGACTGATCATCACCTTTGTCCTGTGCTATGAACTGATTACGATGGTAACACAGAAAAACAATTTCCATGAATTTGAGACTTATAACATTTTCCTCTGGATCTTCAAAGCGTATGTAGCCATTTATCTGGTGACAAATACGTTCAATATCACGATGGCGGTCTTTGATGTTGGCCAGCATGTGGTCAACAATGCCGCCGGGGTGATATCAGGAAACACTGCGGTGGATGCAACAGAAGCAATTTCAAGGATTGTGGATGCCCTGGAGGATATGGAGTTAGGGGATTTGTTCCTTCTATCCATGGAAACGATGTTGATCAGTGTTACCATGCACATTCTGTCAATTATCATTACGGTAATCTTGTACGGAAGAATGATAGAAATTTACCGCGCGTCCAGAAGCGCCGCTTTTCATCCAAAGGCGGTGTGCGGGCATTTTGGGAACCCGGCTTTAGCAAGCCGGTAAAGAAAAGTATCAAAGACGTGAAAAGCGTCACTTTAGCGTCATCCGATTTACCTCGGAGGGAAACCACAAGGGGGACAATAGCGTATCGGAAAAATCGCAAGTTGGGAAAACCATCTACCCACGACTGAGCGGCAAGACGCAACATTGTGAATGAGGAGCAAGGCTAAACTGCTTTAAGGGCAGTCCGAGGCGGGATACTCGACCCGACGGCGCAGGATGGTTGTATTCGCCGTATGTCATAGCGGAATGTGACAGGTAAACACAGACCGCACGATACTTATGACAGCCAGCCGCAGTAAGCGGAAAAGGACGAAAACCCACTACCGACATCACAATACGCTTTTCCCAAAGTGTCTAACTGGAGATTGCCTAAACCGGAACGCCGGAACTATCCGGCTATGCGTAATGCCGCAAGGCGATAAATTTCAAGGGGTAAAAACCCAAGAAAGATGACGCTGAATATCCGGCATGGCAACGGAGCCTCCGTAGTAGTCCGAGGGCGGGAAAGCCGTCTACATGGCGAAGGGAGGCAGGATGTCAACCAATTCATAAAAAGGAAAGGTGCGTGAGGCATTATGAGAAGTCCTGAAAATGTGTTGGAAAGCCTAAAATCCAAGGCGTGTAACAAGAGTTACAAGTACGAGCGGTTATACCGCAACCTGTACAATCCACAATTCTATCTGCTGGCATATCAGCGGATACAGGCGAAACCAGGCAACATGACAGCCGGAACAGACGGCAAAACCATTGACGGAATGGGAATGGCAAGGATAAACGCCCTCATTGAAAAGATGCGGGATTTTAGTTATCAGCCTAACCCGGCAAGGAGAACGTATATCCCGAAATCCAATGGGAAAATGCGTCCTCTGGGGATACCGTCATTCGACGATAAACTGATACAGGAGGTGGTGCGGCTCATCTTAGAGAGTATTTATGAGCCAACCTTTAGCGACTATTCCCACGGTTTCCGTATAAACAGAAGCTGTCATACGGCACTCAAATATGTGCAGAAATATTTTACGGGGACAAAGTGGTTCGTTGAGGGAGATATAAAGGGCTGTTTTGACAACGTAGACCATCATGTGTTGATTGCTATTTTGCGAAAGCGGATTGCAGATGAACATTTCATCGGTCTGCTCTGGAAGTTCTTGAAAGCTGGATATATGGAGGATTGGAATTATCACAATACTTATTCCGGCACTCCGCAAGGCTCCATCATCAGCCCTATCCTTGCAAACATCTACATGAACGAACTGGATAGCTATATGGCAGAGTATGCAGAGAAATTCAACTGCGGAAACCGCCGTAAAATCAATCCTGCGTTCAAGAAGAAGCTGGATGTCTGCCGGGGGAAAGAACAAAGGCTTAAAAGAAATCTCTCTAAAATGAGCGAGGAAGAAAAAGAGGGCTTAATTGCAGAAATCCGGGAACTGCGGCGTAGTCTGAAATCTATGCCGTATAGCGACCAGATGGACGATAGCTATAAACGGATTTGCTATATCCGATATGCCGATGATTTCTTAATTGGAGTTATCGGCAGCAAAGAGGACGCAGAACAGATTAAACAAGATGTAGGCTGCTTTATCCGGGACAAACTCCATCTGGAAATGTCCGAGGAAAAGACATTGATTACTCATGGACACGACGCTGCGAAGTTCTTGGGATATGAGGTCACAATCGCCAAAGGCGAACACAACAAAAAGACCAAAACCGGGGCTACCAGACGGGTAAACAATGGAAAAGTCTTACTTTATGTTCCCCATGATAAGTGGGTAAAACGACTGTTCTCCTACAATGCCCTCAAGATTAAATACGACAAACAAAATGGAAACAAAGAGGTTTGGGAACCTGTCCGGCGCACTCGCCTGTTGCACTTGGACGATTTGGAAATCCTAAACCAATACAACGCAGAAATCCGTGGATTGTATAACTACTACCGACTTGCAAACAACGTGTCTGTACTCAATAACTTCTACTATGTAATGAGATACAGTATGCTCAAAACCTTTGCTGGAAAATATCGGACACGAATCAGCAGAATTATCCGCAAGTACCGTCAAGGGAAAGATTTTGTTGTGGAGTATCCGAAGAAAAACGGCAAGGTGGGAAAAGTGCTGTTCTACAATGACGGTTTCCGCCGGAATACCAAAGTAGAAAGCGGAAATCCCGATATAGTAGCACGAGCCGTTGAGAATTATGGACGCAACAGCCTGATTAAAAGACTGCAAGCGAACCAATGCGAGTGGTGCGGCGCAGAAAATGTGCCGCTTGAAATACACCATGTACGAAAACTCAAAGATTTAAGTGGCAGAAAACAATGGGAAATCGCCATGATTGGGCGTAAGCGCAAGACAATGGCACTCTGCGTCTACTGTCACGATAAGTTACACGCTGGGAAATTAGACTGACATCTGGAGAGCCGGATACGCTGAGAGGTGTAAGTCCGGTTCGGAGGGGAGTTCTCGGAAACCTACCATAGCAATATGGCAAGGCGCCGGGTTCTTACCCTACTTTATACTTCCATAGCACCAATTCCGTTTGCCACCATGACCAATAAGGAATGGGGCAATATCGGAAACAACTATTTAAAAGGCTTGTTCGCACTGGCATTTCAGGGATTCTTCATGATGGTCTGTGTTGGAATTTATGCAGTTTTAGTAAATGCAATGACCATATCCAGTGACCTTCATGCAGCAATGTTTTCAGTAGCGGCTTATACCGTGATTCTTGCATTTTCATTATTCAAGACCGGAAGCCTTAGCAAATCAATATTCAATGCCCATTAGCGGGCAGGAAAGGAGCGCATACCATGGCGTATGTACCAGTACCAAAAGACCTTACCAAGGTCAAAACAAAAGTAGCGTTAAATCTGACAAAACGGCAGCTGATTTTCTTTTCACTTGCCGCAGTAGTGGGAATTCCGTTTTATCTGGTCATGAGAAAACCCATCGGTTCCAGTATCGCTGCCATTCTGATGGTAACGATCATGCTTCCGTTTTTCTTCATGGCAATGTATGAAAAAGATGGACTTCCCTTTGAAAAAGTGGTGGCAAATATCATTCGACAGAAGTTTATCTGTCCAGCGGTAAGACCATATAAGACAGAAAATTTTTATCAGGAGATTTCCACCCTTGTAAAAAAGGAGGGTGTGCCGAATGGCAAAAAAGACAAAGCAGGAGGCTCAGCAGGAGCGTCTGTCCCTGGCGGAAAAAAGAAACCGTCAGGAAAGAAGAAACAAAAAAAGCAGAAAAGAAAGAGAACAGGAAAAGCGTAAGAAGAAGCAGGAACGGGATCGCAGGAAACAGAAAAACATTCCTACAACTGCACAGCAGAGCATTCCGTATATTCGGATGCTGCAGGATGGTATCTGCCAGGTGACAAAGACCTTTTTCTCTAAGACGATTCAGTTTTATGATATCAATTATCAGCTGGCTTTAAACGAGGATAAGACCACGATATTTGAGAATTACTGTGATTTCTTAAATTACTTTGATTCTTCTATCAGTGTGCAGCTGTCCTTTATCAATCAGCAGGTGGATGTGGCAGAATTTGAGAAAAGCATTGACATTCCGGATCAGAACGATGACTTCAATGCCATTCGTGAAGAGTACCGTACTATGTTGAAAAATCAGCTTTCCAAAGGAAATAATGGTCTGGTAAAGACAAAGTATATCACTTTTGGAATCGAAGCAGAAAGCCTGAAGGTGGCAAGACCAAGGCTTGAAAGAATCGAAACAGATATCTTAAACAACTTTAAGGTTCTGGGAGCACAGGCACATTCACTAAATGGTCTGGAAAGGCTGGAGATTATGTATCATGTGTTTAACCAGGATCGGATCGAACCATTTAAGTTCCAGTATAAGATGCTGCCGGAAACCGGATTAAAGACCAAAGATTTTATTGCACCGGCTTCCTTTAACTTTTCCAAGAATCAGACATTTATGATGGGAAGAACGATGGGGAGTGTGAGTTACCTGCAGATTCTTGCACCGGAGCTGACAGACCGGATGCTTGCAGACTTCCTGGATGTGGATGACAGCATCAATGTCAACATTCATATCCAGTCTATTGATCAGAGTTCAGCGATCAAAATGATCAAGAGTAAGATTTCAGATTTGGATAAGATGAAGATTGAGGAGCAAAAACGGGCTGTACGTTCCGGTTATGATATGGATGTGCTTCCATCGGACCTTGTGACTTATGGAGAAGAGGCGAAGAACCTGCTGGAAGATCTGCAGTCCAGAAATGAGCGAATGTTCCTTGTAACAGTTCTGGTAATGAATACCGCAAAGAAGCGTCAGAAGCTGGATAATAATATTTTCCAGGTACAGGGAATCGCACAGAAATATAACTGTTCTTTAAAACAGCTGGATTATCAGCAGGAAGCAGCACTTATGTCCTGTATTCCGCTGGGAGTCAATCGAATTGAAATTCAGAGAGGGCTTACCACATCTTCAACAGCGATCTTCGTGCCATTTACGACACAGGAACTGTTTCAGGAAGGGGAAGCTCTTTATTATGGATTGAATGCATTATCCAACAACATGATCATGGTTGATCGGAAACGTCTGAAGAACCCGAATGGACTGATTCTTGGTACACCAGGTTCCGGTAAGTCCTTCTCAGCAAAGAGAGAGATTACAAACTGCTTTTTGATTACGGAGGACGATATCATCATCTGCGATCCAGAAGCCGAGTATTCTCCATTGGTACAGGCACTGCATGGGCAGGTGGTGAAGGTTTCACCGGTATCAGACCAGTATATCAATCCAATGGATCTGAACCTGAATTATTCCGAGGAAGATAATCCACTGTCACTGAAAGCAGATTTTATTCTGTCTTTGTGTGAGTTGATTGTTGGAGGAAAGAATGGACTGGAGCCGGTAGAAAAGACCATCATTGACCGTTGTGTGCGGTTAGTATATCAGGAATATCTTGCCGATCCAATGCCGGAGAAGATGCCAATCCTGGAGGATTTATATAATCTGTTGCGGAAACAGGAAGAGCCGGAATCACAGCGTCTTGCAACTTCATTGGAGATTTATGTTACAGGCTCCCTGAATGTATTTAATCATCGCACAAATGTAGATATCAACAATCGTATCGTTTGTTTTGATATCAAGGAACTTGGTAAGCAGTTGAAAAAGATTGGGATGCTTGTCATTCAGGATCAGGTCTGGAACAGGGTAACAATGAACCGTTCTGCTCATAAGTCCACCAGATACTATGTGGATGAGTTCCATCTTCTTTTGAAGGAAGAGCAGACCGCAGCTTATAGTGTGGAGATATGGAAGAGATTTCGTAAATGGGGTGGTATTCCAACTGGAATCACCCAGAATATAAAAGATTTATTGTCTTCCAGGGAGATAGAGAATATATTTGAAAATTCAGATTTTATTTATATGCTGAACCAGGCTTCCGGAGACAGGCAGATTCTGGCAAAGCAGCTGAATATCTCACCAACCCAGCTGTCCTATGTAACCAACAGTAATGAGGGGGAAGGACTTTTGTTCTATGGAAATGTCATTATCCCATTTGTAGACAGATTCCCGAAGAATTCCCTCTATAAAATCATGACAACCCGCTTAGAGGAGACTTCCGAAGCAGGTTAAATCAAAGGAGAAAACAATGTTACGAGCAATTTCATATGTATTAACTTTTAGTGGCGGTGCTGTTTTCGGCATCGCTTTTCTCTGCTTATTACAGGCAGGGAAAGGGCATCCGAAGAAGGAGGAGTAAGTAGTGGCAGAACAGAGAATGAAAGTCAGGGACAAGAAAGTCCAAAAGATGACCAAGGATGGTCTGGTGGAAGAAAACCTGACAGATAAATCTTCTGTTCGTGTCAGTAACCGTGCCAGTGATGTGCAGATGGGAAGAAAACAGGGGGAAAAAGAAGAAAACCTTGTGGATAAGTCTCCCCGCCAGTCTGAACGGAGTGGGAAAAATATTCGTCCCTCTGTGCAAAAATCCAGAGATGCACCGGAACTGATACGGACAGAGAAGCAAAGTGAGGATTTTGGACAGAGTAGTAAACAGCAAAATAGAAAAAGAATCCGTGCTGAAGTCGGAAAAGAATCCAGACTTGCAGAAAAATCCGAAGTCGGACAGTTAGGGAGACTGAAAGATAAACGTGCTGATCTATCAGAAAACAGGGGAGACAGCCGGAGAAATCAGACCGGTGGCAGCAAAAAGCCTAAACAAAAACAACGTTTGAAGTTTGCTTATGAGGAAACTGGTGCTTCTGTGAAAAATGACAAAGATATGGAGAAATTGAACCAGATGGATACGGATGGAGTCAATTTCCGCCATCAGAAACAGAAAGAAAAAGCCAAAAAGTTTTCTTATGAAGAAGCAAGAAAGAAAAAGGAAGCAAAGCAGCATTCCAAGAAAGCACAGGTCTATCAGGCAAATGAAGGAGAATCTCCTGGAAAGAAAAAATCCCGTTTGAAGTTTGGTGAAGGGGAATCTGTGAAAACAGAAAAAGCTTCTGTTGTCAAGAAAGCAGGAAGTGCAACTTCCGTAGCATTGCACCGTGAGATCAGCAAAAATGAAGACGATAATGCGGCGGTAGAAGGTGCCCATAAGTTGGAAGAAGGCGGCGAAGGTATTTACCGGCTGGAACAGAGAAGTGCCAGACGAAGGAAACAGAGGGCTTCCAGAAAGAGAAGCAGACTGGAGAGACAGGTAGAGAAACAGACACAGGCGGCAGCCCGTCAGGAGCAGAAGAAGCTGAAAAAGCAGATTCAGAAGCAACAGATCAAACGGGATTATGCCAAAGCGAAGCGAAGTGAACAGACAGTAGGAACAGCTGCAAAAGGTACGATTGATTATATCAAGAAGATTGGCGGCAAAGTGACCAACTTCTTTAAAGAAAACCGGAAGGTGTATATCAGTGTAGCAGTTCTGATCGGATTGATGTTTCTGATCATAACGAATGTCACGTCATGCTCTGCAGTGTTTTTACAAAATGTGATCACTTACACAGGAACCAGTTATCTGTCATCGGATCAGGCAATCCGGGAAGCGGAACTGTATTATACACAGCTGGAAGCTAATCTGCAGGAGCGGATCAACAACATGGAATCTGAAGAACCGGGACATGAGGAATACCGATATAACATCGGACCTATTGAGCATGATCCGTTTATCCTGATCAGTTATCTGTCAGCAAAGTATGAAGAGTTTACGTTTGAACAGGTCAAGCCGGAGCTGGATGCGTTGTTTGCAGAGCAATATCATCTGACTACAGAAGCGGTCAATGAGACTGTGACAGAGACAGCAACAGTAAGAGTTGGAGAATCTTTGGGACAGGTTGTAACAAGCGGATATTGTAATTGTCCAATCTGCTGTGGTATTTGGAGCGGAGGACCAACTGCCAGTGGAGCATATCCAACAGCCAATCACACCTTAGCGGTAGATGCTTCCAATCCGTTTGTTCCAATGGGAACAAAGGTGGTAATGAATGGTGTCGAATATACGGTAGAAGATACCGGAGCTTTCGCAAGATACGGGGTACAGTTTGACGTCTACTATGATAATCATGCGGCGGCATCTGCACATGGACATCAGACATGGGAATGTTATCTTGCAGATGATAATGGAAGTCAGGAAGTGGAAGTGACTAGGACAAGGGATGTAGATGTGCTGAATGTCACCTTAAATAGTGGAAATCTGATGTCAATCTGTCAGGACAGGCTGGGATTTTTCCAGAAAGAACTGTTCAGTGCCTACAACGATACAAAAGGCAACTTGCAGATGTTTGCAACACCGGTTGATTTTAACTGGTACTCCAGTGTGACCAGCTATTATGGATACAGGATTCATCCAATATCAGGAGCAAATCAGCTTCATAATGGTATGGATATCGGAGCACCGGAGGGAACAAAAGTGATGGCAGGACTGACCGGAACAGTTACAACTTCTGCTTATAACGACAGCTATGGAAATTACGTCATTATCAAAGACAGAAAAGGTTATGAACTGCGGTATGCACATTTAAGCAGCCGGAGTGTATCTGCAGGAGCATCCGTCACGAAAGGTGATGAGATAGGTCTTGTAGGAAATACTGGTAATTCCACAGGAAGCCATCTTCATATTGAACTTCTGAAAAATGGAGAGCGGTTAAACCCGATCTTTTATCTGGAAACTGGAGAAGGAGCAGGCTTTGGCGGCAATGAATATACCAGTGAAGCAGCACAGCGTTTGTTAAATGAAGCAGCGAGATATCTTGGAACACCATATGTATGGGGTGGATATTCCCCAAGTGGATTCGATTGTTCTGGATTTGTAAGCTACTGTCTGACAAACTCTGGTGTAAGGAATACAGGAAGACTAACAGCACAGGGACTGTACAACATTTGTACACCAGTATCCCAGTCGGAGGCGCAGCCGGGAGATCTGATTTTCTTTACTGGAACTTACGACGCAGGGGAGCCGGTAACGCATATCGGAATCTATGTAGGCAATGGTCAGATGATCCATTGTGGACATCCGGTGCAGTATACGTCCATCAATTCCCCATACTGGCAGAGTCATTTCTATGGATTTGGACGATGGTAAGAAAAAAGGGCGGCTGCATCAGCCGTCCGGAAAGGAGAACCGATGAAAAGTCTTGAAAAAGCTACGGCAGATTATGAGAAAGCCAAAGAGAAAATGGAAGCTTCCAAAGCCAGATATGAAGCAGATTTAAAGCGGTTTAAGGCTGCGGAGATTGCAAAAACAGAAGCGGAAAATCTGGAAATTGTAAGAATTATCCGTGCAATGGATATGAGTATTCCGGAATTGGAAGCTTTCAAAAAGAGAATGAAAAATGAACTGCCCGGCAGGGTAGAAATACAGAAGGAGGAAACAAAAGCCGATGATGAATCTGGAAAAAATGAAACAGAAGAAGAGAACAATTACTAAAAGCAGGGTAAAAAAGAGCTTGCTTGCAGCAACGACATTTCTTTGCCTGACAACACCTTTGCTCCAGACACAGACTGCTTATGCAGCTGAGAATACCACGCCTGCAATCACGATTGAGAAACCGGATGGCTGGAAACAGGGAGAAACAACCATTGCTGTTACGGTAGATGCCAGTCATATGCCGGAAGGTTTCTCAATAGCAAAGATTGAAGCAAAAGCAGGAAAAGATGGAAGCTGGCAGGATGTAACCGGAAGTGGAAGTATCACGATCACTGGAAATCAGACAGTGTATGTGCGTGTGACAGATGGTGAGGGGAAGGTCTATGAGCAGAATCGCTCTATTAAGTGTTATGACACGGAAAAGCCTACACTCTCTGCTTCCCTGACAGATGGTGTGCTGACGATTCAGGGTAATGATACAGTATCAGGGATTACTGCAGTAACAGTCAATGGCACCACTTATACAGACTTGAAGGATGGAATGCTGAGAGTGCAACTGACACAGAAAGATTTTACAACAAAACAGATTGAAATCACGGTAACGGATGGTGCCGGAAATACTTCTGAAAAGTATGTGTTGCAGAATCCTTATTATGAATGGGCAAAGAAGCAGGCAGAGAAACAGAAAACCTCCAATGACAGTAATGGCGCAATGGCAACTACGACCAGTGCAGATACAACTGGGACTGAGAAAACAACGACTTCACCACTTCCACAGGATGCACAGGCTTCTGAGCCAACAGATGCAAAAGGAACCGTGGATGATCGGACAGTAACAGGTATTGAGGAACAGCTTAATAAAGAAGGCGAGACAGCAGATTCTGTTACCAAAACAGCTACGGAAGGCACAAAAGAGTTTTATACCATTTCAACTAAGAGTGGTAAGATTTTCTATCTGATTATTGACAATTCAAAATCTCAGGATAATGTGTATTTTCTTACAGAAGTCAGTGAAAAAGATCTGATGAACTTTACACTTTCTGATTCGGTGACACTTCCGGAAGTAGATACGGTTTATGCAGAACCAGAGAAAAAAGCAGAGGAAGAAAAGCCGGAAACGACAGAGTCAGCCGAGAAAGATAAGGTAGAGGATGATATTCAGATGCCTGAAGATAAAAGTCCATTTGGAACGTATCTTTTGATTGCACTGGTTGCAGTCGGAGCTGCGGCAGGTGGATATTACTTCAAAGTCTATAAACCAAAGCATGAATATGATGACGAGGATGAGATGGAAGAGGATGAAGATGAATCCGAAGATTCAGAGTCAGAAAAACGGGAAGTAGACGATGCAGATGAGCAGGAAGAAAGTACAGAACCGGAAATCCTGAGAGATGAAGATTTTGACGATAATGTGCTGGAAGATGAAGAAGAGGAGCAGGAGTAAATGAAATTAGTGATTGCAGAAAAGCCATCGGTTGCGATGGCACTGGCTTCCGTGCTTGGAGCCAGAAGAAGAAAAGATGGCTACGTGGAGGGAAACGGTTATATCGTTTCCTGGTGCGTAGGACATCTGGTTGGATTATGTGATGCATCGGAATACGATGAAAAATATAAAAAATGGAGATATGAAGATCTGCCGATTGTGCCGGAATGTTGGAAACACAAGATTTTGGAGGGCACAAAGAAGCAGTTCGGAATCTTAAAGAAACTGATGAGAGATTCCAAAGTAGATGAAGTGATCTGTGCAACTGATGCAGGACGTGAAGGTGAGCTGATCTTCCGTCTGGTGTATGAGCAGGCAGGATGTAAAAAGCCGATGAAGCGACTCTGGATCTCTTCCATGGAAGAACAGGCAATTAAAGATGGATTTTCGTCATTAAAAGACGGTTCGTGTTATGACAGTCTCTATCAGTCAGCACTTTGCAGGGCAAAGGCAGACTGGCTGGTGGGAATCAATGCGAGCCGTCTTTTTTCCGTTCTGTATAACCAGAATCTGAAAGTTGGAAGAGTACAGACACCAACACTTGCCATGATTGTGGATCGAAATCAGAAGATCAAGGAATTTACCAAAGAAAAATATTATATGGCTCATATCAAGTTTGACGATATGGATGCGGTCACAGAGCATTTTCAGAAAAAAGAAGATGCAGATAAAGTGGCTGCAGAGTGTCAGGAGCGCATGTGCGAAGTGGAGAAGGATGATGTGAAAGAGAAAACGGTCCGCCCTCCGAAGCTTTATGATCTGACCACCCTGCAGAGGGAAGCTAACAGAATGTTTGGCTATACCGCACAGCAGACATTGGATGCCGTGCAAGAGATGTATGAGCAGAAACTTGTCACTTATCCGAGAACAGACAGCCAGTATCTGACAGATGAGATGGGAGAAAGCACAGAAACTCTGATTCAGATGTTACTTGGGAAAATGCCCTATGCCGAAGGGCTGGAATATCAGCCGGACGTGAGTAAGGTATTAAATTCAAAGAAAGTATCTGATCACCATGCAATTATCCCGACCGTGGAAGTAGCAAAGGCAGATATAGGTAAACTGAAAGAACGAAACTGCAAGATTTTGTATCTGATCAGTGCCAGGGTACTGACAGCAACCGCAGATCCTTATATTTATGAAAGCCATAAATGCCAGATTACCTGTAATTATCATACGTTTTATCTCTCAGCAAAGAAAACAAAGCAGGAAGGGTTCAAGACAATTGAGAAAAAACTGAAACAGTTCTTTGGAATCATTGCAGAAAAAGAAGAGCCGGAGTTGGATATCTGGGCAGGCAAGCATTATGGTCCCTGTGATTCTTTTGTATCGGAGCATTTTACACAGCCACCGAAACAGTACACAGAAGATACCCTGCTTTCTGCGATGGAACGTGCAGGGAATGAAGAACTGACCGAAGATACAGAAAAGAAAGGACTTGGCACACCGGCAACAAGGGCAGCAATCATTGAAAAACTGATTCAGTCTGGCTTTGTGAAAAGGGAAAAGAAAAATCTGGTGCCGACGGATGATGGAAATGTATTGATTACGGTTCTACCGGACGAGATTAAATCTCCGAAGATGACAGCAGAGTGGGAAATGGCATTGAACCACATTGCCCAGAATACAGAGACAGCAGATGAATTCCTAAATGGGATTACAGAGCTGATGCAGGAACTGGTTGCCAGATATCAGGGAATTTCAGAAGAAAAGAAAGAGCAGTTTCAGGGAAAGGCAAAAGGAGAAGTCATTGGCAAATGTCCCCGCTGTGGAGCAGATGTCCGGGAAGGAAAAGTAAACTTTTACTGTTCTGACCGGAATTGTGCTTTTACCTTGTGGAAGAATGATAAATTCCTTGCAAGCCAGGGAAAAAAGATGGATAAGGTGGCAGCAAAGAAGTTCCTGTCTAAAGGGAAAATCCATTATAAGGATCTGGTATCCAGAAAAACAGGGAGACAGTATGAAGCAACTGTGGAGATGGTCGATCCCGGAGAGGGAAATGTACAGTTCAATCTTATTTTTCCACAACGATAAGTAGTGTATTGCAGGCAGTCTAAGGAATGTCTGTTTTAATACAAATATATGAAAGAGAGGACCTTAGCATGAAGAAAAAAGGTAATTTTAGAAAAGTAGTATCTGGCTTGCTGACAGGCATGACAATGCTTAGTACAGTGTTGTCTCCGATGACGGCATATGCAGCGGAGATCCAGCCAGAGGAAAAACCTCCACTTTATGAGGAAGTGAAAGACCTTCTGGATGAAGATGAGGTGGTGACTGCCAAAGATTATGAAATTGAAACAGGCAGTGTATTTGATGTGAAATCAGATTACACGGGACTGGAAATCAAGGATGATAACAAGGTCAAAGTCACATTTGAGGAAGCAAAGAATGACAAGGATGAGGATTTTACGACAGATCATGCGGACACTTACAAAGCGGTTTATTATGTGGAACCGGTAAATCAAGAGCATCCGAAGTACCAGATCAGCCGAAAACTGATTGTGCGTGAGAAAGCAACAGAAGCTCAGACTGAAACTGCAGGGAGTGAAGCAGTGACCGAATCAGAAACCGCTGGCAGTGAACAGCGGACAGAGGAAGCGGAGGATTCAGAAGCAGAATCGGAGATTACCGATATTGACGCTGATGAATTTGATGATTTGGTAGAGCAGGCACAGAACCAGGATACCTATGATGAAGAATCAGGGTTAGAGCTTCATGATGTTTTGGAACAGGCAGGAGACGAAGGTGTGGATCTTGAGGCTATGGAAGAAGGAGAGATTGCAACATTTGAAGCAGTTTCGGTTTATTCAGCAAGAAGTACACAGCAGGTAACAATTGAAAAAGGACCACTGTATAGATATGCAGATTATAATCTTGGAACCTATCTGACAGAGCCGTACTATATCAGCTACGGAAGCGTCAGAGCAATTGCGTATTGTGTACAGCCAGCAAAGCCAGGACCTGGATCTGGAAATTATACAATTACAAAGATTGGAGACAATCAGGCGTTAGCAAAAGTGTGTTATTACGGTACAGATGCCGCAGGAAGCGAGAGTTTTTTCGCTAATAAACACACGGATTTTTCAGAAGGAAAAAGATTCATCATTATTCACATGGCTGCATCATATGCCAACGGAAGTAGTGATGCATTTTACGGAACAAATGCTACAGGAGAGGCTTTGGCAAAAGAACTCTATAATTATTGTGTGAATAAGCCGGAAATACCAGATGTAGCAATGTCATTTTCAAAGCCGAATGTAAAAGCTTATGTAGATGGAAATGTTCAGAGAACGGAGAACATTCAGTTCAACGCATCTTCCCAGCAGAAAATCACAATGGACTTACCAAAAGGAGTAAAGCTCCATAATGTATCTACTGGAAATGTAAGTGCGGCAGGTGCAAGCGTAACAATTGGAGGAGGAACTACGTTTTATCTCTCAGCTCCTCTGACACAGACAAAAGATGTAAGTGCTTCTTTTTCTACAAAGATGAAGGGAAGTATTACAAAAGATTATTCAGCATATAAATTGACTACGAATGCAAGTGTTCAGGATCTGGCATTTGTGTTTGGAGAAGGTGTCGCTGATGAAAAATATGTAAGCTTAAAGGTGTCCTGGATTGAACAGGCTACGATCGAAATCGTAAAGAAAGACGATACAGCGGATGTCAATCTTGTAGGTGCAGTATTCGGTGTATACAGCGATGAGGCTTGTACAAAGCTGATCACTCAGATGCCGGCAACAGATAAGAATGGAAAATCTTCTGTTACGATCATCAAGACACAGGATACTGTTTATCTGAAAGAGATCACAGCACCACAGGGATATGTAGTAAATGCAACGGCAACAAATGTAAAACTGGTAGCAAGTAAGACCTCAGCTGTAACCGTGGAAAATAAAGAACAGCTGGCAGAGCTTACCATTTACAAAGAAGGACAGGTTCTGACCGGAGCAGATGTCAGTGAAAATGGAACGGTATTTCAGTATGAAAACCGCAGACAGAAAAATGCAGTGTATAACGTGTATGCAGGGGCAGATATCGTAACAGCTTATGGCACAAAAGTGTACAGCAAAGGTGACCTTGTAAAAGAAAACCTGACAACAGGTGAGAATGGTTCTGTCACACTGAAAAACCTGCATCTTGGAACCTACGTGGTAAAAGAAACAAAAGCACCGGATTCTTTCTATAACGGCAGCGAAGAAAAGTCAGTGACTCTAACTTATGCTGGTCAGAATAAAGAAGTTGTATTTGCAGATGTGACTTTTAACAACGAGAGACAGAAAGCAGATGTTTCCGTAGTAAAACAGGATAAAGACACCAAGAAACCACTGAAAGGCGGTATTTTTGCTCTGTATGCATCCGATGATATCAGAAATGCAGACGGAAGCGTTGTTGTGAAAAAAGGAACGCTGATTGAGAAAGTAACTACTGGCGCAGATGGAACTGCAAAATTTACAGCAGATCTTCCGATTGGATATTCCTATTCTGTAAAAGAAGATCAGGCACCGGAAGGTTATGTAAGAAATATAGAAGATGTGTATACGTTCAAGTTTTCTTACACCAATGATAAAGAAGCAACCGTATCTTTTGCCCATACCTTCAGCAATGACCGTGTGACAGCAAAGATCAATTTATTCAAAGTTGATAAAGAAACAGGAAAAGCAGTACCACAGGGAGATGCCACACTGAAAGGTGCAGTTTATGGTCTGTATGCCCGTGAAGATATCGTGCACCCGGATGGAGCAACGGGAACTATTTATAAAGCAGGAGAGCAGGTAGCTTCTCTTACAACAGATGACAAAGGACAGGCTTCTGTAAATGGCTTATATCTTGGCAAATATTATGTCAAAGAGATTACTCCGCCGACCGGATACCTGGCAGATGCAGAAGAGCATGATCTTACGTGCAGTTATGAAGGAGATATGACAGCAGAAGTAAAAAGAGAGTGCACTTCCAGTGAGCAGGTCATCAAGCAGCCATTCCAGATCATCAAAGCAGCCAACAATGGAAAGACAGATGCAGATCTGTTATCCGGAGCTGGATTTACAGTTTATCTGAAATCTTCCCTTACAAAGAAAGCAGATGGAAGCTATGATTTTGATTCTGCCAAACCAGTAGTGAGTGGAGAAAATGGAGCAACGGAGATTTTCACAGATGAAAAAGGATATGCCTGCAGTATTCCATTACCATTTGGAAGCTATATCGTGCGTGAGACAACAACACCGCACAATTACAAGCCGGTCGATAATTTTGAAGTCAATATCACGGAGCATCATCCAAATGAGCCACAGATCTGGCGAGTGCTTCTGGATGCAGAGTTTAAGGCAAAACTGAAAATCGTGAAAAAAGACGATGAAACAAAAAAATCCGTATTGATTGCCGGAACAGAATTTAAGGTATATGACCTGGACAACAAAAAGTACGTGGAACAGGTAACAACTTACCCAGTGACAACAACCCATAAGTCCTATTTTACGGACAGCCAGGGATATCTGATCATGCCGAAGAATCTGAAGATCGGACATTACCGGATTGAGGAAGTCAACGCACCGGAAGGGTACACAATCAACAAGAACTATGTAGAGATTGCGGTGGATGCAAACACAGCATACCAGATGGATTCTGAGAGCGGAGATGCCATTATTACGGTAGATTACGAGAACCATCCGGTAAAAGGAAAGCTGACGATCTATAAAAAAGGTGAGATGCTGACCGGATACAAGAAGGATTTTGTTTATGAAGAAAGATACCTGAAGGGTGCAGAATTTAATGTCTATGCAGCTGAAAATATCTTTACGCCGGATTATCAGAAAGATGAAAACGGAAACAGACAGCTGATCTATGCAAAAGATGCATTGGTAACAACGGTAACGACCGGAGAAGACGGAAAAGCAGTTGCTGAGAATCTGCCGCTTGGTTCTTACTATGTGGTAGAAAAGACTGCACCGGAAGGATTCGTTCTGAACAAGGACAGATCTGATGTCATATTTGTCTATGCAGATCAGGATACACCTGTGATTGAACAGGAAGTGACTGTTGGCGATGACCGACAGAAAGTTGCAATCCAGGTAGAAAAACAGGATGCAGAAAATGGTGCAACCGTAGCAGGAGCTGTCTTTGGTATCTATAACAAAGAAGATATCAAGGCAGATGGAAAAGTAATCGTGAAAGCAGACACACTCTTACAGGAAATGACTTCTGATAATGATGGTCTTGCAGCATGTACGCTGGATCTGCCACTTGGAGAGTATTATGTGAAAGAGTTAAAAGCACCGGCGGGATTTGTATCCTCTGATGAAGTTCTGAATCTGGATGCTTCTTACCAGGGACAGGATGTGAAGACAGTAAAACTGAAAACTGTGAAAAAGAACCAGCCGACAATAGTAGAAATCACAAAATCTGATGTAACAACAGATGTGGAGCTGGATGGGGCAAAACTCACCGTTCTTGATAAAGAAGGAAATGTTGTGGATCAGTGGACATCTGTAAAAGATCAGCCACATGTGATCAAACGACTGACAGTTGGAGAGGAATACACCCTTCGTGAGAAAATGGCACCTTATGGTTATCTGAAAGCAACGGATGTGAAGTTCACGCTGGAAGATACCGCAGAGATTCAGAAAGTAGAGATGAAAGATGAAGTACCGACAGCACTTCTGATCATCAACAAAAATGGAGAGTTTTTGGATAAAGTGACACTTCTGGACAATGTAAAAGGTACTGTGGAGCATCTCTTTGAATATGTAACCGGAAGTCTTACAGATGTAACTTTCGATGTATTTGCTGCGGAAGATATCAAAGCGGCAGATGGTGTCAGTGAAGATTATTTCAAAGCAGATGAAAAAGTGGGAACCATTACTACGGATTCCAATGGTATTGCACAGATGGAAAATCTACCGGCTGGCAAGTACTATGTGAAGGAAGTAAAAACTGCCCATGGTTATGTGCTGGACGGAGAGCCGAGATATGTTGACCTTTCCTACCGTGATCAGGACACACCAGTCATTACTTATGATGAGAAATGGCAGAATGCCCGTCAGAAAGTAAAGGTTACGGTTCTGAAGAAGGAAAAAGATACAGACCGTGTCCTTGCAGGTGGTGTCTTCGGTCTTTATACCAGTGAAGATATCAAAAATGCAAAGGGCGAGGTACTCCTTGAGAAAGACAGTCTGATCGAGCAGCGAGTAACGGATGAAAAGGGACAGATTACTTTTACGGCAGATCTTCCGGTAGACGGAAAATACTATGTGAAAGAGATCTTTGCACCGGACGGATTTGTTACAACAGAAGAAGTACAGGAGTTTACCTTTGAATATGCCGGAGAAGACCAGACAGAAGTAAGCTACGATTTTACTTTTGAAAATCAGCCAACCTCAGTGGAGCTGACCAAAACAGACCTGACAACAGGTAAAGAACTTCCAGGTGCACACCTGAAAGTGATGGATTCAGATGGCAATACAGTAGATGAATGGACTTCTACGGAAGAATCCCATGTGATCAAAGAACTGGTTGTTGGTAAGGAATACACCATGACAGAGACAAAACCGGCAGATGGATATGTCACTGCAGAAAGTATTTCTTTCACAGTAGAGAATACAGCAGAGGTTCAGAAGCATGAGATGAAAGATGATGTGACAAAAGTGCAGATCAGTAAGACGGATATTACAGGAGAAACTGAGATTCCAGGTGCAAAACTGACGGTTCTTGACAAAGACGATCAGGTAGTAGAGAGCTGGACTTCCACAGAGGAAGCACACTATATCGAAAAACTTCCAATCGGTAAATATACTTTACGTGAAGAGCAGGCACCAAAAGGATATCTTATGACAGCCGATGTGACATTTGAGGTGAAAGATACCGGAGAAATCCAGAAAGTGGCTATGAAAGATGATACTGCCAAGGGAAAAGTGATTCTCAATAAGACAGATAAATCATCAGGAGAACCGCTGAAAGGGGTAGAATTTGAACTCCGTGACAGCAAAGGAAAAGTTCTGGAAACCTTAAAGACAGATGCTGCCGGTCATGCAGAGAGTAAGCTGTATGAGAGTGCCACATTTAAGAACGGCAAATATGATACCGCTATCAAGTATTATCTGGTGGAAACAAAGACACTGGACGGATACACACTGGATCAGACCAGGCATGAAGTGACATTTGCCTATGCAGATGACAGTACACCAGTTGTAGAAGTTACCTTTAATCTGACAAATGAGAAACCGGAAGTCCCAGAAACACCGAACACACCGGATACACCACAGTCCCATGAAGAGACAAAGGTATCAAATGCACCAAAAACAGGTGACAGCACGAATATTTGGCTGCCGATTCTGCTTCTGGTAATCTCCACAGGAGGTATGGCAGGACTTTATATCTGCAGAAAAAGGAAAAGCAAATAAGGAAACCAACGGTTATGATTGGGAGCTTCTATTTGAGGCTCCCTTTTTCATACAAAAAAATCACAGAAAGGAATAAAAAACTATGATGAAAGCAATGGAAAAAAGACAGGAAGCACGAAAAAACCAGGAGAAAACTTTAAAGAGAATGATGGCTTATCAGAAGAAAGCCGAGCAGATGGTCAGCAGAAAAAGAATGAACCATCACATGATCAGAAAGGGGTAAAAGCGTATGATGAACAGAAAAGAATTTTATGAATATGTCAAAGACAATGTAAAGGAGTATCTGCCAGAGTCTTACAAGGACGCAGAAATTACACTTCAGGAAGTAGAAAAAAATAATGGATTGAAGCTTACTGGCATTACAATTCCAAATGGAGATCAGAGAATCGTACCGAGAGTCTATCTGGATTCCTTCTACCTGGAATATGTGATTGGAAAAGATGTGGATTCTTGTGTTGGCGATGTGGTTGACATGTATATTGAAGCACAGGATAAAGCAGAATTTATTAAAATGGGAGTACCTGACATTTTCGATTATGAAAAAATGAAGGAAAAACTGCAGGTGAGAATCTGTGACCAGGAGTGGAATGAAGAACGTCTGACAGACAAAGTGGTCACGGAACACGGAGATTTTGCAGCCTATTATGCAATAAATCTGAAAGAAAATGAAGAGGGAGTCGGCAGTATTCCGGTAACTATTTCTATGATGAATGAATGGGGAGTATCCGTCGAACAGATTCAGGCAGATGCAATGACGGCAGATCGAAAACGTGGTGTAACACTTATGGATATGAATGAGATTATAAAATCTATGATTTTTGGTGAAGAACCAGAAAACCTGCTGAATGAAAAAATGGATATTGAAGCCATGGAAAAACCAATGTTCTGCCTGACAAATAAAGCTAAGATGAATGGTGCATCACTGTTACTGCAGGAAGATATCCGAAAACAGATTGGGGAATGCCTAGGTAGTGATTACTTTGTCATCCCATCTTCCATTCATGAAGTGCTGATTCTCCCTGATAACGGAATTTTTCAGGTCCCGGAATTAAATGCGATGGTAAAAGAAGTCAATGAGACACAGGTAGAAAGAGAGGAACAGCTGTCAGATAAGGTTCAGTTCTGTGATGGAAAGACAGCAGTCATGGAAAATGCTGAGCGCAGGGAAGCACGTCTGGAAAAAGAAAAAGCAGCTGAAAAAGCGGAAGTAAAAGGTGGAATCCATGGAAGATTGGAGAAAGCTAAGGCAGAAATCAAGGCAAAAGAGTCAGACAAAGTGCCAAAGAATAAGTCAAAAGATCTTGCCACAGCATTATAAAGAGTAACAACGATGATTTTAAGGGGACTGTGCCAAGCAGTCCCTTATTTTATGAAAAGGAGTAGCACATGGCAAATAAATTATATGCAATGGAACAGCTGACGGAAGAGGTGGCAAAAGATGTAGCTGCCAGTCCGCAGGAATGGATGCGGTTCCTAAACACGGCATCCAGACTGTACAAATACACTTTTCCAGAACAGCTTTTAATTTATGCACAGCGGCCGGAAGCAACTGCCGTAGCATCCATGGAAATCTGGAATCAGAAGATGTACCGCTGGATCAAAAAGGGATCTAAGGGGATTGCCTTGATTGACAATACTTCCGGACCGAAAACAAAACTTCGTTATGTATTTGATGTGCAGGACACTTATAAAGTGCGGAATCTTGGAAAGGATCCTCAGTTATGGAATCTTCCGGTGGAAGGAGAACAGCTGGTGGCAGATTATCTGCAGGAGCAGTTATCACTGGAAGATATAAAAGGAGGACTTGCTGAAAGTCTGCATCAGGCAGCGAAGGAGAGTATGCAGGAATGGCTTCCAGATGCATTGGAAGAACTGAGACTGGATGTAACAGGGACATTTTTGGAAGAACTGGACGAACAGAATCAGGAAGTAGAATTCCGGGAACTGATGACCAATAGTGTCTGGTATGTATTACTAAACCGATGTGGGCTGGATGCACAGGAATATCTGGATGCAGAGGATTTTCGGCATATTACGGACTTTAATCAGCTGAAAGTATTAGGACATCTGGGAAGTGCAGTCAACGAGATCAGCAGACCAGTCCTGATGCAGATTGGACGATATGTTCTGAATGATCTGGAAAATGACCTGAAAACGGTTGCAAAAGAAAAAGAAGTAGCTTATAATGAATTTAACACGTTAATTCGTGAAAGCAATACGAATAACGCAGAAGATAGAGAAGAAAAAAAGGAGGAAACAGACTATGAGAGAAATCAGTTACAGCCAGAACGGAGAGTATCAGATTCCAGATATCAGCCTGGAAGAGACGAGAGGAACCATCGGGAAGTACGGAATGATGAGGAAAGAGTATCTGAGAAACCACAAGGTAGCCAGGTTCAACATTCTGACACTGCAGAACCGTCTGGACAGTCACCTGATGGAGATCGACAGTCAGGCAAGGCAGAGAGTAGACAACCTGATGAACGAACTTCTGGAGAAAGATCCGGCACCGGACAAAATGGCAGACGGGATGGCATGGACCAGACACATGAACCAGATCAAGGCACAGGCAGAGGAGCTGATGATTCAGGAGATTATTTACAGTTAAGCCTGTTCCCAACAGAAGAGGAACAGTTAGGAGAAATAAGGAAAGCGGCAGCTGCATTGGAACAGCCAGCCGCTTTTCTTATTTCCGATGAAGTGGTAAATGATATTCTCCGCACGGGAAGCGGACAGAAAAATACACTGTTTCATATTACAGCAAGACTGATTGAAGGTCTGGATAATGAAGAAATGCGGAGTTTTCTGAAAGATGAATATGGAACTGGTGGCAAAGGATTTACCATAGATGGTCAGAAAATCAGTATCTGGTATGACAATGATGGTATCCGTATCCGGCGAGGGGACTCTGCCAGAAGAAACTTTGACCGCATGGTTACGTGGGAAGAAGCAGCGAACAGAATTCGAGATATGTATGAGGATGGAAATTACGTGGATAATTTGATTTCCAATAATGCCATTGAACAGGAGCAGGAAGAAATGACCAATCTTCTTGCACTTCATTTTCGGGATACTTGCAGAAACTGGGAAAAGAAACAATCATATTCATACTGGCAGGATGTAGTGAGTGGAGCATGGACAGATCAAGAGGAAGCAGATGCGATTGTCTATCGTTTTGAATGGCTGCAGAAATATATGGATGAGAATCCGGGAGATTATCACCGCTGGGAGATTCAGCATAATCCGGAATATCTCCAACGCTTTCAGGATCTTCAGAGGGAGCGTTCCTGGGTAGACCAGAAATTTACGGTCGAACGTCCGGCACTTTCCTTTATTACACAAGATGAAATAGATGCTGTCCTTAGAAGAGGCGGCATTACAGCCGGAGGGCGCAACCGGATCTATGAGTATTTCATGGAGCATCATGATATGAAAGATGCAGCAGAGTTCCTGAAAAATGAGTATGGAACAGGTGGTGCATCACCTGGGATACCGGGAGCGTATGAATCTGATGCCTCACATGATGCAAAAGGATTAAAACTTGCGAAAGGAAAGATTGGCAGTCCAGAAGTAGAAATTCTATTAAAATGGAATAAGGTTGCAGAACGTGTCCGTCAGCTGATCCGCACCGATGATTTCTTATCACCGGAAGAATTGGAAAAGTATGAAGAGCGGCAGGAAGCACAGAGACTGGCAGATTTGGAAGAAGCACAGCAGATGTTAGGAGAACAGCTGGAGCAGGATACTTTGACAGCGGAAGATATAACTGATTTGAGATTAGTTGATTCAGAATATATGTCCGGTACCAGAACAAGAATCCATGATTTTGATTGCAAAGTTAAGGGAGAAGTGAATCGACTTCAATACACATTAGAATATCATGATGATGGAGAAGGTTTCACGATTCATACGGAAAAAGATGATATTTGGAATCGAATGTCAACACAAGAATTGGAACGTCTGGATGTAAAACTCGGACAAGAAGTACTTTATTATCATTATCACAACAAAACTGTAAATGCGGATACCTTAGATGAATTACGGGAAATCAGGGAAGAAATTATGGAGGAAGAGTCCTCGTATTTTACTGCTATTTCTCAACGTGTGTGGACAGATTATGATAAAAAAGAAAAAGAATTATCGGGAGAAGCTGAGGTATCGGAAGAAAAAGAATCTTTGGAAGAGATTAACGGAATAGCAGAACCGATTCAAGCAACGAACTTCCGTATCACAGATGATGAACTTGGACAGGGAACACCGAAGGAGAAATTCCGAGCCAATATCATGGCTATCCAGTTGTTAAAGAAATGTGAGGATGAGAACCGCAATGCGACATCAGAGGAACAGAAAATCTTATCCAGGTACGTCGGCTGGGGAGGTCTTGCAGATGCATTTGATGAGACAAAAGCTGCATGGGAGACAGAATATCTGGAATTAAAGACGGTTCTTACACCAGAGGAATATGCTGCAGCCAGAGCTTCCACGTTAAATGCTCATTATACACAGCCGATTGTGATTGAAAGTATGTATCAGGTGTTGGAGAATCTGGGATTTACAAAAGGAAATATCCTGGAGCCGTCTATGGGAGTCGGGAACTTCTTTGGAATGCTTCCAGAGAATCTAAATCAGTCCAAACTCTATGGTGTGGAACTGGACAGTATCAGCGGTAGAATTGCAAAGCTACTCTATCCAGATGCCAATATTCAGATCAAAGGTTTTGAGAAGACAGATTATCCTAATGATTTTTTTGATGTGGCGATTGGAAATGTGCCATTTGGTGCATACAAGGTCAATGACCGTCAGTATGATCGCTACAATTTCATGATCCATGATTACTTTCTCGCCAAGACGATAGATCAGTTACGTCCAGGTGGTGTGGCGGCACTGATCACAACAAAGGGAACTATGGATAAGGCGTCACCGGAAGTCCGGAAATATCTGGCAGAGCGGGCAGATCTGTTGGGAGCAATCCGACTGCCGAACACAGCTTTTAAGGCAAATGCGGGAACAGAAGTCAGTGCTGATATCTTGTTTTTCCAAAAGAGGGAAAGCCTTACGAAAGAAATGCCGGAATGGATAAATCTGGATAGTGATGTCAATGGAATTACGGTCAATCAGTATTTTGTTCAGCATCCGGAAATGATTCTGGGTGAGATGAAAGAAGTGTCCGGTCCGTATGGTATGGAAACAACATGTGCTCCAATGGAAGGAGCTGATTTGGAATTACAGTTACAAGAAGCTGTGAAACAAATTAAGGGAAGCATGGTACCGGCAGTAGATGTGGAAACAGAACTGGATGAGATGCCAGAGAGTATTCCGGCTGATCCGAATGTTAGAAATTACAGCTATACGGTGGTAGATGATCAGGTATATTATCGTGTCAACTCTTTGATGAATCAGGTGAAAATGCCTGCAGCCACTGCAGAACGTGTAAAAGGCATGGTTGCAATCCGTGATACCGTTCGTGAGCTGATCGCCATGCAGATGGAAGAATTTGTCACAGACGAAGAAATCCAAAAACAGCAGGAAAAACTGAATCAGGTGTATGATACCTACACAGCAAAGTATGGAGTTATTGGAAGTAATGCTAATAAACGGGCATTTTCTGATGACTCTTCTTATTGTCTGCTGTGTTCCCTGGAAGACTTGAATGAAGATGGAACATTGAAGCGGAAAGCGGACATGTTCACCAAACGAACCATCAAAAAGGCGGTTGCTGTGACAAGTGTGGAGACAGCCACAGAAGCACTTGCTCTGTCTTTAAATGAAAGGGCTAAAGTAGATCTCCCATATATGGCACAGCTGACCGGAAAGACCGAAGAGAAAATTACAGAAGAGCTGGTTGGAGTTATCTTCAAAAATCCACTGACAGACCAGTGGGAAAGCGGAGATGAATATCTCTCCGGAAATGTTAGGGATAAATTAAATACTGCGAGAACTTTTGCAGAGAATCATCCGGAATTCACATCGAATGTGCGTGCACTAGAGGCAGTTCAGCCGAGAGATCTGGAAGCATCGGAGATTGAAGTGCGTATTGGAGCTACCTGGATTGAACCTTCGGATTATCAGGATTTTATGCAAGAAACATTGCATACACCATGGTATCTGCTTCAGAAAGAAATACAGGTGAAATTCTCTGAGGTAAATGGTGAGTGGAGGATTACAGGAAAGAATGCCGACAGTCCCCAAAATGCGTTTGCCTATGCAACGTATGGAACTGAGAGAGCAAATGCCTATAAGATTCTGGAAGATACCCTGAACCTGAAAGATGTACGCATCTATGATAAGAGTGTCAATGAAAATGGTGATGAGATCCGTGTCCTTAATAAGAAAGAAACCATGCTGGCATCACAGAAGCAGGATGCCATGAAAGCAGCATTTAAGGACTGGATTTTTAAAGACCAGCAGAGACGAGAGAGGCTGGTAAAAGTGTACAATGAACGATTTAACAGCATCCGTCCCCGTGAATACGATGGCAGTCATTTGACTTTCCCAGGAATGAATCCGGAAATTGAACTTCGCCCACATCAGAAAAACGCTGTCGCACATCAGCTTTATGGAGAGAATGTGCTTCTTGCTCATGTAGTAGGAGCTGGAAAGACCTACGAAATGGTAGCGGCGGCAATGGAGAGCAAACGCCTGGGATTATCTCAGAAAAACCTCTTTGTCGTTCCAAACCATTTGACGGAGCAGTGGGGTGCAGAATTCCTGCAGTTATATCCGGGTGCCAATATTCTGGTGGCAACGAAGAAAGATTTTGAACCGGCAAATCGAAAGAAGTTCTGTGCCAGAATCGCTATGGGAAATTATGATGCTATTATCATTGGACATTCCCAGTTTGAGCGTATTCCAATCTCTGATGAACGTCAGGAAGCCATGTTACGGAAGCAGATTGATGATCTGGAAATGGCAATTCAGAGTGCAAGGTATGAACAGGATGGCGGACGTTATACCGTCAAACAGATTGAAAAGACCAGAAAGACACTGCAGACAAGGCTGGAAAAACTGAATCAGAAAGAGAAAAAAGATCAGGTAGTTACGTTTGAAGAACTGGGAGTGGATCACTTGTATGTAGATGAAGCACACAGCTATAAAAATGCGTTTCTCTATACAAAAATGAGAAATGTAGCGGGGATTGCGCAGAACGAAGCACAGAAGTCGGCGGATATGTTCAATAAATGTCAGTATCTGGACGAGATTACCGGAGGGAAAGGCATTACCTTTGCTACAGGTACACCGATCAGTAACAGTATGACGGAGCTTTATGTTATGCAGAGATACTTGCAGAACAGCAAATTACAAAATATGGGACTTGGATTGTTTGATTCCTGGGCTTCTACTTTTGGAGAAGTTGTCACGAGTATCGAACTTGCACCGGAAGGAACAGGTTATCGTGCAAAGTCCAGATTCGCACGGTTTTATAATATTCCGGAACTGATGAATATGTTCAAGGAGATTGCAGATATCAAGACTTCTGATCAGTTAAAGCTTCCTGTGCCGGAAGCGGAATATGAAACAGTGGTGTTGAAACCAACAGAACAGCAGAAAGAAATCGTAGAAAGTCTGGGAGAACGTGCAGAAGTTGTCAGAAACGGCGGGGTAGATGCCTCCGTTGATAATATGCTGAAAATTACCAATGACGGAAGAAAGTTAGCACTGGATCAGCGTTTAGTGAACGAATTATTGCCGGATAATCCGGAAAGTAAAATAGCAGTCTGTGCAGAGAAAAGCTATGAAATATGGAAAGATACAGCAGCACAGAAATCAGCACAGTTGATTTTCTGTGATTTGAGCACACCAAAAGGCGATGGCAGTTTTAATGTCTACGATGACCTGAAACGGAAGCTGATGGAAAAAGGAGTGCCGGAAAAAGAAATTGCGTTTATTCATGATGCAAATACAGAAGCAAAAAAGACGGAGCTGTTTGGAAAAGTAAAATCCGGACAGGTTCGTTTTTTGATTGGTTCAACTGCAAAAATGGGCGCTGGAACCAATGTGCAGGACCGTTTGATTGCCCTGCATCATCTGGATATTGGCTGGAAACCGTCTGACTTGGAACAGAGGGAAGGACGTATCATCCGTCAGGGAAACCATAATAAAAAGGTTCATATCTTCCGGTATGTAACAGAATCCACATTCGACAGTTATATGTGGCAGTTGATCGAGAATAAGCAGAAATTTATTTCTCAGATTATGACCAGCAAAGCACCTGTGCGAAGTTGCGAAGATGTGGATGAAGCGGCACTTTCCTATGCGGAGGTCAAGGCACTTGCAACCGGAAATCCAGCAGTAAAAGAGAAGATGGCATTGGATGTGGATGTGGCGAAATTAAAGCTTTTAAAAGCGAACCACATGAATAACCAATACCGATTGGAAGATGATATTGCAAGGAATTTTCCGCAACAGATTGCAAAACTGACAGAGATCATTGACAGCTACAAGGCAGACATTACTCACTTTTCTGAGCATAAAATCACAGATCCAGAGCAGTTTTCTATGGAAATCAGTGGCAAAGTGTTTACAGAAAAGAAAGAGGCAGGTGCGGCACTTCTGGCGGTCTGCAAAGACATTAAGTCTGTAGATGCAGCTATGGACGTTGGAAGCTATCAGGGATTTAACATGAGAATCCAATTCGACAGCTGGAGCAAAGAGTTTATCCTGTCTGTAAAGCATGAATCGGTAGCTAAAGTTCGGTTGGGAGCCGATGCTCTAGGAAATATCACTCGTATCAATAATCTTTTAGAAAGTTATCCGGAGAAACTGGCAGAAGCAGAACAACGGCTGGAAACTGTACAGGAGCAGATGACAAACGCCAAAGAGGAAGTCGGGAAGCCATTTCCAAAAGAAGAGGAACTGAACCAAAAACTGGAGCGTCTGTCAGAACTAAATGCACTTCTCAATATGGATGAGCGAGAAGATACAGAAACAGAGCAGTCGGAATCAAAAGAGAAAGAAGAAAGACCGGCACGAGGTTCTATCCATGAGAAGCTGCAGATTTATAAAGAAAAGAGTCAGCGGGAAAGTGAAAGTGGCAAGGAAACCAGAAAACGGGACTTCGGTTTGGAATATGTAAACAGGAAAGATGGCATAATTTGGTAGAAGATGGTTCTGCCGGTTATGCCATTTTTTAGAACACAGGAGGAATTTGAATGGCGAGAAATATGATAACAGGAAAAGAAACGCAGAAAATGCAGGAATATACGCAGGAACAGATAGATCGTGCAGAACACATGGGAATAGAGATTCCAGCGGATGTAAAGGAACAGATTTTTGAATATGCAAATCTGATTGGCGAGGAAGAGAAAGTAAGGACGTTGGTAAGAAATCTGACAGATGCAATCAATCAGGCAGATGAAGATAAAGTAGAGGAACTTCTGGATGATGCAAAAATGGATATTCAGGACTTACCAGATCCAACCATAGGCAAGCTGGAATTACGTGACTATGGATATACAGCAGATGATATGGTACCGCTCAGAAAAGAAGCAGCCTTGGATTATCACAGAATGGGTTCGAAGATTTATTGCCTGGACAGTGATGGCGGCAAGGGAGAGTATGCAAGTAAAGAAATGATACAGACGCATGAAGGTCTGTTTGGCATGGAATTACAGATGTGGGAACGGATAAGGGATCAGGATCTGGAGTATGCAGATGAAGATTTTGGAGCATTTCAGAAGCCTATGAGTGTCATTGACCAGGAAGAAGCACTGAAATTATACGATGCCGGAGCAGATATCTATCTGATCACTAATTTTTCGTCACCGATCTATGTCACGGAACGCATGGAAATTGAACGAGGACCGGAGCATTATCAGATGTCCATGGCAGAACTGGAGCGTTTCCGTAACCTGGAATGGGAAATGCAGAAATATCCACAGATTCAGTCTTTGAAAGAGGCAAACCTGTTGTTAGGAACTAGGCGAACCTTTGGTATTTATCAGATCAAGGATGATTCACCGGGCGAAAACTATGCATTTATGAATATGCGCTTTATTGAAAGTCATGGTATGCAGATAAAAAAAGAAGATTATAAGCTGGTCTATGTTGGAGACTTATCGGGAAATATGTCACTGGAAGATATTTTTGAAAGGTTCAACATTGACAGACCGGAAGACTTCCGAGGACATTCCCTGTCTGTCAGTGATATCGTAGTTCTGAATGACGGGGAAAAAGTAACAGCTCATTTTGTAGACAGTATCAGTTTTGAACAACTGGATTCTTTCCTGAATCTGGAAGAACAGGTTCTTAGTGAACTGGCATATGAGGTAGGAGAACGTTACTTTGCTATTCAGAGAACAGAAGAAGGATACGATTATTCCTTTTACGATGAAGATTTCCGTCTGATGGATGGTGGCGTCTATGAAAATGATGAAATTTCTATTAAAGAAGCGGCAGAGGAACTTCTGGAAGACGAAGGCTGGACTGGAGAACGCATCCGTGGAGATTATGATCAGCTGATGGAAAAAGTAGAAGAAATGGATGAGGTTGTAATGGCGGAGATTCAGAACAGCCAGGGAGAATATAAGCCGTTGGCAAAGGTGGAGGAACTGGAAGAGGTGAATTATAACATGATTGATAATGTCCTCAATAATATGCCGCCGAAGAAAGAACCGTATCTGGAATACTTTGCGGCAGAATGCGATGAGTTCCATGATATGGGGGCTTATGAAAAAAGTACCGATGTTAATCAAATTGCTGCAGTCTATGAAAAATATAGGGAGAATCCTGAAAATGCCTATCGAGTATGCAGTATGGGGATTATCTATCGTGATCCGGAAGACAGCTTTTATGATGAGGCTGAATTTTCTATTGTAAAGGAAAATACGGTTCACGGTGATTATATGGATGATATTCGATTCTTTGGAGAACTTCCAATAATTCGGGAAGGTATAGAGAAGATTCATGAAGCATTGCCGGACTATAAATATGTACCCATGCGGGATGTCAGGGAAGCAATGTATCCAGAGAAAATGAACACAGAACAGCTGGCAGAGGCACTGGATGAGATCGCAGAAGCTTTTGATCCGTATGAATATCGGGATAATGTGGAGCCGGGAGAGAACACGGTACAAGAGGTAATGCTGGATTTGCAGAGTGGTAATACGCATTCTTATATTTCTTATTTGAAGGACATTGTAGAGGAAGAATGTGATCTGTCAGTCCGTGCTGGAGTATTGGTCGAGCGATTGAAGTCCTATGAACCGGAACTTCCAAAAGATATGGAGCCGATGGTGTATGTGAATTATTGTGAGAAAAGTGAGTTGGGGAGTCCAAGATGTCAAAAGTTATCTGATCTGGATTCCAAAACCGTAGAACAGGACAAAGCCTGGTATGCTGACCGTGATCCAAACACCAACGAACCAAAAACGACAGCACAGATGTTTTTTACAGTATATTATGCTGAGAAGGGTGATAAGATGCTGCACCATTTTCAAGGTAAGATAGAGATTGGTACTGGAAACGGTGGTATCATCAGTCAGTTAAAGATGCAGAATGAAATGAAATTGACAGATGAAAGCTGGATTAGTTATCAGCAAGGAAAAGGTAATGAAGAGTATCAGAAGTATATGGAAGATCTGACGGATATGCAGAATCATGTTCTGCCGTATTTGCAGAGCTTTTGCAGTCTGGAAGAAAAAGGTGTGAAGGAGAGACGAGAACAGCAGGTGACAGAGAAAAATGAGAGCAGAGAAGCTGTGTCAAGAGCCGGCGTTGAAGCAAATACAGCAGTTAAGGACGCAGGGAAAGCTGAAAGAAAGCCAGTAGCACAAAAGAGAGCAATGACGGGAAAAGAGAAGAAACCATCAATCCATGAACGCTTGGAAATCAATAAGAAAATTATCCAGGAAAAGCAGGGAAAAGATAAGCTGGAGAGAGGGGCTGATTTGGGTGTAAGATAAACAATAAAGCCTGGTAGATGATTTTAAAAGATTATTTACCAGGTGTTTTTGTGAAAATCTTAGAAAACAATAACAAATCAAACAACCTAGAAGAAAACTTAATTTTGGTTGAAACTATTCCGATAAAAGAATATACTTATAATAGGCTTGTTGTATCGTTTGGAGGAAAATTATGGATTATATAACAACGATCGAAATGTCAAAAATATGGGGAATTTCATCTAGAAGAATTTCTCTTTTATGTAGCCAGGGAAGAGTGCCTGGAGCAGAGAAAAAGGGAAAGACTTGGCTAATACCAAAAGATGCGGTAAAGCCAACAGATCCTCGAAAGAAAAACAGATGACGTATTGGAGGTTACAATGCTTATGGGAAGACCAGAAGATTCCAGCGCTTGTGCACTTCACAAGACTTGGATATACCTATATGTCAATTAAAGATGAAGTAGAAAGGAAAGTACCATGACAAAGGATGAAGTAAAAAAACTCTGGATGGACAGTCCGGAATCACTACAGTTTTTAAATAATGCTACAAAATTTTATAATTTAATGATGATGTATCGTTGTGCTATTCGGGAGATACAAACTAAACTTGAGGTTTTGGATGATGAATTTTCAGTTGAGAACAATCGAAATCCTATTTCTTTTATAAAAACAAGGATTAAGAAGCCCAATAGTATTTACAATAAATTGCAGAAAATGGGACATGATTTTACAACAGAAAATATACAGACATATCTCAATGATGTAGCAGGCGTTCGAATAGTTTGTGCGTTTATTGACGATATTTATATGATATCAGATTTGATTACCCAACAGGATGATATTAAAGTTATTGAAATAAAAGATTATATAAAAAATCCAAAACCAAATGGTTATCGAAGCTATCATATGATTGTTGAAATACCAGTATTTTTTGCTAAGGGTAAAACACCTATGCGTGTAGAATTACAGATCCGAACCAATGGTATGGATTTCTGGGCAACATTGGAACATCAACTTCGCTATAAAAAAGGAATTGAAGAAATGCCTGGTTATGATGAGATAAGTGAAGAATTACTTCATTCTGCAAGATCTATCATTGAAGCGGATAATGAAATGCAGAGAATAAAAGACAAAATTGGTATGTTTCATGAAATTTAGGCAGAAAACTGAGCAAGTAGGAAGGTGGAATATATATGAAGCAAGATACTTTAGAGGGCAAAGCAAAAACAAAAAATGGGGTAAAACGGCTGTGTTTTTCCATAGTCTGCATTCTTCTGGAAGTAATTTTTATTATTACTATCGTAACACGCTTGAATGAATATGCAGAAATTATAAATTTATTTACAAGGATTTTGAGTGGAATCTTGGTCTTGGGATTGTACGCATCAGATAAGACCTCTTCTATGAAAATGCCTTGGGTCATCTTAATTCTAATCTTCCCAATTATGGGTGTAGGCCTGTATTTGTTGATTGGTTTGAATGGTGGCACACATAAAATGCGTGAGCGATATGCAGAAATTGATAGCAAATTGTTACCAATGCTTCCGGACAGTCAGGAGTGTTTGAGCAGAATAAAAGAAACAATTCCGAAAGCAGGAAATATAGCAAGTTACATACAAAGAAATTCGCAGTATCCAATCTATCAGAATACGGATATTGTGTATTTTGATGAAGCAGTGAAAGGATTAGAGGCACAGCTTAAGGATTTGGAGAAAGCACAGAAGTTTATCTTTATGGAATATCATGCGATAGAAGACGCTGAAGCATGGCATAAGATTCAAGATGTTCTGGAAGAGCGAGTAAAAGCAGGTGTGGAAGTTAGAGTATTCTACGATGATATGGGTTCTATAGGCTTTATTAACACAGATTTTGTGAAAAAGATGGAGGCAATAGGAATTCATTGCCGTGTATTCAATCCGTTTATGCCAGGTTTAAATCTGTTTTTGAACAATCGTGATCATAGAAAAATAACAGTTATTGATGGAAAAGTCGGATTTACAGGTGGATATAATCTAGCAAACGAATATTTTAATTACACACACCCGTATGGACAGTGGAAAGATACAGGTATTCGTTTAGAAGGAGATGCTGTTCAGTCGCTTACGGTGACATTTTTGGAAATGTGGAATGCAGTAAGTGATAAGGCTGCTAATGATTCTGATTTTAGTAAATACCTTTTCCACTATGATTATGCGGCACAGCAAACTGGGTTTGTTCAACCTTATGCAGACAGCCCTATGGATAATGAGCAAGTAGGAGAAGAAGTTTATATCAGTATGATAAATAAAGCTGAAAAATATTGTTGGTTTATGACTCCATATCTAATCATAACAGATGAAATGACGCATGCGTTATGTCTGGCTGCTAAGCGAGGGGTAGACGTAAGAATTATCACACCTGGTATCCCTGATAAAAAATTCATTTATAATATAACGCGTTCTTTTTATCATGGATTAGTTAAACATGGTGTTCGTGTTTATGAGTGGACTCCTGGTTTCTGTCATGCAAAAATGAGTGTGGCAGATGACTGTATGGCAACTTGTGGAACAATTAATCTGGATTATCGAAGTTTATATCACCATTTTGAAAACGGCTGTTTTATGGCAGATTGTCAGGCAGTTGTGGAAATAAAAAATGATCTGATAAGAACGATGGGAGAATGTCGTGATGTGACAGACCAATATCAAACCGGACGAAGTGCATATTTGCGACTGGGACAATTATTTATGAGATTATTTGCTGGATTGCTATAAGAATCTGATGAAACGACCTTTCAAAAAACAGTTGATTTAGAAGTTAACTGTTTTTGAAAGGCCGTTTTTGCTATATCTAACAGTTTGTTGTACAAAGAAGATTTTGCATGGATGAAAAAACAAACCTTGTTGAGGTTAAATTGAGTTTTCCATTGTATTGTATTGCTAATGAATAAGAATAAGAATAAGAACAGACAATGCTGAATGCTCTGGAAACAAGAATATCTGAGTATAGTATGTAAGTTCGTAACAGAATGAAAGGAGCGATTCAAATGAGCAATTTGGAAAATTATATGAAACAGCAAGCAATTTTTTGTGAACAAAATGATAGCATTAGTAAGAATCTGTATTCAGAGTATAGTGTAAAAAGAGGCTTACGAGATGAAAAAGGCCAAGGTGTGTTGACGGGGCTTACAAATATTTCTGATATAAAAGCTTTTGAATATCGTGATGGAGTAAAGAGTCCATGTGATGGCGAGTTATCTTATCGTGGTTATAATATAAAAGATTTAGTAACAGGAAGTAAAGGAAAAAGGTTTGTCTTTGAAGAAGGAGCATATCTTCTTTTATTCGGAGAATTGCCAACTGATACACAGTTAATGGAATTTCAGGGAAGACTATCTGATTGTATGGAACTACCGACTAACTTTACCAGAGATGTCATTATGAAAGCACCTACATCAGATATTATGGGTTCTATGACTCGAAGTATTCTTACATTGGGCTCTTACGATAAGGAGAAAGAAAGTCTTGAAATTCCGAATGTGCTAAGGCAGAGTATGCAGTTGATCGCAGCATTTCCTATGTTAGCAGTATATGCATACCATGCTTATTGTCATTATGAAAAAAACGAAAGTATGTATATTCATAGACCTGAAAAAGATTTATCTATTGCTGAAAATTTCCTGCGCCTATTAAGACCAGATACAAAATTCACAGAACTGGAAGCAAGAGTACTGGATATAGCATTATTGTTACATATGGAACATGGTGGTGGTAACAATTCTACATTCACTACACGAGTAGTAACATCTTCAGGTTCAGATACTTATTCTGTTATTTCAGCAGCAATGTCATCCTTAAAAGGAAAAAAACATGGCGGTGCAAATCTGATGGTAATGAATATGATGGATGATATTAAAAGTCATGTGAAGGATTATGAAGACGAAGAGGAAATTGCATCATATCTGAGTAAGATTTTGAAGAAAGAGGCGTTTGACCAGAAAGGACTTATTTATGGAATGGGACATGCTGTATATTCTATTTCAGATCCGAGAGAAAGAGTGTTCAAAGGCTTTGTAGAACAACTCGCAAGGGATAAAGGACGTGAGAAAGATATGACCCTTTATAACAATATTGAGAAGATTGCACCTAAGTTGATTGCAAAGCAGCGTCAGATATTCAAAGGAGTAAGTCCTAATATAGATTTCTATAGTGGTTTTGTGTATGACATGTTGAATATTCCAAGAGAATTGTACACGCCATTATTTGCGATAGCAAGAATTGCTGGTTGGAGTGCACATCGCCTGGAAGAATTGATAACTACAGATAAGATCATTCGCCCGGCATATAAGAGTCTAGTCAGCAAAAAAGAATATATAGAAAGAGAGGAACGATAATATGGGAGCAGGAACCAGTGCAGAGGAGTTTTTTTTAAAGAGCATCAATGTTGAAAGTATATTTGAATTTGTCGAAAGAACAGATTATTTGTTTCTTTATAGTATAAAGGAATGTGTTGAAAAATCAGACTGTCATGAAGGAGTATATCTTTCAGAAGTGGCAGAATACATGAAATTATCGATTCCAGAAACATCTAAGATGGTAAAAAGTCTTGAAAATAAAGGATATATTATCTGGAAATTAGATGAAAAAAAAGAAAGAACATACCTTGTTTTGACGAACAAGGCAATTGAATTAAGTAATTGTCAGAAAGAAAAAATGATAGAAGCTTATGAAAAAATCATATCGAATATACAAGAAGATGACCTGGCAGTTACACGGTGTACATTGAGAAAAATCCGACAGCTTATGGAAGAAATAAAATAGTGATTAATACAACGGAGTAAGAAAGGCTCCTTCATATATTAGAATAAAAATATGACTGTTTCTTTAAAAAGAAGCCGGTCATATTTTTTTATGAAAAATAAATTTTGTTGAGGTTAAATTGAGATTGACTTTGTATTGTATAAGTATGAAATAAAAAGGAATCAGGTGATGTACAATGAAAAAGCATAAAATATGTAAAATCCTTCTTGTTATACTGGCAATTTTTTTATGTGTGGCTTTTTATGAATTGCTCGGAATCTGCGTTGCATATAAAAAGCAGCCGGAAGTGTCCAATACAACCAAAAAAGAAACAAAAAATGGGTCATGGAACGAATGCAGTGAAAATACAGAACGGGCAGTAATCATAGAAAAGAATCCAGAAGCGCTTTTACAAAGAGTGCGTTTGATCAAGAATGCAAAAAAGGAAATTATTCTTTCTACTTTTGCATTTCAATCCGATGAAAGTGGAAAATTGATTTTAGGAGCACTGCATGATGCGGCAGACAGAGGTGTACATATTCGTCTGTTAGTAGATGGGATGGAGAGCTGGATTGATATGGAAGGAAATCCGTATTTCTATGGATTATCTTCCCATGAGAATGTTGAAATTAAACTGTATAATAAGGCCAATCCGTTGAAACCGTGGAAAATGATGGGTAGAATGCATGATAAATATTTGATTGCAGATGGAAAGAGATATATTCTTGGGGGAAGAAATACATACAATTATTTCCTGGGTGATTTTCCGGGACATAAAAACTATGACAGAGACGTGTTAGTGGTTTGCGATGAACCTGAGAAAGAAAATTCAGTTAACCAGTTGTCAGAGTATTTTGAAACCATATGGAATCAGGAAGACAGTGGTTATTTTCATAACAATAAAAAACTGGCAAATAGAAAATCTGTAAAGAACGCAGTTTTAGAGCTGCAGAACAGCTATCAGAAATATTTTGAAGAGAATAAGGAAAGAATCTGCGATACCGATTACACGGACGAAACTTTTGAGACAGAAAAGATTGCATTAGTGTCAAATCCTATTCACACAGGTTCCAAAGAACCAGTAGTGTGGTATCAGTTGGGAGAATTGATGAAAAATGCAAAAAATCGTGTGAAGATCCACACGCCATATATTATCTGTAATGATATGATGTATAATACATGGGAGGAGATTGCAGAGAACGTTTCAGATTTTTCTATCATGACAAATTCAGTTGCGAATAATGGGAATCCATTTGGGGCTGCCGATTATGCGAAAAACAGAAATAGAATCTTAAGTACAGGAATTAATATCTGGGAATATGAAGGCGGTTATTCATACCACGGAAAAAGTATTCTGATTGACGATGATCTGTCTGTAATCGGTTCCTTTAATATGGACATGAGAAGTGCATATCTGGATACGGAACTGATGCTTGTAATTCGCAGTAAAGATATTAATAAACAGTTGGAAGAGGGCATGATGGAATATGAAAGAGTGTCCCGCCAGGTATTGGAAGATGGAACCTATCGTGATCCATATCATGTAGAGCCAATCGAATTAACAAAGAAACGTCAGAGAAAAATATTTTTGGTACAGCATCTGCTTGGATGGGCAAGGTATCTGTTTTAATAAGGAGGAAGGAAAACGTGTTTCAAATATTGATTGTAGAAGATGATAAAGAATTAAGCCAGCTATTCCAAAAAGTGCTTGAGAAGAATGGATATCAAGTCAAAAGTGCATCGGATGGAGCACAGGCATTAGAAGTATTGGATAAGGAATATATTGATCTGATCATTTCTGATATTATGATGCCGGTTATGGATGGTTATGAACTGGTGTCGGAACTCCGTTCAGCAGGATATCAGATACCGGTACTTATGATCACTGCGAAAGGTTCCTTTGATGATATGCGCCAGGGATTTCTTTCGGGAAGTGACGATTATATGGTAAAACCGGTAAATGTGAATGAAATGGTTTTAAGAGTCGGAGCACTGCTTCGCCGTGCACAGATACTGAATGAACACAAAATTGTGATCGGTTCAACAGAGTTTGATTATGATGCAATGACGGTTACAACTGATAAGGAAAGTCTTGTTTTGCCTAAAAAAGAATTCCTGCTTTTATATAAGCTTGCAGCTTCGCCAGGCAGAACATTTACAAAACAACAGTTGATGGATGAAGTATGGGGATACGAGACGGAGGCAGACCCACATACGATAGAGGTACATATAGGAAGAATCAGGGAGCGTTTGAAAGATAACCCTGATTTTGAAATCGTAACAATGCGTGGAATTGGATACAAGGTGGTGAAAAAATAATGGAACAAAAGAAAGAAAAAGGATTGCGGATCCGATCCTGTCTGACTGGTGCAATCTGGCTGGCACTCGTATTTTCAACAGTCATATCTGCGTTATTATTTGCTTTTTTGAATCATTTTTTTAATCTGCCGGGCAGCATACCTGTGCTTGGCTGGCTTTTGATTTTCAATACATTGATTGCAGGGCTGATCACTTCCTTTATCAATGCAAAGTTACTGGAACCAATTACCAGACTTAGTAAAGCAATGAAGGAAGTTTCTCAGGGAGATTTTGAACAGCATTTGGAAACGAACAGCCGTATAGCAGAAGTTGGAGAATCTTATCAAAGTTTTAACGTTATGACAAAAGAACTTCGTGCAACAGAGGTGCTGCAGATGGATTTTGTATCTAATGTTTCTCATGAGTTTAAGACCCCGATTAATGCCATTGAAGGGTATACAATGCTGCTTCAGGGAGAAGAACTGTCTCCGGATCAAGAGGAATATATAGAAAAAATCTTATTTAACACCCAAAGACTTTCCGGATTGGTTGGTAATATTTTGCTGTTATCCAAGTTAGAGAATCAGAATATACCAATGAAAAAAACAGAATATCGTCTGGATGAACAGATCCGCCAGGCAGTTCTTTCATTGGAAACAAAATGGACAGAAAAAGAAATTGGTTTTCAGGTAGAATTGGAGGAAGTTAAATATACTGGGAATGAAGGACTTTTTATGCATATCTGGATAAATCTTTTGGATAATGCGATTAAGTTCAGCCCTTCAAAGGGGACAATTACGATGTTTCTGAAACAAGAACAGGATTCTGTTAAGTTCATTCTGGAAGATGAAGGACCAGGAATAGAGGATGATGTAAAATCCAGAATATTTGACAAGTTCTATCAGGTAGATGGATCTCATAAAGCAGAAGGAAATGGCCTAGGTCTTGCACTTGTAAAACGGATTGTAGATAGTGCCGGAGGAACAATCAAAGCAGAAAACCGTGAATATGGTGGATGCAGATTTGTTATAGAGCTGCCAAAGCAGAAAGATGAGATTATATAGTTTTAAGATAAATTAGAAGATGGGAGGATTTATATGACATTTTATCAGGAGTTGCAGTTAAATCAGGCAGGTTCTAAAAACCTGTTGAAAAAGAGTGAAACACTAAAAGAAAAATTATATCATATGTGGGTATATCTGGTGAAGATAGCTGTTACAATGGCATTTTGTTTTTTATTTGTTACTATTTTCAGTATCTTATTTGGAAATGAGAATAGTATTGTGGGTGTAGTAGTTTTATTATGTCTTATGGTATTTCGGAATGCGGATCTGGGAATCCACACCGGACAATCTACGATGCTTTTGGCTTTGTTCTTTGTAATTATGACTGTATGTCCGCATTTAGCAAACCAGCTTTCACCGGTACTTGGAATGCTGTTAAACATTGCTGCACTGGCAGTGCTGATTCTGTTCGGATGTCATAACCCATTCATGTTTAACCAATCCACATTGGTTCTTGGTTATCTGTTATTGTATGGATATGATGTAACAGGAAAAAGTTATCAGATGCGATTAGTCGGAATGGCTTTAGGTGCAGCACTTACCTGCTTCGTATTTTATCGAAATCATAAAAACAGAACTTATAAAAGAAATCTGAAAGATCTGATACAAGAATTTGATATCACTTCTTCCAGAACAAAATGGCAGATATGTCAGATTTTATGCGTACCGATTGTCCTTTGCATTGCAGAACTTTGTAATATGCCACGTGCAATGTGGGCTGGTATTGCGGCCATGTCCGCGATTTTGCCGTTTATGGAAGATATGCACTACAGAGTCCGTAAAAGGATTGTCGGAAATATTGCAGGTGTTATATGTTTTACAGTATTATATTTTCTGCTTCCTTCGTCAATCTATGCATATATAGGAATTCTTGGTGGAATCGGTGTAGGATTTTCAGCACAATATGGCTGGCAGGCAGTATTTAACACATTTGGTGCTTTAGCCATTGCTGCAGAGACTTATGGACTACAAGGAGCGGTTAGTCTTAGAGTGATTCAAAATGTTTTTGGTGTTGTGTTTGCTTTAGCATTTTGTGTTATATTTTATTGGTTTATGTCTAAAAAAAAGGAAAGTGAGGCGACCGTACATGCAGAGTGAAGTGAATCAGGAAGAAAATTTGAATAGAATTATTACGGTTCCTAATCTTCTTTCTTTTTTTCGGCTTTGTCTGATTCCGGTAATTATATGGAGTTATTGTGTAAAGAAAAATCCTCTGTTAGCTGGTGAAATCTTATTGCTGTCTGGTCTTACGGATCTTGCTGATGGATATATCGCAAGAAGATTCCATAGGATTAGTAATTTAGGAAAAATACTTGATCCGGTGGCTGATAAGCTGACACAGGCAGCGATGTTAATCTGTCTGTTTACTCGTTTTCCGCATGTGCTTCTTTTAATCGTAATAATGGCAGGTAAGGAGCTGTATATGGTAGTCAGTGGATGTCTTGTGATACGAAAGACAGGAAAAGTACATGGTGCAGACTGGCATGGAAAGATAGTAACCTTTTTATTATATGGAACTGCAGCGGTGCATATTATATGGTTCCACATTACACCGATGGTATCAGATCTGTTGATTGGTTTGTGCGCTATAATGATGGTCATATCGGTCGCTCTGTATATTATCCAGAATACCAGGACTCTTAAGGAAGAGACTGTATAAGCAATTTTATATTGCAATGACTAGAAAAATATTTAGGAGAACGAGGAGGCGGAAGTGATGAAGGAAATTTATCAGCAGACGGTAGAAGAGGTTCTTGAAAGGGTGAATGGCAAGAAATCTGGGCTTACGAGTGAACAGGTGAAAAGATCCAGAGAAAGAAAAAGAGGGGAAAGATAGTGGACTTAAGTAGATGTTCTATGAAAAAATTCGAGAACTGATTGTGTTTACGGCATTTCTTGTAGTTGCTTTGTGGAAATTCGATGTGGTGATTGAAGTGCTGAAGTCAATATGGAAAATTGTGTTTCCTTTTGCGCTTGGTGGTGTAATTGCCTTTGTGATTAATGAACCAATGAGTTTCCTGGAAAAGAAAATGCTCGGAAAGATAAAAGAAAACAATAAAATAGGAAAAAAGGCTGCGAGACCGATAAGCCTGCTTCTTACAATTATATTGGCAGCAGGTGTAATGGTATTGGTAATGTTTGGTGTGATTCCACAGCTTACGCAGACTATGGGAAATCTGATGACGAGTATTTCAGATTTTATTCCACAGATGCAAAACTGGATTCGAGAATTTTCACATGATAATCAGGATATTATGAAATTGGTAGATCAGCTGCAGTTTCAGCCTGATCAGGCAATTAAATGGGGAATAAGTCTTCTTGGAAACGGAGTCGGAAATATGATGAATACGACGATGTCAGCAGTAGGTTCCATTGCCAGTGGATTAGCGACCTTTTTTATTTCGTTTTCCTTTGCATGCTATATTCTTTTTCAGAAGGAAAAATTACATTTACAGGTAAGAAAAGTGATTTTCGCTTTTATTCCAAAACAAAAAGCAGATGCAATTCTTAACATATGTTCGCTGACATATCGGACATTTGCAAATTTTCTTGCAGGGCAGTGTCTGGAAGCAGTAATTCTCGGAATGATGTTTGTTATCACGCTAAGTATTTTAAAAATGCCATATGCACTTTTAATTGGAATTTTGATCGCGTTTACCGCATTGGTTCCTATCTTTGGAGCCTTTATTGGCTGTGCCGTGGGAAGTTTTCTGATCTTTATGGTAAATCCAAAACAGGCAGTTTTATTTATTATAGTTTTTCTGCTTTTGCAGCAGATAGAAGGTAATCTGATCTATCCTCATGTGGTTGGCGGATCAGTAGGACTTCCATCAATTTGGGTACTGGCGGCAGTTACAATCGGCGGAAATCTTATGGGAATTATAGGTATGCTGATTTTCATTCCACTTGTATCGGTATTTTATACTATATTCCGGGAGTTCGTATATCTGCGCCTAAAAAAACAACATATAAAACGAGTAACGAGAACGGATGTGGAAGAGTATGCGGAGGAGGAAATTGCGTCATCCTTTATTGTGCCGAATGAAAAATAATGATTTGATACAAATATAAATGAAGTGTAATGCCGATTATTAAGACGTTATAAAAATAGATTACAAAGGAAGAAGATATTATGAAGAAAATAGGAATCATGACAGACAGCCACAGTGGAATTTTGAGCGAAGAAGCGCAGAGACTCGGAATTAAGGTACTACCGATGCCCTTTTATATCGGAGAGAAAGTGTATCGTGAAGGAGTAGATCTTTCCAGAGATGAATTTTATGATATGCTTCGAAAGGGCGTAGATGTATCTACATCTCAGCCGTCACCAACAGAAGTTATGGATATGTGGAAAGAGATGCTGAAAGAATATGAGGAGATTGTTTATATTCCTCTTAGTAGTGCTTTAAGTGGGTCCTGTATGACAGCAGAAGCCATGGCAAATGAAGATGAATTTGCCGGTAAGGTGTTTGTCGTAGATAACGGTCGTGTGGCAACCCCGATGCATCGTTCTGTTCTTGATGCAGTAGAAATGGCAGAAGAAGGATACAGTGTAGTCGAAATCAAGAAAATTCTTGAAGAAACCAGAGAAAAAATGACAATTTATATCGGGCTCAGCACACTGAAATATCTCAAAAAAGGAGGAAGAGTCAGCTCTGTGACAGCTTTGGCAGCAGATGTCCTGAATATCAAACCTGTTATGCATTTCAGCACAGGAAAGCTTGATATCTACCAGAAATGCCGTGGTATGAAGAAATCACGTAAAGTTATGATCGATGCAATGAAGCATGAGCTGGAAACGAATTTCCGAGAAGAATATGCTGCGGGTAAAGTGTACCTGATGGCGGCGTCCAGCAGTACCGATGAAGTGACAGAAGAATGGGTAAACCAGATTAAAGAAAGTTTCCCGGGAATGGAAGTCATGTGTGATAAACTTTCCTTCGGTTTGTCCTGTCATATCGGTCCGGATGGACTGGGAATCGGATGCACCTGTAAGCCAGTGTAAAAAACTGCTCCGAAGAAGATAAAATAAAAGATTAGGGTGTCAAAAGGTTTATAGCCTTTGATATAAATTTGTACCTTGAAAACTTAACACGATATGTAAAAACATTGGATTCTTTGGTAAAATGTAGGTAGCATTTTATGAGGTGATCTATATGTCTTTTGTTAAAAATGATAATCAACAGCTTACTGTTTTAGACAGTACTTTTAATCTTACAGAACGCGAAAAACGAATGTTAGAAAAATCATGGGCAAATACTTTTGCAGACAAAGTTTTTCCTGCTATTGATGAAAATATTTTTTCTGTTCTTTACAGTAAAAAAGCATCCAGACCTAATACTCCGGTCAATGTGATTGTTGGGGCACTGATTCTTAAAGAAGCTCTTAATGTTACTGACGATGAGATCGTTGAAGCTATGGCATTTGATATCCGCTATCAGTATGCACTGCACACAACCAGTTTTGAAGAGCAGCCAATTAGTGACAGAACCCTCAGCAGGTTTAGAGCAAGAGGAAACAGAGCATGATGTTGATCTTATTCATGAATGTGTTGTAAAAATGGCAAAAGAAATATCTGATTTTATGGATATCACTCCGGATAAACAACGTATGGACAGTTTAATGGTTGCTGCAAATATCAGAAACCTCTCATTGCTTGAATTGTTTTATACTTGTGTTGCTAATCTTTGCAAAATAATGGATGAGCGTGGAACAAAAATTCCGGATGAACAATATCATTATATTAAAAAAGATGATTATAATAAATGCATTTATCACAAGCGGGATATGGATGCAACTGAGAGAAACGTTGTTGTGATGAAAGATGCAGATATCTTGATAAAGATTTGTGATTCAACCGGTGATTTTGATGATACAAGTGAATATCAGCTTCTTATTCGCCTATTAAAGGAACGCACAATCATTGATGATGGTGGCTCAAGGCGGCTTCGACAAAAAAGAGGAAGTTGAAAATCCTTCAGAAGTATTGCTTAATCCTTCTGATCCAGAAGCCACTTTCCGCTATAAAGCAGGTGGCAGACATCTTGGATACGTTGGAAACGTAGTTGAAGCTGTCGGAGAAAAAAGCAGTCTGGTCATTGTCTACGATTACCAGCAAAATACCTACGCAGATAATCAGTTTATGAAAGATTATCTTAATGAGAAAAAAGATTTTTCTGATGGTTCTTTTATTGTTGCCGATGGGGCATACAGCGGAGAAGAGAACTCACGTTTAGCATCTGAACATAATCTAAAACTTGTTACAACCAATTTCACAGGACGCAAACCAGATGAAATATATGCTGATTTTGTTTTTACTGATGATGGAAAATATCTCATCAAATGTAAGAATAATTGTGTACCTGAAGACTGTATCTATGATCCAGGCAATGAGCGTTCCGTTGCGTATTTTCGGATAAGTGACTGCGAAGGATGTCCTTACAAAGAACGGTGTCAGTCGCGTTTTCTAAAAACACGAGTCCGAAAGGAAGTATCTTGGAAATCCGTTGGTCGTGCAAAACAATTACAGTACATGCAGACGGAAGAATTTTCTGAATATGCAAAATTTAGAAATGGAGTAGAAGCAATTCCCTCTCTTCTTCGTCGAAGATATCATGTGGACAAGATACCTGTGCATGGCAAAAAACGTACCCGGTTATTCTTCGGATTTAAAATAGCAGCATTAGATTTTCAAAAGCTATTAGATTATAAAAAAGCATTATATTTTCCAAAAAGCTGGTCGATAGAATCCAGGAGGCCTGCAAGATCTCCAATTAGTTTCGTGGCTGAAAGAAACAGATTGTGAGATGGCTGCCATGGAAAGTACGGGCTCTTATTGGAAACCTGTATATAATATATTTGAAGAAGAACAGATACCGATCATGGTTGTGAATGCGCAGCATATCAAAGGAGTTCCCGGACGTAAGACGGATGTAAAAGATGCAGAGTGGATTGACGATCTGGTACGCCATGGATTAGTAAAAGCAAGTTACATACCAAATAGGGATATTATATGGTTCCAAATTACACCGATGGTATCAGATCTGTTGATTGGTTTGTGCGCTATAATGATGGTCATATCGGTCGCTCTGTATATTATCCAGAATACCAGGACGCTTAAGGGAGAGACTGTATAAGCAATTTTATATTGCAATGACTAGAAAAATATTTAGGAGAAAATAGATATAAACAGTAAGTCAAACACACAAACTATGGAGTCTTTAGTCGCTTTAATAAAATTTTAGATAGAAAATAAATCATTCAATGTCATTTAGATAAGGTTTTTTATGACAAAAAGACAGATTGCTTATCTGCCTTATAATGCAGTATAATGGTAACGAGATTTATGCAACCCGATACATGAAATCCCTATTTCTCTTTGGACGGAGGTGGATAGGATATTTTCGATTGTACTTGACAGGTGTCAGATACTTTTGTATGAGAAGCATGGACTCTGTTTCGTTACCATCGTGTTTGAGATATGCCCTGCATATGTTTACTGCATTTGAAACGGATTTACTCTGCATCTGGAGCATAAACTGAATATACTCGCGGAAAGAAAGTTTGCGGTTCCTGGTAAAATCACTTTCCGGATTACGGCAGAACATGGAGTGAATTTCATCGAGTTCTGTGATGCAGTTGTCGAGTGTGGATTTTAAATTAGATAAGAAAAAATCAGCCATAATGAGCCTCCTTGAAATATGTTTATAATCAAGGCTTATGCAACATATATTGGCTTACTTGTCAACTGTTTTTTGTAATATTTTTAAAGTTTTTAGGCATAAAAACAGTGGCTTTCTATGACAGAAAACCACTAAAATGATGCTTAACTGAATGGCATTGCTTTATCACCACTTTGAAAATGGTTGTTTTATGGCGGATAGTCAGACAGTTTTGGATATAAGAGATGATCTGGGAGCAACCATGAATGAATGCAGGGAAGTGACCGAAAAGTGCCGCACAGGACGGAGTGCATATTTACGGCTCGGACAGTTGTTTATGAGATTGTTTGCAGGACTATTATAGCAGAAAGAAGAGGTGTTCGATATGTGTACAGCAGCAACTTACAAAACAAAAGATTTTTATATGGGCAGAACGCTTGATTATGAATTTTCCTATGGGGAACAGATCACGATAACGCCAAGAAATTACGAATTTGATTTCCGGTTTGCCGGGAAGATAAAAAGCCATTATGCTTTGATCGGAATGGCATTTGTTGCAGGAGGTTATCCGCTTTATTATGATGCTGTTAATGAAAAAGGCCTTGGAATGGCAGGTCTTAATTTTGTCGGCAATGCGGCATATGAAGAGGCTTTGCCGGAAGATGAAACAGAAGTCAGCCAGGTGGCACAGTTCGAGTTCATCCCATGGATCCTTACACAGTGTGCTACTGTAGCAGAGGTGAGAGAGAAGCTGGCAGCAATGAGACTGACAGGCACAGCATTCAGTGAACAGCTGCCGACAGCACAGCTTCACTGGATCATTGCAGACAAAGACTCCTGTATCGTTGTTGAGTCTATGAAGGATGGGCTGCATGTATATGATAATCCGGTAGGAGTGCTTACCAATAATCCACCATTCCCGGGTCAGATGTTTGCACTGAATAATTATGCCGGAGTATCCAGAAAACAGCCGGAGAGTACTTTTGCAGGAGTATTACAGCTTGATGCATATAGCAGAGGAATGGGGGGAATGGGAATACCTGGAGATCTTTCCAGCCAGTCAAGATTTGTGAAAGTTGCCTTTACAAAATTAAATTCGATCTCCGGTGAAGAAGAGGGTGAGAGTGTAAGCCAGTTCTTCCATATCTTAGGATCTGTAGATCAGCAGCGTGGATGTTGTGAGGTGACAGAAGGCAAATATGAGATCACGATATACACGTCCTGTTGTAATACAGCAAAAGGTATTTATTATTATACGACTTATGATAATCATCAGATCACAGCGGTTGACATGCATGCGGAAAATCTGGATTCAGATCAGCTGATCTGTTATCCGCTTCTGTCCAAGGGCGAAGTCAGATGGCAGAATAAATAATACGAAAATGCACGGAGAAAGCATATCGCAGAACAACAGGAGGAAAGACCATGAAAGAAGTTAAAACACCGAAAAAACCACTGGCATATTATTATGGGATTGTGTTAATAGTGCTGATTGTATTTAATCTGGTTGTCGCACCAATCCTCATGGAGCATCAGGTAAAGGAAACGGATTATGGAACTTTTATGAGCATGATCGAGAAGAAGAATATCGGTGAAGTAGAAGTTAAGGACAATCAGATCATCTTTACAGATAAAGATCAAAAAAATATTTATAAAACAGGTCTGATGAACGATCCGAACCTGACGGACAGGCTATATGAATGTGGAGCAGTATTCGCAAAAGATATCGATAAGCAGATGTCACCGATCATCAGCTTCCTGCTGACCGGGGTTTTGCCATTGATCCTTTTTATCGCACTGGGAAATTATATGGCGAAGAAACTGATGGAGCATGCCGGAGGAAAAAATTCGATGGCTTTTGGAATGGGAAAAAGCAATGCGAAGATTTATGTGCAATCCAGTGAGGGAATCCGTTTTTCAGACGTTGCAGGAGAAGATGAGGCGAAAGAAAACCTTTCAGAGATCGTTGATTATCTTCACAATCCGAAGAAGTATACCGATGTAGGTGCGTCTATGCCAAAAGGTGTCCTTCTTGTAGGACCTCCGGGAACTGGTAAAACAATGCTTGCAAAAGCAGTTGCGGGTGAATCAAATGTACCATTTTTCTCAATGTCCGGATCAGAATTCGTAGAGATGTTTGTCGGTATGGGAGCTTCCAAGGTTCGAGATCTTTTCAGACAGGCAAAGGAAAAGGCACCATGTATCGTGTTTATTGATGAAATTGATGCCATTGGTAAAAAGCGTGACGGACAAATGGGCGGAAATGATGAGAGGGAGCAGACCTTAAATCAGCTTCTTACAGAGATGGATGGATTTGAAGGAAATAATGGTGTCATCATTCTTGCTGCAACGAACCGTCCGGAGTCGTTAGATCCGGCACTTACACGTCCGGGACGTTTTGACAGGCGTGTGCCGGTTGAACTGCCGGATCTTGCAGGACGTGAAGCAATTTTAAAGGTTCATGCAAAGAAGATAAAAGCATCTGATGATGTTGACCTGCATACGATTGCACGTATGGCATCCGGTGCATCCGGTGCGGAGCTTGCCAATATTATAAATGAAGCAGCATTACGTGCTGTCCGTAGTGGAAGGACCGTTGTAAATGAATCTGATCTCGAAGAAAGTATAGAAGTGGTTATTGCAGGATATCAGAAGAAGAATGCGGTTCTTTCAGATCAGGAGAAGAAGGTTGTTGCATATCATGAGATAGGACACGCTCTGGTAGCTGCATTGCAGAGTCATTCAGCACCGGTCCAGAAGATTACGATCATCCCGCGTACCTCAGGTGCACTCGGCTACACTATGCAGGTTGAGCAGGGTGATAAATATCTGATGACGAAAAAAGAACTTGAGAATAAGATTGTTACATTTACAGGCGGACGTGCGGCAGAGGAGATCGTATTTGGTGAGATCACGACAGGAGCCTCCAATGATATCGAACAGGCAACAAAAATTGCAAGAGCGATGATCACCCGCTACGGCATGACAGATGAATTCGACATGGTGGCAATGGAAACCGTGACCAACCAGTATCTTGGCGGCGATACGTCTCTTTCCTGTTCCACAGATACCCAGAAGGAAATTGATGAAAAAGTCGTGCAGCTCGTAAAAGCAGAGCATGAAAAAGCAAGAAAAATCCTTTCCGAAAACAGGGAAAAATTGGACGAACTGGCTATGTACCTGTATGAGAAGGAAACAATTACAGGTGACGAATTTATGGATATTTTAGACAGAAAATAATGTAGTTAATTAGATAATCATCTTCCACATGGAATACATCTTCCACCAGCATATTAAGGGTGATAGGGTAGAGCAATAAAACAGATTAGATGGAAAGGGAAGAGGCACCGTTACATAGGTACCTCTTCTTTTTAAAGAGTTGGCTCTTTCCCTGATACAGGAATTTGTATCTCCGGAGCATTGAGCAGTGCTGTGAAATTCTGCTGAATGATTTCCAGAGTTTTCAGCTTTTTTTGCAATTCCTGTTTTTCCCGAACAGTAGAAGTCTGTTCAGATTCAAGATTTTCAATCTGCTTCTGGATTTTATTAGAGCTTGGGATTTTGGTAATACCGAGATCCTGAAGCTCTTTTTTTAGTGAATCGTGGAGCTGGTATTCTGCCTGATGTTTGGTGCGGTATACTTTTGGGTTTTTGGCAGATTTGCAATCTTCAATCACTTTACGGCAGAGTCGGTAAGAATCGCAGTGCTTTTGAATGATTTTCTGTGTGCTTAGCTCACTGTTAATTTGTATTATTCTCTGTTCAGCCGCTTTAACAGAAGCATCAACGTCAGAAATATGCTGCTGGAAATCTTCATAATTCAGCAGATTATTTTCGGAAAGATAGTTGAAGGTGCGGGCTGTCTCTTTTAGATTATTTAGTTTTGCCCAACGTTCAAATCCTTCTCGATTGCCGGTTGTAACATACGTGGAGATATTGATATACAGGCGAGCTTCTCTGGATAGATGCTTTGGAGTTTTCACTTTGTTACGATTTTTAGCCAGGCGGATGCGGACATTTTCTTCTGAATAATAGCTTCCGAGAGATTTCATATAAGTGAAATTCTTCTGCTCTGGTGCACGGAAGGATAGGTGTTTTCCTTGGCGGACTTCATATCCGGCTAACTGCATTTTTTGTAGAAATTCCTCATAGTTAATGGAAGTCCAGATTGCCTTATCAACTGAAACACGTAGCTTGGCTTTCCAACTGGTGCCACGATGATATTCGATGTTCTCTTTATAGCTTTTACCTTTTTCTCCGGTTGGCATACTGGTGGCAAGTCCATTTTCATGGCAGATACGATTACTGATCCGGCAGATTTTATGGTAGCTCCGCTTATTGGAAACATATTTGTGATAATCAACAAAACTTGCTGCATTAAAGATGATGTGGTTATGAATGTGGTTTTTGTCAACATGGGTACTGATCACGTATTCATATTTTCCTTTCAGTACTTCGTCTGCAAATTGTTGTCCTAAGCGATGGGCAGTTTCGGCATCAACTTCTCCAGGTTTAAATGACTGAATCAGATGAAATGCCAGGTTATCACCTTTGTTCATTCCATTCTTTTTCGTCATTTCTCTAGTCATGGAAAATTCAAGATCTGCAGTTTCCGGGGAACAGCCAAAACTGGAAACTAACAGTTTTTCATCTGTTTTATCTGGATTCGTGATGTAGTCCAGAGCTTTCTTGTCTGTTACTTTAATTGGGAAGATCTTAAGATACGCCATAGTTCTTTCACCATCTCTTTCAATTCTTTCATTTCCTCCGGGTATAGATCTCCGGTGGTATTTACCTTTTTTGCAATCTGATTGATATTTACGCCAATCTTGTGCATTTCCTCATACTGTTTCTTCAGCGGAGTAGTGTCGGTGTTGACGATGTAACCGTCGATTGCCATTTTACGAAGATAAGCTCCCATGTTTTTGGTCTTTGATTCAATCATCTTTCTGCGGATAAGCTTCCGCTCTTCTTCTGTGACATAAAAATGGATTTCTTTGTTTCGCTTTCTTTCAGCCATTGGTGGGTTCTCCTTTCTGAGAGGGCAGTAGTATCGTTGCTTTCAGCGTTTTTTCAATTTAGGGCAGGGTACCCTGAATTGGGATTTTTCGGAAGTGTATCCTCACTTCCTGTCCTTGCTGTTTTACCCCTCTATTAGCTAAAGTCAGAAGAATAAGAGAAATGCAAAAGAATTTGGCATGTAGTATGACATACGAAAATGTGGTATGATTATGGACAGGATATCAGAAGAATCAGGAGTTGAAAAGATTGTGAAGACGGAAGAAATCTTTGAATACGTGCAGAAACAGTACGGTACAGTTCCGGAATATTTATGGAGTAAATCGACAGACAGTGCGGTACTTCGTCATAAAAATGGAAAATGGTATGCAGTATTCATGACAGTTGAGAAATCTAAGTTGGGATTAGAGGGAAATGAGCTGGTTGACATCATGGACGTAAAGTGCGATCCAGAAATGACCAGCATGATTATTCAGACTTATGGATTTTTACCAGGATATCATATGAATAAGCAGCACTGGATCACGATTTTACTGGATGGTTCAGTCAGTGAAGCAAAGACATTGGACTTTTTAGATATGAGCTATGACCTGATTGACGGAACAGACAGAAAGGAAGAAAAATGAGAACAGCGATAGTATACGCATCTGTGCATCATGGAAATACAGAAAAATTAGCAAAGAGGATCGCAGAAGAATGTCAGGTGGATTTGATTGATGCTGTGATACAGCCAGATGCAGATCTGAGCAGTTATGATATGATTGGGTTTGCATCAGGAATCTATTTTTCAAAGTTTCATCAGTCGATATTGGAATTTGCAGAGAAGAATCTACCGAACGACAAAAAGATATTTCTGATCTGTACTTATGGTGGAAGTGCGAATTATAAATCCATAGAGCAGATTTTGGATAAAAAACATGCCAGTGTGGTTGGAAAATTTGGCTGTAAAGGGTATGACACATTCGGACCATTTAAACTGGTTGGAGGTATTGCAAAAGGACATCCGAATGAAGAAGATATGAAAAACGCAGTGGACTTTGTAAAAGGAGTACACTAATTTTTGAGCAAAAGGAAAACCGGGGATTTTACTCCTCGGTTTTCTGGCTGTTATGCTTCAGTCTTCAACTTGAAAAATATCTTCTACAGGCACTTTCAGGTAATGTGCCAGCCGGATTGCAATCTCAAGAGAGGGATTACGTTCTCCACGTTCGATGCGGCCTATAGTCTGACTGCAGGAACCTATGGCTTCAGCCAAATCTGCTTGAATGAGATTCCGTTCTTCACGAATATCTTTTAGTGTATTATTGATTGCCATTCAATCACTTCCTTTGCTTATTGTTATCAGCAGAATTGTGAACCTGCTGTTGAAATCTAATGGAATCCCGGAATTTCTGCACCTTTGCATTTCCCGATTACTTTTCCAAAAATCTTAAAAGAGTCAGATTCCAAAACCTGGATAGGACGATATTTTTGATTTAAAGAAATCAGATAAACACCATCTGGCTCATCGTGTAATTCCTTGATGTAAGTATTGCCGTTGAGATAGAAGATTCCAATTTCACCATTAGCAAGAGAATCTTTTTTCTGAATCCATGCGACATCGCCTGTATGATAAAGTGGCTCCATACTGTCACCGGAGATCCGTACACCAAAGTCAGTCTGCTCAGGAGCAAGGTGTCCTACATCATAAGTTTCTTTTACAGAATCTTCCAGGTAATTTCCAGTACCAGCAGAAACTGGTTCCCAGGTAATTTCTACAGGATGATGGAATGGGATAATCTTTGCAGACAGTGGAGAAAACTTTTTAGAAGCTTTCAAAATATCAGCAAATTCAATCAATTTATTTCTGCCTTCTTCATTTAATCCACTCATAATGTTATATGGGTTTTCTCCAAAGAAGGATTCATATATATCTTCGATATCAAGTAACTGGCAAAGTGTCAGGAAAACATGTAAAGCTGGTTCTCGTGCATTGGTCTCCCATTTGGAGATTGCTTTTGTAGTGACCTGAATACCTTCTTGAGAAAGCAGGTCTACCAGATCTGATTGAGAGTATCCTTTCTTTTTTCTATTTTCTGCTAATATTTCCCCGAAATCACGCATTTGTTCGCCTCATTTCTATTTGAATTTTCTATATGCATTATACCGTATGTTAGAAATAAAATCAACAATAATCTCCGAAATGGAGAAAATACAACCAATATGTCGCTTGACTATCTCCGGAATGTCGATATATACTAAACATACAGAAATTGATAAGACATTATGTTGAAGGAAACAGCTGGGAGGTGAAAAGTTTGAGTGAGCGTGTGATCCTGCATAGTGATATGAACTGTTTTTACGCCAGTGTAGAAATGCTACATCATCCGGAATTTGCCGGAATGCCTCTGGCAGTAGGTGGCGATCCGGAAGCCCGGCATGGAATTGTACTGACAGCAAATTATATCGCCAAGAAAAAAGGAGTAAAAACCGGAATGGCATTATGGCAGGCGAAACAGGTTTGCCCGGAAATTATTTTTGTACCGCCACGGATGGATTTATATTTGCGATTTTCACAAATGGCAAGAGAAATCTATTCAGAGTATACAGACAAAATTGAGCCATATGGAATTGATGAAGCCTGGCTGGATGTATCAGGCAGTGGAAATCTGAAAGGAAGCGGAATGACAATTGCGAGAGAAATCAGCCATCGGATTAAATACGAACTTGGAGTAACAGTGAGTATTGGAATTTCCTGGAATAAGATTTATGCGAAACTCGGCTCGGATTATAAAAAGCCGGATGCAATCACAGAGTTTAATCGAGAAAATTATAAAGACAGGATATGGCATCTTCCTGCGTCAGATTTGCTTTATGTCGGAAGACAGACAAATAAGAAATTGCAAAAACTTGGAATCCGGACAATCGGGCAACTTGCGGAATCAGACGAAAAGTTGTTAGAGAGCCATTTTGGAAAAATAGGAAATGTATTATGGGCTTTCGCAAATGGCTGGGATGAAGATCCGGTTTGCAAGGAAGGGTATGAAGCTCCAGTAAAGTCGATAGGTAATAGCACTACAACACCGAGAGATCTGGAAAATGATCTGGATGTCTGGATCATTCAAATAGCATTGGCAGAAAGTGTAGCTGCACGATTGCGGAAACATGGATTTAAATGCAAAACAGTAGAAATTACAGTTCGAGATAATGGATTGTATAGTTTTTCCAGACAGATACATTTACGACAGCCAACGAATATTACAAACGAGATTGTAACTGCAGCATTTCAGCTATTTAAAGATAATTATAAATGGGAACATCCCATTAGAAGCCTGGGAATCCGAGCTGCGGATCTTGTGTTAGATGATATTCCCGTGCAGTTGGATTTATTTGGAAATCAGGAGAAAAAGGAAAAGTTAGAGAAGCTGGATCGTACTGTAGATGAGATCAGACGACGGTTTGGTTATTTCAGTATACAGCGAGCGGCAATGTATCAGGATAAAGTCTTATCCCACTTAGACGCTGGTACGCACACGATCCATCCACACAGTTATTTTCATGGGTAATTGGAGGGATAGATTTGAAAAAAGCATTAACCAGAAAACAGAAAGAAAGTTATCAATGTATTTTGAATTATACGAAGGAGCATGGATACCCGCCGACAGTCCGGGAATTTGGAGAGTTGATCGGGGTGAAATCAACATCATCTGCTTTTTTCAGAATCAAGCAGTTGGAGCAAAATGGATATATCCGCAGAATCCCGGCATCACCAAGAGCAATCGAGATTTTATAGTGAGGTGTCGGCATGAACAAAGTATATGTAGATGTAGTGGCAGAGTTTCGGAAAGACGGACAGCTGGTTCCTATATTTTTTACATGGGAAGATGGAAGAAAATATAACATCGACAGAATTTTGAAAATCGAGCGATGTGCCAGCAGAAAGGCAGGCGGTGTAGGAATGATGTACACCTGTATGATACAGGGGCAGGAAAGTCACTTGTTTTATGAAGTGGATAAATGGTTTATGGAGAGAAAAACAGCATAAGGAGAGATAAGTATAGACGATATTATTTGGATTATTAACCGGCAGGGATAGTCACTTTCCCTTTATATTCCTGTAGGCTTTATATAAGAAGAAGGATTCCGGTCAGCAAAGGCAACTCCCACAATGCCTTTTGGATATCTGCTTCTGCAAATTGTAGTAAGTAATTGCTTCCCATCAAAATCATGGGGAAAGCGAACTGGGCTGAAAGACCGCCAGTTAGTGTGATGATGATAAGGAGATTTTGAAACTGATGACAGACAGAGATTATGCAATTAAATCAATGAAAGAAATTACCTTCCAGATGGCAAGTCATGCACAGGATTATCTGGAAGTTACAATCGAAAGACATTATACTGATATTAAAGAATTGATGACAAGCTATCAGAAATTGATTTTGGAAAATCAGATTGTGTTAGAAGAACTGGATATGGAATGCCAGGAGAAAATCAATGAAGATATGGCATATGCATTGAGTTATCTGAGCATTTATAACAACCAGCTGAATGTGCCAAAGATGCACCGGGAGATGAATAATCTGATGATTATTTATGGATTGTCGGACATGATCTATCGGGGAATGACTTTGGTGAAGTTCTATGCACCAAATGGTGTGATGCTCAGTGAAATCCTTCATTCCTGTTTTTGCAGTCATTATAATAAGACAGATGTGGAAGTACAACAGGAGTTAGGAATAGGCAGGACTTCTTTTTATAAAATGAAGAAGCAGGCACTTGGGTATTTAGGATTTTATTTTTATGAGATCGTGGTACCGCAGGCAAAGGATAAAAGATTTAAACCATCACTGGGCGTTGAGGAAGAGTAGGTGAGTAATATGAGATACGAAGATTCGATGAAAGGTGTAGCTAATCAGATAATCAAAGAACAGCAGCGAGCCAGTAAAATTAAAAACAATCCAGAAGAGTTCCATTGGCATGACGAATATGCAACGTTGAATTTCTTTCGGTTTATCTGTAAAAATATCGGTAACTTGGGAAATAGAGAAATTGAAAAAATGGTCACACGCTTAAAGAGCATAGATCAGAAAGCAGTGGAAAACCATGTGAATGGTGCTGTTTGGGCATTTGATTATGATAAGATGTTCTGTGTATTGATGGAAAATGAAATTTGCCGAAAGGTGTGTGAAAAGAATAAATATAATAGTTGGATGAAGCTGATTGGACAGTATTGTATTTCAATGGCTTAAAGATAAAGAAAGTTGCTGGAGAGAAAAAATATTCTCCAGCAACTTTGTCTTTGATGAATAAAGGTCAATTTTTTATTTAACTATTCTCACTATTATTTGATTTAGTGATTTTTTTCTTCTTTGGAGAAACCAGTTTGTGACCGGAATAAATGGACATGCCCATACAAAGCAATGAAGAATAGGCAAAGTATTTATGTGCAGTCATAGATTTTTTGATTCCAGAATAAATGCATCCCAACATACAGAAAAGTGCGCCTAAGGACCAGTATTTATGTGATTTCATGATTTGATACCTCCTTTGATTTAACTGATTCAATCATAACGCTTTTTTACGAAAATGCAAAGAAAAACTTTGGATATAGTTCCGTAGAATTAGAACTTGGTTTTGCGATTCTGTATATTTAAGATATCCACAAGTATACTAAATTCAGAACGATTATTCGTTCTGGAGGAGGTGTTACGATGGATTTGAAAGCAGTTGGACAGCGAATCAAATCAGCACGAGAAGCAAAAAATCTCACGCAAGAGGAACTGGCTGCATTAGTAAATTTGAGTCCGACGCATGTGAGTGTAATAGAGAGAGGCTTGAAAGTTACAAAATTGGATACCTTTGTTGCAATTGCAAATGCATTAGATGTTTCGGCAGATACGCTTTTGATTGATGTTGTGGCACATTCAGTCACAGGTGTTACCAATGAGTTGACAGAGAAAATAGAAAAACTTCCGATCAAAGAGCAGAAAAAAATCATCAAAGTAATTCATACATTATTGGAAGAGTAATATGACAAACTGGGAAGAGCAAGTAGCTCTTCTTTTTTTGACCATTTATTCAGATTTAAGTGGTAAAGTGTCTTTTCATGATAATAGAAATATGCTAAATTGGTTCTATAGAACAAGACGTAATTCCAGTTATATATCGGAGGAAAATGAATGAGAGAGAAAACTATTTATGAGAAGATTGCAGAAAAGTATAACACAACACCAGAAGAAGTACGCAGAGAAATGCAGATAGCCATAGATGCAGGATTTGATAATCCTGATCCGGCTGTGCAGGAAGAATGGAAGAAAATGACACTTAAAGGAGAAAGACCTACACCGGAAGAAGTAATCAATTACGCAGTAAAAAAACTAAAAGGAAAATAAAAATATGAAGAAAAAGATAATTGCATTGATTTCAGGAGCAGTGATCTTGATAATTGCTGCAGGAAGTATTTATGGGAAATCTGAATCTGGTCATAAGGAAGGCGAACCGGATGTAGTTGGAACATTTTCCGTAAATCGAGATGAAAATATTACCGTGGTTGCTAACCGGGGACATATCGAGGATAAAGAAGCTTTTGCAAGAGAACTTTTGCAGATGTACAAGGATGATTCATTTTATTCTACAAAATTCTCCACAGACAGGGGATATGCGACGAGCCTTGATATGAACATCTATTTATGGAAAGAGGATATTGAAGATGGGGAATCGGTAATGACAGCCGAATATAGACCTGTAGAATACGGAAAGGACTATGATGTAGTCAATAATCCTGATAAATTTCAACTATATATAGATGGAAAAGAAGTAGAAGAATAACACGGTGAACTTTTTATACTGAAATATGTACGATTCTAATAATGAGATGAACTTATGGGAATGTATTGCGGATACTTTGTGAACTTTATCCTGATACAATGATTATGCTGATGAAAGAAGGCATAGATAACTGAATACAAGAAAGAGACGAAAGCCTCAGTAGTTAAGAAAAAACTACTGGGGCTTTTTTTCGTGCCTGAATTTCTCAGCCAATAACTGCGGGCGTATCCCGGCAGGATAAAGGCGGAGCAGGCATGATCCTAAACAGAGGTCCGCCTTCTGGATTTGAAACGAGCAACAAGATTTCAAATTCAGGAGGAACGGATATGTATATTGAACACCCATATTTTTACGAAGGAAAGTATTACGCAAATATTGATGGAGAAATGATCGAGATTACAAAAGAAGTTGCGTATGCGATGAATAATTTTTACAGAAGCAGCAAGGCAAAAAAAGTTGAGATTAAGAATGAACTGGGTGAGGTTGTGGATAAGATGCTGAGAGAAGTACCTTACAGCGGTCAGTCCATTGATGGAGAAGGCTTTATGATTGAGGATTTTCCAGATCTGAACTGTGATGTGGAGCACTGTGTACTGACAAAAATGGAACAGCAGGATATTCACAAAGTGATCAATCAGCTGAACTCAGAGGAACGCATGATTATTTATGGCATTTTCTTTGAAAACAAGACACAGACACAGATGGCGGAGATTATGGGGATTTCCAGACAGATGCTGTCATACAAGCTGAAATCCACTCTTAATAAGATGCGTGAAATGTATATGAATAAATTTTTTTAAAAAATTTTTCAAAATCTTTTGCATCTGCCAAAGTCATTTGACTTTAGTAATTAGAGGAAGTTAAAGGACTTCCTAAAATGAACCATGATAACTGAATATCCAATAATAACTGACGTGACATTTCATGCAGAGAGCACGAGGAAGATGCCGCTATAGGATTATAAGACAAAACCAAGATTTTTAGCTCAGTCTGTAATGCTGCGAAAAAGCACTGACCGAAGCCAGCTGGCAGGCTGGTGATGCGATGATATGTATGAGATGCGATACACTTGCAGATCCTGAGAAGTCTGTAACTGGTAAACCTATGAACTGCTGGAGCCTGGAAACGAGAGTTTTCGGGTTGTGGTCTGGAGTATGCATTCGGGCAGGTTATTATTCCCTTCTTGCATATGCGGGAGTAACGATTCGGGGTATCGAGGATAAATAGAATCGAGCGAGCACTGTTTAATAATCAAATTGGCTATAGAGGTTATGCGGCAGAGCTTTCCTTATGGGAAAGAAACTCTGCCGTATTCCTGTGGAGCCAATATAGCGCTATGGATGCTTTACAAATAGAAATAATAGAATTGGAGAGAGGACAAATGACAATCCGCAGAGGAGATATTTTATGGGCAGATCTCGGTATGTTTCCTACAACATCTGTTCAGGGTGGTGTAAGACCGGTGATCGTAGTGAGCAATAATAAAGCCAATACATACAGTTCAGTCATAACGGTAGTTCCGCTGACATCAAGAATATATAAGAAACGGTATTTGCCAACACATGTATTTATCAGTAAATATGATATGACGGGAATACGAAAAGGAAGTTTGGCACTGGCTGAACAGGTTATGAGCATTTCTACGAAATGTATTATTGAGAAATGCGGAAGAGTGAACAAGTGGAGCCTGGATCGGGTACTGAAAGCAGTACGGATTCAGATGGGAATGAACGAAAGAGGGAACTGATATTTCCGCTTTCGACAATTCATCAGAAAATGACGTCGTTAAATGTTGATAACACAAAAGAATGACAATACAGGACGAGCGGTTCTTGTGATTTTTTAGAGACGATTGAATATGATTTATAAAGGGAGGGATTGCGATGGCATTAAAAATTGTAAGAAGATATGACGCAAATGGTAATGTAATCGAAGATAAAGATTTAGAAAGATTCAGATTGGATTCCCCAGTGGTTCGTCAGATATTATATCAGATGAATAAAGAGATGGGAGCAGTTGATAATATTAAAGTCGATGCATCTGAAAAAGAAATTTCATATAACTTACATTAAAGTATAAAATAGGTTGAAATTATTTCTGAAGGATGGTATATTGTACTTGAGAGGAGGAAAGAGAGAGGTGAGAAACATAAGAATCGGAAAGAATACCTCAAATAATAAAAAAACAGGATTATATATCAGAGTTTCTACAAATGTTCAGTTTGAAGAAGGATATTCAGTAGGTGCTCAGACAGAGAAACTTGAAAAGTATTGTAATTACCAGGAGATTGATAATTATGATCTGTACATTGACGGTGGTTATTCGGGAAGTAATCTGAACCGACCGGAGATGAAACGTCTTATTAAAGAAATTCAAGAAGGCAAAGTTGAATCTGTTGTAGTTGTTAAACTTGACCGTTTGTCCAGAAGTCAGAAAGATACGATTTATCTTCTGGAAGATGTGTTTGAAGCAAATGGTGTTGGATTCATTTCATTAAATGAAAATTTTGATACAACAACACCATATGGAAAAGCTATGGTAGGTATTTTATCTGTATTTGCTCAGTATGAACGAGAAAATATTCGTGAACGTACACAGATGGGAATTACAGAGAGAATCAAAACTGGAAAATGGCGTGGTACGAAACCACCGTTTGGTTATGATTATAATAATGGCGATGATGTTCTTGTACCAAATAAAGATGCAGAAACAGTCAGAAAGATTTTTGCATTGTATAAGGAAGGTTATTCCACGTATGCACTGGCAAAGATGTTTGATTTAAAAGGAGACAAGCAAGTGTCCGATATGTTATCCAGGGTGACATACATTGGAAAGCTTAAATATAATAAGGAAATCGTTGATGGTCTTCACGAACCGATAGTTGATAAAAAATTATTCGATGAAGTTCAGGAATTGCGAAAAACAAGAACAAGAGCAACTTCTCATAAATCACAGTATTTACTAACAGGTTTAATATATTGTGGATTATGTGGTGCGAAGATGCGTTATCAAAAATGGAGTGGCGGAAGAGTGATGATTTATTGTTATTCACTAGATCATAGCAAGCCGCACCTGGTTAAGAATCCTAATTGTCAGAATGGAAAGTTAGATGCAGCTGAAGTTGAAGAAGTTGTTGTTAATGATATGCTGAAATTATCAAAAGAATATGAAATAATTGAGGGAAAATCAGAACAGCAAAATCAAAAGGGATTTGAAGCTATGAACCAGAGAAAAACAGTTCTTGAAGGAAAGCTGAAATCTTTGTATAATTTATATGCATCTGATACCAATAACAATGTCCTGTTGGAGACGATTGGTGAGATTAACAAGGAACTGGAAAATCTGAATACACAGATTGAACAGTACACCTTAAAGAACACAAGAGCTAAAGATATGGCAGCAAGAGCGAAAGCATTCAAAAGTGTTGCTGACAGCTGGGAGTTCATGTCTTTCAATGAAAGACAAAAGACTGTACGTGAATATATCAAGAAGATCAAAATATCGAATGATTATGTTGAAATCGAGTATAATGATCTTTTGACACGACAGTAAAATACATTTCTATAGTTAATACATCGCAAGGGGATACATCTTCTTGCGTGTAAAATTTCATATATCTTATTCAAGATAATTACCCTATTGGATAAAGGAAATTTCAAAATTTCCACTATAATACATTATCCCCATGATTACAGGAGAAATTAAGCGGTTTTTAAGAGATGACGGAATGGTAAAGGTAAGTCGTTCTTTAAAGGAGGAGGCTGCCAGAATCTATGCTGTCCGGGAGGTATTTATGGGAGAGCAGGGACGGGAACCCACTTTAGAAGAACTGGCAGAGGAGCTTCAGCTTACCAGAGAAGAAGTGATACTTGCCATGGAATCAGCAGCGCAGATTGAGTCTCTGCAAAAGACTATTTATCAAAGTGACGGAAGTGACATTGCCCTGGAAGATAAGCTGCCTTTTGAAAAGAATCAGCAGGAAGAAGTGCTGGACAGGATGTTGCTGGAGCAGATGCTTGGAAGTCTGAACACAGAGGAACGGGAACTCATCTATCTGCGCTTTTTTAAGGAACGGACCCAGAGCAATATTGCAAAGAAAATGGGAATGTCCCAGGTTCAGGTATCTAGAATGGAAAAAAAGATTTTAAGGAGAATGCGGGAGGCATATTTTACGGAAAGTTAGGAATACTACTCCTACCGGCAATAAGCCGCAAGGAGGCTTTGGGATGAGTGAAATATTATATATACAGACAGAAAAAAACGTGGAGGTACACAACCCGGAGGTTTATCTGGGAGATATTGCAAAACTGGTATGCAGTGACCAAAAGGTTTTGAACCGAAACCGCATGCGGAAGGTCTTTACCATACCTGAGGGGACGCCCGGACGGTATGTGGTTTCGGCGGCAGATTTGATTAAAGCTGTTGCAGGAGAAGAACAGTCTGTAGATGTTACCCATATTGGTGAACCGGAGTTTGTAGTTACTTATGAAACACAGAAACAGAGCCACCAGTGGTACAGTTGGATGAAAACGGTTTTTGTTTGTGTACTGACCTTTTTAGGCGGAGCCTTTTCCATTATGACCTTTAATACAGATGTGAATACATCCGGGCTGTTTTTCCAGCTTTATAAACAGTTTACCGGAGAGATTTCTACAGGGCACACGATCCTGGAATTTACGTATTCTCTGGGCGTGGGGCTTGGTGTTATTTTCTTTTTTAACCATTTCGGACACAAAAAACTTACCACAGATCCAACACCAATGGAAGTGCAGATGCGTGTGTATGAGGATGATGTAAACAGAACCCTGATTGCAGTGAAAAACAGGGGCAGGAAGGGAAGGACCGGGAAAGGAGCCGGAAAGTGATGTGGCAGGGACAGATATTTATGGGGCTTATGGGACTGTGCGGAGGCGCAGTGGTTGCCACCGCCCTGGCTGCTTTTATTATTGAACTTGGCATTATCCCAAGATATGCGGGGATTACGCACACAGCGAAGCACATTCTCTTATATGAAGACTGTCTCATGCTTGGGGCAGTGGTGGGAAATCTGGTGTCTGTTTATGGATTTTCCATTCCCCTTGGCAGACTGGGACTTGGGATTGTGGGAATTGGGTTTGGGATGTTTCTGGGTAGCTGGATTATTGCCCTTGGAGAAGTAGTGAATGTTTTTGCAGTTATGGCAAGGCGCATTGGATTAAAAAAAGGAACAGGGCTTGTGATTCTGGCTATTGCCATTGGAAAAACCCTTGGATGTCTTTTGCAGTTTTTCTGCCAGGTATAAAAATCCGGAAATGTCTTATACTAATTCCATGAGAACAGAAAAGGATGGTGAAAGCAATGGATCAGGCTCAACAGGAAGAACAGAAGAGAAAGGCAAAGGAGTACGAAAACTATGTAAAAGAAAAAACACCCACCCACAGTCTTGCCAAAAATATGCTTGGGGCTTTTTTAAGCGGTGGACTTATCTGCACTCTTGGCCAGGTCATTATGAATATTTGTAAGAGTATGGGAATGAACAGAGAAGTAAGCGGGAGCTGGACATCACTGATTCTGATATTGCTAAGTGTGCTTCTGACAGGACTGAATCTTTATTCAAAACTGGCGAAATGGGGAGGCGCCGGCACGCTGGTACCTATTACCGGTTTTGCCAATTCCGTAGCTGCTCCGGCCATAGAATATCAGAAGGAAGGACAGGTCTTTGGAATCGGATGTAAGATTTTTACCATTGCAGGTCCGGTGATTCTTTATGGGATTCTCACCTCAGCAGCACTGGGATTGATTTATTACATTTTGCATATATGGGGGATTGTGTGATGGAACAGATGGCAGGAAAACAAAGTATACAGTTTGCACGCGCGCCTCATATTCTCAGCGGGGCTTCCATGGTAGGAAAAAAAGAAGGGGAAGGTCCTCTGGGGGCTTATTTTGATAAAATTGGTGAGGAAGATGGATTTTTTGGCATGAATTCATGGGAAGAGGCAGAAAGTACGCTGCAAAAGGAAGCAGTGTCTATGGCATTGGCCAAGGCAGGGATTGAAAAATGGCAGCTTCGTACCATTTACACCGGAGATTTGCTGGCACAGAGCATTGCCTCTTCTTTTGGAATCATGGGATTTCACACACCTATTTACGGACTTTACGGAGCATGCTCCACCATGGGAGAAGCGTTATCCCTGGCATCCATGGCAGTGGCAGGAGGGTACGGAGATTATGTGGCAGCCGTAACCTCCAGTCATTTTGCCAGTGCGGAGAAGGAATTTCGGTTTCCTCTGGGATATGGAAACCAGCGTCCTTTGTCTGCTACCTGGACGGTTACCGGTGGAGGCGCCTGTATTCTTGGAGAAAAAGGCGGAAAGGCCAGAATTACCGGCATTACCACAGGGAAGATTGTGGATTATGGGCTGAAGGATTCTCTGAATATGGGGGCGTGCATGGCGCCGGCAGCCTGCGACACCATTTATCAGAATCTCATGGATTTTAACCGGATGCCGGAAGACTATGACAAGATTATTACCGGAGATTTGGGTTATGTGGGACAGGAAATTCTCCTGGATTTGCTAAAGGAGAGAGGTTTTGATATTAGCAAACAGCATATGGACTGTGGCATTGAAATTTACGACCAAAAGACGCAGGATACCCATGCGGGAGGAAGCGGCTGCGGCTGCTCAGCAGTGACTTTTGCAGCGTATATTCTGCCAAAGCTGGAAAAGGGAGAATGGAAACGGATTTTGTTTGTGCCGACAGGCGCCCTGCTGTCAAAGGTAAGCTATAATGAGGGAAAAAGCGTTCCGGGTATTGCCCAGGGGGTAGTGGTGGAACATTGTTAAGGAGAAAGCTATGGAATATATCAATGCATTCTGGGTGGGAGGACTGATTTGCGCACTGGTGCAGATTTTATTAGAGAAAACCAAGATGCTTCCGGGAAGGGTTATGGTGCTTCTGGTATGTACCGGGGCAGTGCTTGGAAGTGTGGGCCTGTATGATAAGCTGATTTCCTATGCAGGGGCAGGAGCAAGCGTCCCCCTTCTGGGATTTGGCAATACCTTATTTAAGGGAGTGAAAAAAGCGGTTTTAGAAGACGGGATTCTGGGGATTTTTATGGGTGGCTTTACTGCCAGTGCTGTGGGGATTTCAGCAGCTCTGATATTCAGTTATGTGGCAAGTCTGGTGTTTAGGCCGAAGATGAAAGAGTAATTGTGACTTTAGAGTATTTTAAGAAAAGCCATCTATACTTTTACCGCAATCAATAGTATAATAAAAGCAGTCATGTCAGGCAGTACTCCTTTGAGGCTGCCTGAAAAATGAAGTAACAGGAGGAAGCGGAAATGCTTCATGCATTCTCACGTTCAGAAGAACTATTAGGAAAAGACGGACTTCGCACCCTGGCAAATGCCAGAGTAGCAGTGTTTGGAATCGGGGGTGTGGGGTCTTATGTAACAGAGGCGCTGGCAAGAGCCGGTGTGGGAACTTTGATTTTAGTAGACCACGATGAAGTAAGCCTGACAAATCTGAACCGCCAGTTAGTGGCTCTGCGCTCTACCATGGGCAGAAAAAAAGTACAGGTGGCCAAAGAACGGATTATGGATATTAATCAGGAGGCTGTGGTTCATACATATGATACCTTTTTCAGCAAAGAGACAGCAGGACTTTTTGACTTTACAGCATTTGACTATGTGGTGGATGCAGTGGATACCGTATCTGCAAAGCTGCTTTTGATTGAAATGGCAAAACAGGCGGGGGTTCCGGTGATTTCCTGCATGGGTACAGGGAATAAGCTGAATCCCTCCTGTTTTCAGATTGCAGATATTTCAAAAACCAGTGTGTGTCCTTTGGCTAAGGTTATGCGTACAGAACTGAAAAAGAGAAAAATAAAGAAAGTAAAGGTTTTATTTTCTACAGAAACCGCCATTAAGAAGAAACGGACAGAAAAGGCGCCACAGGAGGAAACTGAGGTACGAAGCGGTACTGGAAGACCGGTTCCGGCAAGCGTTTCCTTTGTTCCGGGAGTAGCGGGGCTTATGATTGCAGGCGAGGTCATCAAAGATCTGGTATTTAACAAAAAATAAAGGGGATTGTAAATGGATAATCATAGAATCGAAAATAAATTTTGTAACTGTCTGGGAAGTGATAATGTAAAGCAGCAGGAACCCATGAGCAGGCATACAACCTTCCGCATTGGCGGACCGGCAGATTTTTATCTTTGTCCTCACAGTACAAATGAGGTGCAGGAGATTGTAGAAATCTGTAAGGAAGAGAAACTGCCCTATTTTGTTCTGGGGAACGGAAGTAATCTTCTGGTCAGTGACAAGGGATACCGGGGCGTGGTGATACAGCTTTGGAAGAACTTCAGTGACATTACAGTAAAAGACTGCTGTATTCAGGCAAAGGCAGGAGCTTTGCTGTCAAAGGTTGCGGCAGAGGCTTTAGAGGCAGGACTTACTGGAATGGAATTTGCTTCCGGGATTCCGGGAACCATAGGAGGCGCTGCTTTTATGAATGCAGGAGCCTATGGGGGCGAGATGAAAGATATTATTAAGAGTGTGAAAGTTCTGGATACACAGGGAGAGGTCCGGGTACTGCCAAAGGAAGAATTAAAGATGGGTTACCGGACCAGTATTGTAAAGGAAAAAGGCTATACTGTGCTTTCTGTGGAACTGGAACTTACCAGGGGAAATCAGGAAGAAATCCGCAATACCATGGAAGATTTAAAGGAGCGCAGAACCTCCAAACAGCCTCTGGAAATGCCAAGCGCAGGAAGTACCTTCAAAAGACCGGAGGGATATTTTGCGGGAAAACTGATTATGGACAGTGGGCTTAGAGGTTTTTCCGTAGGAGGAGCCCAGGTATCAGAGAAACACTGTGGGTTTGTAGTGAATAAAGGCGGGGCTACTGCTATGGATGTGCTGAACCTGATTCGGGAAGTACAAAGAAGAGTAAAGGAACAGTTTGGCGTGGATCTGGAAACAGAAGTGCGGTTCCTGGGAGAGTTTTAGGAGGTATCATGCGGTTTGTAATTGTGACGGGAATGTCAGGAGCAGGGAAGAGTACAGCTTTGAAAATGCTGGAGGATATGGAATATTTCTGTGTAGACAATCTTCCGGTTCCTTTGATTGATAAATTTGTGCAGTTGATTAAGGACAGCGCTTCAGGGGAAATTGAGCGGGTAGCTATTGGCGTGGATATCCGCAGCGGACGTTCTCTGGATGAATTAAAGACAGTGTTAGAGAAAATCAGTTTTTCAGGAATTGAGTCGGAAATCCTGTTTTTGGATGCAGATGACACAGCGCTGGTGAGACGTTATAAAGAAACCAGAAGAAGCCATCCTTTAGCAGGAGCCGGACGGGTAGATGACGGGATTCAAAAAGAAAGAGAACGCTTGCAATTTTTGAAGGAGTATGCAGATTATATTTTAGATACCAGCAAACTGCTGACCAGAGAATTAAAGGCAGAGCTTGAGAAGATTTTTGTAGAAAACAGAACTTTTAAGAATCTTATGGTAACCGTACTTTCCTTTGGCTTTAAGTACGGGATACCACAGGATGCAGATTTGGTTTTTGACGTGCGTTTTCTTCCAAATCCATATTATCTGGAAAACCTTCGTCCTTTAAGTGGAAATGACAGACCGGTAAGTGACTATGTCATGGGATTTGAAGCAGCCCATGTATTTTCGGATAAGCTGGAAGATATGATTCGGTTTCTGATTCCCAATTATATTTTAGAGGGAAAAACCCAACTGGTGATTGCAGTGGGATGTACCGGTGGAAAACACCGTTCCGTTACCCTGGCAAATGAGCTGTACAGACGGTTAGGGGAAAACGATACATATGGAATCCGAATTGAACATAGAGATATAGAGAAGGATGGGAAAAAATGTCTTTTTCCGGAAGCGTAAAAGAAGAATTGCTGCGCTGCATAGACAGCGCCAGGCATTGTCAAATTGCAGAACTGGCAGCGGTTCTGGCTTTTGACGGGGAGATTGTCAGGCTTGGACAAGGGCAGATTGACCTGAGAGTTTCTTCCGAAAATGAAAGTCTTGTGAGAAAGTACTTTACATTGCTGCAAAAAACGTTTACAATGAATGACAGTGTTTCTATTGATAATAGGATTACAAAAAAGAATAACCGTTTTTTGATGGAACTGAAGGATTCACAGCTTGCGGTGAAAGTTTTACAGGCAGTGAAGCTATTGGGCGCTGACCGGATGCCGCAGAATCTGGATGCTTTGGTAAATCAGATGGTTGTGCAGAGAAACTGCTGTAAGCGGGCATTTATCCGCGGAGCGTTTTTATGCGCCGGTTCGATTAGTGATCCGGAGAAGTTTTATCATTTTGAAATTGTCTGCAGCAGCAAGACAAAGGCAGTACAGCTCATGGAGCTGATTCAGTCTTTTGAGGTAGATGCGAAAATTGTCAAACGAAAGAAATACTATGTAGTCTATGTGAAAGAAGGGGCTCAGATTGTAGAGCTTCTGGGAATCATGGGCGCCGGTGTTTCCTTAATGAATCTGGAGAATGTGCGGATTCTCAAGGATATGAGGAACACTGTAAACAGAAAAGTGAACTGTGAAACAGCAAATATCAACAAGACTGTAAATGCTGCAGTAAAGCAGGTAGAGGATATTATTTATATCAGAGATACAGCAGGGCTTCACAGTCTTCCGGAAAATCTGGAAGAAACCGCGCTGCTTAGACTGGAATATCCACAGGCCTCCTTAAAAGAATTAGGAGCTCTGCTTTCCACACCGGTAGGGAAATCCGGGATGAACCACCGTCTGAGGAAAATCTGCAGTATAGCCAATGAGCTAAGAGGAGTCAGGGAGGAACAGGTATGATTAGAAAACCAATTACCATCGGAATTTCAAATGGTCTGGAAGCAAGACCTATTGCAATGCTTGTGCAGGTTGCAAGCCAGTATGTAAGTAACATTTATCTGGAGAGTGAAGAGAGAAAGGTCAATGCAAAAAGCATCATGGGAATGATGAGCCTGGGATTGGATACAGGAGAAAGCGTTACTGTCTCTGTAGATGGAGCAGACGAAGAAGAAGCTATGAAAAGCATTGAAGAATATCTGAGCAAACCTTCAGAATAAGGTGTTTTCAATCATAAAAGGAAAAAGAAAATATAGAAGCAAAAGGGGGCGCCGTATCTGGAATCGGCATCCCCTTTTTGCTTGAAAAGTATGGAATCAGGAATCACTGGGATGATTATCTGTTAAAGAGACAGGATATTGCTGGCGAAACCAGTAGGTGTAGAAGTCTTCAAAGCCCAAAGCTGTATACAGGGCTTTGGCAGGAGCATTTCCTTCTACTACCTGAAGATAGGCAGATGAAGCGCCCTGTTCCATGGCGGCATCCAGGATAGAACAGCAGATATTTCTGCCAATGCCCTGGCCGCGGTAATTCTCATGAACATGTATGGCATACAGGCCAATATAGTCCCTGTCTAAAATCCCAAGGCCGGTAGCAATAATCTGATCCCTGTCATAAACATAAGCAGCAATGGTATCTTTTGGAATGGCTGCATACATGGATGGCACAATAGTGCGGTGAATCTGGTTATTGGTACCTTTCATGGAAAATAAAGCATTTAGCCAGGCGGGAGAGATTTTGGAACGGAGAATTACAGAAGAGGAAAGGTTTGCAGGCTTTCGTTTCAAAAGTTCCATAGTCATGACTTCCGTTACATGGGCCATGTGATAGTTCCGCTGTGTAAGCTTCTGGTCAAAGGAGCTGTCAATGAGAGGATTTATTTTGTAAATGGCAGGACTTCCCCATTTTTCGTAAATTTCTTCGCAATAATCCAGCTTATCTGCCAGAGGAATAGAAGAAGGACCAATTTGTTCAATGCAGTTGGTGCGATGGGTATAAAAATAAGAAAAACGCAGAATCCAACCGTCATAAATCTGTATTTGATGAGAAGGCCATGCATTTAAGGAAAGGTCTTCAATGGTTTTGATTTTATTTTTCATAACAAATACCGCCTTATTGTGAAATTATAAAACAACTACACATTATAACCCGCCTTGCAATCTGATGCAAGTTGTGTTATATTCAGACGGGAAGAAATTCGGTAAAATACATAGGAGGTAACAGTATGAAGACAGAAAACGCATGGAAAAAATATGCGGATAAAACAGAAGTGTTTGCTTTTTGTGAAGCATATAAAGATTTTATAAGCAGCTGCAAGACAGAACGGGAATGTGTTACAGAAATGGTGCAGCAGGCAGAAAAAGCAGGCTATCGCAATATTGATGCAATTATCGAAAGCGGAGAAACCTTAAAAGCAGGGGACAAAGTATATGCCAATAATAAAGGAAAAGGACTGGCTTTGTATCTGATCGGAGAGGAACCTCTGGAAAAAGGTATGAGAATCCTGGGAGCGCATATTGACTCTCCAAGACTGGATTTAAAACAGAATCCTCTGTACGAAGATCAGGAACTGGCTCTTTTGGATACCCATTACTATGGTGGTGTGAAAAAATACCAGTGGGTGACTCTTCCCCTGGCGCTTCACGGTGTTGTTTCTAAGAAAGACGGGGAAAATGTAACTGTGGTAATCGGAGAAGAGGAACAGGATCCGGTTCTTGGAATTTCCGATCTGCTGATTCATCTGTCTCAGAAACAGCTTCAGAAGACAGCCGCTGAAGTGGTGGAAGGTGAAAAGCTGGATATGCTGGTAGGAAGTATTCCGTTGGAAGGCGAAGAAGAGGAACCGGTAAAAGCGCAGATTCTTGCCATTTTAAAAGAAAAATACGGAATTGAAGAGGAAGATTTCCTTTCCGCAGAATTTGAAGTGGTTCCGGCAGGAAAAGCAAGAGATTACGGTTTAGACAGAAGCATGATTATGGGATATGGACAGGATGACCGTGTATGCTCTTATCCGTCTTTTGCAGCAATTATGAAACAGGAGCAGGTGAAATATACATCAGTATGCCTGTTAGTGGATAAAGAAGAAATCGGAAGCGTGGGAGCAACTGGTATGCAGTCAAAATTCTTTGAAAATACAACTGCAGAAGTGATGAACGCATGCGGCCAGTACAGTGAATTGAAACTCCGCAGAGCCCTGAAAAATTCTATGATGCTTTCTTCCGATGTAAGCGCAGCCTTTGATCCAAATTTCCCGGAAGTAATGGAAAAGAAAAATTCTGCTTACCTGGGACATGGAATGACCTTTAACAAATATACAGGCGCAAGAGGAAAGAGCGGATCTAATGATGCCAATGCAGAGTATCTTGCAAAACTTCGTAAGGTTATGGATGAAGAGCAGGTTGCTTTCCAGACAGCAGAGCTTGGAAAAGTAGATCAGGGCGGCGGCGGAACCATTGCCTATATCCTGGCAAACTATAATATGGAAGTAATCGACTGTGGTGTGGCTGTGCTGAATATGCATGCTCCATGGGAAATTACCAGCAAGGTGGATGTTTACGAAGCTTACAGAGGATACTGTGCGTTTCTTCAAAACATGTAATTGACTCTATACATCTTTGCTGAAAAATGGTAAGATAAATAAAATGCAAATTGTAACAGTGAAGATGTGAAGTGAGGAGTACACAAATGTCAAAAATTTTGAAAACGATTGTGAACCTGGTGGTTCTCTTTTCTATAGTAATAGCAGCAGCGCTTCTGGTTCCTCCTTTTGCAGGGGTTGACACCGTGATGAATGACAACGGAAGCACAGATACAAATCTTCCCGTTGGTTCTGTTGCCTATGGAAAAGACGTGAGGGTGAAGGACCTGAAAAAGAAAGATAAGATTATCTTCAGTGAAGGTTCCAGTACCTATGTATATGAAATCACAGATATGGACAGCAGTGCAGGGGCATATGAAGTAAAAGACCCTTACAGCAAAAGCGGTGATACAGAAGTGATTACACTGCAGAAATCAGTTCCGAAGGTTGCGGTGGTTGTTCCTTTTATCGGATATGCTGCTATTGCGTTGCAGACAAAGGGCGGATTAATTGTCATTGGCCTTGGTATTATTCTTTTGATTATTTTGTTCATTCTTTCAGAACTCTGGCGTAAAGATGAGGATGAAGAGGAAGAAGAATCAGAAGATGAAGAGGACGATGACGAAGAAGATGAGGAAGAGGAAACTTTAAGCCGCAGGGAACGCCGCCGTCTGAGAAAAGAAGAAAAGCTTCGTCGCAAGGAAGAAAAACGCCGCCTGAAAGAAGAGGAAGAAGACGAGGAATATGAAGAGGACGATGACGAAGAGGATGAGGAAGAAGAGACCTTAAGCCGAAAAGAACGCCGTCGCCTGAAAAAAGAAGAGAAGCGCCGCCGGAAGCTGGAGAAAAAGGGACTTCTGGAAGAAGAAGATGAGGATGAAGATGAAGCAGAAGAACCGGAAGAAGAAAAAACAGAAGAACTTCAGGGCTTTGACGAAGCTATGAAAGATGCCATGTCTTCCATTGCATTAGGTGTTTCAGCAGTAAACCAGGAACCGGAAAGTGCAGAAGAAGTTCCTGTTCAGCCTCAGCCGGAAACTCTTACAGAAGAAGCAGAGGTAAATCAGCAGCCGGAAGTTGTGGAAAAATCAGAAGAGGTTCAGCCGGAAATCACAGATACTGTGGAAATCCCGGAAGAACTTTCACTGGAAGAAGAAATTCCGGTAAATGTCAATGCAGTTCCGAAGACACCAACGGTTCAGGAACTTCTGGCAAAAGCAAAACAGGCAGGTGAAGAACCGGAAGTCAAAAAAGATAAGGAAAACGAAGTTACTCTTCTGGACTATTCCGACCTGTTATAGAAGCAGAAAAAGAATACGGATGTTTTTCCGATACAGTCTGAGTCGGAAAGACATCCGTATTTTTTATATACAGTGAATGCAAGGATTTTTTGTTCTTGAAAAAAAACAAAAAAAGTACTTGCATTTGGAAAAAACTTCGTATATACTACTAAGTGCTGTGACATGATAGCTATGAAGCGTGAGGTTGCTGGCAAAAGCCAGGTTTTCCGTGGAGCGAATGTCAAGTTAGGAAACTGACGACAAGTCACTGTATTACATCTAAAGACATACCACTACAGGGTGGGAGTGTGTGCAGAGTTAAGATGACACACACGGGAATGTGTACAGTCGCCGCTTGTCGTGCTCATTAAAAGTGCGAATAGGAGGAGACTTTTTTTATGGCAAGTCAAGTAATGAGAATCACTTTAAAAGCATATGATCATCAGTTAGTAGATGCATCTGCTGGTAAAATTATCGAAACTGTTAAGAAAAACGGAGCAACTGTTAGCGGACCGGTTCCACTTCCAACTAAGAAAGAAGTAGTAACTATCTTACGTGCGGTTCACAAATACAAAGACTCCAGAGAACAGTTCGAACAGAGAACTCACAAAAGACTTATCGATATCATTGCACCAACACAGAAAACTGTAGATGCTCTGGCAAGATTAGAAATGCCGGCAGGTGTATATATCGACATCAAAATGAAACAGAAATAATTTTAATATAGATTCTGTTTAAAAAGTTAAGAGATTATCCTTACAAGGTTGATATATGGGAAGCATCTCGTCACTAAATTCGGCGAAGCCTCATTAAGTGTCGTGATGTGCGTTCGCACTAGATTCGGCGAAGCCTTATCAAGTGCTTACAGCATATTGACTGTTTGTCTAGGATGATTGCACATCACAGTGTAATCCGCTGTAGATTCACAGGAGGTAAAGAGAATGAAGAAAGCAATCTTAGCTACTAAAGTCGGAATGACTCAAATCTTCAACGAAGACGGAGTTTTAACTCCAGTAACTGTATTGCAGGCTGGTCCTTGTGTGGTAACACAGATTAAGACTATGGACAATGATGGCTATGAAGCAGTACAGGTTGGTTTTGGCGACAAGAGAGAAGCTCTTGTAAACAAACCAATGAAAGGCCACTTTGAAAAAGCTGGTGTTTCCTGCAAGAGATTCGTAAGAGAATTCAAATTAGAAGGTGATTACGAATTAGGACAGGAAATCAAAGCAGACATCTTTGCTGCAGGCGACAAGATTGACGCTACTGCAATCAGCAAAGGTAAAGGATTCCAGGGTGCTATTAAGAGACACGGACAGTCCAGAGGACCTATGGCTCACGGTTCTAAATACCATCGTCATGCAGGTTCTAACGGTGCATGTTCTGACCCATCCAAAGTATTCAAAGGAAAAAGAATGCCAGGACATATGGGACATGTAAAAGTAACTGTTCAGAATCTGGAAGTTGTAAGAGTTGACGCTGAAAACAACTTGCTGTTAGTAAAAGGCGCAGTTCCAGGACCTAAGAAATCCTTAGTTACTATCAAAGAAACAGTGAAAAGCGGCAAATAAGTTTTCGTTGGAAAGGAGGACCACATAAAATGGCAAACGTATCTGTTTATAATATGGAAGGCAAAGAAGTTGGAACAATGGAATTAAACGATGCAGTGTTTGGTGTTGAAGTCAACGAACACTTAGTACATTTAGCTGTTGTACGCCAGCTTGCAAATAATCGTCAGGGAACACAGAAAGCAAAAACACGTTCTGAAGTTTCCGGAGGCGGAAGAAAACCTTGGAGACAGAAAGGAACCGGTCATGCCAGACAGGGTTCAACAAGAGCTCCACAGTGGACAGGCGGCGGAGTTGTATTTGCTCCAACACCAAGAGACTACTCTGTAAAAATGAACAAAAAAGAAAGAAGAGCAGCGCTTAAATCCGCTCTTACAAGCAGAGTTCAGGAAAACAAATTAATTGTTCTGGACGAGCTGAAACTTGATGAAGTTAAAACAAAAGCAATGCAGAATGTTTTAAATAACTTAAATGTTTCTAAAGCAATGGTTGTTTTAGCTGACAACGATGCAAATGTAGTTTTATCTGCAAGAAACATTCCGAATGTTGTTACAGCACTGCCAAATACAATCAATGTATATGACGTACTGAAATATAACACAGTAATCTTAACAAAAGCTTCTGCAGCAGCAATCGAGGAGGTATACGCATAATGGCAAACGTAAAGTATTATGATGTAATCCTGAAACCAGTTGTGACTGAAAAAAGTATGGCTGCCATGGGCGAGAAAAAATATACTTTCTTAGTTCACACAGATGCAAACAAAACTATGATTAAAGAAGCTGTTGAAAAAATGTTCGAAGGAACAAAAGTAAAATCTGTTAATACCATGAACTTAGACGGAAAGAACAAAAGACGCGGTATGACTTTTGGAAAAACTGCTAAGACAAAAAAAGCAATTGTAACATTAACAGAAGACAGCAAAGATATTGAAATCTTTGAGGGGTTATAAGACTGGCTGTGAACACTTAATGAGGCGAAGCTGAATTTAGTGAGAACGCCCTTCCCGAACCTTAGCGAGAACGAAGTTCGAGGTTAGTTGAGGGAAGTTTCGACAGACCCCGTTCACATTGAGTGAACAAACCCGTTAAATATAGGAAAATGAGCAGTCGAGAAATAATAATCCGATATTCGGCTGCGGCAAAGAAACGCCAGGGCATGTTGCATGCCTGGCAGTTATGAAAGGAGAGACAGTAATGGGAATTAAAACATACAGCCCATATACACCTTCCAGAAGACACATGACAGGTTCTGATTTCTCTGAAATCACAACTTCTACACCAGAAAAATCTCTGGTTGTGTCATTAAATAAAAATGCTGGACGTAATAATCAGGGTAAAATCACAGTTAGACACCGCGGAGGCGGAAGCAGAAGAAAATACAGACTGGTAGACTTCAAGAGAAGAAAAGATGGAATTCCTGCAACAGTAAAAACCATCGAATACGATCCAAACAGAACAGCTAATATTGCTCTTATCTCATACGCTGACGGTGAGAAAGCATACATCTTAGCTCCGGAAGGATTAAAAGTTGGCATGAAGATCATGAACGGATCTGAAGCAGAAGTCAGAGTAGGTAACTGCTTACCTTTATCTGAGATTCCTGTTGGTACTATGGTACACAACATTGAACTGTATCCGGGAAAAGGCGGACAGTTAGTTCGTTCCGCTGGTAACGGAGCACAGTTAATGGCAAAAGAAGGAAAATATGCTACACTTCGTCTGCCATCTGGTGAAATGAGAATGGTTCCATTAAACTGCCGCGCTTCTATCGGCGTTGTAGGAAATGGCGAGCACAGCCTTATCAACATTGGTAAAGCAGGACGTAAACGTCACATGGGTATCAGACCTACAGTTCGTGGTTCTGTTATGAACCCGAATGACCATCCACATGGTGGTGGTGAAGGTAAGACCGGTATCGGACGTCCAGGTCCATGTACACCTTGGGGCAAACCGGCTCTTGGCTTGAAGACAAGAAAGAAAAACAAACAGTCTAACAAGTTAATTGTAAGAAGAAGAGATGGTAAAACATTAGCTAAATAGTAGGAGGTAAGACAATGGCTCGTTCATTAAAAAAAGGACCGTTCGCAGATGAAAGCTTACTGAAAAAAGTAGACGCTATGAATGCTGCCGGCAATAAGACAGTTATTAAGACCTGGTCACGTCGTTCCACAATTTTCCCTTCCTTCGTTGGACATACAATCGCTGTTCATGACGGAAGAAAACATGTGCCAGTATATGTTACAGAAGATATGGTTGGTCACAAACTTGGTGAGTTCGTAGCAACCAGAACATACAGAGGACATGGAAAAGACGAGAAAAAATCAGGTGTTCGCTAATATTTGAAAGGAGGCTTTTATCATGGCAAAAGGACATAGAAGTCAGATTAAAAGAGCAAGAAATGCTAACAAAGATACAAGACCGTCTGCAAAATTATCCTACGCAAGAATGTCCGTACAGAAAGCTTGCTATGTACTGGATGTAATTCGTGGTAAAGATGTTCAGACAGCACTGGGTATCTTAACATATAACCCAAGATACGCTTCCAGCGTAATCAAAAAACTGCTGGAATCCGCTATTGCAAACGCAGAAAACAACAATGGTATGAATCCGGAAAATCTTTACATTGCAGAGTGCTACGCTAACAAAGCTCCTACAATGAAGAGAATCAAACCAAGAGCTCAGGGTAGAGCTTACAGAATCGAAAAAAGAAACTGCCATATCACTGTTGTATTGGATGAAAGATAAGGAGGAGTATCATGGGACAGAAAGTTAACCCACACGGACTCAGAGTCGGAGTAATCAAAGACTGGGATTCCAAATGGTATGCTGAAAGTGATTTCGCTGATAACTTAGTAGAAGACTACAATATCAGAACATACCTGAAAAAGAAATTATACAGCGCAGGTGTTTCTAAGATTGAAATCGAAAGAGCATCTGACAGAGTGAAAATCATCATCTACACTGCTAAACCAGGTGTTGTAATCGGTAAAGGCGGAGCAGAGATTGAAAAAGTAAAAGCTGAATTACAGAAATTTACAGATAAAAAATTAGTTGTTGATATCAAAGAAGTAAAAAGACCGGACAGAGATGCTCAGTTAGTAGCTGAAAACATTGCATTACAGTTGGAAAACCGTATTTCCTTCCGCCGTGCTATGAAATCTACAATGTCCAGAACAATGAAAGCCGGAGCAAAAGGTATTAAAACTTCCGTATCCGGACGTCTTGGCGGTGCTGATATGGCTCGTACAGAGTTCTACAGCGAAGGAACTATTCCGCTTCAGACATTAAGAGCAGATATCGACTATGGTTTCGCTGAAGCAGATACCACTTACGGCAAAGTTGGCGTAAAAGCATGGATCTACAATGGCGAAGTACTTCCAACAAAAGGAACTAAGGAAGGGAGCGATAAATAATTATGTTAATGCCAAAAAGAGTTAAACGTCGTAAACAGTTTCGCGGTTCCATGAAAGGAAAAGCATTAAGAGGAAATAAAATCAACTACGGTGAATTCGGTCTGGTAGCAGCAGAACCATGCTGGATCAAATCCAACCAGATTGAGGCAGCCCGTGTTGCCATGACCCGTTACATCAAACGTGGTGGTAAAGTATGGATTAAAATTTTCCCAGATAAACCAGTAACAGCAAAACCAGCAGAAACACGTATGGGTTCCGGTAAAGGTGCCTTAGAATACTGGGTAGCAGTTGTAAAGCCAGGCAGAGTAATGTTTGAAATCGCAGGCGTTCCGGAAGAAACAGCTCGTGAAGCATTACGTCTTGCGATGCACAAGTTACCATGTAAATGTAAAATCGTTTCTCGTGCAGACTTAGAAGGCGGTGATAACAGTGAAAATTAAAAATTATGTAGAAGATTTAAAAACAAAATCAGCTGCAGAATTACAGGAAGAATTAGTAGCTGCTAAAAAGGAACTCTTTAACTTGAGATTTCAGAATGCAACAAATCAGTTGGACAACACAAGCAGAATTAAAGAAGTTCGTAAGAACATCGCTAGAATCCAGACTCTGATTGCTCAGAAAGCAAATGCATAAGGAATTCATTCCTAGAAATAGAAAGGAGCAGCATAATCGTGGAAAGAAATCTTAGAAAAACACGTGTTGGTAAAGTTGTAAGTGACAAAATGGATAAGACCATTGTTGTAGCTATCGAAAACCACGTTAAACATCCTCTTTACGGAAAAATTGTAAAGAGAACTTATAAATTAAAAGCGCATGATGAAGAAAACACATGCAAAATTGGTGATACAGTAAAAGTTATGGAAACAAGACCATTATCCAAAGATAAAAGATGGAGACTGGTTGAAGTAGTAGAAAGAGCAAAATAATTTGTAAGGAGGAATCTAAGCATGATTCAACAGGAAAGTAGACTTAGAGTCGCTGACAATACAGGTGCAAAAGAAATCCTCTGCATCCGTGTTATGGGTGGTTCTACTAGAAGATATGCTAACATCGGTGATGTAATCGTTGCTACTGTTAAAGATGCAACACCAGGCGGTGTTGTGAAAAAAGGTGACGTTGTAAAGGCTGTTGTTGTTCGTACTGTAAAAGGTGTTCGCCGTAAAGACGGTTCTTACATCAAATTCGATGAAAACGCTGCAGTTATTATCAAAGATGATAAGACACCAAGAGGAACCCGTATTTTTGGACCAGTAGCCAGAGAGCTTCGTGAGAAACAGTTCATGAAAATTGTTTCCTTAGCTCCGGAAGTATTATAGGAGGTAAGCCTGATGTTTAAAATTAAAAAAGGTGATACTGTAAAAGTTATCGCTGGTAAAGATAAAGACAAAGAAGGAAAAGTAATCTCTGTTAATCCGAAAAAAGGCGCTGTTCTGGTTGAAGGCGTAAACATGGTCACAAAACACACAAAACCATCTATGGCTAACCAGCAGGGCGGTATTGTGAACAAAGAAGCTTGGATTGATGCATCTAACGTAATGGTTATGCATGAAGGAAAAGCTACCAGAGTCGGCTTCAAAGTTGAGGATGGTAAGAAAGTTCGTTTCGCTAAAACTACAGGAAAAGTAATCGATTAATAAGAGAGGAGGCCATTTAAAGTGAGCAGACTGAAAGAAATGTATAAAAATGAGATCGTAGATGCTATGATCAAAAAGTTTGGTTATAAGAATATCATGGAAGTGCCGAAACTCGATAAAATCGTTGTAAACATGGGTGTAGGTGAAGCCAAAGATAACGCTAAACTGTTAGACGCAGCTGTAGCTGATATGGAATTAATCACAGGTCAGAAAGCTGTTACAACAAAAGCGAAAAACTCCGTAGCTAACTTCAAAATTCGTGAAGGTATGCCAATCGGATGTAAAGTAACTTTAAGAGGCGAAAAAATGTACGAGTTTGCTGATCGTCTCATCAACTTAGCACTGCCACGTGTACGTGACTTCCGTGGCGTAAATCCAAATGCTTTCGATGGCAGAGGAAACTACGCACTGGGAATCAAAGAGCAGTTAATTTTCCCTGAAGTGGAATATGATAAAGTCGATAAAGTAAGAGGTATGGATATTATTTTCGTTACCACTGCTAAAACAGACGAAGAAGCTCGTGAATTATTGACATTATTTAATATGCCATTTGCAAAATAAGATTATTAGGAGGGAAAATTCATGGCTAAGACAGCAATGAAAGTTAAACAGCAGCGCAAACAGAAATTCTCCACAAGAGAATACAGCCGCTGCCGTATCTGCGGACGTCCACATGCATACCTGAGAAAATACGGTATCTGCCGTGTTTGCTTCCGTGAATTAGCATACAAAGGACAGATCCCAGGAGTTAAAAAAGCTAGCTGGTAGGCATTGAGCACTTAGTGAGTCGTCGCCGAATGGCGACGGACGAGCTTAGTGCGAAAGCCCACCCGAACACTTAACGAAGCAGAGCAATAGCGAATGCTGAGTTTAGTGAGAGTGGTGAACCGAAAAAAATTTCAAACAAAACTAAAAAATAATTAACATGAAAAGTCTAAAAACAGGAGGAAACTATCATGACAATGAGCGATCCAATCGCAGATATGCTTACAAGAATCCGTAACGCAAACACTGCAAAACACGATACAGTAGATGTACCGGCATCTAAAATGAAACTTGCTATTGCCGACATTTTGGTAAAAGAAGGTTATATTGCAAAATATGAAGTTCTGGAAGACGGAGCTTTCAAAACAATCCGCATCACTTTAAAATACGGTGCAGACAAAAATGAAAAAATCATTACAGGTCTGAAGAGAATTTCCAAACCAGGTCTGCGTATTTACGCTGGAAGCCAGGAAATTCCAAGAGTATTAGGTGGATTAGGAATTGCAATCCTTTCTACAAACCAGGGAGTTATCACAGACAAAGAAGCTAGAAAACTTCATGTAGGTGGAGAAGTACTGGCATTTGTTTGGTAGGCATTGAACACTTAGCGAATACAAGCCGTTAGGCGAAGTATGAGGTTAGTGTGAAAGCCCACCTGAACACTTAATGAAGCCACGCCAAAGGCGGGAGCTGAGTTTAGTGAGAGTGGTGTGCCGAATGCGAAGATAATTTGGTTTAAAATATGTCCAAGCGAGTTTTTTATTATGTCCAAGCGAGAGGATAACAGGACTTTGTCCTTTATCATAGATAGCAATACTGAAAACAGAGGGGAACCATAATTGGCCCTTCCGAAAATTTAAGTAAGGAGGAAATTGGTATGTCACGAATTGGAAGACTGCCTGTAGCTGTTCCAGCAGGAGTAGAAGTTAAAATTGCTGAGAACAACGTAGTGACTGTAAAAGGTCCTAAAGGAACACTTGAAAGAGCGTTACCGGTTGAAATGTCAATCAAATTAGAAGATGGTCATGTTGTTGTAACAAGACCAAGCGATTTAAAGAAAATGAAAGCTTTACATGGCTTAACAAGAACACTGATCCAGAACATGGTAACTGGTGTAAGCCAGGGATACGAAAAAACTCTGGAAGTAAACGGTGTTGGTTATAGAGCATCCAAACAGGGCAAAAAATTAGTTCTGAACTTAGGATATTCTCATCCAGTAGAAATGGAAGATCCAGAAGGTCTGGAATCTAAAGTAGACGGAAACAAAATCGTTATATCCGGAATTGACAAAGAAAAAGTTGGCCAGTACGCTGCTGAAATCAGAGATAAGAGAAGACCTGAACCATACAAAGGTAAAGGTATTAAATATGCTGATGAAGTTATCAGACGTAAAGTTGGTAAAACTGGTAAGAAATAAGTAAGGAGAGTGTAAAAATGGTTAGTAAAGTATCAAGAGCGAAAGTTCGCGCAAAAAAACATAGAAGATTACGTAATCATCTTAGCGGTACAACTGCTACACCACGTTTAGCAGTATTCCGCAGCAATAATCATATGTATGCTCAAATTATTGACGATACAGTTGGAAAAACTCTGGTTTCTGCTTCTACTACACAGAAAGAAGTAAAAGCTGAGTTAGAAAAAACCAATAACGTTGATGCAGCAGCATACTTAGGAACAGTGATTGCAAAAAGAGCAATCGAAGCTGGTATTAAAGAAGTTGTTTTCGACAGAGGCGGCTTTATTTACCACGGAAAAGTGAAAGCATTAGCAGACGCAGCAAGAGAAGCTGGGTTAGAATTCTAATTAGGGAGGAAATGAACACATGAAACGTTCTATCATTGATGCTAGCCAGTTTGAGTTAGAAGAAAAAGTAGTGTCAATCAAGCGTGTAACAAAGGTTGTTAAAGGTGGTCGTAACTTCCGTTTCACAGCTTTAGTTGTTGTTGGTGACGGCAACGGACATGTTGGCGCTGGTTTAGGAAAAGCAACTGAAATTCCTGAAGCAATCCGCAAAGGAAAAGAAGATGCAATGAAAAAATTAGTTAGTGTAGCAAGAGACGAAAACGGAAGTATTACACATGACTTTGTTGGAAAATTCGGAAGCGCAGAAATGCTCTTAAAGAAAGCTCCAGAAGGTACTGGTGTTATTGCCGGAGGTCCAGCTCGTGCGGTTATTGAACTTGCAGGTATTAAGAACATCCGTACAAAATGTATGGGTTCCCGTAACAAACAGAACGTAGTTCTGGCTACAATCGCAGGTTTAAGCCAGTTAAAGACTCCGGAAGAAGTTGCAAAACTTCGCGGAAAATCTGTTGATGAGATTTTTGCATAAGGAGGATCAGATAAATGGCAGACAAATTAAGAATCACTTTGGTGAAATCCAGCATCGGTGCAGTACCGAAAAACAGAAAGATTGTTGAAGCTTTAGGTTTGAGAAAACTGAATAAAACAGTGGAAATGCCTGATAATGCAGCCGTAAGAGGTATGATTCGTCAGGTAAGCCATATGGTGAAAGTAGAAGAAATCTAATATTACGAAGAAGGAGGTGCCATCATGGAATTATCAAATTTAAGACCAGCTGAAGGCTCCAAACAGAGCAACGAATTCAGAAGAGGCCGTGGACACGGTTCAGGTAATGGTAAAACAGCAGGTAAGGGCCACAAAGGTCAGAAAGCACGTTCCGGTGCAAAGAGACCAGGTTTCGAAGGTGGTCAGATGCCTTTATATAGAAGACTTCCAAAGAGAGGATTCAAATGCAGAAATTCTAAAGAAATTATTGCAGTAAACGTTGATATCTTAAACAGATTCGAAGACGGTACAGAAGTTACTCCAGCAGCTTTATTAGCTTCTGGCGCAATCTCCAAATTAGGAGACGGTGTAAAACTTCTTGGTAATGGAGAACTCACTAAGAAATTAAACGTGAAAGTAAACGCTGTAAGCGAAAGCGCAAAGGCTAAAATCGAAGCAGCAGGTGGAACAGTAGAGGTGATCTAATGCTCAAGACTCTTCAAAATGCCTTTAAGATAAAGGATGTAAGACGTCGTATTTTCTACGTATTCCTGATGGTAGTTGTGATTCGTATTGGATCACAGCTTCCTATTCCAGGTGTAGATCCAGATTATTTCAAAGATTGGTTTGCAAGCCAGTCCAACGATGCGTTTAATTTCTTCGACGCATTTACAGGCGGCTCCTTTACAGAAATGTCAATCTTTGCATTAAATATCACCCCCTACATTACTTCTTCCATTATTATCCAGCTTTTAACCATTGCAATTCCAAAATTAGAAGAGTTGCAGAGGGATGGAGAAGAAGGCAGAAAAAAACTGACTGCAATTACACGTTATCTGACCATCGGACTTTCTTTATTCCAGTCTATTGCTATGACAGTAGGATTTGGAAACAGAGGTCTGATTCCGGATATGAACTTTATGAATGCAGTTGTTGTAGTGTCCTGTTTAACAGCAGGTTCCGCGATGCTGATGTGGATTGGTGAACAGATTACAGATAAGGGTGTTGGAAACGGTATTTCCATTGTTTTAATGGTAAATATTGTGTCCAGAATTCCAAGCGACCTGGTTACCTTGTTTGACCAGTTTGTAAAAGGAAAAACATATGCCAAGGGAGGTCTGGCAGCACTGATTATTATTGCAATTATTGTATTAGTAGTTGTGCTGGTATTGATCTTAAACGGTGGTATTAGAAAAATCCCTGTTCAGTATTCCAAGAAAATGGTAGGAAGAAAAGTTTCAGGAGGACAGTCCAGTTCAATTCCTTTAAAGGTCAATACAGCAGGTGTTATTCCTATTATCTTTGCCTCTTCCTTAATGTCCTTCCCGGTAATTATCGCAGGTTTCACAGGATGGACCGGCGGTACTGGAATTGGAAGCCAGATGTTAATGGGACTGACTTCAAACAACTGGTTTAACCCAAGCGCTCCATGGTATTCTCTTGGTCTGGTGCTTTACATTGTACTGGTTATATTCTTTGCTTATTTCTATACGTCCATTACTTTCAATCCAATGGAAGTAGCCGATAATATGAAAAAGCAGGGAGGCTTTATACCAGGTATCCGTCCGGGAAAACCAACTCAGGAGTATTTGGAAAAAATTCTCAGTTATTTAATTTTTATCGGAGCTGCAGGTCTGGTAATTGTCGCTGTTATTCCGTTCTTCTTTAACGGAGTGTTTGGCGCAGATGTTTCCTTTGGAGGAACATCTCTGATTATCGTAGTCGGCGTTGTTCTGGAAACATTAAAACAGATTGAATCCCGTATGTTAGTCCGTAATTATAAGGGCTTTTTAAGTGAATAAAAGACAATGATGAAAAGAGACCGTCCCAGGGAAAGCAGTGTAGCTGCTGAAGTGACAACCGAAGAATCACAGAAGATGTGAGGGTTGTCCCTGTGGCTGTCTCTAAAATTTTATATGGAAAAAATGGTTTTTATAGTGTATGATAGAAACCAAGAGAAGAACCATAGAAAGGGGTAAGGACTATGAAAATTATTATGTTAGGCGCACCAGGTGCAGGAAAAGGAACACAGGCAAAAAAAATTGCCGCAAAGTATGAGATTCCTCATATTTCAACAGGGGATATTTTCAGAGCAAATATCAAGAATAATACAGAGCTTGGAAAAAAAGCTAAAACTTATATGGATCAGGGACTTTTGGTTCCAGATGAATTAACAGTAGACCTGGTTATTGATCGTGTTCAGCAGGAAGATTGTGCAAAGGGGTATATTTTAGATGGATTCCCAAGAACCATTCCGCAGGCGGAGAGTCTGGATGCAGCATTGGAAAAAATGGGTCAGAAGGTAGATTTCGCCATTAATGTAGAAGTACCGGATGAAAACATTGTAAACCGTATGTCAGGAAGAAGAGCCTGTGTAGGCTGCGGAGCAACTTATCATGTGAAATACAATGCGCCAAAAACAGAAGATGTATGTGATATCTGTGGTGAAAAATTGATTTTAAGAGATGATGATAAGCCGGAAACCGTACAGAAACGTCTTGGGGTATACCATGACCAGACACAGCCTTTGATTGATTATTATGAAAAGGCCGGCGTGTTAAAAGAAGTTGATGGTACGGTTGACATGGAAGACGTATTCCAGGCTATTGTCAATGTGTTAGGAGCGTAAAAATGTCAGTAACAATTAAAACTGCCAGAGAGATAGAACTGATGCGGGAAGCCGGAAGACTTCTGGAAATCGTGCATAATCAGTTGGGAGAATTTATTAAACCGGGGATTACTACTCTGGATATTGACCGTTTAGGAGAAAAACTCATCCGTAATCTTGGGTGTACTCCAAACTTTTTGCATTATAATGGTTATCCGGCATCTATCTGTGTATCTGTAAATGATGAAGTAGTTCATGGAATCCCAAACAAAAGAAGAGTCCTTCAGGAAGGGGATATTGTCAGCCTGGATGCAGGACTAATTTACAAAGGATATCATTCTGATGCTGCCAGAACCTATGCAGTAGGCTCTGTTTCAAAAGAAGCGCAGCAATTAATTGATGTAACCAGACAAAGTTTTTTTGAGGGAATTAAATTTGCCAGGGCTGGCAATCACTTAAACGATATTTCTACAGCCATTTCAGCCTACGCAGAAAAATTTGGCTACGGGGTTGTGAGGGATTTAGTGGGACATGGAATTGGAACGCATCTTCATGAAGACCCTCAGATTCCCAATTACCCTCAGAAGCGCCGTGGAATCCGTCTGGTGCCGGGAATGACTCTGGCCATTGAGCCTATGATTAATATAGGACGGGCAGATGTGGAATGGATGGATGATGAATGGACCGTAGTGACACAGGATGGCACTCTGTCAGCACATTATGAAAACACTGTGCTGATTACAGATGGAGAGCCTGAAATTCTCACATTGAATCCATAAGCAGGAGAGACTATGAGAGACTTTACAAAGGGAATGCTTGCCAGGTCAAAAGCCGGGCATGATACAGGAAAGTGGTATGTAGTCATGGATGTAGACCAGGAGTATGTATACCTGGCAGACGGAGAAGCCCGTACTCTGGACCGTCTGAAAAAAAAGAAACGCAAACATGTTCAGATTTGCTATAAGATTCCAGAATCTTTGGATAAAATTTTAAAAGACGGAACGCAGATTCGTGATGAACATATTAAAAGAGCCATGAAAGAATTTAAGAACAATCAGCAGGAGGATTAGTTTATGTCTAAGGCAGACGTTATTGAAGTAGAAGGAACCGTGTTAGAGAAATTACCTAACGCAATGTTCAAAGTAGAACTGGAAAATAAACATGTGATTTTAGCGCACATCAGCGGAAAATTAAGAATGAATTTCATTCGTATTCTTCCAGGAGACAAGGTTACTATTGAAATGTCTCCATACGATTTAAGCAAGGGAAGAATTATCTGGAGAGATAAATAAGAAATCTGCATTATTAGGAGATGAGAACCGCTATAGGTAGGACAGAAAAATGTCTGAAACTATAGCGGTTTTTTGAAGAAAAATAGGGTATAATAAAGCAAAACATCCATTGATTTTGGAAAAATACTTCACATAAAAAGAAATAAATGGGGATTTTATTATGGATTTTAGAAGTGCGACAGGAAATATGCAAAAAAATTATGATGAGTTGAAACGGTATCTAAATAAGGAAGAGGGAATAGAGAAGAATCGGCTTGACTATAATAAAATGGCACTGAGAGAGGATGAGAATCATATTATGATCTCTTATCCAAATGAAGATTTACGGAAAGAGCGTATTATCATCCGGCAAAAATATCGTAATATCCAGATTCCGAAACACAGACATGAATATATCGAGTTGTCTTTTATGCTGGAAGGTGAGCTTGATATGTATATCGAAGGGAAAAAAATAAAGATGAAATCAGGAGATTTATGCCTGATGGATAAGAATGTAGCACATTCCACAGAAATTGCAGGAGATGATGTGTGGATGTTTAACATTCTCATGACAGCGGATTTCTTTGATACAATCTTTATGTATTTATTTTCTGATGATAATTATATTTCAAACTATATTATCAATAGCTTGTATTCAGAAAGTAAAAAGAAAAATTATATATATTATCATATCCCGGAACATAGCTTTGTAGAACAACTGATGGAGCAGATTATTTGTGAATATTTTTTAGAGAATCCACGCAATAAGGGCAAAATGATAAGCTGTCTTTGCATTTTGTTTATAGAAATTTCGCGTGCAACGGAACAGAATGATGAGGAAACAATCAGGAAAAACAATTCGAAGATTCAAAAGGATGTGGTGGAGTATCTGAAAGAGCATTACAAAGACGCAACCCTGCAGTCTGTGGCAAAACATATGTGTTTTCATCCGAATTATTTAAGTACTCTGTTAAAAATGGAAACAGGACGGGGATTTAAAGATATCTTACTTGATATCCGCATGAAGGAAGCAGAGAAGTTACTGCGTAAGACAGATGCAAAAATCGAAGATATTGTAGAACAGATTGGATATGCAAATGAAAGCTATTTTTATAAGTGTTTTCGGCAAAAGTATGGGGAATCACCATTCAAATATAGGAAAAAATATAAAGAACTTAAAAAACAACAGTAAAAACTTTGTTTTGTATGTGAAAAATAAATAAAAACCAAAGTATAATCTTTTTCTAGAAATACAAAAGATTTATGGAGGTTAATATGAGTAGTAAAGAAAAAGGTAGAAACATGGAAGCCATGCGTGTTGTCATGACACCACTTGGCTCTGCAGCATCAAACGTATTCAATATGCTGAATATGTCATTCTTTCTGGTGTTCAGTACAGAAGCTCTGGGACTGAATGTAATGTTAATGGGAATCGTTATGACGGTCATGAGAATTTTTGATGGAATTACAGACCCGATCATTGGCTCTATCATCGATAGAACAGAAACTCGTTTTGGTAAGTTCCGTCCGTTTCTCGTAATCGGTTCTCTGATTATGTTGTTTGCAAGTTTTATGATTTATTTGTTTTCCTTTGATATCGGACAGTCTTTCAGAATGGTGTGGGTGATTGGATGGTATGCAGTATGGGTAGTTGGATATACTTTTATGACAACGGTAAACAAATGTGTCTTATCCATTGTTACAAAAAATCCAAAATACCGTCCGCTTTCCGGTATTGCAGGTGGATGTTATTCCACAATGCTTGGACTTGTTATGACAACTGGAATCATTCCAATTTTACAGAAAAATGGTGGTCTTGATTCTCAGAAAGGCTGGACTATGATCATTATCAGTGCATTTATTCTTCATGCAGTGCTTCTGATTGGGTGTCTGTTCGCAATCTCTGCAACAGATAAACCGGAATTTTATCGTCAGGATCCAAATAAAAAACAAGAAAAAATTTCTATTAAAGACAGTTTAAACGTTCTTCGTATTAATCAGCCACTGAGAATGCTGATTCTGGCAGCATCTACAGATAAAATTGCAGCCACAATCCAGTCTGCGGTTATGACTTATTTCTATGTATATGCAGTACAGAATCTGGATCTTCAGCCGATTGTAGGTGGTATTTCTACCCCAATGTCTTTAGTTGGAGCATTTGTGGCAGGTTCTGTAGCAGTAAAATTTGGTTGTAAAAAAGCATCTCTGATTGGTGCAATTGCCAATCTGATATTAGAAGGTATTCTGATTATCTTCCGTCCTTTCGGAGAATCAACACTGGTTGTGTTCGTTGTCTTAATGGCTGCAAATATGCTGTTCCGTAGATTCTCTGCACAGAACGTAGATCCTATGATTGCAGAAATCATTGACTATCACAAGATGAAAACAGGAAAATTTATGCCTGGATTTATCGGTGCGACTTTCTCTTTTGTAGATAAAGTAATCAGTGCGTTTGGTTCTTCGATTGTTGGTATTGTTATGGGATTGGCAGGATACAGTTCAGGTGCAGAACCTACAACCGCTCTTTATATTGCAACTATTGCTATGTATCTTGGTGCTCCTTTCCTTGGAGATTTGGCAAGTATTATCGCACTGAAGAGATATCATATCACAAACGAAGAATACAAAAAGATGTATGGAGAAAAAGCAATTTTAGATAAAAAAGTAGTTGAAGCATAAGAAAAAAGGAGGAATCAATTGAATGGAGATTTTATTAAATGATAGCTGGAGTTTTCATAAAGAAAACGAAGCGTCAGAGCAGGTAAGGATTCCTCATACATATAATTCAGTGGATGGACAGTCCGGTACTTCTATGTGGAGAGGAAGAGGCTTTTATACAAGAAAGCTGATGCTTACAGAAGCAGATCTTAATCAGAGTCTTTTCCTTGAAATAGGAGCAGCAGCTATGGTCAGCACGGTCTATATCAATGGACAGAAGGTTTATGAGAATACATGCCCTTATGCGTTGTACCGCATGTCGATCAATGAGTATGTCAATGAAGGTGAGAATCAGATTGAGATTGTTACAGATAATAGTGCAAATGATGCAGTTTATCCGCAAATGGCAGATTTCTCCTTTTATGGTGGATTATATAGAAATGTGAAATTCATCGTGGCACCAAAGATTCATTTCGATTATCTGGATGGAAGCCGTGATGGTGTACAAATTAGAACAGTAAAAGAAGAAAATGGAAGTAGCTGGAAAGTAATGAGTACAGGTTCCGTTGTTTGTGAAAAGGCAAAAAGCAAAGGAAAAGTCCGCATGCTGCTTCTGGATCAGGGAGAGGTTGTTTGTGAAACGTCAGCTTCTATGGAGTTTTCAGGAAAAGATACGTTTTCACTTACTCTGGAGATTTCCAAGCCGCATCTGTGGATGGGAACTGAGGATCCATATTTGTACCAGGTTAAGATGGAATTATATGAAGAGGAAACAATGGTGGAAGAACGTAGCATCTCCACAGGCTTCCGTACGATTCAGATTACTTCCGATCAGGGACTTTTCTTAAATGGCAAACATGTGAAACTGCGTGGTGTAGCCAGACATCAGGATTTTGGCGGAGTTGGAAATGCTGTTTCAAAAGAAAACATGGAATGTGATATGCAGCTAATCAAAGAAATAGGAGCAAATTCTGTCCGTTTGTCACATTATCAGCATGATGATTATTTCTATCAGAGATGTGATGAGGAAGGAATCCTCGTATGGGCAGAAGTTCCTTTTATTAGTATTATTTCTGAAAATGAGGCGGCTGAAGATAATATCCGTGAACAGATGAGACGTCTGATTCTGCAGTGTGGAAATCACACATCTGTGTATTGCTGGGGCGTACAGAATGAAATTACTATTGCCGGCGAAAATGAAGAAATTCACGCTCATGTAAAACGCATGTCAGAATATACAAAGAACCTTGATCCAGACAGATATACAGCAGAAGCAAATATTTATTCTGTGGCGAATGAAAGCCCGATCAACCGGCTGGCAGAATTAGTTGGGTATAATTTATATTATGGATGGTACTATGATACAATTCCAGGCTTGCAGAAACGTCTGGATGAATTCCATGCCGCATGTCCGGACATCCCTCTTCTGGTGACAGAATACGGTGTAGACACAAATCCTCAGTATCATTCTTATGAACCAAAAACCAAGGATTATACAGAGGAATATCAGTTGCTTTTTACAGACAATGCGCTTCGTTCTTTTGAAGAACGTCCATATTTTGTGGGAAGCTATGTTTGGAACCTTTGTGACTTTGGAAGTGCCAATAGGGACGAAGGTGGCAAACAGGGACAGAATCAGAAAGGACTGGTTACTATTGACCGCAAAATCAAGAAGGATGCATTTTATTTGTATAAGGCATATTGGTCAGAGACCCCCTTTGTAAAGCTTGCAGGAAGCAGATTTATCAACCGTCATAAAGAAAAAAATACTATTACTGTTTTGACAAATCTGAAAAAACTGGAATTGTTGGTTAATGGTGAAAGTGTTGCCAAGACGGAAACCGTAAATCCTATGACTCATTTTGAAGGAATTCTTCTGTCTAAAGGAAAAAACCAGATTGCTGTCAGGGGATATGATGCACAAGGGAATTTGTATGAGGATCATATGATCCTGAATTTTACGGAAGAAGATAAGAGCTACCAGTATATCAAAAAAGACGAAGGCGGTAATGTCATCAACTGGTTTGAAAAATTTGACCTGACAGATGCAGAAGAAATTCAGTTGGATCCAGAAGGATTTTCCAGTGCGGATAAGGTTGGAACTATTATGAAAAATCCAGAAGGTGAAAAAGTTATTTTGAAATATTTCGGAACTATGGTGGAACATCCAAAGTTTGCCATGATGAAAGCTATGACCTTAGATGCAATGGGAAAACTGAAAAATCTTGGTATTCCTCAGGAATTAATCGCAGTAATGAATAAAGAACTCAATCAGATAAAAAAATAAGAAATGATCTTACAAAAAGCATCGTAAATCTATAGAGATTTTTGGTGCTTTTTTGCTTGATTTTTAGGAAGACTGAAGTAAGATGTATATTTTTAAAAACATAATCTAAAATATGGAAAAACATGCAAAAAAGTACTTGCATTCTTGACCAATAGGTGCTACTATATAAAGCGTACTTTTATGCTCAGAAAGGAGGAAGAACAGTGAAAGTTAGATCATCTGTAAAACCAATTTGTGAAAAGTGCAAGGTTATCAAAAGAAAGGGAAGCATCAGAATTATCTGTGAAAACCCAAAACACAAACAGCGCCAGGGTTAATTTTTGTTTTTTTGTAAAAATAGATTTATGACGTTTGATTTGTGTGATTTTAGTGCGGCTGCAGTATGAACCGCCAGGGTGCGTTGTTCATGCTGATGAAATATAGTGATATTAGAAGAAAAGCTGTTATACCGAGGCAGCTTAGAGATTATTGAAGATGCGTAATGCAGGCTTACGATAATAAGGAGAATATTGCTTAATACCGGTATCCGCCAAATACCGGAAAGGCTGCGTAAAATTTTTTTGCGGCTGGATGCATAGAACCCCGTCAGTTTTATGTGTCTCAATTAGGAACAATATTAACAGAAAAATGGAGGAACAAATACATGGCTCGTATAGCTGGTGTAGACTTACCACGTGAAAAACGTATTGAAATTGGATTGACTTACATCTACGGAATTGGTAGAGCAAGCTCAAACCGTATTCTTGAAAAGGCAGGCGTAAATCCTGACACTCGTGTCAGAGACGTTACTGACGAAGAAGTAGGAAAAATTCGTGATGCAATCGAAGAGTTACAGATTCCTGTAGAAGGTGATTTAAGAAGGGAAATCGCTCTGAACATCAAGAGACTTCAGGAAATCGGATGCTACAGAGGAATCCGTCATCGTAAAGGACTTCCTGTTCGCGGACAGAAGACAAAAACAAACGCAAGAACAAGAAAAGGTCCTAAGAGAACTGTTGCTAACAAGAAGAAATAATAAAGCAGCATAATAGATTTGAAAATTACAATTAGTTTTGAATATTAGAGAAAGTAGGTTAGTTTAAAAATGGCTAAAGTTACAAAAAAAGTGACAAAAAAGCGTGTTAAGAAAAACGTTGAACGCGGACAGGCACATATCCAGTCTTCTTTCAATAACACAATCGTTACATTGACAGATGCTGAAGGAAATGCTTTATCTTGGGCAAGTGCCGGTGGTCTGGGATTTAAAGGTTCAAGGAAATCTACTCCATATGCAGCGCAGATGGCTGCAGAAACAGCTGCAAAAGCAGCAATCATTCATGGTCTGAAGACTGTTGACGTTTTTGTAAAAGGACCTGGTTCAGGAAGAGAAGCAGCAATCCGTGCGCTGGCAGCATGCGGTATTGAAGTTACAAGCATCAAAGATGTAACTCCAGTTCCACACAATGGATGCCGTCCACCAAAACGTAGAAGAGTCTAATTAGGAGGTCAAATAATCATGGCAGTAAATAGAGTACCAGTTCTGAAAAGATGTAGATCCCTTGGTCTGGATCCTGTATACTTAGGAATCGACAAAAAATCTACCAGACAGTTAAAAAGAGCAAACAGAAAAATGTCCGAATACGGACTTCAGTTAAGAGAAAAACAGAAAGCTAAATTCATCTACGGCGTTCTGGAAAAACCTTTCCGTAACTACTACAAAAAAGCAGATCAGAAACCAGGACAGACTGGTGAAAACTTAATGATCATGCTGGAAACACGTTTAGACAACGTAATCTTCCGTATGGGTCTTGCTAGAACAAGAAAAGAAGCTAGACAGATTGTTGACCACAAACATGTACTGGTTAACGGAAAACAGGTAAACATCCCATCTTACTTAGTAAAAGCTGGCGATGTAATTGAAATCAAAGAAAAATGCAAAGGTTCCCAGAGATACAAAGATATTCTGGAAGTAACCGGCGGACGTCTGGTACCGGCATGGCTGGATATCGACCAGGAAGCTTTAAAAGGCGAAGTAAAAGCACTTCCTACAAGAGAAGAAATCGACGTTCCAGTAAACGAAGTGTTAATCGTCGAGTTATATTCTAAATAATAAAGTTATATAAGTGAATGGTGCACGTAGCAAGGAGGGCTTTGCATGTTCGATTTTAACAAACCCAAAATTCAAATCACAGAAATGTCTGATGATAAGAGATATGGGAAATTTGTGGTAGAACCACTGGAAAGAGGTTATGGTATTACACTTGGCAACTCTTTAAGAAGAATTATGCTTTCTTCTCTGCCGGGAGCTGCTGTAAGCCAGGTAAAAATTGACGGTGTTCTCCATGAATTCAGTTCTATTCCAGGTGTAAAAGAAGATGTGACAGAAATCATCATGAATCTGAAAAACCTGGCAATCAAGAACATGAGCGACAGCAATGAGCCGAAAACTGCGTATATCGAGTTTGAAGGCGAAGGCGTTGTGACAGGTGCGGACATCCAGGTGGATCAGGATTTAGAAGTTCTGAATCCAAATCAGGTAATTGCCACCTTAAACGGCGGTGCAGACTGCAAGTTCAATGCAGAACTGACCATTACCAAAGGCCGCGGATATGTAAGCGCTGACAAAGGAAAAACAGACGATATGCCAATCGGTATGATCGCTGTAGATGCAATCTATACACCAATTGAGCGTGTAAATATGGCCGTTGAAAATACCCGTGTTGGTCAGGTTACAGACTATGATAAGCTGACTCTGGATATTTATACAAACGGAACACTGGATGCAGACGAGGCTGTCAGCCTGGCTGCAAAGGTACTGAGCGAGCATTTAAGCCTCTTCATTGATCTTTCCGAAAGCGCTAAGACTGCTGAAGTCATGATTGAGAAAGAAAACAATGAAAAAGAAAAAGTTCTGGAAATGAATATTGATGAGTTAGAGCTCTCTGTTCGTTCCTACAACTGCTTAAAACGTGCTGGTATCAATACCGTAGAAGAGCTGTGCAACCGTACTTCTGAGGATATGATGAAAGTCCGTAACTTAGGACGTAAATCCCTGGAAGAGGTTCTGGCAAAATTAAAAGAATTAGGCTTGCAGTTAAATCCAAGCGAAGAGTAAACAATTTATGGGCAAAAAGCAATGTGTCAGTAAGACCGAAGAGAGCATGGCACATTGTTCCACAAATGGAGGAAATCTAAAATGGCAAAATATAGAAAATTGGGCAGAACATCTGACCAGAGAAAAGCGTTACTGAGAAACCAGGTAACAAACTTACTGTATCATGGAAAAATCGTTACTACTGAAACCAAAGCAAAAGAAGTTCGCAAAATTGCAGAAGGTCTGATTGCAATGGCAGTTCGTGAAAAAGATAACTTTGAAACCGTTACTGTTACAGCAAAAGTTGCCCGCAAAGACGCAGAAGGCAAGAGAGTAAAAGAAGTTGTAGACGGAAAGAAAGTTACTGTATACGATGAAGTACAGAAAGAAATCAAGAAGGATGCTCCTTCCAGATTACATGCCAGAAGACAGATGATGAAAGTTCTTTACCCTGTAACAGAAGTTCCTGCAGCAGGCGCTGGTAAGAAGAAAAACACAAAAGAAGTTGACTTAGTAGATAAATTATTTACAGAAATTGCACCAAAATACGTTGGACGTAACGGTGGTTACACAAGAATCATTAAAATCGGACCACGTAAAGGTGACGCAGCAATGGAAGTAGTATTAGAGTTAGTCTAAGAGTCACGTTACATGTAAATTTGCCCGGGAAGGCTTCGGCCTGTTCCCGGGTGCTTTGTTTCCAACAGAAAAGGGAGGTAGAGCCATGAGTAAAAAAATGCTTTTTATTTTTAATCCCAGATCCGGAAAAGGAAGTATTAAAAGCCGGCTGGTGGATATTCTGGATATTTTCGTAAAAGGCGGCTATGAGGTTACGGTTCATCCCACCCAGGCTTATATGGACGGCCTGAAAGTGACGAAAAAAAGAGGAGGAAACTATGACCTGATTGTAGCCAGTGGAGGGGACGGAACCCTGGATGAAGTGGTTACCGGAATGCTGACAGCAGGACATCAGCATCCAATTGGTTATATACCTGCAGGCAGTACCAATGATTTTGCCAACAGCCTTCATATCTCCAGAAACATGCTTCAGGCAGCCACAGATATTGTGGAGGGCATTCCTCATGCTTTTGATGCGGGACAGTTTAATGATGACATTTTTGTCTATATTGCGGCATTTGGTTTGTTTACAGATGTTTCTTATGAGACAAATCAGGATTTGAAGAATATCCTGGGGCATGCAGCTTATATTCTGGAAGGAACACAGAGACTTTTTAATATTAAATCCTATCATCTTCGGGTGAAGGGGGATGAGCATGAGTTTAATGGTGAGTTTATCTTTGGTATGGTAAGCAATTCCACTTCTGTGGGAGGCTTTAAACGTCTTACAGGACCGGATGTTATGCTGGATGACGGTGTGTTTGAAGTGATGCTCATCCGTCGTCCCAAGAATATTCTGGAGCTAAACGAAATTATTGCCTCTTTGCTTGGCACCAGTGACAGTAAGATGATAGAAGTCTTTAAAACCACTGGGCTTACTGTAAAGTGTGAGGAAGAAGTGCCATGGACCCTGGATGGGGAATATGGCGGAGAACATAAAATAGTTTCTATTAAAAACCTGAAACATGCGGTGCAGATTATGCTTCCGAAAAATGATGAAGTACCGCTGATTCATGCACCGGAATGAGAGCGAAGAACCACTGGCACTGGTGAAGTCATATAATAAATAGAAATAGACTTTGGAAGGTGTGCCATGGATATGAGCAAAGTGTTTCATGGGATTTTATGGATTCTTGCGCTGACCACAGATTCTTTTGTGGTCAGCTTTGCATATGGAATGGAAAAGATAAAGCTATCTTTTCTCATGGTAGTGGGAATGAACCTGATTATGAGCTGTCTTTTAGGCATGGCAGTTCTGACAGGGAATTTCCTTTCTTGTTTTTTATCAAAGACCATCACTTCCCTGGTTTGTACAGGGATTTTGGCAGGCATGGGATTTTACCGGATTTTTGTCTGCTTTTTTTCAAAACAAGAGGCAGATGGAAAAGAGAAGAAAAGGCATCTTACAGGAATAGAGGCTATGCTCCTGGCAGTCGTGCTGTCTCTGGACAGTCTTGCGGTAGGCCTGGGAACAGGACTGGTGCAGACGGGAGGCATGCTTTTGGCAGCGGGCTCTTTTGCCGGCGGGATTCTCATGATGGAGGCGGGCTGGAAGCTTGGAAATGCTTTTTGCATTTCAGTGAAAAAGGATTTATCCTGGCTTAGCGGCGCATGCCTGGTTTTACTGGCAGCAGGACTGTGGTTCAGCTAAAAAAAACTTGCAATCCTGGGGTTTTTGAGGTATCTTTATAACAGTTTGAAAGCCACAGCATAAGTACATTGGGAGAAAGGAACAGAGGTATGAGTGAATATATTAACGTATCTGAAATTTTTGGAGAGGATGTATTTAATGATGCAGTGATGCAGCAGCGTCTTCCTAAGAAGGTTTACAAAGATTTAAAGCAAACCATATTAGAGGGAAAAGATTTATCTTTGGAAATGGCAGATGTCATTGCTCATGAGATGAAGGAATGGGCCATTGAAAAGGGCGCTACCCATTACACCCACTGGTTTCAGCCTTTGACAGGAGTGACTGCGGAGAAACACGATTCTTTTATCACAGCTCCTCTTCCAAATGGAAAAGTTTTGATGAGCTTTTCCGGAAAGGAACTGATTACAGGAGAACCGGACGCCTCTTCCTTCCCCTCTGGTGGACTTCGTGCTACCTTTGAGGCGAGAGGGTATACTGCCTGGGATTGTACCTCTCCGGCTTTTGTGCGTCACGATGCAGCAGGGGCAACCCTGTGCATTCCTACTGCCTTTTGTTCCTATACAGGAGAGGCCCTGGACCAGAAAACACCACTTCTGCGTTCCATGCAGGCCATTAATACCCAGGCTCTCCGTCTGATTCGTCTGTTTGGAGATACCACAGCAAAACGTGTGATTCCATCTGTTGGCGCAGAACAGGAATATTTCCTGGTCAGTGAAGAAAAGTTCAGCCAGAGAAAAGACCTGGTATTTACCGGAAGAACACTGTTTGGCGCCATGCCGCCAAAAGGACAGGAGCTGGATGACCACTATCTTGGAACCATCCGTCAGAGAGTTTCTGCTTATATGAAGCATGTGAATGAAGAACTGTGGAAGCTTGGTGTTACTTCTAAAACCCAGCATAATGAGGCTGCTCCGGCACAGCATGAGCTTGCGCCTATTTATGCGGAAGCAAATGTGGAGGTTGACCACAATCAGATTGTAATGCAGACCCTGAAGCGTGTGGCTTCCCAGCATGGTATGAAGTGTCTGCTTCATGAAAAACCTTTTGCGGGAGTAAATGGTTCAGGAAAGCATAATAACTGGTCTCTGACCACAGATACAGGGGTGAATCTTTTGGAGCCCGGCAATACACCTCATGACAATATTCAGTTTCTTCTGATTTTAAGCTGTATTTTGAAGGCAGTGGATGAACATGCAGAATTGTTACGGGAGTCAGCGGCAGATGTAGGAAATGACCACCGTTTGGGAGCAAACGAAGCGCCACCTGCAATCATTTCTGTATTTTTAGGAGAGCAGCTTACGGATGTTATGAACCAGTTGATTACTACCGGTACGGCAGACCACAGTATTGAGCGGGAAGTGCTGGATACCGGGGTAAAGGCTATTCCTGAATTTATGCGTGATACAGCAGACAGGAACAGAACGTCACCTTTTGCCTTTACAGGAAATAAGTTTGAGTTCCGTATGGTAGGGTCCAGAGATTCTATTGCTCCGGCCAATGTGGTTTTAAATACCATTGTGGCGCAGGCCTTTAAAGAAGCCTGTGAGGTGCTGGAGCAGGCAGAAAATTTTGACATTGCTGTTCATGACTTAATGAAAAAGAACTTTACGAAACATCAGCGGATTGTTTTTAATGGAAACGGTTATTCCAAAGAGTGGGTAAAAGAAGCCGAAAGACGCGGACTCCCAAACATGACCTGTATGGTAGAGAGTCTGGATGCTCTTACCATGGAGAAAACAGTGGCTCTTTTTGAGGAGTTTGAAGTTCTTACCAGGGCAGAGCTGGAATCCAGACAGGAAATTAAATATGAAGCTTATGCAAAAGCAATTAATATAGAAGCAAGAACCATGTTGGATATTGCAGGGAAACAGATTATACCTGCTGTTATCCGTTACAGCAGACAGTTAGCGGACTCTATTAATGCGGTAGTGGCAGCCGGAGTCCTGGAAGTAGAGGTGCAGACAGGATTACTTCGTGAGATTTCTGCATTATTAAAGGAAACAAAAGAGGCGGCAGATGCACTGAGAGAGGTTACAGAAACAGCCTATGCCATGGCAGATGGCAAGGATAAGGCATTCTATTACCGCCGTCAGGTTCTTCCGGCTATGGAGGCTCTCAGAAAACCGGTAGACCAGTTAGAAATGATTGTAGATAAAGAAATATGGCCAATGCCGTCCTATGGAGATTTATTGTTTGAAGTATAAGAAAAGAGGAGGCTGTTGCGTGGATGCGACTGCCTCCCTGCTGTTTTTATAAGAAGTTACAGAAACGGAGAAAAACATGGAGCATACATTGGATTTTTTAAGGGAACAGAAAGTAGATGAAAGACTGATTCAGGATGTGGAATTGTTCCGGAAGTCTTATACAGTGGAGACAGAGGAAGAAAAAAGGGTAGCAGAGCCGGATATGCTCTTTTATGGAAAAGAAGTGCTGGAAATGGCTATTGCAGCTCTTTTGGAAGGAGAAAATCTTCTGCTGACCGGTGCAAAGGCAACAGGAAAAAATGTCCTGGCAGAAACTCTTGCCTGGATTTTTCACCGTCCTGTGTACAATGTGTCTTTTCATGTGAATACTAACAGCGGGGATTTAATCGGCACAGATACGTTCCTGGATAATGAGGTGCAGCTTCGTAAGGGAAGTATTTACCGCTGCGCTCAGTATGGAGGCTTTGGTATTTTAGACGAAATTAATATGGCAAAAAATGATGCGGTTTCTGTGCTGCATGCATCTTTGGATTATCGCCGCTGTATTGATGTGCCGGGATATGACAAGATTGATATGCATCCTGCAGCCAGATTTATTGGCACCATGAATTATGGATATGCAGGCACCAAGGAATTAAATGAAGCTCTGGTTTCCAGATTTCTGGTGATTGATATGCCCCAGCAGGATGAGGAAACTCTGGAATTTATTTTCCAATCTAAATTTCCAGGTATGAAGGAAAATGCTTTGAAACAGTGGATTGGATTGTTTCTGGATTTGCAGCTCAAGGCGCAAAATGGAGAGATTACCACAAAGGCTGTGGATTTAAGAGGAATTCTGGGCGCCATGAAAGCCATTCACAGAGGCTTGCAACCGGCTCTGGCTGTGAAAATGGGCGTGGTGAATAAGAGCTTTGATGTTTTTGAAAAAGAGATTGTACAGGATGTGGTTATGACCAGGATTCCCCAAAGCTGGACTGCCGCAGATGTGTTTGAGGATTAGAGACGGTATGGAAGAGTATGAACTGGAACTGGAAAACAGAATAAAAAATCTCATGTGGACCGTAAGTGGTGATTATTCCCTGGATTTTAAGCCGGATTTGGCAGCATTTGCCCGTTCTAGGTATGGCGCCCTGTATGATGGAATGAAGCAAGGGGCTTTTGCCCGCTATTTTGACCGGGAGGCCTTTTCCATGTATCTGGTAAAGAAAATGTACTGTCATGCCATGGAAGGGCCGCTCTTGTCCGTTTCCCAGCTTTGTATTGAATTTGCTGTTTCTGCAAGAATGATAAAGGAGCGGGAAGGCGTAGGAGAAATTCGAAGAAAAGCCTGTGAAGATATTCTGGAAAAAGAGTTTCACAGGCTTCAGGAGAATGAAGTGGGAAGATTGAAGCTGGCTATGTTTCGGGAGATTTTAAATGGCAGGGAACCAGCGCCCAAAAGACAGAAGAGATGGATGGATTTGCTCTGGAATTTGGAACACACAGAAGATACCATGGAGGTCATAAGGACAGCAGATATTCTCTATAATGAGGTAGTGGACCCTTATTTTGAGCGGCAGCATGGGACGTTAGAGCAGGTTCTGGCAGTGACCATGGAAGACCTGGCAGAATTTTCCTGGAAGGAATTTTTAGAAGAAGAAGTCATGGAGAGCAGCTTTGAGACTTATCTGGACAAACTGACTGAGCAGATGACCAACCTGGACACCATGGAAGCCTGCAAACAAGAGAAGGACAGGGAAGAACAGGAAAAAAAGAGTTCGGACAAGCGCGTTTTAGTGGTAGATGAGAAGGCACTGGAGAAAATGTATTCCTATGTGGAACGAAATTACGGGAAAACATTTCTGACAGAGGCAGAAGAGAAACGGATGAATTACCTTATGTGTAGGGGAATCCACAGTGATTGCAGCCTGTATTTTACCAGAGGAATTTTAAAAGACCCGGTGCTTCGCAATTACCAGTATGAGTATGCCAGAAAGCAAAAAGATAAAAATTTGTATGAATACTATGACAACCACAGAATTGTAAAAAATAATATACGGATTCTTACGGATATGCTTCGCAAAACTTTAATTATGCGGGATGAGACAGAGGAAGTTCTGGCAGACAGAGGGAAAATTGTTCCATCCAGACTCTGGCGGGTGGGAAGGACCAGTGAGGCGCGTTTTTTTACCAGAGAGTTATATCAGGATTCCAGCCGGTTTGTGGTGGATATTCTCCTGGACGCCAGTGGTTCTCAGCGCAGCAGACAGGGACAGGTGGCAATCCAGGCGTATATTTTAAGTGAGGCATTAAGCAATGTGGGAATTCCACACAGGGTTATGAGCTTTTGTACCTTTTGGGATTATACCATTTTGCATGAATTCCGGGACTATGAAGCACAGCGGAAGGAAAACAGCAATATTTTTGAATATGTAACCTCTTCCAATAACCGGGATGGACTGGCCATTAAGGCTATAGGAGGAGGACTTTTAGAGCGGGAAGAGGAGCATAAGATTCTCATTATCCTGAGTGATGGGAGACCTTATGATGTGATTTTGAACCGCCCGAATGCAAGAAATCCAAAACCCTATGAAGGAAATTATGCAATTTCTGATACAGGATTTGAAGTCCGCAGATTAAGAAGCCAGGGCGTATGCGTACTGGGCGTCTTTGCCGGAGAGGAGAAAGACCTGGCAGCAGAGAAGAAGATTTTTGGAAAGGATTTTGCTTACATCAGGAAAATTTCAGGTTTTTCCCCTGTAGTGGGAAGGTATCTGATGAAGCAGATAGAACGGGAAATATGAATAAAGTATTACATTTTTGAAAAAAAGATGTAATATTTTGCGTTTGCTCTTTCCTTTTTTCCTATTTTGTATTAAAATATAGAGTAGGGTTTTTGTTTTTATGGGATTTTGTAACTAGATAACAGATAAAAAACTATATAATGAAAGAAGGAGACACCATGATATCAAACCAGATACTCCAAAGTACCCTTGATGGGCTGAAAGGAATTTCAAGGACAGATTTTTGCATTACTGATATGGAAGGAAAGGTATTGGCATCTACATTTGCCAATAACGTATGCGGACAGGAAGAAGCAGCAGCCTTTGCCAATTCCCAGGCGGACAGCCAGGTGGTGAGGGGCAACCAGTATTTTAAGATTTATGATAATCATCAGTTGGAATATGTTCTGATTATGGACAGTACAGCAGATGATGCGTATACCCTGGGCAAACTGGTGGTATTCCAGATTCAGGGACTTCTTACTGCATATAAGGAACGCTTTAACAAAGATAACTTTATCAAAAACTTATTGCTGGACAACCTGTTGTTAGTGGATATCCATAACAGGGCAAAAAAACTTCATATTGAAGTGGATGTGAGAAGGGTTGTTTATATACTGGAAACAAACCAGGAGAAAGACTATGGCTCTTTAGAGAATGTGAAAAATCTTCTGGGCGGTAAATCCGGTGATTTTGTCACTGCAGTTGATGAGAAGAACATTATTATTGTAAAGGAACTGGCGCCTACAGATACTTATGTGCAGCTGGAAAAAGCAGCAAATACCATTTTATCTACTCTTGGGGTAGAAAGAGACGGAAAAACCCACATTGCATATGGTACCATTGTGAAAGAATTAAAAGAAGTGTCACGTTCTTATAAAGAAGCAAAGATGGCATTGGATGTAGGTAAGATTTTCTTTGGAGACAGAGATGTGATTGCATACAGTTCTCTGGGAATCGGACGTCTGATTTACCAGCTTCCTATTCCCCTTTGTAAAATGTTTATCCGGGAAATTTTTGATACACATTCTCCGGATGACTTTGACGAGGAGACACTTACCACGATTAACAAGTTCTTTGAAAACAGCCTGAATGTATCAGAAACGTCCAGACAGTTGTTTATACACAGAAATACCCTGGTGTACAGACTGGATAAGCTGCAGAAAAGCACCGGGCTGGATTTGCGCGTCTTTGAAGATGCCATTACCTTTAAAATTGCCCTGATGGTAGTAAAATACATGAAGTACATGGAGACACTGGATTATTAAAAAAGTCTTAACGATTGTTTTATGAAAACAGGAGGTTATTATGATTGATTTAAAAGACGTGAGTAAATCATATAGCAAGGGTCAGCCGGCCATTGACCATATGAATCTTCACGTAGAGAAGGGTGAATTCGTGTTTATTGTAGGAAACAGCGGTTCCGGGAAATCAACCCTGATTAAACTGCTTTTAAAGGAGTTGGATCCTACCAGCGGCACGATTACCGTAAATGGCCAGGAACTGAATAAACTGCGTCGGAGAAAAGTGGCAAAATACCGTAGGGGAGTGGGTGTTGTGTTCCAGGATTTCCGACTGCTCAGAGACAGAAATGTATATGAAAATGTTGCTTTTGCCCAGAGGGTGATTCAGCGCCCCACCCGTATTATTAAAAAGCGGGTGCCGGAAGTGCTTACCCTGGTTGGACTGGCAGAAAAGTATAAATCAAAACCGGATCAGCTTTCCGGTGGTGAACAGCAGAGGGTGGCTCTTGCCAGAGCGCTGGTAAACAGACCAAACATTCTGCTGGCAGACGAGCCTACGGGTAATCTTGACCCTAAGAACTCTTTTGAAATTATGAAGTTATTAGAGGAAATCAACCAGAGAGGAACCACAGTCCTTGTAGTTACTCACAACAGAGAAATTGTAAATGCGTTTAAAAAACGCGTTGTCACAATGAAGAAAGGCGTCATTGTAAGTGATGAACAAGAAGGTGAATATCTGAATGAGAATTAGTACCATTGCATACATATTAAAACAGGGATTTAAAAATATCTGGCGTAACCTGAGATTTTCCCTGGCATCCATTGCGACCATGTCTGCATGTATCTTTTTATTCGGACTGTTTCTTTCCCTGTTGATGAACTTCCGCTATATTGTTCATTCAGCAGAAGAAGGGGTTGCAGTGATTGTTTATTTTGATGAAGGAACCAAGCAGGAGCAGATAGACCAAATCGGCTCTGAGATTGATAAGCGTCCGGAAGTATCGAAGATGAAATATATTTCTGCAGATGAAGCATGGGATGAGTATAAGGAAATTTACCTGGACGGAGATGAGGACATGGCGGATGGATTTAAAGACCAGGATAATCCTCTTGCAAACTCAGCCCGTTATGATGTTTATCTGAAAAATGTAGAAGACCAGGCTGATCTGGTAAAATATATTGAAGGTCTGGATGGCGTTCGTAAAGTAGAACATTCGAAACAGGCGGCAGATACCTTATCCACCTTTAATAAGCTGATTGCTTATGTTTCAGTGGCAATTATTCTGATTTTACTTGCAGTAGCCTTTTTCCTTATCAGCAATACCATTACCATGGGTATTTCTATCCGTCAGGAAGAAATCGGTATTATGAAGCTGATTGGAGCTACAGACTTTTTCGTAAGGTCACCCTTTGTTCTGGAGGGTATTTTGTTAGGCGCTATAGGAGCGGCTCTTCCTCTGGGTGTACTTTATGTGATGTATGATAAAGCCATTGGCTATATTATTTCCAAATTTAGTGTTATTGGTAATTTCCTGCAATTTTTGGATGTGTGGACTGTATTCCAATTCCTGATTCCGGTAGGAATTGGACTGGGAGTTGGTATCGGACTTTTCGGAAGTATCTTCTCTATCAGAAAACACTTAAGAGTGTAAAACTATGATAGGGACTGTTGCATGATGCTTAATGCGACAGTCCCTTTCCATATATAAAATCAGGAGAATTAGGAGCAGAAAAAATGGAGCGGAAGAAATTTTTTAAGGGATTTTTGGCAGGGATTCTGGTCACTGTATTAGTTGGAACAGCCGGAATCAAGGTTTACGATGTGGTTCAGTCTAAGGAGCGCAATCAAGGGGCAGTTACAGATGCTTTTGTGGAAAAAGCGAAGCTGATTGAGCGGATTGTGGATAAGAAATACACAGGAGAAGTGGACAAAGAGGATATGGAGTCCATGATGTATAAAGGGCTGATGGCAAGTCTGGGAGATCCTTATTCTGCATATTACACCAGTGAGGAATATGAAGAACTGAACACCGAGACTACCGGTTCTTATAAGGGAATCGGAGTTGTGATGCAGATGAACATGGAATCCGGCACCGTAAAGGTGGTTCGTTGCTATGAGACAGCGCCGGGAGCAAAGGCAGGGCTTTTGCCGGAAGATATTCTGGTGGCTGTGAACAATGAAAGTATTGCAGGCATGGAACTTAGTGAAGTAGTGGATAAAATCAAAGCTTCTGAAGATGAAATAGCTCATCTTACCATTGCAAGAGATGGAGAGGCGGATTATCTGGAGTTTGATATTCCTTTGGAAGAAGTGAATATTCCGGTGGTAGAATCTGAAATGCTGGAGGACAATATTGGTTATATTGCTCTTTATGAATTTACGGAACAGACAGAACCACAATATATGGAAGCCTTTAAAAATCTGAAAAAAGAAGGCATGGAGCGTCTGATTGTGGACGTGAGAGGAAATCCGGGAGGACTTCTGACTTCTGTATCTGATATCCTAAAGGATATGCTGCCTGAGGGCCTGATTGTTTATACAGAGGATAAGGATGGAAAGCGGGAAGAAATAAAATGTGATGGTAAACATCAGCTTGATATGCCTCTGGCTGTTCTGGTGAATGGAAACAGTGCCAGCGCCTCAGAGATTTTTGCAGGGGCAATTCAGGATTATGAGATTGGAACCATTGTAGGGACTACCACCTTTGGAAAGGGGATTGTTCAGAGTGTAATTCCTCTGTCTGACGGAAGCGCTGTGAAAACCACAACAGCCAAGTATTACACGCCGAAAGGCCGCTGCATCCACGGAACGGGAATTACACCGGATGTGGAAGTGGAATTAACCGAAGGGCTGGAGCAGAAAACAAGCATTACTCATGAGGAGGATAATCAGCTTCAGAAGGCTATTGAGGTGGTAAAGGGTATATCGAAATAAGGAGAGTTTTTCACTATGCAAAAGTTACGAAACCATGTATTGGCTCAGACCTTTCGGGAGTTAAAGGGGAATCCCAAATGGTCTATTTGTACAGAACCTCTGTGGTTCATTCCCTATTCGCTGTTTATGCCCTTTCAGACCCTTTATATGAGGAAACTGGGGCTTAGCAGTGTGGAAATCGGAACTACGGTTACCGTTGGATTTATTCTGCAGATGTTCTGCGCTTTGATTGGCGGTGTAATTACCGATAAAATGGGGCGCAGAAAGGCTACCGTCATTTTTGATACCCTTGGCTGGACAGTTCCCTGTCTTATTTGGGCTTTTTCCCAGAACTTCTGGTGGTTTCTGACGGCAGCAGCAGTCAATGCTGCCTTCCAGATTACTAACACTTCCTGGAACTGTCTTTTTATTGAGGATTGTCCGCCAAAGCACATTACCAATGCCTTTACTCTGATTCAGATGTGTGGGATGTTATCTGTGTTTTTCTCACCGCTGGCGGTGATTTTGGTAGGGAAATATGATGTAGTTCCGGTGATGCGCTGGCTGTATTTCATTGCAGCCCTTTCCATGCTGGCGAAGTTTTTGCTGCTGTATCATTTTGGGGGTGAGACTCAGGTAGGGAAAAAGCGCATGGAAGAGACAAAGAATCTTTCTTATTTCTCCATGATGAAAGGTTATGGAACGGTCTTTCTTACCATGATAAAGTCTGGAAAAATGCGGCTGGTGGTGTATTTGATGGCTCTTACCAATATCATTCAGATTGCCACCACAAATTTCTTTTCTTTGTATGTGACAGAAAAGATTCATTTGTCGGATGAGCTGGTGGCTGTGTTTCCGGTTCTTAGGACTCTGGTGATGCTTGCCTTTGTTATAGGGCTTCAGAACCTGTTTCAGAAGCTTAGAATGAAGGTTTCATTTCTGGTGGGATTTCTCATGTACATAGCAAGCCACCTGCTTCTTTTGCTTACACCGGAGAAAAATCTGCTTCTGGTCATGGGTTATACCATTTTGGAAGCAGCAGCCTATGCGGTCATCATTCCACGAAAAGACGCCCTTATGGCACATTATGTAGAACCAAAGGAACGTTCCAGAATTTATGCATTATATAATGTGTTAATGATTGGTATTTCCGTTCCCTTTGGAAGCCTCATTGGCTGGATGTTTGAGGTAAATCCAGGGCTTCCATTCCTGTTTAATATTGCCCTGTTTGGCCTTTGTATTCTTCTTACCATGGGCTCCAGAGACTTATCCAGGCTGGAGGAAAGTATAGGATAAAAAGTGTATTCTTAAAAATTCAGGTGCTTCGGGAGAGTATATACTTTCGGAGTACCTGGAAATTCTTAAATTTATTCTTGTGACATATCGAAAAGCTGTTCAAAAAATCAATTTAATGTAAATCAGAGAATCCTTAGTGTGAAAAATAAGTGGAAAGTAAGAAAAAGTTTCTTGTGGCCTACCGGAAATCTCCCTAAGTAGGTGGGAACCCCCAAAAGTGTCTGATGGCCTACTTTAAATTTCCTTAAATAAGTGGGAAATCGAAAAAGACTTCTTGTGGCCTACAAAAAAGCACCTCAAATAGGTGGAAAATACAAATGAAGAATTATGGCGTACTTACACCTTGGGTAAAGTAGGTGGGAAACAAAAGATAAAGAAAAACAACTTATAAATTTGATAAAAATATAGGTGGAAATACATAAGGAGGATTTTCTGGCCTATTTGAGGGCAGAAAAAGTAGGCTGAAATTAGGAAAATGTGGAAAACAACTGAAAGTAAAAATTGGAGGGCTATTTTATATGACAGGATTGAAAGAAGTATTATTAAAAGAACAGGGAAGATTGGAAAACATTATAGCAGATGTGAAAAGGCAATTAGAAAATACACCACCAGGAAGTCTGAGAATATCAACTTCCAGAAACGGAATCAGTTACTATCATTATCAGATAACAGATAAAGGGAATGGAACTTATATTTCCAGAAAGAATGGTGACCTGATTCAAAAACTGGCACAAAAAACTTATAATGAAAAAGTCTTAGAATATGCAGAAAAAAGATTACAGTATGTGAAAAGACTTGCAGACAGTTATGATGATAACGGAATCGAAGGTATTTATGAGCAGGAACATCCGGGCCGTCAGAAATGGATTCATCCCATAGAGTCCACCTGGAAACAGAGAGTTGATGAGTGGTTAAAAGAGGAATATCAAGGGAAAGGGTTTAAAGAAACAGACCCATTTATTTATACAGAGCGTGGAGAGCGGGTTCGCTCAAAGTCAGAAAAGATTCTGGCGGATTATTTTTATAGTCACAACATTCCCTATAAGTACGAACATCCACTGTATCTTACAGGATTTGGGATTGTGTATCCGGATTTTACAGTTCTGTCACAAAGAACAAGACATGAAATGTATTGGGAACACAACGGAAGAATGGAACAATATTTTTGTGGGAGAAAAATTAATTTTAACCTATGAGACAGAACAAAGTGTGATTCAGACAAAAGATATTGAGCGGTTAGCAAGAAACATTCTGCTTTTGGTGGATAATTCCACGAAATCGTTGTAAAATAAAAAATATAACAGAAAGAAGCACGAAGGAGAACAACACATGAATTTTCAGGAAGTAATTAAAAATGCTAGGGAAAATATAGGGCCATACTGTAAAGCCTGCAGCACATGCAATGGCCGTGTCTGTAAAAATACCATTCCGGGACCAGGGGCAAAGGGAACCGGGACAGTTGCCATACGAAATTATGAAAAATGGCAGGAAATCTGTATTAATATGGACACTATATGTGAGCAGAAACCAGTAAGTACAGAGATTGAACTGTTTGGAAAATCCTTTAAGTATCCGGTGTTTGCGGGACCGGTGGGAGCTGTAAAACTTCATTATGGAGATAAATATACAGATTTGGAATACAATGAAATCCTGGTGGCTGGGTGTAATGACAGCGGTATTGCAGCATTTACCGGAGATGGCACAGACCCTAAGGTCATGGAGGAGGCAGCAAAAGCCATTAAGCGGTGCGGTGGCATGGGAATTCCCACCATCAAGCCCTGGGATATGAATACTATAAGAGAAAAAATGGAACTGGCAAAAGAGTCAGGTGCTTTTGCTATTGCCATGGATATTGATGCAGCAGGACTTCCGTTTTTACAGAACTTAAATCCACCTGCTGGTTCCAAGTCTGTAGAAGAGTTAAAGGAAATTGTGAAAATGGCAGAAGTACCATTTATCCTGAAGGGAATTATGACGCCAAAAGCAGCCAGAAAAGCTCTGGAAGCAGGGGTACAGGGAATTGTGGTATCTAACCATGGGGGAAGAGTGTTGGATCAGTGTCCGGCCACAGCAGAAGTGCTGCCGTCCATTGTGGAGGCTGTTGGAAAGGATATGAAGATTTTAGTAGACGGAGGCATCCGCACCGGCATTGATGTGTTTAAAGCCCTTGCCATGGGCGCAGATGCAGTTCTGGCAGCCAGACCATTTGTCACTGCTGTTTATGGAGGCGGGGAGGACGGTGTAGAAGCACTGGCAGAAAAGCTGGGTGCAGAGCTTATTGATACCATGAAAATGTGCGGAGCTTTTTCCATAGAGGAAATCAGCCCGGAAATGATTTGGAAAGAATGAGGATAAGAAGTATATGAAGGACAGAGATATCTGGATTAAGCTGTTAAAAGAAAAATATCCCACTAAACAGGCAGTATGCAGGGAAATTATTAATCTAACTGCCATTATTAATCTTCCAAAAGGAACAGAACACTTTATGAGTGATATCCATGGAGAATATGAAGCGTTTTTACATATTATGAACAACTGCTCCGGGGTGATTCGGGAAAAGGTGCGGATGCTGTTTTCGGAAACTTTAAGTGTGCGGGAGCAGCAGGAAATCTGTACCCTGATTTATTATCCAAGGGAAGTGATGAACCGTAAGAGAAACCTCAATGAACTTTCAGAAGACTGGTATCGTTTGATGCTGAATTATCTTCTGGAACTTGCCAAGATGGTTTCCTCTAAATACACCAGGTCAAAGGTCAGGAGAGCGTTGCCAAAGGAATTTGGAGATATTATTGACGAATTGCTGCATTTTATGCCAGATGAGGATGATAATCAGATTCGCTATCACAGACAGATTCTGGACACCATTATTGGAATCGAAAACTCCGAAGAATTTATTGTGGCTCTGGCAGAGCTGATTAAACGTCTGGCAGTAGACCACCTGCATATTGTTGGAGATATTTTTGACCGGGGTGGAGATGCAGACAAAATCCTGGATTTGTTAATGGAATACCATTCTTTGGACATAGAATGGGGAAATCATGATATTCTCTGGATGGGGGCAGCCTGTGGAAATGAAGCCAGCATTGCAACGGTTGTGAAAAATAATATGAAATATAATAACATTCAGATTCTGGAAAGTGGTTATGGTATCAGTCTTCGCTCTCTGGTATTGTTTGGGGAGAAAACCTATCCGGAGCTGGAGGTTATGGAGGCCGCTCAAAAAGCCTTGTCTATTATTTTGTTTAAGCTGGAAGGACAGACCATTTTGCGCCATCCGGAGTATAATATGCAGGACCGTCTTCTTCTGGATAAAATTGATTATGAAAATAAAACCGTGGTTTCCCAGCAGATGACTTATGCTATGAAGGATACGGATTTTCCTACTGTGGACAGGGAACATCCTTATGAGCTTACAGAAGGAGAACAAAAAGTTATTCAGGATTTGAAGTTTTCCTTTTTAAACAGCCACCGGCTTCAGAAACATGTGGATTTTCTTTTTGAAAAAGGCTGCATGTACAAGCGTTACAATGAAAATCTTCTTTACCATGGCTGTATTCCTCTGGACGAGCAGGGAAATTTTGACGGGATTGAGATTGACGGAAATACTTATATGGGCAGGGAATATCTGGATTATGCAGAACGCATTGTAAGAAAAGTGCGAAAAGGGGAAGCCGGACAGGATGGGCTTGATTTTATGTGGTATCTCTGGACAGGGAAAAAATCCCCTTTGTGCGGAAGAAATATTAAAACCTTTGAACGTACCTTTATCCAGGATAAAACAGCCTGGAAAGAGCCAACAGACCCATATTACAAGTTTTATCACACAGAAAAGATCTGTAACATGATTCTTAGGGAATTTGGTTTGTTTTCGCCTTTATCCCACATTATTAACGGGCATACTCCGGTGAAGACGGTAGAGGGAGAAGAGCCGGTACGCGCCAATGGCAAGCTCATTGTCATTGATGGTGGTTTCAGCCAGGCCTATCATAAGACCACAGGAATTGCCGGATATACCTTGATTTATAATTCTCATGGAATGCGGATTAAGGCACATCAGCCTTTTGAAAGTGTGGAAAAAGTCCTGGAAGAAAACAAAGATATTGAGTCTACCTCTACGATGTTCGAGACAGAAGCAGACCGAATCATGGTTGGAGACACTGACGAAGGAAAAGAGATAAAAGAAGAAATTCAAATGCTGAAGAAACTTTTGGAGGTTTACAGGGGGAAATAGAATGTGAAAAGGATCAGAGAAAAGTTAGATGTGTATTTGAATAATTTAAAGATAAAGAGAAAGATTTTTCTGCTGTATTTTTATTGTGTCATGCTTCCATTGGTTCTTACAGATACAGTGATTTGTGGAATGTTTATTCATGATGAAAAAGAAGCCAGGGAAGTGCGACTTAAAAATATGGTAAAATCTGTAGAATATATGATGAATAGTGCAGCAGATGAGGCAGCAGCCTTGTCAGAAAATATTTACTTTAACAAGTATATTAATGAATTTCTAAATAAAGAATTTTCTTCAGGCCTGGATTATTACAATCAATACCAGGAACTCTTAAAGGATTCTTTGTTTGACAGTTCACTGGGAACCAGCAATGCGATTATTACCATGTATACAGATAATCCTACGGTGGTAAATGGAGGCAGATTCTGGAAGATGGAAAGGATTAAGGGAAAATCCTGGTATGAGGAATTTTTAGCTTCAGGACAGGAAATGCAGATGTATTTTTACTTTGAGGCTTCTGGAACAACCAACCTGAAACTGCCAAGAAAAGCATCTTTTGTGCGAAAATTGGATCGTTATAAAAGAGACCCCTACCAGAAATTATTAAAAATTGACTTGGACTATACAGGAATAAATCAAAACCTGATTATGGCTAATTACCAGGATGAGGTCTATGTATGTCAGGGAGAAAAGATTATTTTTTCCAATAGTCGTAAGCTGAATCCGCAGCAGAACTTTGAAAAAATCACAGAGGTCAGAAGAAAAAAAGGAGAATATGTGGAGTCATTCCATCTGTTTGGACAAGACTTAGATGTTTATGCAATTCCACAAAAGGATCATTTCTTTCAGGGGATTCTACAGCATTGGCCGGCAATCCTCCTGTTGATTCTGTTTAATATTCTGATACCATGCGTGTTTATGCAGGCGCTTCGGAGAACTTTTACGGAGAGACTGGAGATTTTGAACAGAACCATTAATTACAGAGGACAGGGAAACCTAGAGGAAATCAGAGACATTCAGGGAACAGATGAAATTGCGGTTCTCATGAGAAATTATAACAACATGGTACAGGAAAATAATGACCTGATTGAAACCGTATACAAAAGTCGCCTGAAACAGCAGGAGATTAATATCGCAAGACAAAAAGCAGAACTTCTGGCTTTGCATGGGCAGATTAATCCTCACTTTTTGTTTAACGTTCTGGAAAATATAAGAATGAGAAGTGTTTTAAAGAAGGAGTATGAGACCGCGGAAATGATAGAACAACTCTCTATTATGGAACGCCAGTATGTAGAGTGGGGAACAGACTTATTGCCCATTCAGGAAGAACAGAAATTTGTGGAAGCTTATCTGAAATTGCAGAAATACAGATTTGGGAATCGTCTGTCTTATATCATAGAGGTGGAAGAAGGATGTGAAGCTTATAAAATTCCGAAACTTTCTTTGGTAACTTTTGTAGAAAATGCCTGTGTACATGGTATAGAGGACAAGGCGGCACAATGCTGGATTTTTGTAAGAGTCTATCAGAAACAAGATGAGTTATACATGGAAATAGAGGACACAGGAAGCGGAATGCCGGAAGCATATCTTTCTATTCTCAGAGAAAAAATGGAACATGCAAGTATTGAAATGTTAAAGCAGAAGGGGAGCGTAGGTATGGTAAATGCCTGTCTCAGATTAAAAATGTATACAGAGGAAAAGGTAAAATTTGTACTGGAAAGTGAAGAACATGTGGGAACCATGGTAACCATTTCAATTCCGGTTCAGGTTTTAGAATAGTAGGAGGCAGAAAAGAAATGCTAAAAGTTTTACTGGTTGAAGATGAACAATATATTGCACAGGGGCTTTCTATGCTCATAGACTGGGAAAGCTGCGGTTATGAAATTGCAGGAACTGCCTACAATGGACAGGAAGCAGTGGAATTTTTACAGGACACGCCTGTGGATTTAATTTTATCGGATATTAAGATGCCTGTAATGGATGGAATCACACTTCTGAAAAAAATCAGGGAGGAAGAGCTTTCGGATGCATTTTTTGTGATTTTAAGCGGATATGGAGACTTTTCCTACGCGCAGCAGGCAATAAAATATAAATGTACAGATTATATTTTAAAGCCCATTCAGAGGCAGCAGCTCTTTGCCCTTTTGGAAAAAGTAAGCGCTTTATATAAAAAGCAAAAGAAGCAGGAAACGGAACAACAGAAAATGGGCAGAGCTTATTTTGTCAGATATATGCAGGCTTTGCTGCTGGGACGTGGGGATGCGGAAACACTGGATTATATTCAGAAAAAAGTTTCTTTTTCCAATAAAATCCGCTATATTCATATGGAGTTAGAAGAAAAAGGAGAATCTCTGGATTTTCAGGATATGCGGACTTATCAGAAGGTGGTTTTTTTAAACTGCAGGAAATATCTGGGTTCAGAAAAAGAAGATTTGGTGTTCATGGATATTGTAGGACGTAAGGAATGGCTGGATATCGGATTTTTGTATGACGTAGGGATTGCAGCAGAGAAGGGAATGGAAGAAGAGGCTTATTTGAAGGCTTTTCTGGAAGCTATTGCAGAAGACTTGCCTGTGAAGGTGAGAAGTTATGTAGGAGATGCTGTCAGTTCTATTGAGGATATTTCAGAATCTTTCCGCACTGCAATTTTAGCGCGGAGTTTTCATGTTTTTCAGGTGGATAAGAGTATTTTATATTATTCGGAAGAAAAAATAGAAACAAGTGGGAAAATCATTAATAAAAATAGTATTGAAGAACTATTAAAAGCTGTAGAAGAAAACAATGCAGAGAAGATTTTGGAAAAGGGGAGGGTTGTATACCAGGAGTTAAACCAGCAGAATGTAGATTTGGAAATGACCCAGATGAATATGAATTATTTGCTTGTAAATCTGGCACATTTAGGGCTTGGGCAGGATGAAAGTCTGAATCAGGATGAAATTATCCAGTACATACGAAGTAATGTTTTTGAAAACAGCGCTTTAAGAGGAGGACAGGAGAATTTCTGTCGTTTTATGCAGGAGTATGGAGAATATCTGGGAGAACTTAGGAAAAATACATCTCACGGAGTTTTAGGATGTGTGGAAAAAGAAATACGGGAGCATTATCAGGAAAACATTACCTTAAAAGAATTCAGCAAAAAGTATTTTGTAAATAGCGCATATTTAGGACAGATGTTCCGAAAACAGTATGGGATATCCTTTAAAGAATATTTAAACAACTACAGAATTGAAAAAGCAGCAGAATATCTTCTGCATACAGATGATAAAATTTATCAGATTGCAGATAAGGTTGGTTATAAAGACCTGGATTATTTCATTAATAAATTTATAGCGGTGAAAGGATGTACCCCTACCAATTACAGGAAAAAAGTAAATTGCAGATGAAAAAGAGAGCGAAAGACAGGACAAATTTTTCGAGATAGAAAAAGACTGAAATTTGTCCTGTCTTTTTCTATTCTTTGTCAGGTTGAAAGAGCAGGTAAAACTGGTAAAATAAAGATATCAAAAATACAGGAGGAACGGTAACATGAAAAGAAAACAGATGTTAGCTCTTGGGCTTACAACTGCAGTAACAGCATCCCTTCTCGCCGGATGTGGGGGAGAGAAAAAGGATAAGGAAAAAGAGGAAGGAGGCGTAAAGGAATTTACAGCATTTTTTGCTGTACCTGGAACGGAAATCAATGATGATAATGAGATTCAGGAAAAAATTGCAGAAATCACCGGAGCGAAATGTAAGGAAACCTGGCTTACCGGACAGACAGCAGAGGAAGCCATTGGAACTATGATTGCTGGTGGAGAATATCCTGATTTTATTGATGGAAGTGATGGAACGGCACAGTTGTATGAGGCTGGTGCACTGATTCCACTGGATGATTATATAGATGATTATCCAAATATTAAGGAATACTTAACCGAAGAACAATGGGATAAGTTACGTAGAGAGGATGGACATATTTATTGGATTCCACAGTTTGGAAGTGTTCATGGAGAGGAAAAAGTTACAGTTCATAATGATGAAGCTTTCTGGATTCAGACGCGTGTACTGGAATGGGCAGGATATCCGGAAGTAAAAACCATGGATCAGTATTTTGATTTGCTTGAGGCTTATCAGGAAGCAAATCCCACCATGGAAGATGGAACAGAAAATATTCCATATACTATCCTTTGCGATGACTGGAGATATTTCTGTCTGGAAAATGCCCCAATGTTCCTGGATGGTTATCCCAATGACGGAAGCGTTATGGTAGACACAGAGAAACTTCAGGTTATGGATTATAATACATCGGAAACCGCAGTGAAATATTTCCAGAAATTAAATGAAGAGTATAAAAAAGGCATTGTAGACCCTGAATCTTTTACTCAGACCTATGATGAATATATTGCAAAATTATCTACAGGACGTGTACTGGGAATGATTGACCAGTGGTGGAATTTTGCTTATTCCGTAAATGATTCTCTGAAACAACAGGGCTTACATGAACAGGGATGTGATTATGTTCCATTGCCTATTACCATTGAAGAAGGCATCCAGAATCAGTGGCATAATTCAGGAGCTGTTTTTAATGTCAGCAATGGTTTAGGAATTACTGTAAGTTGTGATGACGTGGAAGGTGCACTTCAGTTTATCAATGATTTGCTGGGACAGGAAGTTCATGATTTACGTAACTGGGGTGTGGAAGGCGTAGACTATGAAGTAGATGAAAATGGAGAATATTACCGCACAGATGAAATGAGACTTCAGGTGTCTGATACTGCTTATAAAGCTTCTCATCTTTGTACATATTCTTATTTTCCACAATATTCAGGAACCAGCAGAGATGGCATAAATGCTATGAAACCGGAAAATCAGCCTAAGGAAGCCTTTGACGGTTTAAATGATGATGTTAAGAAATGCTTCGAGGCATATGGAGCGGAGACCTATGTAGATATGATTGGAACCAATGAAGCACCGGGACCATGGTATCCTATGTATTCCTTTAGTAATACTATGACAACCAGTACACCAGGTGGTATGGCCTGGACCAAGATGGGTGAAATTAAACATGAATATCTTCCTAAAGTGGTTATGGCAGAAGATTTTGATAAAGCATGGGATGAATATATGAAGGTTTACGAAGGTTGTAACCCACAGGCATTTTTAGATGAAATGCAGGAGGAACTGGAACGTAGGATGGAAGCACATAAAAAGTATGAATAAAAGATAGAAAACAGGAGATAGGCAGGTGCCTTTTGGATGGCATCTGCCTAATTTAAAGAAAAGGAGTGACAATATGACATCGGCGGCAAAACGTAGAAGAAAAGAAAATGTAGCGGAGCCAGCTCCCAAAATCACATGGAAAGAAATTAAGAGACAGAAAGTCTTGCTCTTTTGGGCAGCAGTAATCGTAATTTATGGAATTATTTTCTATTATCTGCCTCTTGGGGGATGGGTGATGGCTTTCCAGGATTACAAGCCCAAAGACGGTTTGTTCCATTCTGCTTTTGTGGGATGGGATAATTTCAAATTTTTGTTTTCAGATGCCACATTTTTGAAGGTAATCCGAAATACTCTGGCCATGGGAATTATTAACCTGGTGTCTACTTTTGTAATGGCGATTGTATTTGCTATTTTATTAAATGAGGTTAAATCCAAAGGTGGAAAAAAAGTGGTACAGACCATCTCCTATCTCCCTCATTTTTTGTCATGGATTATTGTAACCGGTATTCTTCATGACGTGTTATCAGGAACTGGAATTATAAATGAGATTCTTATGGGCCTGAATATTCTGGATCAGCCCTTGAACTTTTTTGCACATCCCAAGTTTTTCTGGCCTATTGTGGCATTCGCAAATGTATGGAAAGAGACAGGCTGGAATGCCATTATTTATCTGTCTGCGATTACAGCGATTGACCCGTCCTTGTATGAAGCTGCCAGTATGGACGGTGCAGGACGCTGGGCAAAAATTAAGCATGTAACGCTGCCAGGTATTAAGCCAACGATTATGATTTTACTTCTTATGAATGTAGGCAATGTATTAAATGCAGGCTTTGAAGTCCAGTATCTCTTAGGAAATGGCCTGGTGCAAAGCGTATCTGAAACCATTGACATTTATGTGCTGAAATGGGGTATCAGCCAGGGAAATTATGCCCTTGGTACAGCAGCCGGTATTTTCAAGAGTTTTGTAAGTATTGTTCTGATTGTGATTGCGAACCAGATTGCTAAGAAACATGGGGAAGAACGGTTATTCTGACAGAAAGAGGTGAATGGATAAATGAAACGGAAAAAATCAATAGCAGATAAAGCATTTGTGATTCTGAACACAATATTTATGATTGCATTTGTAGTGATAACGCTGTATCCTGTACTTAATACATTGGCAATTTCTTTTAATGACGGTACAGATGCTCTCAGGGGAGGAATTTATTTATTCCCAAGAAAGTGGACATTAAAAAACTATATTACGGTTTTGCAAAAAGATAATTTGATTACAGGAGCTTACATAACAGTTTTAAGAACCATTCTGGGGACGGTGCTGGCGCTGTTTACCAATGCAATCCTAGCATTTATTGTCAGCAGAAAGAGGTTCTTGTTTAAAAAATCTCTTTCTTTATTCTGGGTTATTACCATGTATGTCAATGGTGGTATGATTCCTATTTTCTTACTGTATAAGAATCTGGGATTAACAAACAGTTTCATGGTTTATATTGTTCCTGGAATGATTAGCGCCTTTAATATGCTGGTCATCCGTACTTACATGAATGGAATCCCGGATAGTCTGGAAGAATCGGCTCAGTTGGATGGAGCAGGGTATACGACCATTTTCCTGAAAATTATATCACCGTTATGTAAACCAGTTTATGCAACTGTTGCTTTGTTTGTGGCAGTAGGACAGTGGAACTCCTGGTTTGATGCCATGCTGTATAACAGAATGAGCCCGGAATTTACAACTCTTCAGTATGAATTAATGAAGCTATTGTCTTCTGTTACAAACCAGGGAGGTTCAGCAGAAGCCATGAAAAATGCGGTTGGCGCTGTTACACCTGCATCTATACGGGCGGCAGCTACGATTTTAACCATGCTTCCTATTATTTGTCTCTACCCATTTTTACAGAGATATTTTGTATCAGGTCTGACTATTGGAGGAGTAAAGGAGTAACATATGAGTATTCATCCCATTATACAGATGGATTTTCCGGATCCGGACGTGATTCGTGTAGAAGATACCTATTATATGGTGAGCACTACCATGCATTTTATGCCAGGGTGCGTTATTCTCAGATCTTATGATTTAAGAAACTGGGAGATTGTGGAACATGTTTATGATTCTTTAGATGAAACAGAAGGGCAGCGTTTACAGGATTGCTCTGGTATCTATGGAAAAGGAATGTGGGCTGCCTCTATACGTTATCATAAAAATAGATTCTATTTATGTTTTGTGGCAAATGATACAGGTAAAACTTATCTGTATCAGTCAGAGAACATTTCAGGACCCTGGGAAAAGCAGGAAATCCAAGGCTTTTATCATGACCCGTCTCTTTTGTTTGATGAAGATGGTAGAATCTATATTGTGTATGGAAATACAGAGATTCACCTGACAGAGCTGGATGAGCAGCTAAAAGGACCAAAAGAAAATGGGATAGACAGAATCATTATAAAGGAACAGGGTGTATATAAGCTGGGGTATGAGGGCGCACATATTTATAAGATTCATGGGAAATACTATGTGTTCCTCATACATTCTCCCGGTGAAACCTGGTTCCGACGGGAGGCATGTTTTGTATCAGACAGCATAGAAGGGGAATTTACAGGTAGAGATGTTCTGGCAGATGATTTGAATTACTGTCATCAGGGTGTTGCTCAGGGAGGAATCGTGGATACTCCTGATGGAGACTGGTATAGTATTCTGTTTCAGGATAGAGGTGCTGTTGGACGGAGTCCTGTGCTAGTTCCTGTGAAATGGGAACAGGACTTTCCTGTATTTGGAGAAGGCGGAAAAGTACCGGAAGTCATAGAAACCAGAAGTACCAGACCAAACCACAGATATGAGCCTTTGTTTGAAAGTGATGATTTTCAGTATGTTCCTGATAAAAACGGAAAGATTCCGTGGAAAAAGGTATGGGAATTTAATCACCAGCCGGATTCCAGATATTATTCTGTTTCAGAAGGAGAATTCCGAATTTATTCTGGAAAAGTATGTGCGAATCTGGAAGCGGCAGTGAACACCTTGACCCAGAGAACCAGATACCCAAGGTGTGAGGCAGAAGTCAGTGTCAATGGAAATAGGATGAAGATTGGCGATTATGCAGGACTTAGCGCATTTTTAGGGAACTTTGGCTTTGTAGCTTTGAAAAAAGAAGAAGATGGTATGTATCTGGTTATGGCTGGTAAAGAAGCAGAGTATGAAAAGATAAAATTGGATACAGAATGTGTACGGTTAAAAGTAAAACTTGAATTTGAAATGATGAAAGACGAAGCAGAGTTCTTTTATGAAACTTCTGGTGAATGGAAAAAAATCGGAATTACAAAAAAGTTATACTTTCAATTGGATCATTTTTGTGGATGTAGATTTGCCTTGTTTTTTTATTCTACTAAAACAATTGGGGGAAGCGCAGGATTCTCTGAGTTCATTTATAGGTAAAAGGAATGTCTAAGAGGAGGAAGTAGAAGATGCAGGGAGCATTTGAAACGGGAATTTATAGAAATTTATGGAGCGAATACGGTTATTCGGAGAAAGAAGTGAAAAACAGACTGGAAGATGCTTTTCAGACTATTTTTTACGGAACAGAAGAGGAACGATTTTACCGTGAAGCTGGAGATGATATGGGATATCTGGAAGATACGGGAAACCATGATGTGCGTACAGAGGGAATGTCTTATGGTATGATGGTGTGCGTGCAGTTGGATAAAAAGGAAGAATTTGACCGCATCTGGAAATGGGTGAAAACCTATATGTGGATGAGTGAAGGTGAGGGACGTTACTACTTCAGGTGGTCTTGCAACACAGATGGAACTCCGAATTCTGACGGCCCGGCTCCGGATGGAGAAGAATTTTTTGCCATGGCATTGTTCTTTGCCTCTAACCGCTGGGGTGATGGAGAAGGAATCTTTCATTACAGCCAGGAAGCCAGAAATATTTTAAGTGAGTGCGTACATAAAGGGGAAGAAGGCCATCCGGGAGAACCTATGTGGGATCGGGAGAGAAAACTGATTAAATTTATTCCTGGAGTGGATTTTACGGATCCATCTTATCATCTTCCTCATTTTTATGAATTATTTGCTTTGTGGGCAAATGAAGAAGACAGGGATTTTTGGAAACAGGCGGCACAGGCCAGCAGGGAATATCTTCATCTTGCATGCCATCCAAACACAGGGCTGTCTCCGGAATACAGTGAATATGATGGAACACCGCATACAGGACATGTAGAACAATTTGGACGTCATGACTGGTATTATAGCGATGCCTATCGTACTATGGCTAATATTGGTCTGGATAGTATGTGGTTTGGAAAAGACCCATGGCAAAAAGAGATTGCACAGACCTTCCAGGAATTTTATTGTGTAAAGCAGCAGGAACATTGGGACGGTGTTTTCCTCGTAGATGGAACAAGGCTGGAAGAAAAAGCACTGCATCCAGTGGCTGTGATTGCAGTAAATGCTCAGGCATCTCTTGCTGCAGAGGGGGAATTTTCCAGAGCGTGTATGGAAAAATTCTGGAATACGCCACTGCGTACAGGGGACAGAAGATATTATGATAATTTCCTGTATATGTTTGCATTTATGGCATTGAGCGGAAATTATCGTATTTGGAAATAGGAGAGAAAAGATGAGAGAACCCGTAGCACCAAAAGACCCGGAGAAAAAACGTCCGGGTTTTTACATTATGAGAGAAAAAGAAATTTTTGGTATGCCGCAAGAGGACGGAAGCGGTGTTCAGTTTTTGTATGAATCTGACGGGAGACTGATTAGCAGTGCTAAAATTGTAGGAAATATACAAGATGAAGAAATTTTAAATTTATTGAAGACAACAGCAGGATTCCGGTGTCTGGTACATAGTATAGGTGTAAGAGTTGAGACTGAAAATCAGGAAGAGACAGTGGAATTTGCGTTTCAGATGTATGGTAAGCATGACATCTATGGCAGTGGAACAATTTTGAAAATGCAGCTTATGGGAAATGGCATGGAACAGAAGCTTTCTCTTGATTCAATTCTGTGGTCTGAGGATGACAAGGAACCAGGGCAGATTTGGTTTCGATTTTTAAAACCAGGGCAAATGGCAAAGGTAAGTGTTGTGCTTTATGTAAAAGACGGTTTTCAGATACCAGAGCAAGAAGAGGAAGAAGCGCCAAAACTTGTGGGAGATCAAGCAAATGCTATGATTGCCAGATCCCTTTTGTCAAAGGGAAATCCTTTCCGGTTGAAGAGAGTAATCGAGAAAGCCAAAAGAGGAGAAGAGGTTACACTGGCTTTTATAGGAGGCTCCATTACACAGGGAGCCGGTGCAGTGCCCATTCATGAAGCATGTTATGCATGGAAGACCTACTGTGCTTTTCGGAAACACTTTGGCAATGAAAAAAATGTACATTATCTAAAAGCCGGAGTAGGAGGTACGCCTTCAGAACTTGGTATGATACGGTTTGAAAGAGATATACTACGAGAGCAGGAGCAGCCGGATTTGATTGTTATAGAATTTGCTGTGAATGATGAGGGAGATGAAACAAAAGGGATTTGTTACGAAAGTCTGGTGAGAAAAGCGTTGAATCTTCCCTGGAATCCGGCAGTGATTTTGTTATTTTCTGTGTTTGCAGATGACTGGAATTTGCAGGAGAGATTAAGCCCTGTTGGATATCATTATCATTTGCCCATGGTCAGTATCCGAGATGCAGTATCTCCTCAGTTTGGACTGACCAGGGAACAAGGCAGGGTGGTTTCCAGAAATCAGTTTTTCTATGATATGTTTCATCCGTCTAATCTGGGACATTTGATTATGGCAAAATGTCTGGATTATTTGTTTGAGATTACAGAGAAAAGTACAGATGGGGCAGAGGACAGCCGGATTTTACAGGAGAAACAGGAGCCGGTGATTGGCTGTGATTTCCAGGAAGTGCAGCTTTTGGATAAGAAAAATTTGTTTCAAGATGCACACATCTGTTGCGGAAGCTTTCTGGAGACAGACCGGGATTTGCAGTGTGTAGAAATGGATTTTAATGTGATTCCCACACCTCAATTTCCCTATAACTGGCAATACAAGGGAGAAAATTTTCATGGAGAAATCACACCATTTACCATGGAAATTACCTGTAAAAGTCTTATTCTGGTGTTTAAAGATTCCGGAGAAATTCATGCAGGCAAAGTCCAAATATATGTGGATGATACTCAGGTTTTGACAGTAGATCCTTTGCAAAATGGCTGGACACACTGCAATACAGTAATTCTATTTAATGAAGAAGAGACAAAGGAACATAGAATAATCATACAGCCGGCAAAAGGAGAGGAAGAGAAGAATTTTACCATTCTTGGGTTTGGCTATGTAAAATAAAGTAGTAAAAGGAGAACAACATGTTGACAATACAGAATCCGATTTTAAAAGGCTTTTATCCAGACCCGTCTATATGTCGGGTTGGAGAAGATTATTATTTAGTAAACTCCAGTTTTTCCTATTTTCCAGGAGTTCCACTGTTTCACAGCAGAGACTTAGGACATTGGGAACAAGTGGGAAATATTCTGGACAGACCAGAGCAACTACCCTTAGAAGGCGGGGAGATTTCCAGAGGTATTTTTGCGCCAGTCATCCGATGGCATAAGGGAACTTTTTACATGATTACTACAAATGTGGATCAGGGAGGAACCTTTGTAGTTACTTCTAAGACGCCAGAAGGTCCATGGTCTGACCCGTTTTATCTGGGAGAAGAGGCCAAAGGCATTGACCCAAGTTTGTTTTTTGACGAAGATGGAACCTGTTATTATGTTGGAACCAGACCAAACAGTAATGGGGTACATTATAACGGAGACTGGGAAATCTGGCTTCAGGAGCTGGATTTAGAAAAGATGTGTCTGACTGGGGAAAGCAGAACTATCTGGAAAGGTGCTATGCAAAATGCCATCTGGCCGGAAGGTCCCCACTTATATAAAATTGGGGAATATTATTATTTGCTTCACGCAGAAGGTGGAACAGCAGAAGACCACTGTATTTGCGTGGCAAGAACCAGAAGCCTTGAGGAACCTTTTGAGGGATGTCCCCGCAATCCGGTGTTCACTCATCGGCATTTAGGACTGGAATATCCGGTAACCTGTGCAGGCCATGGAGACCTGGTGGATGATGGCCATGGAAACTGGTATATTGTCATGCTGGCCTGTAGAAGATGCAAGGACTGCAGCAGTATGGGAAGAGAGACTTTTCTGGCAAAAGTTCAGTGGGAAAATGGATGGCCGGTGATTAATCCTGGCATTGGAAAACTGGAAGAAGTGTTGGAACTGCCAATGGAACCAGTACATTTCCCAAGAGAAGCCAGTGAGAATGTATTTTTTGAATTTTATAAAGACCAACTGCCAAAAGAACTGGTAAGTATCTATGGAAGAGACTCTGAGAGGTATTCACTCAGTGAAAGACCTGGTTTTCTACGCTTACATGCAGGGAAGCATCATGCAGGGGAAACAGAAAAGAGTACCTATTTGGGAGTGCGGCAAATGAGCTATACATTTACCACATCCCTTGGTATGGAATTTATACCAAAAGACAGTCATAGTGGAGCCGGCTTTTTATTGTTCCAAAATCATAGAAATTTTTTAAGAGCGGAAATCAGAAGTGAGAATCAAAATTCTAAGATTAGTGTCATAGAAACCATAGATGGACAGGAACAGATACGAAAGACGATATCCATTGAAGAAGGTCTGGTAGAAATTTTATTTCAGGCAGAAGAACAGCTTGGAAGAGTCTCTATAGTACAAAATGGAGAGACAAGAATTGTTGCGGAAAACATTGATTTAAGACCTTACAGCACAGAATATGCAGGTGGGTTTGTTGGATGTACCATGGGGATGTATGCTTCCGCCTATGGAAGGGAAACCAAGGATTATGCAGATGTTGCCTGGTTTGCAGTGAGGAAATAGAAATAACATATAAGATTTTTCATGCTTTTGAAACCAAATGCCTCTTTTCGCCGTCTAATAGGTGTAAACGAAAAAGCCTGACAAGGAGGAGGGATACCTATGGACATGCTGTTGGTAAAGCGGGCGCAAAAAGGAGATACCGAAGCATTTATCCAGTTAATTGAAAATCATAAAATATCTCTGTACAAAACAGCAAAGAGTTACTTGAAAAATGAAGACGATGTGGCAGATGTGATGCAGGATACCATACTTTCGGCTTTTGAACATATGAAGGATTTAAAAAGTGTCCGGTATTTCAAAACCTGGATTATCAGGATTTTGATAAACCAGTGCAATGATTTGCTGCGCCAGAGGAAACGCTGCGTTTTGGTGGAATGGGCAGAAGATGTCCGGACCGTCACGCCGGAGAATGACAGAGGATTTTATGAGCTTTTAGAAGAACTGCCGGAAAACTGTAGGACAATTTTTCTTCTGTATTATGGAGAAGAATTTCATACAAAAGAAATCGCCCAGATATTAGAAATGAATGAAAATACAGTCAAAAGCAGGCTAAAACGTGGCAGGAAAAAACTGGAGCAGGTACTTTGTTTTGAGTAAAGGAGAGAAAGCAGATGAAGAATCAGGAAAAAAATATCAAAGATGTTTTAGGAAAAGAGGTAAAGATTTCAGGGGAAGTGGAAGAAAGGCTGGAAAGCACCTATGAAATCCTACGGAACCGGTCAAAAGTAAGAACAAGAAAACAGCATAAATTCCCTAAAGTAGCAGCAGCAGTCATAGTGACAGCGCTTATGGTATCTACAGGCGTTTATGCGTCCATCCGTTCCGATTTCTTTGATGGAATGTTTGGAAACACAACAAAGAAATCTACTCCAGCCAAACCAGTAAGTATTGATGACGGAAAAGGCGGGACCGTAGATGTGGTTATTCCGTCTAAAGAGTTTGTGGATGTGGATGAAGAAAGAGCCCAGGAATTGTTGGGGAACTATGTATTGGAAGAGCCTATTGTGAAAGAAATCGGAAGCCATACCCTTACTGTAGAGAATTTTTTGTATAATGAACTTGGGGGCTTGATGTATTTTACCCTGGAAAGGGAAGGCAAAGTGACAGCCTTGGCAGGAAATGAAGATACGAACCTGGCAAAAGGAGCCAATTTCACAGATGAAGCTGATTTTTATTTCAATGTTAAAATCAGTGACGAGCTGGTATATTCAGAAAATATTTATGTGGATATGCAGCAGAGTACGTCTGAAAAAATGTACTGTTACAGCTATTTCTTGTGGCCGGATGAAATAGATGTGCAGCAAAAGCCGTACTTAAGTATTCAGAAATATCCCTGCACAACAGGAGAAATGGATGCGATGAATGAGGAAGAACTCACAAAGATGTGGGAAAATACCGTAGAGGAAAAAGTAACCCTTACAGAGAAAGAGGCAGTTCCCACCAAAACTCTGGATTTAGGAGAAAAAGGAAGTTTAAGGATTAGTCCTTTTGCCATGGCTTTTGATATTCCAAAAATGTTTGGACTCTCTGGGTTAGGAGCATCAAGCACATTAAATGTGAAGCATGTAGAGGTTCAGTATAAAAACGGGGAAAGCTATGTGGTAGAGGATAAAAATGAAAATATAAACAATACAGGATATGTACTGGGCTGTGATCCGTATTATAAGGTTGCCTTTAACCGGCTGGTGGATGTGGAAAATATAAAGGCAGTTGTGATTAATGATATAATAATTCTAGTGGAATAGAAAAAAAACTTGAAATTTTCTGAAACTGTAGTATACTAAAGAAGAAAAAAATGGAAAAAGGGGAGCTTGCGTATCAAGCAGGCTGAGAGTAGGATGCATTCCTAGACCCGTAACCTGATTTGGATAATGCCAACGTAGGGATATAGCTTGAAGTTTATGCGGATATACCATCATTGGTATATCCGTTTTTTGGTATATTAGCAAAGGAGGGGCAAGTGCGATAAAAAGGATTTATTGCTTTATGCGGTGACAGATAGAAGCTGGCTGGGAGAGGATACTCTGTATCATCAGGTGGAAGAAGCCATTTTGGGCGGTGCTACGTTTATCCAGTTGCGGGAGAAAGAATTGAGTCAGGAAGCCTTTCTGGAAGAAGCAAAGGAAATCAAGGAATTGTGCCGGAAATATTTCAAAACTGGCAGGCAGTGGTATCTGTGGAATTGCCGTTATCAGCGCTATTTTTGCAAAACCTGATATCCGGGCAGCAGCGGCAGAACTTCGCAGCCTTACAGAGAAAATGGTGAAGGCATGAGAAAAGGCGTTATTTTTGACGTGGACGGGACACTGTTGGACTCCATGAGTATCTGGGAAGATGAAGGCGCACGTTATCTCAAAAGTCTAGGGGCAGAGCCGGAAGAAAATTTGGGGAAAATACTCTATCCCATGACCATAGAAGAGGCGGCGGCTTATTTGAAGAAACAGTACCATCTGGAGTGGGAAGCATCCCGAATTGTCCAGGGGATTTTAGATACGGTGAAGGAATATTATTACCGGGAAGCTCCTTTAAAACCAGGGGTGAAAGAAGCACTTCAAAAGCTTCAGAAAAAGGGAGTTGGTATCACAGCGGCAACTTCCGGTAACAGGGAACATATTGAGACTGCTTTTCAACGTCTGGGAATTGGAGGATATTTCCAGAAGATTTTTACATCCTCCGAAGTGGGCGTGGGAAAATCAAATCCGCTGATTTATCAGGAGGTAGCCAAATTTCTGGGGACAGAACTAGAAGAAACCTATGTCTTTGAGGATGTGCTCTATGCCATTGAGACAGCGAAAAAGGCAGGATTTCATACCGTAGGTATCTATGATCAATATAGTGCAAGAGATACCGAAAAAATCAAACAGGAAGCAGAGTTCTATCTTGAGAGCATGGAGCACGCTTCCGAAATTTTGGAGAACCTGTAAGACGGGTAATCTGGCGGCGGATTGGGGGCACCATCTTGCGTCGCCTAAGAAAATTAATGCGCAGTGGAAAAGGAGAAAAAACATGAGAACAGCATTAACAATCGCAGGAAGTGATTCCAGCGGAGGCGCCGGCATCCAGGCAGATATTAAGACTATGATTACTAATGGCGTATACGCCATGAGCGCAATCACGGCCTTGACTGCACAAAACACCACCGGCGTAATGGACATTATGGAAGTGACCCCGGAATTTCTGGAAAAACAGCTTGATATGATTTTTACGGATATTTATCCGGATGCAGTGAAGATTGGCATGGTAGCAAACAGTGAACTTATTGAGAAGATTGCAGAAAAGTTGAAAGAATATAAGGTTTCCAAACTGGTTGTGGACCCGGTTATGGTGGCAACCAGCGGTTCCCGGCTGATTAGCGAGGATGCGGTGGCAGCTTTAAAGGAGCATCTGCTTCCACTGGCCATGCTTCTGACTCCTAACATTCCGGAAACAGAGGTACTGTCCGGCATTCGGATACGCACAGAGGAAGACATGATTGCAGCGGCAAAGAGTATCAGTGAGCAGTATGGCTGTGGAGTTTTGTGCAAAGGCGGTCACAGCTTTCAGGATGCCAATGACCTGCTGTACAACAATGGGAGCTATCAGTGGTTCTATGGAAAGCGTATTGATAATCCCAATACCCATGGAACAGGATGTACCCTCTCAAGCGCCATTGCAGCCAATCTTGCGAAAGGATTTTCCTTAGAAGAATCTGTGAAAAGGGCGAAAGAGTATCTCTCCGGTGCGCTGGCAGATATGCTGGACCTGGGAAAAGGCAGCGGTCCTATGAACCATGGTTTTGCAGTTACGGGAGAATTTGCAGGGGAAAAGGAGTGTTGGTTATGAAAGAATGCAGAACAGGACTTTTTGAAAATGGATTAATCTGGTTTGGCGCAGGGGTTTCCATTGCGGAAATTCTGACTGGTACTTATCTGGCACCCCTGGGGTTTCAGAAGGGGATTGCAGCTATTCTTCTGGGTCATCTGATTGGCTGTGTCCTTTTATTTTTGGCAGGGGTCATAGGGGGAAAAGTCCGCCAAAGCGCCATGGAAACTGTGAAAATGAGTTTTGGACAAAATGGCTGTCTGTTCTTTGCAGCTTTAAATGTTTTACAGTTGGTAGGATGGACTGCCATTATGATTTATGACGGGGCTTTGGCAGCAGACGGCATCCTGAATCTGGGACGTCTCATCTGGTGTCTGGTCATTGGCGCATTGATTCTGCTCTGGATTGTGGTGGGAATCACTAATCTGGGAAAATTAAACGTGGTGGCTATGACCGCACTCTTTTTCCTCACCCTGATTTTGTGCAAGGTGATTTTCGGGGATTATCAGGCAGCAAGTGTTTTAGGGGATGAAAGTATGACCTTTGGAGCAGCGGTAGAGCTGTCTGTGGCAATGCCCCTTTCCTGGCTTCCTCTTATCAGTGATTATACCAGGGAGGCAAAAGCCCCGGTGAAGGCTTCTGCAATCAGTGCCCTGGTTTATGGTGTTGTGAGCTGTTGGATGTATATGATTGGTATGGGAGCAGCTATCTATACAGGGGAATATGATATTTCCGTAATTATGGTAAAAGCAGGATTGGGCGTGGCAGGGCTTTTGATTGTGGTCTTTTCCACTGTTACTACCACTTTTCTGGATGCTTATTCTGCCGGAATTTCCAGTGAATCTCTTTGCTCCAAAATCAAGGGAAAACCTGCGGCAATGGTTGTGGCTGTTCTGGGAACAGTTGGAGCAATGGTCTATCCCATGGACAATATTACGGATTTTCTGTATCTGATTGGTTCTGTCTTTGCGCCTATGATTGCTGTTCAGATTGCAGATTTCTTTGTGCTGAAACGAGATGTAGGCAAGGAAAAGCTATATCTTCCTAATCTGGTGGTCTGGCTGATTGGATTTATCCTGTACCGTATTCTCATGCAGATGGACATTCCTGTAGGAAATACGTTGCCGGATATGGTTTTTACCATGCTTCTGTGCGTGATTGTTGGGAAACTGAAAATGGGAAAATCCATAAGAATTTAAAGAAGAATTTGAAGAAAAACAGCCCTATGAAACCGGAGGATTTGGAATATTTCTCCGGTTTCATGGGACTGTTTTTTTACTTATTTCAAAACATCAATAGCAAGATTATTCAACTTGCAAAGCGTATTTACCACAGCAAAAATCAGCACTGCCCCCAGGTTGGCAGTGGTGTTGTCCTGGTCAAACCGAGGTGAGATTTCGCAGATATCAAAGCCTCTCACCTGGCGGGTTCTCAGGCTATGTTTGAGAAGCGGCAGTACCACTTCCGGGTCAAGTCCCAGAGACTGGGTTGCGCTGACACCGGGAGCAAAGGCGGAGGAAAATACATCTGTACAAATGGTGATATAAGCGGAATCACATTCGTAAAGGAAAGTGTCGATTTTTTCCAGAATCGTAGAATAATTGGAAGTCTGGATTTCCTTTGCAAGAATATAATCTGCGCCGATTTCTTTGGCATATTTGAACAGGCTGACTGTGTTGCTGTGTTCCTGAATACCAAGAGGAAGATAGTGATAAACAGCCTGTTCTTTTTTATAAATATCTGCAATCTGGCGAAACATGGAGCCGGAAGAAGGTCCATGTTCATAAGGTCTTAAATCAAAGTGGGCGTCAAAATTAATGATTCCCATGTCCAGAGATTCTTTCTGTTTCTTCAAATTAGCCAACTGTCCCTGGAAGTGTCCAAAAGTGGTTTCATGGCCGCCTCCCAAAACAATGGGAAATAAGTTCAAGTCCAGAATCTTTTCTACTGCATGCCCAAGAAGCCGCTGCCCTTCTTCCATGGAAATCTCATCACAGAGAATATTTCCCGCATCAAAGAACTTTACTTCCTTAGAAAAAGTACAGGGGAAGTTGGACATTTGCGCCCGGATGAAATCCGGTGCAAGGGCAGTTCCCACACGCCCTTTGTTTCGTTTTACCCCCTGCTCACTGCAGAAGCCAAGAAATGCAAAGCCAAGTTTGCAGTTCATTGGTTCTGTAACTTCATTTAAGTCCAGTGGCTGAACCCATTGATGCCAGCGAAAGGCATCATAATCTGTGGTGCTGTCAACGCGCCCCTTCCAGCAGTCCATTGCAGCAACATAATTTGTCAATACCATAGTTTTTGCTCCTTTTTGGTTGAAGTGTTACTATTAGTGTATCATCTTATATAGGAAAAAGGAAGGAGATGGACAGGTTTTTGTTGACAAGCTTCTGTGTGAATACTATGCTATACAGGCAGTAGGAAAAAGAAGGATTTACAGGATGTTTTGGAAATATAGAAGAGGGGAGCGTTTTCATACATGAATATATGGGTAAATAGAATCAGTAATTTTATAAAAAAGGAAGCAGTTCTGTGCATTGCCCTGGGGCTTGCAGTTTTATCTGTTTTCTGGCAGCCTGTGGACAGAGAATATCTGGAATATATTGACTGGGATACATTGATGCTTTTATTTTGTCTCATGGCAGCTATGGCAGGATTTCAGAGGCTTGGCGTATTTCAAAGGATAGGGGATGCACTTTTAGCAGCAGTGACAAATACCAGAAGTCTTCTTTTGATTTTATGTTTTCTGCCTTTTTTCTTTAGCATGTTTATTACCAATGATGTGGCTTTGATTACCTTTGTTCCCTTTGGGATGATTGTGCTGCAAATGTGTGGAAAAGAGAAGCTTGTCATCCCTTTGGTGGTGTTGCAGACCATTGCAGCAAATATGGGAAGCAGTCTTACGCCTATTGGAAACCCGCAGAATCTGTATTTGTACAGCAAGTCCGGTGCAAAGGTGGGAGATTTTCTTCTCTGGATGCTTCCCTATACCCTTGTGACCGGAATCTGTATATGGCTTGCAGTGCTCTTTCAGAAAAAAGAACAGGTAGACTACAAACCTGAAAAAAGCGGCGCTGTGTGGGGGAAAAAGCGGAAATTTTATTTTATCAGTTATGCAGTGCTGTTTCTTTTTTGCCTGTTAAGTGTTGCAAAGGTGCTGCCACCGCTAGTTTTATTTCTTATGGTGCTGGCTTTTTTTCTTGTAGCAGACAGGAAAATTTTGTGGTGCATTGATTATGCCCTTTTGGGAACCTTTATAGGATTCTTTATTTTTATTGGAAATCTGGGAAGACTTCCTGCGTTTCGTGATTTTTTTGCCGGGATTCTCACAGGCCATGAAACTTTGGCAGGAGTGATATCCAGTCAGGTTATCAGCAATGTTCCGGCAGCTTTACTTTTGTCCGGATTTACAGATAAATGGGAGAGTCTGGTGGTGGGAACGAATCTGGGTGGTCTTGGAACTTTGATTGCATCTATGGCCAGCCTGATTTCCTATAAACAGATGGTAAGGCAGTATCCTGGCTTGAAGGGGAAATATTTTCTGTATTTTACCCTGGGAAATGTGGGAATGCTTGTTATTCTATTAGGAGTTTATGGAGTGCCTGGAGCTTTTTAAGTAAACTCTTGTTTTCCATTCCAGGAAAGGTATGATAAAAAGAAGGAAAATTTTACGAAAGAGGAGTATATTATGCAAAAGAATCTTACGGAAGGATCGGTTACGAAAACCATTTTGTTGTTTTCCCTGCCTATGATTGCGGGAAATTTGCTGCAGCAGCTTTATAATATTGCAGATACTTTAATTGTAGGCAGGTTTCTGGGCTCCGGCGCTCTTGCGGCAGTGGGGGCTTCTTATACTTTAATGACCTTTCTCACCTCTATTTTTCTGGGACTTTGTATGGGAAGCGGCGCTGTTTTTTCTATACGTTATGGGGAGAAAGACCAGGAACAGTTGGAAAAAAGTATTGGAGCGTCTTTTTTATTAATAGGAATTACTGCGGTTATAGTAAATTTGGCAGTCTTTTTGTTTATAGATCCGATTATGGGGCTTCTTCAGGTTCCACAGGAAATTTATGGAATGATGCGGGATTATTTGTGGGTGATTTTTCTTGGGATTCTGGCAACCTTTTTGTATAACTTTTTTGCCTCTGTGTTGAGAGCTGTGGGAAATTCTGTGGTTCCCCTGGTATTTCTGGCAGCTTGTGCGATTTTGAATATTGTGCTGGATTTGTGGTTTGTTCTGGGACTTCAGTGGGGCGTAAAAGGCGCTGCCATTGCAACAGTAATTTCCCAGTATGTTTCCGGAATCGGTATTACCATCTATACTTATTGGAAAATGCCCCAGTTTCGGGTAAAGGCGAAATATCTTCATCCGGAGTTTTCCCTGGTAAAAGAAATCGCTCAGTTTTCCTTCCTGACTTCCCTGCAGCAGTCTGTAATGAATCTTGGAATTTTAATGGTGCAGGGGCTGGTAAACAGCTTTGGAACAGTGATTATGGCGGCTTTTGCAGCGGCTGTGAAAATAGATTCCTTTGCCTATATGCCGGTACAAGATTTCGGAAATGCATTTTCCACCTTTGTGGCGCAGAATTTCGGCGCAAAAAAAGAAGCCCGCATCCGGGAAGGAATTAAAAAAGCAGTGCTTATGGCAATGGCATTTTGTATTGTGATTTCTATTGGTGTGTTTGTGTTTGCCAAGCCATTAATGCTTATTTTTGTGCAGCCGGAGGAAACTGCCATTCTTGCTGCAGGTGTGGAATATCTGCGGATTGAAGGGGCTTTTTACTGCGGAATCGGATGTCTGTTTCTGCTGTATGGCTTTTATAGAGCGGTGAAGCTGCCGGGCATGTCTGTGGTGCTTACAGTGATTTCCCTGGGGACAAGAGTGGTGCTGGCTTATGCACTTTCTTCCATAGAGGCCATTGGCGTGACAGGAATCTGGTGGTCTGTGCCCATTGGGTGGGCGCTGGCAGATTTGGTGGGATTTTTGTATTACAGGAGGCATAAGAAGGAGTTTTTCAGATAAAGGAGATGGAGCTGCTACAGTGAAAATGTGGCAGCTCTGTTTTATACCCTGTTTAGAGTGACGTATTGGTAATATATTTTTGATTTCTACTGTTCGGTTTATCTGGGATTGTCATTTTTAGGGTTTGGTTATCAAGTAAAGGACGCATATATTTCAGAGTGAAGCTTTTTGTATTTTTATATCCGCAATGTTTTGCGATTTCTGCTTTTGAATGAGGTTCTAAACAAAATGCAAGGATTTCATCGTAAATAGTTACTTGGGTCTTAACTTGGGTCTTTTCATAAGGACCAATTTTTTCTACAGCAACTGAAGTCAGTGGAATAATGGTACGGAACACATCGTCTTCAATAAATTTTAGCATTCCACCGGAATAAAGCTGTGTATACTTGTAAGTATTTCGCATACCAGACCCAAGTTCATCGGCCAGCCCTATTTCCCGGAATACTTTTGAAATAGGAGGGTTTTTGGCATAAGGCTCAAAAGAAGATACATGTAATATGCCATGACCATGAGAGCGGTTTGCATTTTCTGTAAAAAGTCGGTTGCGTTCAATGACAAATTTAGCAACATATCAATAATCGACTTATGCCTCTTTCTGTGATATGATAATCCTTGTATTATAAATTCATAGAAAGGGGTATTTTCATGGAAAATACGTCTGAACAGAAAGAAAAACAACATATCTGCATTGGTCTTCTGGCCCATGTAGATGCAGGGAAAACCACCCTTGCGGAAAATTTGCTTTATCATACAGGAACCATCCGAAGGATGGGAAGAGTGGACCACCAGGATGCATTTCTGGATAATTATGAGCTGGAGCGTGCCAGAGGAATTACCATTTTTTCCAAGCAGGCCGGCTTTACTCTGGGAGAAAAAGAAATTGTGCTTCTGGATACTCCGGGGCATGTGGATTTTTCCGCAGAGATGGAAAGAACTCTTCAGGTGCTGGATTATGCAGTGCTGATTATCGGAGGAACAGATGGTGTACAGGGACATGTGGAGACCTTGTGGCGGCTTTTACGCCAGTATCAGATTCCTGTGTTTCTTTTTATTAATAAAATGGATCAGCCGGGGGCAGATCCAGCAGCAATTTTAGAGGAAATTCAGACCAGATTAGATGAGAAATGTATTGATTTTACCAAATCTCAGCCCAAGGAGGCCTTTTTTGAGAATCTGGCAGTTTGCGACGAAGCGGTGCTGGAAGCCTATTTAGAGAATGGAGAGATTTCCAGGGATGAAATTGCCTCTTTGATTGCCAGACGAAAGGTCTTTCCCTGCTATTTTGGCTCTGCCTTAAAATCCCAGGGGATTCAGGAATTTTTAAAAGGACTGGAAAGGCATACAGATGCTCCTGTGTACAGTTCAGAATTTGGAGCAAAGGTCTATAAGATTTCCAGAGATGAAAAAGGAAATCGCCTTACCCATATGAAGATTACCGGAGGCAGTTTAAAGGTGAAACAGGTACTTCAGGGAGCAGACTGGGAGGAAAAGGCAGACCAGATTCGTATTTATGCTGGAGCCGGATTTGAGGCAGTGAAAGAAGCCAGGGCAGGAACCATCTGTGCGGTTACAGGCCTTACCAGAACCCACGCAGGACAGGGACTTGGCAGGGAACAGGAGTCAGAGGAACCCCTGCTGGTGCCCGTATTGAACTACGAAATCCAGCTTCCCCCAGAGTGTGATGTGCATCAGATGTTCTTGAAACTTTGCCAGCTAGAAGAGGAAGAAACGGAGCTTCACATGGTATGGAATGCCCGGTTAAATGAGATTCACGCCCAGGTCATGGGAGAGGTGCAGATTGAAATTTTAAAAACCATGATTCAGGAGCGTTATGGAATTTCTGTAGAATTTGGTTCCGGAAACATTGTATACAAAGAAACCATTGAAGCTCCGGTGGAGGGAATCGGACATTTTGAACCTTTACGCCATTATGCAGAAGTACATCTGCTTCTGGAGCCTGGAGAACCGGGAAGCGGCCTGGAATTTGCCACTTCCTGCAGTGAGGATATGCTGGATAAAAACTGGCAGAGACTGATTCTCACCCATTTGGAAGAAAAAGCCCACAAAGGTGTACTCACCGGCGCGGATATCACCGATATGAAAATTACATTGATTGCAGGCAGAGCCCATTTAAAGCACACAGAAGGCGGTGACTTCCGCCAGGCAACCTATCGGGCTGTGCGCCAGGGGCTTCGGAAGGCAAAAAGCGTGTTGTTAGAGCCAGTATATGAATATTGTCTGGAAGTTCCCTCTGATATGGTGGGAAGAGCCATGACGGATATTCAGAAAATGCATGGCAGTTTTCAGGGACCGGAAATTCAAGGGGAAATGTCTGTGCTTACCGGTTCTGCGCCGGTTATTACCATGAGAGGGTATCAGACAGAGGTAACCGCTTATACGAAAGGAAGAGGACGGCTTTCCTGCAGCTTAAAGGGGTATGAACCATGTCATAATGCAGAGGAAGTCATAGAAGCAGTTGCCTATGAACCGGACGGAGATATGGAAAATCCTACGGGTTCTGTGTTCTGCGCCCACGGGGCAGGATTTGTGGTGAACTGGGATGAGGTAGATTCTTATGCCCATATTCAGACAGACCTTGGCCTGGAAAAGACAGAGCAGGAAAGTGTGAAAATGCCATTGCCGGCAGTGCCTTATAAAAGTTTTGAGGAAATCCGTTTAGACCAGGAGGAATTGGAAGAAATTTTTACCAGGACTTATGGTCCAATCAGGCGGGAGCGGAATGCTTTTCAGAAGACATCAAGGACAGTGGCTGCTCCGACTTCTCCAAGAAAGCAAAAACCTAAAGAGCCGGAAAAGGAATATCTTCTGGTGGATGGCTATAATATTATTTTTGCCTGGGAAGATTTAAAGGAGCTGGCAAAGGTAAATATTGAAGGAGCCAGAAATAAATTGATGGATATTCTCTGTAACTATCAGGGGTATAAAAAGTGTACCCTGATTCTGGTGTTTGACGCCTACAAAGTAGAGGGTGGACAAGGTTCTGTGCAGAAATATCATAATATTCATGTGGTGTATACCAAAGAAGCAGAAACAGCAGACCAGTACATAGAGAAAACAGTGCATGAAATCGGGAGACAATATCATGTCACTGTAGCAACTTCCGATGCCCTGGAACAGGTAATTATTTTAGGGCAGGGAGCAGACCGGCTTTCAGCCAGAAATCTTTTGGAAGAAATCCAGCGGATGAAAGAGGAAATCCGGGAAGAGTATGTGGAAAAACAGAAAAAGAGCGGTACTTATCTTTTTGACCATTTGCCGGAAGAGCTGTCTGATTTCATGGAAGATGTGCGGCTGGGACGGAAAATCTTGGAATAATGGGAAAAATTCTTGACTCTCAACCTGGTTTAGGGTGTATATTCCGGGAAAAGAAAGGGAGGTACAGGAACATGAAAATAGGAGAAGCAGCAAAGGAAACAGGATTATCTATCAGTAACATCCGGTTTTATGAAAAAAAGGGACTTCTGGAGCCGGAAAGAGAAGCGGAGAGCCGATACAGGAATTATACACAAGAAGATATTCTGCGGATAAAGAAAATTATTGTATTTCGGAAAATGGATTTGTCTGTGGAACAGATAGACGCCATGTTAAAAGGCAGAGCAGATGCAAGAGAAGTGCTGAAAAATCAGGAGCAGGAACTTTTCGAAAAAATGAAAGAATTAGAAGGCGCCCTGGAACTTTGCCGGGTATTGGAAAAGGAAACATCGCCTTTGGACATGGAACCAGAAAAATATTTGAATTATATTGCACAGGAAGAGCAGAAAGGAAAGAAATTTTCCAAAGCAGAAGAACTTCTGGACAGTATGCTGGAAAGCGCAGAGGCACTTTCTGGCGGCCAGCAGTCTGTGGGATTCTGGACAGCTGTGTTAGGCACTCGTGCCTGGATAGGAAAGTATTTAAATCTGGCGCTTTGGCTGTTTTTTTTTGGCGTTGCGGTGTTTTCACTGGTAACCGGGGAATATTCGGCCAGACATTATATCTTCTGGGGAGGCCTGCTGCTGTTTTTATTTATAAGAGTGGTGAGTTACTGGAGGGATCAGGTATCTTGAAACAGGACTGTTACCAAATAAGCTGTGAAATCCATTTTGGGATTTTATACCCATATTTTGGGAGCAGTGGGCAAAAGAGTAAAAAACTCTAGTTTCAATCTAATTCACGCCAAAATACTTCCCACAGATCGCACTGCAACGGAGAATCTCGCAAATTTCCCAGAATGAATCTGGCATTTGCCTTTCTTTTGTCGTATACTGAGAGTAGAGTTTTTCTCAGGATAAAAGGAAGGCCTTTTTGCTTGGGGATGGATTAAGAAGAAAAGAGGATAAAGCATGAGAGAGCGTCTTACAAAAAGTGATGTGGAAAAAATAGAAGCAGAGATAGAATATCGCAAATTAACCGTGCGAAAGGAAGCCATTGAAGCAGTAAAGGAAGCCAGGGCACAGGGGGATTTAAGCGAAAATTTTGAATATTATGCGGCAAAAAGGGACAAGAATAAAAATGAGAGCCGCATTAACTACCTGGAACGGATGCTGAAGACAGCAGAAATTGTTTCTGATGATTCCCGTTCTGACGAAGTGGGAATGAATAATGTGGTGGAAGTGTATTTTGAGGATGAAGATGAAACAGAGACTTATAAGCTGGTGACTTCTATCCGGGGGAATTCTCTGGATAATAAAATCAGCATTGAATCCCCTCTTGGAAAAGCAATTCTTGGACATAAGGCAGGAGACCGGGTTCAGGTAAAAATCAGTGATACAGCAGGTTACTATGTGGAAATAAAAAGTATCCAGAAAAACGTGGATGATGCACAGGATCAGATTAAAAGTTTCTAAGATAAAATGGATGAAATTTTACATAGATTTAACATAATATTATCTTAAATTTAACATAACTTTTCTATACTAGAATGGTTTGTATGAAAAAATAAGTAAGATACAAAAGGAGAAAATCATGGATTTTTTTAGTGTATTAAGCATGATAGGAGGCCTTGCATTATTCCTGTACGGAATGCATGTTATGGGAGAAGGTCTGTCCAAGGTTTCCGGCGGGAAAATGGAGAAAATCCTGGAAAGCCTTACTTCCAATCCACTAAAAGCAGTAGGTCTTGGAGCCCTGGTAACCGCAGTGATTCAGTCTTCCTCCGCCACTACGGTTATGGTAGTAGGTTTTGTAAACTCTGGTATTATGAAATTGTCCCAGGCAGTAGGTGTGATTATGGGAGCCAATATTGGTACTACCATTACTTCCTGGATTTTGAGCCTTTCCGGAATCGAAAGTGATAGTTTCTTTATTCAGTTGTTTAAGCCTACATCTTTTTCCCCAATTCTGGCAATTATTGGTGTTGCCTTCTTACTTTTTGCAAAAAGTGAGAAAAAGAAAGATATCGGAACCATTTTCCTGGGCTTTGCTGTTTTGATGTTTGGAATGGAAAGCATGAGCGCTGCTGTAAAACCACTGGCAGATGTGCCGGAATTTACCGGAATTCTGACTGCATTTTCCAATCCTCTTCTTGGTATGCTGGCGGGAGCTGTGCTTACCGCAGTGATTCAGAGTTCTTCTGCATCAGTGGGTATTTTACAGGCATTGTGCGTAACTGGTGCGGTAAGCTACAGTGTGGCGATTCCCATTATTCTTGGACAGAATATCGGAACCTGTGTCACAGCACTTCTTTCTGCTATAGGAGCTAAGAAAAATGCTAAAAGGGCAGCTATGGTTCATTTATATTTTAATATTATTGGAACTGCTGTCTTTCTGGTGGTATTCTATGGACTGCATATGGCGTTTGACTTCCAGTTTATGGGACAGGCGGCAAATGCGGCTGGAATCGCAGTAGCCCACAGTGCCTTTAATGTATTTGCAACCTGTATTCTTCTGCCGTTTTCCAAAGGGCTTGAGAAACTGGCGTGTATTACCATCCGTGATGAAAAAGAAGAAAAGAGCGAAACAGAAGGTCTTCAGCTTCTGGATGCGCGTTTCCTGGACAAACCTGCCCTGGCTATGGAACAGAGCCGCGTGGTAGCAAACCATATGGCAGCAGCATCCAAAGAATGTCTGTTTATGGCATTATCTCTTTTTGACAATTATAAAGAAGAAGCAGAAGAGAAGATTGCTGCAGAAGAGGAGCGGGTAGACCAGTACGAAGACGCCCTGGGTACTTATCTGGTACAGTTGGGACAAAAGGATATGAACCAGAAAGACAGCAGGGACTTATCCGTTATTTTACATTGTATTGGAGATTTTGAACGTATTTCAGACCATGGTGTCAATATCATGGAATCTGCAAAAGAGCTTCATGACAAAGGGTTGAAATTCTCTGATAAGGCCCTGGCAGAGCTTGCAGTCATTTCAAGAGCAGTGCAGGATATTGTAAAATTGTCTTATCAGGTATTTGAAGAACAGAACTATAAGCTGGCTAAGAAAGTAGAGCCATTGGAAGAAATCATTGATGAATTGAATCAGGAATTAAAAAGCCGCCACGTAAGCAGGCTTCGGGAAGGAAAATGCACCATTGAGCAGGGATTTATCCTTTCAGATGTGATTACCAGTTTGGAACGTATTTCAGACCATTGCTCGAATATTGCTGTATGCATTGCCCAGATTGCAGAAGGAAGCTATGAAACTCACAGCTACTTAAATGCCATGAAGAGTGAGGATAATGTTTCTTTCCAGAAAACTATGGAAGAAACCAGACAATATTATCTTCTTCCTTAATCCATAAGCGTACTAAGAAAAGCGTGTTTGAAAATACATTTTCGTCATTTTCAGGCACGCTTTTCCTGCATGTTGATAAAAGGGAAGAAAAAGGGAGGCAAACATGATTTATTGTGTAGAGGATGAGAGAAATATCAGGGAATTATTAGTGTATACTTTGGGTACTACCGGGTTTGAAGCAAAAGGTATCCGGGACGGAAAAGAATTAAGGAAAGCCTTAAAAGAGGAGATTCCTCAGTTGATTTTGCTGGATATTATGCTGCCCGGAGAGGATGGCTACAGTATCTTGGAAAAGCTGAAAAGCAATCAGGAAACCAGGGACATTCCTGTTATTATGGTTACCGCAAAAGAAGCAGAATATGATAAGGTCAGGGCTCTTGACAGCGGAGCAGATGATTATATTACGAAACCCTTTGGAATGATGGAGTTTATTGCAAGAGTGAAGGCAGTGCTTCGAAGAGCCGCAAAACAGGCTGGGAAAAAAGAGTACACTTATAAAGGACTTACCATTCATGTGGACAGACATCAGGTTTTTGACCGGGAACGGGCGGTAGAGCTTACGCTAAAAGAATTTGAGCTGTTGCGCTATTTAATGGAGAATCAGGGAATTGTATTAAGCCGTGACCAGATTCTGGAGAAAATCTGGGGCTATGAATATGCCGGAGAGACCAGAACTGTAGACGTACATATCAGAACTCTGCGCCAGAAGCTGGGAGATTCCGGCTTCTTAATAGAAACAGTCAGGGGAGTAGGTTACCGCATAGGAGATAAACAATGAAACAGAGAATTATGAACCATGTGGGGTTTTTGACTGCCTTGTCCATACTGGTTACCTTCTTTGCAGCCAGTGTGGTGATGTACCAGAAATATAACAGTTATATGCGGCAGGATGTAAAAAATGAATCCCAGTATCTGCGCTATGTTCTGGAATATATGGGGGAAGAATATCTCACAGAGGAAGTGGCAGATATGACCAACAGCCGCGTAACTATTTTTCAGAAGGATGGGAGCGTTGCCTTTGATTCTAAGACAGATGCAGCTTCTATGGAAAATCATCAAAACCGTCCGGAGGTAAAAGCAGCTTTAAAAGAAGGGGAAGGGGAGATGATACGCATCTCAGAGACCCTGTCGGAACAGACTTTTTATTATGCAGTGAAGCTGAAAAACGGAGAGATACTGCGGGTTGGGAAAACAACAGACAGCGTGCTTACTACACTTCTTTCCAGTTTTACGCTTATGGGCCTTCTGCTGATTGCAGTGCTGGGACTGGCTTTTGCTGTGGTAGAACGACAGACAAAGAAGCTGATTGACCCAATTAACCAGTTGGATTTAGAGCATCCTTTGGAGCATGTGGAATACGAAGAGCTGCGGCCTTTGCTAAACAGAGTGGATGAGCAGAATAAGCAGATTGCAAAACAGGTGGAGGAGTTGAAGCAGGCGGAGGAAGTGAGGAGAGAATTCTCTGCCAATGTTTCTCACGAACTAAAAACACCGCTTATGTCCATCTCAGGATATGCAGAGATTATAAAAAACGGTATGGTACGCCAGGAGGATGTGCCGGAGTTTGCCGGGCGTATTTATGATGAAGCCAGCCGCCTGACCAGTCTGGTAAAAGATATTATTGAGATTTCCAAAATTGATGAGAAAAGTGGAGAAATGCCATTTGAACAGGTGGATTTGCATGGGCTTATGGAGGACATCTGCCAGAATCTTACCCTTCCTGCCAAAAAGCGTAACGTCATCATTACCAGCCAGGGAAGCAGCGCTGAAGTTTACGGTGTCCGCCATGTATTGTATGAAATGATGTATAATCTTGTGGATAATGCCATCCGGTATAATCAGGAAGGTGGATATGTAAGAGTGATTCTTGCAAAAGAGAAAAACCAGGTTTGTTTTTCCGTAGAGGATAATGGAATCGGGATTCCAAAAGAAGAGCAGGAGAGAATTTTTGAACGCTTTTATCGGGTAGATAAAAGCCATTCCCGAAAAACAGGAGGTACCGGACTGGGGCTTTCTATTGTAAAGCATGCCGCAGCATTGCACCACGCTGAGATTCGTCTAAAGAGCCAACTGGGAAAAGGAACCAGAATAGAAGTGTGGTTTCATGCTGGGAAATAGAAAGAAATTAAACAAAAAAGTAACCGCCCATCGCCAAAGGATACGGTTACTTTTTTGTAATTAGTATTTCCTCCAGGTATCCGGCACAAAGATCAGCAGCATTGGGAACAGCTCCAGACGTCCGGCAAGCATATCAAAAATTAGCACCAGTTTTGACCCATCTGAAAAGATGGAAAAATTCTGTGTAGGTCCAACCAGTTCCAGACCGGGACCAATGTTATTCAAAGTAGCAGCCACACCTGTGAAATTGGTAATCAGGTCAAAATCATTAAATCCAAGCAGCAATACGGACAGGGAAAAGATTAAAACATAGGCGATTAAAAATACGTTCGTGGAGCGAACAACTTCATGCTCCAGAGTATGTCCGTCTATTTTCAGCTTTTTCACCATACGGGGATGCAGTAAAGTGTGCAGCTCCTTCTGGATGGTTTTAATCAAAATGACAAAACGGGAAACCTTAATACCGCCTCCCGTACTTCCGGCACAGGCGCCAATAAACATAAGCATAATCAAAGTTGTTTTGGCAACCTGGGGCCAGCAGTCAAAGTCTGTAGTGGCAAATCCCGTAGTGGTAATAATAGAAGCCACCTGGAAGGACGCGTGACGGAAAACTTCTCCAATGGTTGGGAAAAGATGGCGGATATCCCACGCAATCATAAGAATTGCCGCCGCAATAATTCCCAGATAACAACGCACCTCTGTCATAAGAAATGCCTGACGGAACTTTTTGCAAAGAATGAAAAAGTAAGCATTAAAGTTAATTCCAAAAAGAATCATGAAAATAGTGACTACAATCTGGATATAAGGAGAGTATCCGCCAATACTGTCATTTTTAATACCAAAACCTCCGGTTCCGGCAGTACCGAAGCTGGTAGTCAGAGAATCAAATAAAGGCATACCGCCTAAAAGCAGTAAAATAATTTCAATTACTGTGAGAACCACATAAATCAAATATAAAATTTTTGCAGTAGACTGCACGGTAGGTGTCAGTTTGCTTACAGAAGGTCCCGGACTTTCTGCTTTCATGAGATTCATGTGAGAACCACTCCCATGCCCCTGAATAAAAGTAAGAAGAAATACCAGAACGCCCATACCGCCAATCCAGTGCGTGAAGCTTCTCCACATGAGGACACATTTGGGAAGAATTTCCACATCCTTTAAAATACTGGCGCCTGTGGTGGTGAACCCGGAGACTGTTTCAAACAGGGCATCCACAGGATTTGTAATAGAACCGCAGAATAAAAAAGGAAGCGCGCCCATAATACTTAAAACAATCCAGCTCAGAGCAACGGTTACAAATCCTTCTTTCACATAAAAAGTATCATTTGCAGGACGCTTTCGCGTAAGCAAATAAGCCAGTAAAATACACAACAGGGCAGTAAAGAAAAATGCCCAGCCGCTGTGTTCCTGGTAAATAATAGCAGTTACGCAGGGGAGCCCCATAAAGGCAGCCTCAAAATAAAGTACCTTACCAATAATATATCTTACAATAGAGTAATTCATCGTCTTTCCTGCCTCTTATTTTTTCAAAATATCTTTTAAGTCACGAAGACCCTTTACAGAAGTAACAATAATAACTGTGTCTCCTACCTGGATGGTATCCTGTCCTCTTGGAATCTGAATGGAACCATTGCGGTTGATACAGGCAATCAGCAGATTTTCTTTTAGATTTAGCTGGCTTAAAGGAATGTCTGTTACAGAAGATGCTTCCTTTACAGAAAATTCCAGAGCCTCTGCCTGGTTGTCCAGAATATGATAGAGTGTTTCTACATTACTGCTCAGAGAATTTTCCATAGCCCGTACATACTGGAGGATATAGTCCGCAGTAATATATTTTGGATAAATAACACTGCCAATATCAAGACCATCAATAATATCATCAAAAGCAATACGGTTTACCTTGGTAATTAATTTAGCCTTTGAATTCTTTTTGGCAAACAGAGACAGGAAAATATTTTCTTCATCCATATTGGTAAGCGTAATAAAAGACTCTGTCTGTGTCAGACCCTCCTGCAGCAGCAGCTTTTTGTCTGTTCCGTCTCCGCAGATAACGGTAGCCTCCGGAAGAAGTTCACTTAACTGCTGGCACCGTTCCTGATTATTTTCCACAATACGCACTTTGATTTTTAAATCAATCAGCAGAGCAGCCAGATAATAGCCCAAAGTTCCCCCGCCTACAATCAGGGCATTTTTAACCTGATGGGTGTGGATTCCAACCTTTTTAAAGAAAGAAGCGGAATTCTTTGGAGAAGCCATAATGGAAATCAGGTCATTGTCCTGAAGAATGAAATTACCGGAAGGAATAAAGACTTCTTCGCCCCGCTCTACGCCGCAGATTAAAACATTACAGCGCAGTTTGTCTACGATTTCCATAACAGACATACCGCTTAACCGGAATTCTGGAAGCAGTTTAAATTTCAACAGCTCTACCCTGCCTTTTGCAAAGGTATCCAGCTCAATGGCAGAGGGGAAACGCAGTAAGCGTGAAATTTCAATAGCAGAAGCCAGCTCTGGATTGATAATCATAGTAATACCCAGACTTTTCCGGATGAAATTTCGCTCCTTGTTATATAAAGGATTCCGGACTCTGGCAATGGTATGGCATTTACTTACTTTTTTTGCAATAACACAACACAAAAGGTTCAATTCGTCAGATCCTGTTACAGCAATGAGTAAATGTGCATCCTCAATTCCTGCGTCTGATAAAACATTGATGCTTGCGCCATTATCCACAATTCCCATAACATCAATGGACTCAGAAAGCTGTTGTATTTTCTGAGGATTCGTATCAATGACTACAAGGTCATGATGTTCTGAACTGAGCTGCTCTGCAAGTGTAGTACCGATTTTTCCGCAGCCCACAATAATGATTTTCATAGGAAACCTCCATATTATCTAGATTAAGATAGTATTAAAAAAAATATAATTGGTATTAAATTTCTATAAAGGCATGAACTATTATAGCACTAATGCAGTTATTTGCAATGAGAGAATGCGATTTTCTATGAGAAATTACAGGAACGTTTGACAAGAGAAGGGGTTTTGCTATATCTTTAATAGAAACAGAGACAAAAGAGGGGGCTGGAAAATATGAAAAAAGAAAAACAGGCTCAGACAAGATGCGAATATTGCAGTAACTATATTTATGATGAAGAGTTTGGATATTATATTTGTGATGTGAATCTGGATGAGGATGAAATGAGCCATTTTCTCAGGGACACGTTTTATCACTGTCCATATTTTCAGATGAATGATGAATATAAGATTGTGAGAAAGCAGATGTAATAAAGACAGAGGATTTTCGTTGCAGGATGAAGAGAATCCAGTTATAATGAGTAAAAATCTAAAAGAAAAGAGGGCAAGCCATGGATATCAGAAGCGAAGTAAAAAAAATGAAAGAGGACAGCCCGCAAATGGCAGCGCTTTCCATTGAAGTGCGGAATCAGGCGCTTTTGGCAGCAGCAGAGGCGCTTCTTAATGCCAGGGAGGAAATTTTTAAGGCAAATGAAGAAGATATAGAAGCAGCCAGAGATGCCGGGATTCCACAGGCAGTGATGAAGCGGTTGAAATTTGACCAACATAAATTAGAAGATGTGATTCAGGGTATCCGGGAACTGGTAAAGCTTAAAGACCCTCTGGCTAAGGTGCAGATGGCGCGGGAACTGGATCAGGGACTGAGGCTGTATCGCATATCCTGCCCTATCGGGGTCATTGGCATTATTTTTGAGGCAAGACCAGATGCTTTGGTGCAGATATCAGCACTTTGTATTAAGAGCGGAAACTGCGCTGTTCTAAAAGGCGGAAAGGAAACTGCCAGAACCAATAAAGTTTTGTTTGATTTGATTTACCAGGCTGTAACAAAAGCAGGACTGCCCAAAGGCTGTATGCTTCAGGCTGAGCAGCATCAGGAAATTGACCAGCTATTAGACTGCCATGACTGTGTAGATTTGCTGATTCCAAGAGGCTCTAATGCCTTTGTGCAGTATATTATGAACCATACTAAAATTCCGGTGATGGGGCATGCAGATGGAATCTGCCACATTTATGTTGACGAAGAGTATGATAAGGAAAAGGCAATTCCTGTTCTTGTGGATGCCAAAACCCAGTATACAGCAGCCTGCAATGCCACAGAAACACTTTTGGTACACCGTAGGATTGCAGCAGAATTTCTTCCAATGGCAGCCCAGGCGCTTACAGGGGCAGGGGTAAAACTGCGGGGAACTGAAGAAGTAAGCAGAATCATTGATTGCGAAATCATGGGGGAAGAGGAATTTCACACAGAATACCTGGATCTGGTACTCTCTATCAAGTTAGTAGACAGTCTGGAAGAAGCAGTGCAACATATTAATACCTATGGCTCCCATCACACAGATTGTATTATTACTGAAAATCCGGAGCATGGAGAAAAATTTATGCAGCTGGTGGATTCCGCCGGGGTTTACCAGAATTGTTCTACCAGGTTTGCAGATGGATTCCGGTATGGATTTGGGGCAGAGGTTGGTATCAGTACAGGAAAAATCCACGCCAGAGGTCCCGTAGGGTTAGAAGGTCTGGTAACTTATAAATACCGTTTATTTGGTGAAGGTCACATTGTAGAAGACTACGCTTCTGGAAAACGGAGCTTTTCCTTCCGGGATTTGCAGGTGTAAGCATATGAAAAAATGGAAAACAGTTGGAATGAGCCTTATGCCAGTGTGCGTGTGGCTCCTTTTGCAAATTTTATTATCTGCAGGATTTTCGGTATTCCTGGTGCTTCTTAGTGTGATCTTCCAGAACAGAGGAGGACTGGGGGCAGAGATTCTTGGGTATTTACAGACCCAGGGGGTATATATTCTTTCCTGCTGTATCAATGGGATTTTTCTTGTAATAGGGATTTTCTGGTACCGCTTCCTGCAAAAAAAGGAAAAGAACACAGAAGTGCGGGGAATGGATGCCAAAAGCTGGCTGCGGCTGTTGCTTCTTGGACTATGTCTGCAACTGGCAGTGAGTCTTCTTTTATTTGGGGCGCAGATGCTATTCCCAAAGACAATGGAAGCTTATGGTCAGGTGTTGGAAAGTCTGGGAGTGAATCAGCCAGGTATCTGGTCTGCTCTTTATGTGGGAATATTTGCTCCTGTGACAGAGGAATTGATTTTCAGGGGGCTTACCTTGAAAATTTTATGTCAAAGTTTTTCATTTTCAGTGGCAAACGTGATGCAGGCGTTGTATTTTGCTGTCATACATGGAAATCTGGTACAGGGACTTTATGCTTTTGGAATTGGTCTTGTGCTGGGAAAAATTGTGAAAAAGCATAAAAATTTAAAAGGCGCTGTGGTGTGCCATTTTGCAGTGAACGTGTCTGGGCTGTTGCTTGGAAGTATTCCCCTTGGTCCTGGGGGCATGGCAGTTGGTGTAGTAGTTTTGACCGGAATACTGGTTTTATTAAGAGACAGATAAAAATAAAGCGGATGAAAAGATTGTTTTGGAGAAAATTTCAAAGCAATCTTTTTTTGTGACCTTTTTTGTGTTGACAACTTTCCTTGTCATATGCTAGAATGTTTGACAAAGAAAGTTGTCATTTTAACAAGAGATATTGTCAACTTTATAAGAAAAGAAATTTTTTAGGGGGGGGGTAAACATGTGCCGCTATATAATAATCTGAAGGAATACAGGGCAAGGCTTGGAATCAACCAGCAGGAATTAGGCAGAAGGGTGGGAGCATCCAGACAGACTATCAGCCTGATTGAGAGAGGAGATTATTCTCCCTCTGTGACACTCGCTTTAAAAATAGCCAAGGAGTGCAATGCAAGTGTAGAAGAAATTTTCCGCTATGAGGAGGGAGAAGAGGATGAGTAAACAAAAGCAGGAAACAGGAAGAAAGGCAGGCTTTCTTCAAACGGGGATTTTAATGCTTATAGGAGCAATCATAGGAGGCGGAGGAAGTCTGGTGTTTTTTTGCTGGAGAGAGCCTCTTAGGGAGGAATTAAAAAATCTGGAGGCGTTGATATCCCTGTATAGCTCATGGGCTTTGATAGCCTTATCTGTTTTAGGCTGCATTATCGGGACTGTTCTGGTTCTTCGGGCAAGGAAGAAATACAAAAACTGGGACAGGGAGGATGAGGAAGAGGCAGAGCGTATAGAAAAATCTTATGAGCGTTATCAGGCAGTGATAAGCCTGCTGAGTGTTGTTGGAATTTGTGTTTCAGGAATTGTGATTTCCCAGCTTTACAGGGAAGAAGCAGCAGGAAATGGGGCTGCAATTCATTTCTTTGTTATAGGGGCGTTCTGGAATCTGATTTGTCTGGACCGAATTGTAAACTATATGAAAAAACTGAATCCGGAGAGAAAGGGAAATATTTTTAGCTGGAATTATGATAAAGAGTGCCTGGCAAGCTGTGATGAACGGGAGAAAGTGCAGGTGTTTCATGCCGGATATCAAGCTTATCTGAAATCTCAATATTTATATTTAGGGCTGTTTGTAGCGCTGGTTTTACTGTCCACAATTCTGAATTTGGGGATTGCGCCCTTTCTGCTGCTGCTGATTATCTGGTGTTCCCAGACACTGATTTATGCTTATTATTGCAGGCATTATAAGAAATAATATTGTGAAGGAGGATATTTTATGGGATTGATTGTAAATGAACTAACGAAAAAATTTGGAGAAAAGACTGCAGTAGACCATTTGTCTTTCTCCATGGAAAGCCCCGGTGTATTTGGGCTTTTGGGAACCAACGGAGCAGGAAAGACTACAACCATAAGAACAATTCTTGGAATTATGAATCCGGATTTGGGTTCTGCTACCTGGAATAACACCAGAATTACCAGAGAAACCTTATCCTTTGGATATTTACCGGAGGAACGTGGGATTTATATGAAAACAAAGGTTTTAGAGCAGTTGATTTATTTCGGTATGTTAAGGGGTATGAAAAAAGAAGCAGCCAGAAAATCGGCTTTGGATTACATGGAGCGTTTACAGGTAACAGAGTATAAAAACGTGCCGGCAGAGAAATTATCTAAGGGAAATCAGCAGAAGGTGCAGCTTATTGCAGCCATTATCCATAATCCCCGGCTGATTTTTCTGGATGAGCCATTCTCCGGACTGGATCCGGTAAATGCCCAGGTTCTCAGACAACTGGTGCGGGAACTGGTGGAGGAAGGAAAATATATTATTTTAAGTACCCACCAGATGGAAACAGTAGAAGAGTATTGCAAGGATTTAGTTATCCTGGACAGGGGAAAAACTTTGCTGAAAGGTAATCTGAAAGAGATTAAGGCAGGCTATGGGCATACCAATCTGGTGGTTTCTGCCCAGGGAGATGTAAGAAGCATTGCAGAACAAAACGGACTGCAGTTATTTGAAGAACGTGCATCTGAGACAGAATATAAAATCCAGGGAGATGACATGGCCCATCAATTTTTAAAAGGATTGCTGGATGCAGACATCTACCCAGTGAAGTTTGAAATCCGTGAACCATCCTTACAGGAAATCTTCGTGAGAAAGGCAGGGGAAACGAAATGAAACAGGTTTTAACAGTATTTCAATATACTTTTAAAGAAGGTATCCGAAAAAAGGCATTTTGGGTGTCCACCATTATTATTATGGCATTGATTTTACTTTTGTGTCTGGCTCCCAGGATTATATCGGCTTTTGACAAATCAGAAGAGGGAAGCCAGGGTACAGAAGGGCAGGCAGAGGTTTCTTCTGAAAAAGAAGGAATTTGTTATTTTATTGATGAAACAGGAGTGTTTGAGAAACATATGGATGCATTCCAGGCACTGTACCCGGAACTGGAGTTTAAGAGTTCCAAAACCCAGGAGCTTTCTGCACTAAAAGAAGATGTGGCAAAGAATGAGAAAAATTCCATTCTCTACATAGAAGACCAGGAGGGAGTTCCCTTTATCCATGTGGTGAATACCAATTTCATGAAAGGGATTAATGCCGATAAGGCTGGGGAACTGAGTACGAAAATCTGGCAGGCTGAGTTTTTGACAGCTCAGGGTGTCAGCGCAGAAAACATAGCAGCAGCCCAGGTTCCTCTTGGATATGCGGAGGAATCAGCAGGTGAAATGAATCTTACCGGATATGTACTGGGGCTTGTGATGACCTTTGTGATGTTCTTTGCAGTGTATTACTATGGATATGGAGTTGCTATGTCTGTGGCGTCTGAAAAAACCTCAAGAGTTATGGAAACCTTGATTATTTCCGCGAAACCCTCCAGGATTTTAGTGGGAAAATGTCTTGCTATGGGAGCTGTGGGGCTTTTGCAGATGGGAGGACTTCTGGCCTTCGGACTGGCATGCTATGGGATTTTGATGCCAGATGGCTTCCAGATCAATGGAATTGAAATCAGCCTTTCCGGATTTGGGGCAGACACGATTCTGGTATTGATTCTTTACTTTATTTTAGGCTATGCCCTGTATGCAGTGATGAATTCTGTATGCGGCGCAGCGGTGAGCAAAATAGAAGATTTGAATTCTGTGATGATGCCGGTATCCATAGTTGCTATTGTAGGATTTTATCTTGGCTATTTCACATCTGTAGCCGGTGGCGGAAGCAATGCATTGTCAAAGCTGGCTGTTTACCTGCCTATTTCCTCACCCTTTGCAGTGCCATTTAAGATTCTCACCGGTGACATTACCACACCGGAGCTGCTGCTGTCTATGGCAATTCTGGCAGTATCTATTGTGATTATAGCTGTGTTATCTGCACAGATTTACAGCGCTTCTGTGATGCATTATGGGAATCCGCTGAAATGGAAGGAAATTCGGAAAAATAGAATACGCAATAGTTAATGGTAACTATTAGAGAAAGATGCTGTGATATAAAATAACCCTCAGGAATCTGTATCAAGATTCTTGAGGGTGTTAAATTATCAAGGCTTTTTATTTTGTTTTAGATAAAGCAGCTTCGTCTGCTACGATTGTTACATCTGGATGAAGCTGAAGAATAGAAGCCGGTACCTGTGGAGTGATTGGTCCGTTGATGACTTTATTCAGGATTTCCGCTTTGTCTTCACCGCTTACAACAACCAGGATTTTCTTTGCGCTCATAATTGTGCCGATTCCCATGGTGTAAGCCTGGCGCGGAACATCTGCTTCACTTGCAAAGAAACGTTTGTTAGCCTGGATGGTGCTTTCTGTTAAATCTACCACATGAGTTCCTTTTGGAAATTCATCAGCAGGTTCATTGAAACCAATGTGGCCATTATGTCCAAGGCCTAAAAGCTGTAAATCAATACCGCCCTGGTCTGCAATAATCTGATCGTAATCTCTGGCAGCTTTATCACTGTCTTCTTCCAATCCGTCTGGAACATAAGTACATTCTTTGCGGATATTTACATGGTCAAATAAGTTGTGGTTCATGAAATAACGGTAGCTCTGATCATGCTCCCCGCTTAATCCACGATATTCGTCCAGGTTACAGGAAGTAATCTGTGAGAAATCAAGATCTCCGTTGTTGTACCATTCAATCAGGTTTTTGTAGGTTCCAACAGGTGTAGAACCAGTAGCAAGTCCAAGTACACAGTCAGGATTTAAAATCACCTGGGATGCAATGATGTGAGCTGCTTTCTTACTCATTTCTTCATAGTTTTTGGTTTTATAAATTTTCATGATAGATTCTCCTTTTCACAGACGTTTGCCTGTGTTGTCATAATATAATTTCATTATAATATGAAAGTAAGGGAAAAACAATGAAAAAAATTGAAAGTAAAATTTTCAGGGTTGTATTTCCTTATAAAAAAAGCTAAAATGAAAAAAAGAAAAGAAAGTGGCAAAATACAATGAAACATGTACAATTAATGATAAAACCGGCGTCTTCTAACTGTAATTTAAGATGCAGCTATTGCTTTTACGAAGATGAATGTAAAAACAGAGAAGTGCATTCCTACGGATTTATGAAAGATGAGGTTTTAGAAACAGTGGTAAAAAAAGCCCTGGATGTAGCAGAGCTTTCCTGTACCTTTGGATTTCAGGGAGGAGAACCCACTCTGGCTGGGCTGGATTTTTACCGGAAGTTTATAGACTATACAAAACAATATAAGAAGCCGGAAACCAGACTTCAGTTTTGTCTGCAGACAAACGGAAGCCTTTTAAACGAAGAATGGGGAGATTTCTTAAAAGAGCACCATTTTCTAGTGGGAATATCTCTGGATGGAACCAGGGAAATTCATGATAAAAACCGCCGCGATGGGAGTGGAAAGGAAACTTTTGCGCGGGTTTTGAAAAATGCAAAAATGTTGCAGAAAAAAGGTGTAGATGTGAATATTCTCTGCGTTCTTACGAAACAAAGCGCAAAGAAGATTACCTCCATTTATCAGTATCTGAAAAAAGAAGGTTTTTACTATCAGCAGTATATTCCCTGTCTGGATCCTCTGGGAGAGAAGAGAGGACAGCATCCATGGTCCTTGACGCCGGAGGTCTATGAGCGGGCTTTGAAAGATTTGTTTGACCTGTGGTTTGAGGACATTCGGAAGGGAACGATGGTTTCAGTACGGGAATTTGACAACTGGATGTCTGTGCTTAAGGGATATCCGCCGGAGGCCTGCGCACAGACGGGAAGATGCTCCATGCAGAATATTGTGGAAGCCAATGGCGATATATTCCCATGTGACTTTTATGTACTGGATGAGCATCGCGTTGCCAATATTGCAGATGGGAATTTTCGGTTTTCAGAAGATGTGCCGGTAGAGAAGGATTTTTTCCGGGAAGGAATGAGACGCGGTGAAAAGTGCAGTCAGTGCAGATGGTATCCTTTATGCAGAGGCGGCTGTAAGCGGGATTATGCAGGGGAGAAGGAGAATTATTTTTGCCAGGCATATCAGGGATTTTTCACTTATGCCATAGAACGTATGGAATGGCTGACCCGGTTTATAAGATAAAAAAATCGGAGGAAAAGATACTTGAATTCTGAGAAAAAAAGTGATAGAGTATAAACAAACATAAATAATGTTTTTAAACATAAAAAATAAAATCTAAATTCATGTTCTCAAAGGAGGAAGCAAAAATGGCAATTTTAGTAACAGGTGGGGCAGGTTATATTGGAAGCCATACTGTAGTAGAGCTTCAGAATGCTGGATATGAGGTAGTGGTTCTTGACAATCTTTCTAATGCAAGTGAGAAATCTCTGGAGAGAGTGGAAAAGATTACCGGAAAGCCAGTGAAATTTTACAAAGCAGATATTTTAGACAGAGAAGCATTGAATGAAGTTTTTGATAAAGAATCCATTGATTCCTGCATTCATTTCGCAGGGTTAAAGGCAGTGGGAGAATCCGTAGCAAAACCATGGGAATATTATGAAAATAACATTGCCGGAACACTGACTCTGGTAGATGTTATGAGAAAACATGGAGTGAAAAACATTATCTTCTCATCTTCCGCAACCGTTTACGGAGATCCGGCTTTTGTACCAATTACAGAAGAATGTCCAAAAGGTCAGTGTACAAACCCATATGGCTGGACAAAATCCATGCTGGAGCAGATTTTATCTGATATCCAGAAGGCGGACCCGGAATGGAATGTAGTGTTATTAAGATATTTCAATCCAATCGGCGCACACAAGAGTGGAACCATTGGAGAGAATCCAAATGGTATTCCAAACAATCTGATGCCTTATATTACACAGGTAGCAGTAGGAAAGCTGAAAGAACTGGGCGTATTCGGAAATGATTACGATACACCGGACGGAACTGGCGTAAGAGACTATATCCATGTAGTAGACCTGGCAAAAGGTCATGTGAAAGCCCTGAAAAAGATTGAAGAAAAAGCGGGCTTAAAAATCTATAATCTGGGAACCGGAAACGGATACAGTGTTCTGGATATTGTGAAAAACTTTGAAGCAGCTACAGGAGTAAAAATTCCTTATGTAATCAAAGAACGTCGTCCCGGAGATATCGCTACCTGCTATGCAAGCGCAGAAAAAGCAGAGAAAGAACTGGGCTGGAAAGCAGAATTTGGAATCAAAGAAATGTGTGAGGACTCCTGGAGATGGCAGTCCAATAATCCAAACGGATACGAAGAATAAGAAATAAAAAAAGAGCTATTAGCATCAATATTCCTGTAATGCGACGATGCTGACAGCTCTTTTTTTATGTTATCATTTTAGTAAATCTTTTTATGCTCATACACCGGTTCAGAGGTAAGCTGTACCCCTAATTTCTTGAAGATGTTTTTATCCACGGAGGACAGCATAACAGAGGAGTGTACCTGGCAGCCTTTTAGTTTTGGAAGCTGTTCCAGAGCCAGTTTTGCCACATCACTGGTAGCAGCGCTGCTGGAAAGGGCAATCAGCACTTCATCGGTGTGCAGTCTCGGGTTTTTGCTTCCAAGATAAGCGGTTTTTAACTTCTGGATAGGTTCAATGGCTACCGGAGAAATTACATGAAGCTGATGCTGGATACCGGCAAGCTCCTTTAAAGTATTTAAAAGTAAAGCAGCAGAAGCGCCTAAAAGATCTGAAGTTTTTCCTGTGAGAATTCTGCCGTCTTCCAGTTCAATGGCAGCCGCCGGAGCTCCGGTTTCTTCTGCCCGCTGTAAGGCAGCAGTGGTTGTTTTGCGGTCTTCTGTTGAAATACCTGCCTGTTTCATGAGCAGCTCCAGCTTAAATACTTCTTCATTGTTGCTGGTTTCCTCAACACGCCCTTCCAGAGCTTTATAGTATCTGCGGATAATTTCCTGTTTGGAGGCATCTTTGCAGACCTCATCATCAATAATACAATTTCCAGCCATATTAACACCCATGTCAGTAGGAGACTGGTATGGGCATTTTCCGAAAATTTTCTCAAAAATTGCGCTAAGTACAGGGAAAATTTCCACATCCCGGTTATAATTTACAGTAGTAGTGCCATAGGCTTCCAGATGGAAGGGGTCAATCATATTCACATCGTTTAAGTCTGCAGTGGCTGCTTCATAAGCCAGGTTTACCGGATGTTTTAATGGGATATTCCAGATTGGGAACGTCTCAAATTTGGCGTATCCGGCATGGATGCCACGCTTGTGTTCATGATAAAGCTGGGAAAGGCAGGTTGCCATTTTTCCGCTTCCAGGTCCTGGTGCAGTCACAACCACCAGAGGACGGGTGGTTTCAATATATTCATTTTTGCCGAAGCCTTCATCACTGACAATAAAAGGAATATTGCTTGGATATCCTGCGATTGGATAGTGAATATATGCTTTGATTCCCAGGTTTTCCAGTTTGGTCTTAAAATTGTTGGCGCCAGCCTGTCCGGTGTACTGGGTGATTACCACGCTGCCAACGTAGAAGCCTCGGGACTGAAAGGCATCGATGAGACGCAGCACATCCAGATCATAAGTGATTCCAAGGTCACCACGGACTTTGTTTTTTTCAATATCTCCGGCGCTGATAACAATAACGATTTCCGCATGGTCGGAAAGCTGCATCAGCATTTTTAACTTACTGTCCGGGGCAAATCCAGGAAGCACACGGGAGGCATGGTAATCGTCAAACAGTTTTCCTCCGAATTCAAGGTACAGTTTATTGTCAAATTGATTAATGCGTTCTTTGATATGTTCAGATTGCATGGATAAATACTTATCATTATCAAATCCTATTTTCATGTTCTATATGCCCCTTTTCTTTTTATTTTTTCTAATACAGTAACTTAGTATACTAAAAAGCCGACAGGAATTCCAGTGGTAACAACAAAAATATTATATTTTGTATAGATTCTACAGAAATTTACAAAACTTTAATAAATGTGTTCGGTTTTTCACAATCTTATAGTTGATTTATAATTGGGGAATCCTTATAATAAAGAAGATAACGCAAGGAGGAGAGAGATGGAGCAAAATCAGAATAACGGCCCTAAAAATGACGGGCCTAAGAATAAACAGTCATTGCTGGTCATTCTTCTATGCATCATGGTAAGCCTGGTGATGTTTAATGTCCTTGGCAGGATGACCAGAGGCGTGTCCAGCGAAGTCCCTTACAGCCAGTTTATTGAAATGCTGGAAAAGGGAGAAGTAGATCGTGTTGTAATGAAAGGCGAAACGCTGACGGTTACGCTTAAGAAACAGCAGAAAATGGGAACTCCTGCTACGCTTTACACAACCTTGATGGAGGATGCCAGTGAACTGGTAAAACGTCTGGAAAAGGCCGGTGTAGAAGATTTTAACAGAGAGAAGCCCAATGCGGCAACAGAAGTTCTTTACACAATCCTAAGCCTGGTATTGCCGGTACTGCTTATGTTTTTCCTTTTAAGCATGTTGTATAAGAGGATGAGCAAAAATGGCGGTATGATGGGCGGCGTGGGAAAAAGCAAGGCAAAGGCTTATGTCCAGAAGGAAACGGGTATTACCTTTAAAGATGTGGCAGGGCAGGACGAGGCAAAAGAGTCCCTGCAGGAAGTGGTGGACTTTCTTCATAATCCTGGAAAATATACAACTATTGGTGCCAAACTGCCAAAAGGCGCCCTGTTGGTGGGACCTCCGGGAACCGGTAAAACTTTACTTGCCAAAGCAGTGGCAGGGGAAGCCCACGTTCCTTTCTTTTCCCTGTCTGGTTCCGATTTCGTGGAAATGTTTGTAGGTGTGGGCGCTTCCAGAGTAAGGGATTTGTTTGAAGAAGCCAAGAAAAATGCCCCCTGCATTATTTTTATTGATGAGGTAGATGCCATTGGTAAAAGCCGTGACGCCAGGTATGGAGGAAATGATGAGAGGGAACAGACCCTGAATCAGTTGCTGGCGGAAATGGACGGTTTTGATACCTCCAAAGGACTTTTGATTCTGGCAGCCACCAACCGTCCGGAAGTATTAGACCCGGCTCTGTTAAGACCTGGACGCTTTGACCGAAGAGTCATTGTTGACCGTCCGGATTTAAAGGGAAGGGTGAATATCCTTAAAGTACATGCAAAGAATGTGGCTTTGGATGAAAGTGTAGATTTGGAAGGAATTGCCCTGGCAACATCAGGAGCTGTAGGTTCCGATTTGGCCAATATGATTAACGAAGCCGCCATTCTGGCTGTTAAAAATGGCAGACAGGCAGTTTCCCAGAAAGATTTACTGGAAGCAGTGGAAGTAGTTCTGGTAGGAAAAGAGAAGAAAGACCGGATTTTAAGCCAGGAAGAGCGCAAGATTGTTTCCTATCATGAGGTAGGGCATGCTCTGGTAAGCGCCCTGCAAAAGGACTCCGAACCAGTACAGAAGATTACTATTGTTCCAAGAACCATGGGCGCTCTTGGCTATGTTATGCATGTGCCGGAAGAGGAGAAGTTCTTAAATACCAAGAAGGAACTGGAAGCCATGCTGGTAGGTTATCTGGGCGGACGTGCAGCAGAAGAATTAGTTTTTGATACTGTGACTACAGGAGCTGCCAATGATATTGAACAGGCTACCAAGGTGGCGCGCGCTATGATTACTCAGTATGGTATGTCAGACCGTTTTGGACTGATGGGACTTTCAGAAACTCAGAATCAGTATCTGGATGGTAGAGCAGTGTTAAACTGTGGTGATGCTACAGCAACAGAGATTGACCATGAAGTCATGAAGCTTTTGAAGAAATCCTATGATGAGGCAAAACGACTTCTCAGCGAAAACCGGGATGTTATGGATAAGATTGCAGAGTTTTTAATTCAAAAAGAAACCATTACAGGAAAAGAATTTATGAAGATTTTCCATGAGGCAAAAGGCATAGAAGAGCCAAAAGCACAGGAAAAGCCTGTAGAACTGGAAGCGTCCGAAACCCCGGAAATACCGGAGAATCCCGTTGTGGAATAAAAGAGAATATGCGGCACAACATAAAGGGAAGGAGCTGTTGCACATAAAGGTGTCAGCCCTTCCCTTTTCTATCCGATACAAGCAGAAAAAGAATAAAAAACCAGGAGGAAATGATGTTTAATATAGAGGAGGAACTGAAAAAACTCCCTTCTCTTCCGGGAGTATATATCATGCATGATAAGCATGACACCATTATTTATGTGGGCAAAGCCATTAGCCTGAAAAACAGAGTCAGACAGTATTTTCAAAAGAGCAGGAATCTGGGAATTAAGAAAGAACAGATGGTAGAGCAGATAGAGAGGTTTGAATATATTGTTACCGATTCAGAGCTGGAGGCTTTGGTTCTGGAATCAAATCTGATTAAGGAACATAAGCCCAAGTATAATACCATGTTAAAGGACGATAAAAATTATCCTTTTATCAAAGTGACGGTGGGGGAGGCATTTCCAAGAATTATGACTGCAAGAACCATGAAAAAGGATAAGTCAAAGTATTTCGGACCTTATACCAATGCGGGGGCTGTGAAGGATGTGATAGAGCTTACCAGAAAGCTGTATCATCTCCGCACCTGCAGCAGAGTGCTTCCAAGAGACACAGGAAAAGAACGTCCCTGCCTGTATTATCATATTAAGCAGTGTGACGGACCTTGTCAGGGATATATTTCTCAGGAAGCCTATAGAGCGCAGGTGGACAGTCTGCTGGATTTTCTCAATGGAAATCATAAAAAAATCCTGAAAGAACTGGAGGAGAAAATGTACCAGGCGTCTGAAGAAATGAAATTTGAGGATGCTGCCCAGTATCGGGATTTAATGCAAAGCGTACAGCGCATTGGAGAGAAACAGAAGATTACAGACCATCCCGGGGAGGACAAGGATATTATTGCCATGGCAGAGGAAGGACAGGATGCGGTGGTGCAGGTATTTTTTGTCCGGGATGGCAAGCTGATTGGAAGGGATCATTTTTATATGAAGACAGCTCCGGGAGACAGCCGGGCTATGATTCTTTCCAGCTTTTTGAAGCAATTTTATGCAGGGACGCCGTTTATTCCAAGAGAGATTATGATTCAGGAAGAAATCGAAGAGCAGGATCTGATTGCCCGGTGGCTTGAAAAACGAAAAGGGAAGAAAGTACGGATTCTGGTACCAAAGAAGGGAACCAAGGAAAAGCTGGTGGAAATGGCATATCAAAATGCCAAGCTGGTCTTGCGTCAGGATAAGGAGCGGATAAAACGAGAAGAAGGCAGAACCATTGGAGCAGTCAAAGAGATTGCAGAATTATTGGGGCTGCAGGATATTCAGAGAATCGAAGCCTTTGATATTTCAAATATCAGCGGTTTTCAGTCAGTTGGTTCCATGATTGTCTATGAAAAAGGAAAGCCAAAACGCAGCGATTACCGGAAGTTTAAGATTAAGTGGGTAAAAGGTCCAAATGATTATGCCAGCATGGAAGAGGTGCTTACCAGGCGTTTTGTCCATGGCATGAATGAGCAGGAAGAACGCAGAAATCAGGAACTGGAACAAGAATTTGGAAGCTTTACCAGGTTTCCGGATTTGATTATGATGGATGGCGGGAGAGGTCAGGTAAATATTGCTCTGTCGGTCTTAGAAAAACTGAATTTGCAGATTCCTGTGTGCGGCATGGTAAAAGATGACAAACATAGAACCAGAGGGCTTTATTTTAGAAACCAGGAAATTCCCATAAAACGGGACAGTGAAGGGTTTAAACTTATTACCAGAATCCAGGATGAAGCTCACAGGTTTGCCATTGAATATCACCGTTCTTTAAGAAGCAAGGGGCAGGTACATTCTGTTCTGGATGATATTCCAGGTATTGGACCAGCCAGAAGAAAAGCCCTTATGAAACAGTTTAAAGGTCTGGAAGCCATTAAGGAAGCCAGTATCGAAGAACTTGCCCGGGTGGAATCCATGAATGAAAAAGCGGCTGCTCAGGTTTTTGATTTTTTTCACCATTGTTGAACTTAGAAGTTCTGTATGATAGAATAAAATGGAGAGAATTTAAGGCAGATGCCAGTACATGATAAAGGAGAAGAAACATGAAAGGTGTAGAATTAACAAAAATGGTGCAGGAGCTGAACCTGTACAATAAAACACCGGATATTGATATCACCGCCATGCGAATCAATACGCCGGAAATCAACCGCCCGGCCTTGCAGCTTACCGGATATCTGGAACATTTTGAAAATGAACGTGTCCAGATTATTGGTTATGTTGAATATACGTATCTGCTCCATTTAGACAGGGAGGAAAAAATAAGAGCCTTTGAGCGGTTTGTTTCCAGCAAAATTCCCTGTGTGGTATTTACAACCATGACAGAGCCGGATGAAGATATGCTGGGGCTGGCAAGAAAGTATAATGTTCCGGTGTTTGGCACCGATAATACCACATCTGCTTTTATGGCAGAGATTATCCGTTGGCTCAATGTACAGCTTGCTCCGTGTATTTCCATTCATGGAGTGCTGGTGGACGTATATGGTGAAGGCGTCCTGATTATGGGAGAAAGCGGCATTGGAAAAAGCGAGGCAGCGCTTGAATTGATTAAGCGCGGACATCGTCTTGTCAGTGATGATGTGGTGGAACTTCGCCGTGTCAGTGATGTAACTCTGGTTGGCTCTGCGCCGGATATTACCCGTCACTTTATTGAACTTCGCGGTATTGGAATTATTGATGTAAAGACTTTGTTTGGTGTTGAAAGTGTAAAAGATACCCAGTCTATTGATCTGGTTATTAAACTGGAGGAGTGGAATCGGGACAAAGAATATGACCGTCTTGGCATGGAAGAAGAGTATACAGAATTTTTAGGAAATAAGATTGTCTGCCATTCTCTGCCTATCCGCCCGGGACGAAACCTGGCGGTTATTGTCGAATCCGCGGCAGTCAACCACCGTCAGAAAAAGATGGGATATAATGCCGCCCAGGAGTTGTACAGGCGTGTACAGGAAAATATGGCAAAAAAAAGAGAAGAAGGGGAGTCATAAAACATGAGTAAATATTGTTTTGGAATTGATTTGGGAGGCACAACCGTAAAATGTGCGTTGTTTCTGACAGATGGAACCATGGAAGAAAAATGGGAAATCAAAACCCATACAGAAAACAATGGGGAAAGAATCCTTCCGGATATTGCAAAAACCATTCTGGACAAAATGAAAGAAAGACATATAGACAAAGAAGCGGTTGCGGGAATTGGAATCGGGGTTCCAGGACCAGTAGGTGAGAATGGGGAACTGCCCTATGCGGTGAATCTTCATTGGGGAAGAAAGAATATTGAAGAGGAACTTCAGAGTCTCACAGGTATTTCGGTTAAAGCCGGAAATGACGCCAATGTAGCTGCCCTTGGAGAAATGTGGAAAGGCGGAGGACAGGGAGCCAGAAATATGATTATGGTAACCCTTGGTACCGGCGTAGGCGGCGGCATTATCATTAATGAAAAGATTCTTACAGGGGCTCACGGAGCCGGAGGAGAGCTGGGACATGCCTGTGTAAATCCGGAAGAAACCGTGGCTTGTAACTGTGGAAATAAAGGATGTCTGGAACAGTATGCTTCTGCTACAGGGATTGCCAGACTGGCAAAACAGGCATTGGCATCTTCTGACGCGGCATCTCTTTTAAGAGGCAAAGAGAAGGTTACAGCAAAAGACGTTTTTGACGCATACAAAGAACAGGATGCTCTGGCAAAAGAAATTGTGAAAGAGTTTTCCCAATATCTTGGAAAGGCGCTGGCAGTATTTTCCTGTGTAGCAGATCCGGAGATTATTGTATTAGGAGGCGGCGTTTCCAAGGCTGGTCAGGTTTTACTGGACTGTGTGAAAGAAGAATTTCATAAATATGCTTTTCCGGCATGTAAAGAGGCTGGTTTTGCGCTGGCAATGCTTGGAAATGATGCCGGGGTATATGGAGCGGCAAAACTGGTGTTAAGTGAATAAAAAAGTTGTCTTGACATAAAAAAAGGAACCGTGAGGTTCCTTTTTTGGTGAAAGGTTTATTGTTCTGCAGGTGTCTGGGGATCCGTAGGCGGCGTCTGACCATCAGGCGTTTCCGGTGTCTCAGGGGGATCTGGCACCTCTGGTACATCAGGCGTTTCCGGTGTTTCCGGCTCCTGTGGTGTCTCCGGAGGAATGATTTCATCCGGCACATCTACAGAATCATCTGGTTTTGGTTCTTCCTCATCCTTTTCATCATCCGAGTTATTTCCTGGTTTAAAGAAGTTGAAGAAATGTCCGTCACAATATTTCTTAGGCAGTGTTTCTGTATCAAAATATTCAGTTACAGACTTGCAGCTATAGGTGGCAAGCAATCCTGTTTTGGTACAAATGGACGCTTTCTCAACTGTGGATGGCATTTCAAATTCTTTGGAAGGCAGATCATTGTGGATTCTCTGCATAATAGTTCTCCATAAAGTCTGCTGATAAGTACGCGCTGTACCTGCAGGAAGAACGGTGTTATCATCATAACCAGCCCAGACAGCGCAGGTGTAATAAGGTGTATATCCGGCAAACCACAGGTTCTTATAGTTATCTGTGGTACCTGTTTTACCTGCAACCGGCATATTGTTTAACTGGAGACGTTTACCAGTACCTTTTTTTACAACATCTTCCATAGCGCTGGTAAGAAGGTAAGCAGTACTTGGTCTTATAACAGAGGTTTCCTCCGGTGTATTGTCGATTACCACATTTCCATCTGCATCCAGAATCTTAGTATAAAATACAGGCTTGATATAAGTACCGCCGTTGGCAATGGCTGCATAGGCTGCTGTTAATTCCAGATTGCTGACACCTTTTGTAATACCTCCAAGGGCAGTAGGAAGATTCACATCTGAAAAATATTTACCACTTCCGGCAGGAAGTTCAGTATCTGTATCCAGAATAGAAGTAAAGCCAAACTTCTTCAAATATTCAACTCCAAGGGCAGGAGTAATTTCTTCCATGGCCTTTACAGTAGGAATGTTGTAGGATTCCTGGATTGCTGTACGGATGGACACAGTACCATGATAAGCATGGTCATAGTTGTACAGAGGCGTTCCGTCTTTGTATTTGTACGGAGTATCTTCAAAGGTTGTAGCCAGAGTCATTCCGCCTTCATTTAAAGCAGCGGCAAAAGTAGCCAGAGGCTTGAAAGTAGAACCAGGCTGTCTTAACGTATTGGTAGCCCGGTTTAAAGTAAGGCTGGAAGACTTTTGCCCCCGCCCACCAACAATGGCTTTTACATAGCCTGTGTACTGGTCAATAATACAAATAGATGACTGAGGCTGTGGAATAAAGTTTACACTCTCAGCAACTACTTCACTGCCATCAGCAAGAATGGAGGCCTTATAGGCATCTACATGTGCCTGGGCATCTTCCTGGCTGTTAAATAACAGTGTAAAGTTCTGGTTCTCATTTTTAATAAAATAATCCTGGAGCATTTCCTTACTGTAATTTTCCTGCTCACCGTTTGGATGCTTTACTGTGAGTCTGTAATCAAGAAGCACCTGGCTTCCCGCAGGAAAGTTATTGGGATTTGCATATTCTTCGTCACAAATCTGCTGGATGGCAGGATCCTGTGTTGTATAAATACGAAGACCGCCGCTGTAAAGCGCATTATAAGCCTGGGATTCTGTATAACCCCTCTGCTCCTGTAAATCTTTGACTACCTGTTCTGTTAATTCATCAATAAAATAGCTGTATACCTTGTTTTCTTCTTCCTGCTGCTGCTGTGCTACCTGCTGAATACGTTCATAAACATTATCAGCAAGACACTCATCATACTGTTCTTTGGAAATATATTCCTGATCCAGCATATGATCCAGAACCATTTCCCGGCGTTTGCTGTTTTCCTCCGGGTTTACAGCAGGATTAAACTTAGTAGGGTTCTGGCTGATTCCTGCAATGACGGTACATTCAGAAAGGCTCAGCTCACTGACATCTTTTCCAAAATAGTCCTGGGCAGCAGCCTGCACGCCATAATTTCCGTTTCCAAGGTTAATGGTGTTTAAATAATTTTCCAGGATCACTTTTTTACTGGTGTGTTTCTCCAATTGAAGAGCCAGATACTGTTCCTGGATTTTACGTGTGAAACGCTGCACAGTAGATTCGTTGGTCCACCCTGTAAATACATTATTTTTCAAAAGCTGCTGGGTAATGGTGCTGGCACCTTCTGAAAAATTACCTCCGCTTAAAATACCTTTGACACCGGCACGGAGAATACCTCGTATATCAATACCATTATGTTCATAAAAACGTTCGTCTTCAATGGCCACCACTGCATTTTGCAAATCCTTGGGAATCTTGTCCAAGGTAACCGGCATACGGTTGGAATTAGGAGCAGTGAGCTTTTGAAGCTGATTTCCATTGGCATCATAAACAAAAGTAGCTTCTCCTACAGGTACAATGTTTACGTCCTCTATGTCCGGCGCACTGTCCAGCAGCCCCTTAAATGCACCAAGCCCCGCACAGGCGCCAATCACAAAGATTGCCAGAAGTGATAAAAATATCACGCGCAGCAGGGAAACATGTGCTTTTTTTCCGATCATAGTAGAACGGGATGTAAGGGCGTTTCGTTTTTTATTTGTGGCCCGTTTTCCAAAATTCATGTAGTCTTGCCTCCTTTTCCCGTCCATTATAACAAATGACAGAACCTAATTCAAGAAACTTTGCTCCTATGCACAGGAATTCATTTTTTCTTCATAAATGTTCCCATTTTTTAAGAAACTATGCTAAAATGCAAGGTACAAGGATGGAAAGGAATCAAAAATGTATGTTAGAACAATACAAGACCATATATGAGGGCGGAATCGGGGAAATTGTAGAGAAAAAATCCAGATTTCTGGCAGAAGTCCGTCTGGTAAAATCAGAGGAAGAGGCTTTAAGATTTATTGAAGAGAAGAAAAAACAGCACTGGGATGCAACCCATAACTGCTTTGCCTATGTAATCGGTGAGAGAAGAGAACTGGTGCGCTGCAGTGATGACGGAGAACCTCAGGGAACTGCAGGACGCCCGATGCTGGATGTCCTTTTGGGAGAAGAACTTTATAATACAGCAGTTGTGGTTACCAGATACTTTGGAGGAACTCTTCTTGGAACCGGAGGACTGGTCCGGGCATATTCCAAAGCAGTGCAGGCCGGACTTGCAGCCAGCAGGGTAATTACCAAATACCATGGGATTTTGACAGAAATAGGCATAGATTATACCGGAGTTGGGAAACTTCAGTATTTATTTGCACAAAACCAAATACCTGTTATGGACTCCCAGTATGCAGAAAATGTAAAAATGCAGATACTCCTTCCGGCAAAAGATGCAGAGCAGATAAAAAAAGCTGTGACAGAGGCTACCAATGCAAGAGCCTCCATCACAGATGTAAAAGAACTTTATTTTGCTGTATCAGAAGGAGAATATCTCCTTTTTGATGATTAATGGGTCACACAGGGATTAGCATTTTTCCGGTGCAGGATAATCCACACCGAAGGTTTCAACAGTCATGGACTGGATGCGCTGCTCCTCTAATGGGCGGTCACTGTAGTCTGTGCGGGTTTCTGCAATTTTGTTTACGATATCCATGCCTTCTGTAATTTTACCGAAAGCAGCATAAGAACCGTCTAAGTGTGGAGAGGTTTCATGCATAATGAAGAACTGGCTGCCAGCGGAATCAGGATGCATAGCACGTGCCATGGAGAGAACACCAGGGGTATGTGCCAGGTCATTTTTGAACCCATTCTGAGAGAATTCTCCTTTGATAGAGTAGCCAGGGCCTCCCATGCCGGTTCCGTTTGGACAGCCGCCCTGAATCATGAAGCCACGGATAACACGGTGAAAAATCAGACCGTCATAGAAGCCGTCTTTTACAAGACTGATGAAGTTGTTTACTGTATTTGGGGCGATTTCTGGATATAATTCTGCTTTCATTACATCGCCATTTGCCATAGTAATGGTTACAATTGGATTTGCCATAATCATTCTCCTTTGCTTAAATTATAATACTCCATTATAAGGGCAAAAAATAAAAGGTGCAAGCCGGAATTTTCTGTGCTATACTGAACACGGGAAAAAATCAAAAAGAGGATAGTATATGATTATTATAGAAACGACAAATGCGGAAGAAACCTTCAAGCTTGGAGTGAAAATCGGAGAACAGGCGCGGCCTGGTGAAATTTATACTTTAAATGGGGACCTTGGAGTGGGGAAAACCGTATTCACCCAGGGAGTAGCCAGGGGACTTGGGATAGAGGAACCAGTCAACAGCCCTACCTTTACCATTGTGCAGGTATATGAAGAGGGCAAAATGCCATTTTATCATTTTGATGTATATCGCATTGGTGATATTGAAGAAATGGAAGAAATCGGATATGATGATTATTTTTTCGGGAATGGTGTGTGTCTTATTGAATGGGCAGAACTGATTCAGGAGCTTTTGCCAAAACAGATTATTTCTGTGACCATAGAAAAAAATCCGGAGAAAGGATTTGATTACCGGAAAATCACCATAGATGGATTGGAAAAAGAGAGGATGAAGTAAAATTATGAAGATTTTAGCGCTGGACAGTTCAGGGTTAGTAGCTTCTGTGGCAATTATGGAGGATGATAACCTGGTTGCAGAATATACCATGAACTATAAAAAAACACATTCTCAGACCTTGCTGCCGATGCTGGATGAACTGAAAAAGGCAGTACAACTGGATTTGGAATCCATTGATGCCATTGCTGTGGCAGCAGGTCCAGGTTCTTTTACAGGACTGCGTATTGGATCAGCAACAGCTAAAGGACTTGGATTGGCTCTGAACAAACCATTAATCGGAATTCCAACAACAGAAGCATTGGCTTATAATCTTTACGGGACAGATGAAGATACTCTTATCTGTCCGATTATGGATGCAAGGAGAAACCAGGTGTATACAGGTTTGTATTGTTTTCAGAAGGGACAGCTTCAGACAGTAAAAGAACAGGATGCTCTTCCTGTGGATACGCTTTTGGAAGAACTGAACCAGATGGGGAAAAAGGTTATTTTCCTGGGAGATGGCGTACCGGTATTTCGTGAGAAGATTCAGGAAATGTGCCAGGTTCCTTATCTTTTTGCGCCGGGTCATGTAAGCCGTCAGCGGGCAGGAGCTGTGGCTGCTCTTGGAGCAATTTATTATGGCCAGGGAAAAACAGAGAGCGCCAGAGAACATCAGCCGGATTATCTTCGGGTATCTCAGGCAGAAAGGGAACGGGCAGAACGCCTGAAGAAGAGTCAGGATGCTTAGTATCAGGAAGATGCAGGAGGAGGATCTTGCAGAAGTAGCTGCCATAGAAAAGGAAAATTTCTCCAGACCCTGGATAGAAGAAGGCTTCAGGGGAGCCATAGACAAGGAAAACACCTGTTATCTTTGTGCTTTTGTGGATAAAGTGCCAGTGGGATATGCCGGCATGTGGATTGCCCTGGATGAAGGAGAAATTACCAATGTATCTGTAAAAAAAGAATATCAGGGACAGAGAATCGGAGGCAGACTTTTGGAGGAGCTTTTTCGTATAGGAAAAGAGAGAGGGGTTACGGACTATTTTCTGGAAGTACGCAAAAGTAATCAGGCAGCCATTGCCTTGTATTCCCGCCTGGGATTTCAAGAGGCCGGAGTGCGGAAGAACTTTTATGAAGACCCGGTGGAGGATGGAATCGTTATGTGTAAAAGATAGCAATTTTGCTATCTTTTTCTAAGTTTACAGCTAATTCCCACTGGGATTTCTGAAAAAACTGGGTTATAATCCATGGTGTTCACTTGAAATTGTTTTCTGCACAGGAGGAAAGACATGAGAAAATACAAAAACCAGGATGAAAATCAGGTATTGGAGATTTATTGTAACTGCTGTGGAAAGAAACTGAAAACAGAGAAAGACCTGGTTCAGGAAGGGGTATTCCCGGTACACATGCAGTGGGGATATTTTTCGGGAAAAGATGGAGAATGCCACAGCTTTGATGTGTGTGAAAAATGCTATGACAGATGGGTGGCTTCTTTTCAGATTCCGGTGGAAAAGAATTTGCAAAATGAGCTGTTGTAGCACAAAAAAATGTGTGTTATGATAGGAAAGATAATAGAAGCTAAGATAGAAATGAGGAAAGAAACATGTTGGATGTATGCCTGCTGGGTACAGGCGGAATGATGCCTTTGCCCAGAAGAAAACTCACATCTTTAATGACACGATACAATGGCAGTAATTTAATGATTGACTGTGGGGAAGGAACCCAGGTGGCAGTAAAGGAAAAGGGATGGAGCTTTAAGCCCATTGATGTGATTTGCTTTACTCATTATCATGCAGACCATATCAGCGGACTGCCTGGACTTTTACTTACCATGGGAAATGCAGAGCGCACAGAACCTCTTCTTCTGGTTGGACCAAAAGGGCTGACCAGGGTAGTTTCAGCTCTTCGGGTAATTGCCCCGGAACTGCCTTTTGAGATTCAATATAAAGAACTGACCCAGCCGGAAGAAACGCTGGAAGTCAAAGGATATCATATTACTGCTTTCAGGGTAAACCATAATGTTACCTGTTATGGTTACAGCCTGGAAATTAAAAGAACAGGAAAATTTGATGCGGTAAGAGCCAAAGAACAGAACATTCCCCTGAAATGCTGGAATCCTCTTCAAAAGGGAGAGACTGTTACCATGGATGGTATTACTTATACGCCGGATATGGTGCTTGGACCAGCCAGAAAAGGAATTAAACTTACTTATACCACAGATACAAGACCGGTAAAAGCGATTTCAGACCATGCAGCAGAGTCGGATTTGTTTATCTGTGAAGGTATGTATGGAGAACAGGACAAAGAACAGAAAGCAAAAGCATATAAACACATGACATTCCAGGAAGCGGCAACCCTGGCAAAAGAAGCACAGGTCAGGGAAATGTGGCTGACCCATTACAGTCCTTCCCTGGTAAGACCGGAGGAAGCCTTGGAAGAAGCAGCAAAAATTTTTCCAAATACCATAGCTGCCAGAGACAGACAGTCTGTGGAATTGCAGTTTGAGGAGGAATAAAAGATGGAAAAACAGAAAGACGTATTGATTTTAGCTATAGAAAGTTCCTGTGACGAAACAGCGGCTGCTGTAGTGAAAAACGGACGAAGTGTGTTGTCTAATGTGATTTCTTCTCAGATTGACCTCCATAAATTATATGGTGGAGTGGTGCCGGAAATTGCATCCAGAAAGCATATTGAGAAAATTAACCAGGTTATTGAAGAAGCCTTAAAAGAAGCAGACACTACCTTAGATGATTTAGATGCCATAGCGGTAACCTACGGTCCGGGTCTGGTTGGAGCTTTGCTGGTAGGTGTGGCAGAGGCAAAAGCCATTAGCTTTGCAAAAAATCTTCCTCTGGTGGGAGTACACCATATTGAGGGACATATATCAGCTAATTATATTGAAAATTTAGATTTGGAACCGCCATTTTTATGTCTGGTGGTTTCCGGAGGACATACCCATCTGGTGGTTGTGAAGGACTACGGTGAATTTGAAATTCTTGGAAGAACAAGAGATGATGCAGCAGGAGAAGCTTTTGACAAAGTAGCAAGAGCGATTGGTCTGGGTTATCCGGGCGGTCCTAAGATTGATAAGCTTTCAAAGCAGGGCAATGCTTATGCCATGGATTTTCCAAAGGCAAAGGTAGCAGATGCACCTTATGATTTTAGCTTTAGTGGTGTAAAATCAGCAGTTTTGAACCATTTGAACAAATGTAAAATGATGGGAGAGCCTGTTGTGGAGGCTGATATTGCAGCATCTTTCCAAAGATGTGTGGTGGAAGTGCTGGTAGAGCATGCCATTGCAGCAGCCAGGGATTATCATATTTCTAAATTGGCTATTGCAGGAGGGGTAGCTTCTAATCAAACTCTGCGAAATGCCATGGAGCAGGCGTGTGAGAAGAATGGAATCCAGTTTTATCATCCATCACCTATTTTCTGTACAGATAATGCAGCTATGATTGGAGTAGCTGGCTATTATGAATATATAAAAGGCACAAGACATGGATGGGACTTAAATGCAGTTCCAAATCTGAAACTGGGAGAGCGTTAGATGAAATGTACAGCAATTATTCTGGCAGCAGGACAGGGGAAGAGAATGAACAGCAGTGTACAGAAGCAGTTTTTAGTGCTTCAGGGCAAGCCTTTGCTGTATTATAGCCTGGAATGCTTCCAGAAAAGTGAAGAAATAGACGATATTATTCTGGTAACAGGAAAAGAATGTATAGATTTCTGCAAAAAGGAAATTATAGAACTGTACGGTTTTACAAAAGTCAGTGCTGTTGTTTCAGGTGGAAAAGAACGGTATGATTCTGTATATGCAGGACTCTGTGCATGTAAAAATACGGATTATGTCTTTATCCATGACGGCGCAAGGCCCTTTGTCACAGAAGAAATCCTAAAACGCACCAAAGAAGCGGTTCTAAAGTTCCAGGCATGTGTGGTGGGAATGCCATCCAAGGATACGGTCAAAATTGCAGATGAAAATGGAATGGTAGAGGAGACACCAAAGAGAAGCCGGGTTTGGAGCATTCAGACACCTCAGGCGTTTTCTTATGATCTAATTAAGAAAGCACATGAATGTGCCAGGGCACATTGTATGGATGAAATTACAGATGATGCTATGGTTATAGAAGCTTATACTCAGGTTCCTGTAAGGCTGGTAAAAGGCTCTTATGAGAATATTAAAATTACAACGCCGGATGATCTTTTGGTGGCTGAGAAAAATCTTGAAAAAAATTTATAAAAGGTATTGACATTTCTTGTCAATACTGGTAATATACCACTTGTCGCTAACACAGCAACATACGGAGAGATATCGAAGTGGTCATAACGAGGCGGTCTTGAAAACCGTTTGTCCGCAAGGGCGCGTGGGTTCGAATCCCACTCTCTCCGTTTCGGTACAACCGAATATACTGATGAAATCAGGCTAAGGAGAAATACCCAAGAGGCTGAAGGGGCTCCCCTGGAAAGGGAGTAGGTCGTTAATAGCGGCGCGAGGGTTCAAATCCCTCTTTCTCCGTTGATAACGAGAGTTATCAAAAAAGAAGTTGAAAAAACTTCAAAAAAGTTCTTGACAAGCCGAGCGAGATGTGGTAATCTAGACTGGCTGTCGAAAAAGACAGAAACAAGCGGAAACAGCTTGAGAAAAAAGTTTCAAAAAAATAAAAAAAGTTCTTGACAAGCCTTCCTGATTGTGGTAATCTAATATGGCTGTCGCAAGAATGACAGGAACCTTGATAACTGAACAGTGAAACACATGAATCGAAAATTCTTTTACATTTTATTCTTAGGTTCAACGAACCAAAACAGTAAAAGGGATAGATAGCCAAGGTTATCTTGAACTTGGACAAACACTATATCAGAGAGTTTGATCCTGGCTCAGGATGAACGCTGGCGGCGTGCTTAATACATGCAAGTCGAGCGAAGCACTTTAACGGAATTCTTCGGAAGGAAGATAAAGTGACTGAGCGGCGGACGGGTGAGTAACGCGTGGGTACCTCATACAGGGGGATAACAGTTAGAAATGGCTGCTAATACCGCATAAGCGCACAGGACCGCATGGTCTGGTGTGAAAAACTCCGGTGGTATGAGATGGATCCGCGTTGGATTAGCTAGTTGGTGGGGTAACGGCCTACCAAGGCGACGATCCATAGCCGGCCTGAGAGGGTGGACGGCCACATTGGGACTGAGACACGGCCCAGACTCCTACGGGAGGCAGCAGTAGGGAATATTGCACAATGGGGGAAACCCTGATGCAGCGACGCCGCGTGAAGGAAGAAGTATCTCGGTAT